>CALGTS010000016.1 GCA_937901925.1 uncultured Bacteroidales bacterium | reverse complement strand
CGCCGATTAAAGTGGCACGCGAGCTGGGTTCAGAACGTCGCGAGACAGTTCGGTCCCTATCTGTTGTGGGCGTAGAAGCTTGAGAGGACCTGACTCTAGTACGAGAGGACCGAGTTGGACAAACCTCTGGTGTACCTGTTGTGGCGCCAGCCGCACCGCAGGGTAGCTACGTTTGGATGAGATAAGTGCTGAAAGCATCTAAGTACGAAACTCACCTCAAGATGAGGCTTCATTAAAGGGTCGTTATAGACGATGACGTTGATAGGTCGCAGGTGTAAAGTCAGTGATGGCAAAGCCGAGCGATACTAATTACCCGATACTTGTTCGAGACTCGCGCGGAGCAATCTGCAACACAAACAGGCTTTTTCTTCCGTTATTTGTCAATCCTATACGTCAACTCGACGTTAAAGAGATTGCGGTGATAATAGCGTTGGGGAGCACCTCTTCCCATTCCGAACAGAGAAGTTAAGCCCAACAGCGCCGATGGTACTGCCCTAACAGGTGGAAGAGTAGGTCGTCGCCCAATACCATAACCGCCCTCAAACGAGGGCGGTTTTTTTTTGCCTTTTTTTACCTAAAAAAATATTTCTTTGCCCAAACAATTTTTACACACTTTTCGGGACAGTATCAAATAATCAGATATCGTATAAAGTTTTATAGGATATTGAAACTATAAACAGGTTACTTGGAGACCTTCGATTTTTTTTAACATCGTAATAAAGCGGTCAGCATCGCGCTTGCGTACCTTAAAATTCACCACACAGTTATTTTCGTAACCTTGACTGAGAATTTGCACGCTTTCATCTTTCAAAATCTGCATTACACTATTCAAATATTGGTAATCGAAAGATATTTTGTAGGGTTCCTGAACAATCTTTTCTATAATTTGAGCATTTTCTAATGCATCTTTAGCAGCTGTTTTGTATGCAGTAATTAGTCCACTAACACCCAATTTTATACCACCAAAATAGCGTACTACAACCAATAAAACGTTGGTAACATCTTTTGATAGCAGTTGTCCGTGAATCGGTCTACCTGCGGTTCCAGAAGGTTCTCCATCGTCATTCTGTCGATAGGCATCTTTATTATAACCCAAAATATAAGCATAGCAGTGGTGGCGTGCATCGTGGTATTGTTTCTTGTAAAAAGCCACCTTCTCTTTTACCTCAGCCTCATTTTCTACAGGAACGGCAAATGCTAAGAACTTGCTACCTTTCTCCTTGTAAATTCCTTCCGAAACTGTTGCTATGGTCTTATATGTATCTTCAAACATCTATTTAAAATATTGGGTATATGCATTAAAAATTTGAGAAGATGGATTATGATAATATCTCACTGTATTATCTATAAACTCTTTTATATTGGAAGGTTCTAAATTTAGAATTGGGGCTTTTAATCCCTTTTTCCAAGATTGATTTCCTTCAAAAACTACAGCTTCGTCCCACAAATCAGCAGCAATAAAACGTTCCAAAGTTTTTCTTCCGCCTTCAATAATTACCGATTGTATTTTTCTGTCATACAAAGCGTTTATGATTTGGTTCGGTTCTTCATTAAGGAATAGGAAATCTAAATTTTGTGTTTCTTCGGGCATAGATTCAGGCGTAGATGTAGCAACGCATCGCAATGGCTGATGTGAACCAAACAAGCGGTTGGTCAATTGTGGTTTATCGTTGATAAAGGTATTATATCCCACCAATATTGCCTGCTCTTCATCTCTCATTTTATGGGCGAGTACGCGCAAAGAGCGATTGGTAATCCAATAACTTTCGGGTGTAGTTTCGCTGCCCCGTTCCACATCCATATAGCCATCAATTGTCTGTGCCCATTTCAGAATTATATAAGGGCGATGAAGAATATGATAGGTAAAAAAACGTTTATTCAATACGATGGATTGCTCTAATAAAACATCTTTAACCACGTCAATATTGGCATCTTTTAGTTTTTGAATACCTTTCCCGCTCACCTTTTTATTGGGATCGGAAGCGGCAATTACTACTTTAGGAATTTGATTTTGGATGATTAAGTCGGCGCATGGTGGTGTTTTGCCGAAGTGTGAGCAAGGTTCTAAAGAAACGTAAATCGTTGAATCTTTGAGCAATTCTCGATTTTTTACAGAATTTATAGCATTTACTTCTGCATGGGGTTCACCATACTTACGATGCCAACCCTCTCCAATTACCTTGTCGTGGTGCACAATAACAGCACCCACCATCGGGTTTGGCTGTACAGTTCCTAAGCCCAAAGCTGCCAATTGCAAACATCGTTGCATGAAAAATTCGTCACGATTACTCCTCTTCACTGCTCTTCAAGAAATAGGATAATGGTTGCATTTGTCGTTGGAAGTAATGATATTGGATACGATAAACCGTTGAAAAGTCGTTTCCTTCTGTCGCATAGCACACATCTTTATTAGCTACCCATTCCGTTTCTCCAGTTTCGTTACCGTCTTCTAATACTTGCATTAACTGCATCAGACGATAGAAACTATAAGAGCTAACTTTGCCTTCCGTATCTTTCAGTGTGATGGTTTTAAAGATTGCTTGTGCAATAGTATCGCGTTCGCCAGAAGAGAATTCGGGAGCAATAGCTACATAATTTCGTTCTCTGAACTCGGAGAGCATATTGATTAATTTGGTTGTGTCGTAATCTGCAATAATCTCATTTTTAGAATTGTATACATTAAAGAAGCGTGCTCCGACCTTCTCTACTCTAAAAGATTCCTCTGGATTTTCATAATCCACAAAATCTACAGAAGCGATACGCGTAATTTTGGTTTGGTATAAAGTGTGGCTATACCAATTGGTTGGAATAGGAGAATATAAAGGTGAAAGATAACCTCTAAAACCAGGAACACAAACAATGCAAGGCTCTTTTGCTCCTTCTAGCAAAGCATAATTTCCCAAATTTGTTTGGGTAGCTTCACCGATATAATAAACTTGAGTCTTTCTTTCTTTTACAGAAAAATTGATACCGAAAAGAGAAAACTTAGGTGCAATTTGATAGATTTCAACCTTAATACCTCTTCTTGCAATAGCTTCATTGATAGTAGGTTGTCCTTTTTTCTGAACGGTATGAACCACCGTAATATTTCTGATAATTGATAGAAGGTCGTTTACATTTTCGGTAAGTGCGGGCATTGAATCGTTCACGAACCATGCGCCCTCTTTTTTGGAGAGAAGCACCATATTTCCGCGTTGGTCAGCAATAAAAATCTTTTGGATGGCGGCAGTATCTTTTACTGCGAAACAATCTGCTTCAGGGCCGCGCTCTGAAGCTGGACGAAAAGTTCCATTTTTAGCCAATATCACAGCGACAATAGCCATTACCAACAAGATTATACCGACGATGTAAAGTGTTGTTTTTTTCATCTTATATTTTTTAAAATTAGTTCTATCTTTCTAAATCAAAAATTTTTTCGAGGGCAAACAGAGCATGCTTACGTTCGGCATCGGTAGTTTGTCCTGCAATATGTGGGGTTATAATGAATTGCTTGTTTTCCATCATCTTTTGAAGAGTATCTGTCCACTGTTCTTTTTCAGGAATTTGAAGTTTAACATTTTCATATTCAAGAACATCTAAGCAAGCACAATGCAATTTATTTTGGGTTACAAATTGAAGTAGGTCATCACAATTAAGCACTTGTCCGCGTGAACTATTAATTAAGATAAATGGATTTTTCCATCGGTTTAGAAACTCGCTATTCACAAAATAGTGATTTTCGGGTGTGTAGTTAATATGTATGGAGATAACATCACATTTTTCTAAGATTTCGTCGAGGGAAGCTTTTTGACAATAGGGATCACTAATGAAATCTGGTCGAATATCGTATGCCAAAATTGTGCAGCCGAAAGGGGCAAGCATCTTTGCAAAAGCGGGTCCTGTGTTTCCGTATCCAATAATTCCGATGGTATGTGTCTCTATAAGGGACCCCTTATTTTTTTCGCGTAACCAATTTCCTTGTCGCACTTCGTTGTTTGCTATAGGAATATTTTTTAGAGCGGCAATCAACATTCCGAGGCAATGTTCAGCTACGGAGCCTGCATTTCCTTCGGGTGTGCTTAAACAACAAATTCCTAACTCTTTAGCATAATCAATATCAATATGTTCTACACCTGAACCTATGCGTAATACAAATCGCAGATTGGGTTTGGAAGAGAGTGCAACCTTATCAACAGGAAACCTACTACGGATTATCAATCCATAGTAGGTATCGGGTAAATCGACAAATTGATTGTGTGTTAACGTTTGATTTGTTTCACAGAGATAACCTCTTTCTGATAGTGTTTCCACTAAAAGAGGGTGAACTCTATCTACAATCAGTATCTTTTTAGACATATAAAAAGTAAATCTTATCTATAGGCAATATATTCGATTATTTTAACATAGATAGGATTCTATTATTACGAGCTTCTTGGCGCAAGTGTTTGAGTGCTCTGTCCTTGATTTGGCGAACGCGTTCACGACTCAAATCATACTTATCTCCAATTTCATCCAAGGTGTACTCGTACGGAGCATCAATTCCAAAATAGAGTTTCAAAATATTTCTTTCGTTTTCAGGAAGAATAGATAAAACTTTTTCTACTTCTGTATTGATAGACTCTTGAATCAATTTAGAGTCAGTTCTTTCATCATCATCAGGAATATAGGTGTCAACGAATTTCACGTCGTCATCTTCTGTAACGGGAGAATCCATAGATTGCGTACGGGAGTTCATCTTTAGCAATTCGGTAACCTTATATTCTGGAAGATCTAACACGTTGGCAATCTCCTCAATGGTAGGAGTACGTTGCAAAGTCTGTTCCAATTTAGCAATCTCTTTTTTCATTCTATTGATAGTTCCCACTTGGTTTTGAGGAAGCCTAACGATACGAGATTGATCGGCGATAGCTTGATGAATAGCTTGACGAATCCACCAAACAGCGAAAGAGATAAATTTAAATCCACGAGTTTCATCAAAGCGGGTTGCTGCCTTAATCAACCCTAAATTTCCTTCATTAATCAAATCTTGAAGACCAATTCCTTGATTTTGATACTGTTTAGCAACAGAAACTACAAATCGCAAATTTGTCTTTGTCAATTTTTCCAAGGCTTCCTTATCTCCTGCCTTAATTCTTCTCGCCAATTCCACTTCCTCTTCTGCAGAAATTAAACCCTCTCTACCGATATCTGCAAGATAGCGATCTAAAGAAGCTCCGTCACGATTGGTAATGGATTTTGTAATTACTAATTGTCTCATATTATTTTATTGTAATTGTATAGTATATGTATAACGATAATATCCGTCATCGTACACGCCCTCTAACGAAATATATTGGCGTTTATTATATTTAAAGAACTTATTTAATTCATCTATATTGTAAATTGTTGTACCATTGATACTTGTGATAACAAAACCTGGTTCGATTCCTGATTCAGAAAAAAGACCAGGATAGATTTTTGTCACTTTAACACCACCTTTTATGCGGTAAAATTTCAGTTCTTGAGAGGTTAAATTTTCGAATGCTGCGCCTAATGATTGCAACACTTCTTCCTCTGGATTTTTAACAATTTCAGTATTCCCTTTATGATTATAAAGTTCTACCTCTTTAGTTAGAATCTCTTTTCCTCTCAGTACCTGAAGAGTTACTTTATCTCCAGGAGAATATTGATAGAGCACTCCTCTCATTTCGGAGAGTGTGTTCACCTCTTGATTGTTTAGAGAAAGTATCACGTCACCTTCCCTCAAATCTCCATTAGCGGCAGCACTACTTTCTGAAATAGCGGCAACAAGAAGACCTTTAGCCTCATCAAGTTGAAGTTCATCAGCTTTTTTCCCATCAAGTTCTATTACCGCT
Organism: uncultured Bacteroidales bacterium; assembly: GCA_937901925.1. Lineage (GTDB taxonomy): Bacteria > Bacteroidota > Bacteroidia > Bacteroidales > WCHB1-69 > JAEZOU01. Next base: position 261,491 of record CALGTS010000016.1, on the reverse strand, counting down.
ACACCGAGGTATGCACGCTGTACACTTCTATAGTTTTTTAAATCGTCAGCTACTTTGCGAGCTATATTAGAAGGAACGGCGAAAGAATATCCTGTTCCAGAAGCGATAGCCGTATTTATTCCGATTAGCTCACCATTTACATTTACTAATGCACCTCCACTATTACCTTGATTTACAGCAGCATCGGTTTGGATAAACGACTCAATTGCATTGGGATTATCAGAGCCTAAGATTGACAGATTGCGAGCTTTTGCACTCACAATTCCTGCGGTAACGGTAGAAGTAAGATTAAAAGGATTTCCCACAGCGATAACCCACTCGCCAATGCGAACATCATCGGAGTTAGCAAACGGAAGATATGGTAACCCCTGATCATTAATTTTAATAAGAGCAAGGTCAGCATCTGGGTCAGTTCCTATAATTTCTGCTTCATATTCACGTTTGTTATTCAAGGTTACGGTTACCTTTACGGCATCTTCTACCACATGATTGTTAGTAAGAATATATCCATCAGCAGATATTAAAACGCCAGATCCAGCAGCCATAACAGGATATTGATTCCCGTGTGAAGAACCAAAAAAATCTCCCCAAAAACTGCCCCCAAAAAAATCGTCCCAAATGGAATTTTTCTTCAAAAATTCTGTCTTAATATGGACAACTGCGTGTACAGATTGCTCCGAAGCGTAGGTTAAATCAACATAATTAGCAGTTGAACCTGCACTATTTTTCTGAGTTTTCTCATTGGAGTTTTGTGCATAACACGAAGAAATAACAACAGCTAAAAGTGTCATTATCAATGTCTTAGAAAACGTATTTTGTTTCATAACTACAAACATTTTAAAAAATTAGTATGATAAAGACAAACAGAAAACGAAAAAGTTTATCAAAATGTTACATTTTTTAGATTTGTAATGGAATTTTTTATATTTTTGCCGTCCCAAAATTATTAACTAAATTCATTAACAAATGTACGCAATCGTAGAAATAGCAGGGCAACAATTTAAGATTGAAAAAGATCAAAAGATCTATGTTCATCGCCTCAAAGCTGAAGAAGGGTCGCAAGTTAATTTCGACCGCGTTATGCTTGTAGATGCAGACGGTAATGTAAGAGTCGGCGCCCCCACCGTGTCTGGTGCATCAGTAACCGCCACCGTCTTGAAACACCTCAAAGGTGACAAAGTTCTTGTTTTCAAAAAGAAAAGAAGAAAAGGTTATCAAAAAATGAATGGACATCGTCAATGTTTGACTTCTATTCAAATTAATGATATTACCTTATAATTAAATTGAGTATTAACAAATAAAAAGATAGTCGTATGGCACATAAGAAAGGTGTCGGTAGTTCACAGAACGGTCGTGAATCCGAAAGCAAACGATTAGGCGTGAAAATTTTCGGTGGTCAAGCAGTTAGAGCCGGAAACATTATTATCCGCCAAAGAGGAACTGTTCACAATCCAGGTCTTAACGTAGGAATGGGTAAAGATCACACCCTTTTCTCTTTAATTGATGGAACTGTTCAGTTTAAGAAAAAATCTAATGGAAAATCCTATGTTTCTGTTGTTCCTTGTGAACAATAAGAAGCATAAATTTTGTTCATAATGTTTGATGAGAACCACCTCTTACGAGGTGGTTTTTTGTTATTTATACTTACAAAAAAATAGGTACCCGAACTGAGTACCTATTGGGAGCCACTTGCGAGACTTGAACTCGCGACCTACGCATTACGAATGCGTTGCTCTACCAACTGAGCTAAAGTGGCTTTTGAGGCTGCAAAAATACAATTATTTTTAATATGTATAGTCGAAAAAAAAGCAAATCATCATTAAAGATTAACAACGGTAATGCCCTCACCTCCACGATCCAAAGCTTCGTCGTGGAAACTCGTTACTTCGGAACGTTTCGTTAGAAACTTGCGAATAACTTGGCGCAAAATTCCATTTCCTTTTCCGTGTAAAATCTTGACTTGATGTATGTTGAGTAGTACGGCTTCATCTATAAATGCTTCAATAATCTGCAAAGTTTCCTCAGCACGCTTTCCTCGCACATCAATATTGGGATCAAATTTTGCAACTTTTTCATTGAGAATGTCACCAATTCGAGTGCCATTATATTTGGCATTACCACCCCGCTTAATAGTTCGAGCCTCACGTTGACTAATCTTTGTCAGTTTTTTCATTTTTGTTCTGAAGAAAACGGAATTGAAATTGATGGTAACATCATCACCATTAATTTCTGCTACTTCGCCAGTAATCTCCATATCCATCATAAAAACAGCATCTCCCACTTTTATTTTGGAATCAAAATTTTCCTCCTTGGCTTTGCTTTTTTCCTTTCTCAGTGGTACAATTGGTTTTAGTGCTTCCTCGTTTTCAGCGTTTTCTATTCCTTTCTTAAATTCGCTACGCAATAGTGTCACTTCGCTGCGAATCTCTTTCGTTTTTTCCTTATCTGCTTTAACCTCTTTAATGTCGCGAATTGTTTTTTCAATCACTTGGTTTGCGCTATCAATAATTGAAACCGCCTGATTTTTAGCTTTTTGTATTATTTCTTTTCGTTGCTTTTCAAATTCATAAAATTTCTCGCTATATTGAGCAATCATTTCGGCTAACTTTTCGTCGGCATCATTTACCATTTTTAATTTTTGGTCGATTTCACGCTTTTCTAACTCAATTTCCTCTAACTTGCGCTCATAATCAATTTGCGCAGTTCCCGACTTTTCCATTGCACTAGCAATAATCTCTTCAGGAAGTCCAATTTTTCTTGCAATTTCGTAAGTGAAAGAACTTCCAGGTTTTCCTTGTTTCAGAATAAAAAGCGGTTTCATTGCCTGCGTATCGTAAAGCATTGCTCCATTTTGTGCTTGTGGATGATGGTCGGAAAAAACCTTAAGGTTCCCGTAGTGCGTAGTAATAACACCAAATGCGCCTGAATTATACATTGTTTCGAGAATTGCTTCGGCCATTGCACCACCTAAAGTTGGCTCCGTACCCGAACCAAACTCATCAATTAAAAAGAGCGAACGATTGTTCAGGTTTTCAATCATTAATTTTAAATTACTCAAATGAGAACTATAAGTACTTAGGTCATTATCAATCGATTGTTCATCTCCCATATCGATAAAAAATCTGTTGAAAATTCCCATTTCCGAAGTTGGACTCATTGGAACTAACAATCCGCACTGCATCATATATTGCAATAAGCCTACCGTTTTGAGGCAAACAGACTTTCCGCCCGCATTTGGACCCGAGATAATCAAAATACGTTGTTCTAGAGAAAGTGAAATATCTAAAGGTTGTACCTTTTTCTGATTTTTTTTCAGTGCGATATAAAGCAGCGGATGAACCGCTTTTTGCCAATTAATCAGCTGATTGTCAAAAATATGTGGAATTATGGACTCTGTCTCTATTGCCCAAAGGGCTTTAGCACGAATAAAATCGATATGGCCTAAAAACTCAATTCCCACATTAATATTGGGGATAGAATTACGCACTTGATTAGTAATTTCTGTTAATATACGAATCATTTCTCGGCGTTCTGCATTGATGAGATTTTTTAGTTCATTATTAGCATCAAAAACTTCAGTAGGTTCAATAAATACGGTTTGTCCAGTTGCGGACTCATCGTGGATAAAGCCAGGCAATTTACGTTTAAAGGCGGCTGGAACAGGGATGCATAGACGGCCGTTACGTACTGTCATCTCGGCATCTTCTTTTACTAAGCCACTCTGTTTTGCATTGGAAAGCAGATGTTTAACCTTTTTATCAGCTTCGGCAGAAATGCGAATAATTTCACGTTTAATTCGGTGTAACTCCTCAGAAGCATTATCACGAAGTTGTCCTTTCGGGTCTAAAATTTTATTGATTGCTTCCAACAGCTCCTTTTCCATAAAAATATCTTCGCATAGAGCCCACAATCGAGGGTATTTTTCCTCTTCATTTTTCACACGGAAATAGACGACCACGCCAATAATGGCTTGTAGCATAGCTCTCAAATTGGCCAATTCATCTATTTCCAAAAAAGTACCTTCTAACCGAATCTTTGCCAATTCTGCGCGCATATCATAAAAATCTTGCGCAGGGAATGGGTCATCAAAGCGTAATACCTCTTGAAATTGGTGGGTTTCTTCCAGCAACTTTAACACTATATCATATTGAGTTGACATTTCAATTTGCTCCACCCGTTCCTTTCCCATTTCGCTAATACACAATCTTTTAACAGATTCTCTTATTATGTCAAATCCTATTTTCTTTTCAAAAATCACCCACTCGTTTATCATATTATTGATTCTATTATTAATGTTGCAAAAATATAGTAAAAAATGGTTGAATAAAAGCTATTTGTAGAAAAACAAAGCAAAAAAATGGTTGAAATGTTGTAAAATAGAGCAAAAATGGGGAAAAATAGATATTTTGTGTAAAAAAATCAAAAAAAAAGCATTTTTATGCAAAAAAAAGTTGCATAATATAAAAAAATGAGTAATTTTGTGGCATATTTCTAACTAAACAAAAGGCATCATGAACGAACAAGAAAATGAAGTTAGCTTCTTCCGATTTGAAGACTTAAGAATCTACGCAAAAGCTCTCGATTACATCAATTGGTTACACGATGTTGTAGCAACTTTTCCTGACACTGCAGAAGGTACATTAGGAGAACCTTTTATGAAATCTGCGCATAATATTGCTCTTAATCTTGCAGAAGGTTCTGCTCGTAACAAAGCTCAATTTGTCTATTACTTAAAAATGTCAAAAAGTTCTGTAAGAGAATGTGTTGTTTTTACAGAAATAGCATCTCGATTGACATATATGAGCGAGTCAGAGAAGGAATACTCAAGAAATCAGCTAATGGAACTTACTAAAATGTTGGGTTCATTGGTGGCATCTCTTCAACGTAGCGTGGTAATGACTAAGGGCAGTGATGAGGTGGACGATATGCCTGATATGTTGTAAATCTTTAAGATTCGTACCTATTTATTAAAAAATCAACGTTACAAAAGTAGCGTAATGGTTGGAAATTTATATCATATTTTTGTTATTTTTGCGTTTACAGAAATATGAAAAGAGTTTTCGTTGTAATATATTTTCTAACACTTTTTTATTCAGGGTTTTGCCAGAAGAACTTTGATTTTCGTTTTTGGGAAGATTCCTTGATAAAGTTACGCCAAGAGGTGTTGTATAGTCCGACTGAAGAGGAAAGAATTTCTCTGAATGAAGATTTTATGACTCTTTTGGAGTCTATTTTGATGGAGAAAAACTCTTTTAAATTTAAATGGGATTCTGTCAAAAACTTCTCTGTTGTTGCGTCTCCCGACAATCTTTTCAAAATATTTACTTGGTATGTTTTGAAAGATGATTATACATACGAAAATTTTGGTTTTATACATTTATATAATGAGTATCGGAAGAAGTACATTATATATCCGCTTTATGACAAACGCAGCTCAATTGCTTATCCAAGTACAACGATTAGTGACCAAAACAATTGGTACGGAGCAAATTACTACAAAATTATTCCTTTAGAAAGTAAAGAAAAAACCTACTATACCTTATTAGGTTGGAATGGGAACAATCTATTTACCAACGAAAAAATTATTGAAGTTTTGCAACTGAACTTAAAATCGAACAAGCCGATTAAATTTGGAGCGAAAATCTTCAGTAAATATGAGAGCAAGGTCGCTCGTGTCATTCTGAAATACTCCAAAGATGCAACACTATCGCTCAAATATGAAAATCATTACTATCTGCAAAGTACAGGAAAGCGAGATTCTAAAACTCGGAAAATGATTTACGAGCAGATTTATAGCGATATGATTATCTTCGATTCTCTCATTGAACAAGAGGACGGAATGCCTCAGTTACCTTCGTATTTAGTGCCTGAATCAAGTATCAATCAAGGATTTATACCTAAAAATGGGAAATGGGTTTTTCATGCTAACGTTCAAGGACGAAATCCAGACAAAAAATATCAACCCATAAAAATTTCCCCGCGCAACTACTATCAACCCACAAAAAATAATCCATAAAATGAGCTTATATCCTTTAAAATTTACTCCTATTATTAAAAGTAAAATCTGGGGAGGAGAACGATTAGAAAAATTATATGATAAAATTTATCAGATTGAGCGTAACGGAGGCGTCATTTCCGATGAAGAGAAACGTGACAGAAGATTTGGTGAAAGCTGGGAGATATCTGATATTGAAGGAGATATATCTGTAGTAAACAATGGATATTTAGCTGAAAACGATCTTCAAGAGATGATTGAACTCTATATGGGGGACTTGGTTGGAGACGCTATTTACAATCGTTTCGGGCTTGGGTTTCCTCTGCTTATCAAATTTATCGATGCTAATGATGACCTTTCTGTTCAGGTTCACCCTGACGATGAATTGGCATATCAACTTTATGGACAACAAGGTAAAAACGAACTTTGGTATGTTGTTGATTGCGAACCTGGCGCAGGTTTGTACGTTGGATTCAAAAAAGGAGTAAAACGTGCCGACTACGAAAAAGCTGTTAAAGAGGGTTATATTGACAAACTATTGGTTTTTTATCCCGTACAAAAAGGGGATGCCTTCTTCATTCCTGCAGGAACGGTTCATGCTATCGGAAAGGGTGTTATGCTAGCTGAGATTCAACAAGCCTCTGATTGCACATATCGTATTTTTGATTGGAATCGTACCGATGACAACGGGCAATCACGTGAACTCCACTGCGCAGAAGCTCTGCAAGCCATTCACTTTAACGAAAAATATGAATACAAACTTGAATATGAAGAGAAAGAAAATACCTCTTCTAAACTTTTTAGATCTAAATATTTCAATATCAATATATTAAACTTTGAAAAGCCAATTCAAAAGGTATATGTAAATATCGAATCCTTCATTATTTACATGTGTATTGAAGGAGAGGTTCACCTTTTTAATGATGATATTCATGAAGTAATTTATGCTGGTGAAACAATTTTGGTACCCGCTATTCTTCCTGAGATCAACTTGGTACCCAATGGGAAAAGTAAAGTTTTGGAAATCTATATGCCAGAACAAGAAATCTAACTTTTTTATATACCTTTGCAAACTTTAAAATTTGAGATTATGTTTACAGGAATTGTTGAAAAAACAGGAAAAATCGTTAAAATAGAACAAGAAAATAGCAACTATCATTTTACTATTGAAGTTGATTTTGCGAATGAACTAAAAATAGACCAAAGTATGGCACACGATGGTTGCTGTCTTACTATTGTAAGTATTGATACTTCTAAAAATCAATATGTTGTAACGGCAATGGATGAAACCATGCTCAAAACCAACCTCAAAAGTTGGCATGTCGGTTATGAAGTAAATTTAGAGCGCAGTATGTTGATGGATGGTAGGTTTGATGGTCATATTGTGCAAGGTCACGTGGACCAAACCGCAGTTTGCGAAAAGGTTGTTGATGACAATGGAAGTTGGAGATTCTTCTTCAATTATGACACTACCAAAAACAACTTTACGGTTCCCAAAGGTTCAATCTCTATCAATGGAGTTAGTCTTACTGTTGTAGATTCGGAAGAGGGACATTTCTCTGTAGCTATCATTCCATATACCTATAAGGTAACCAACTTTCACAACTTTGTGCCTGGTTCCATTGTAAATATTGAGTTTGATGTATTAGGAAAGTATATTCAACGACTTATGGAACAATATTTTGAAAGTATAAAAAAATAAAAAGATAGTTATTACGTTAGTAGATAATTACGTTTCATTTATACTCTTTAAAATTGAAAAAGATATCCAACATTTTATATTGTATAATCCTGATTACAGGAGTATTAGTGTGTATAACATCTTGTTCAACGCGCAAAAATACATTTCCTAATCGGGCATATCATACCATTACGTCAAAATATAATGTCAACTTCAATGGTAAGGAAGCCTTAAAAAAGGGAATTGAAGATATTGAGAAAAAGCAAGAAGACAACTACACCATGCTTCTTCCTATCTACTATTATCCTCCTAAAGAGAAACTTAGTTCAGCACTTCCTTCATTTGACAAAACCATAGAAAAAGCTTCCAAGGCAATTTACAAGCATTCGATGCTGATTCGTGGTAAAGAGTATGTGAAAACGATGGATGATGCCTACTTGATGATGGGTAAAGCTTTCTTTTATAAGCAAGATTACTCTCAAGCACAACGTTATTTTTTCTATATTGATGCCCAATATCCAGATTGGGGATTAAGAGAGGAAGCAAAGATCTTAAATGCCCGTTGTGCCCTACGTCAAAAATATTATTCTCGTGCGCAAACTCTTTTGGACGAAATCTATCCATACGTGCAAGATAAAAAGTCAAAGAAATTAAATCTTCTTTATGATGCTGCTGTTGTGGAGTATAACCTAACCGCACCCGATGGCGACAAAGAGATTGCTATTGAATATCTGTTAGATGCACTCAAAAATAGACCTAAAAAAGATTTCCGAAACAGAATGCATTTCATATTGGGACAGCTTTACGAAACTATTGATGAACCCAAAAATGCACAACAACATTTTCTAGCAGTTATCAAAAGTACTCCACCTTACTCAATGGAATTTTCTGCAAGAATGCATTTAGCTTCTAACTATGACGGAACACAAGAATCCAAAGCTCTTATTATCAAGGAGTTTGATAAGATGTTAGAGGAGGAGAAAAACAATGACTATCAAGACCAAATCTACTATGCGCTTTCAGAGATTTCGCGAATTGATGAAAACAGAGAAGAACGTATGGACTTTTTAGCTAAATCAGTTGCTACATCCGTTAACAACAACTATCAAAAAACTCTATCTTCCATTACATTAGCGGACCTATTTTTTGAAGACAATGAATACGTAACGGCACAGCACTACTACGACACTGCATTGATGGCTTTGCCCAAAGATTATCCGAATTATAACTCCATCATCAGCAAAGCTGCAACTTTGAAAGATCTTGTTGATAATCTTCAAGTAATTGAATTACAGGATAGTTTGCAACGGATTGCTAAGATGACACCTGCGCAACGCGATGCTTGGGTAAAGAAAATGATTAACAAATATACCGAAGAAGAACGTCGTCTTGCCAAAGAGGAAGCGGACAGAATGTTGTTATTACAATCCACCTCAAGTTTTGCTAACGTTAACGTAAACACCAGCGGAAGTACTGAATGGTACTTTTACAATCCAGGATTAGTAAGTGCTGGAGCCACAGAATTCTACAGAAGATTTGGAAATAGAAAATTGGAAGATAACTGGTTAGTAAGTAACAAGCAACAAATCAGTTTCGACGATATGGAAAATATGAATAGTGGGGCCGACACTATCCCACAATATGATGAAGATGGAAACCTTATCGTACAACGTGAAACTGACCCCAAAAAGCCTGCATATTATACTCAAGATTTACCGATGACACCTGGTGCTATTGATACGTCTAACGCATTGATTTCCATAGCTATGTATAACGCAGGAATCATCTATTACGACCAACTTCTCGACTACCCTCGCGCTAACGAAATGTTAGAAAGTCTCACTACTCGTTTTCCACAAGATACCAATGCACTGCCTTCCTACTACATTTTATACTCCAGTTATGGAAAACTAAAGAACCAAAGCAAAAGTGATGAAAATAAAAACATTATTTTGACACGTTATCCAGAAAGTGATTACGCCAAACTCATTCTTGACCCACAGTATTACACCAAACTGTTAGAGAAGATGAAAGAGTTTGAAAAGAGATATGAAACCACATACGACAATTATGTAAACAAACGTTGGGCCAATGTAGTTTCTGAAGCAGACCAAGTAATTCCTAATTGTGCTGACGAAACGTTGAAATCGAAATTTGACTACCTTCGTGCGGTATCAATAGGACAAATTCATGGTGAGGATACCCTAAAATCAGCATTAACCCAAATCATCACTACCTATCCAGGCTCTGGAGTAGCAGAATTAGCAAAAATCTATCTATCTAACTTTGCAAACGTTTCTGAAATTTTGGCTAGTGTAGGCGATTCTACTCAAACACAACAAGAGGGGCCTGCTGCACCACCAGCTAACTCACCTTTTAAATTTAACCCTAATGAACAACACTATATTGTATTGATTGTCAATATTCACAAGCATACTGTTGCGGATATTAAATCTGAACTTTCCGCTTTCAATCGAGAATTCTTTAGTTTGCAAAAATTCAATATCAATAGTTTCTATATCAATCAAGATGAACAATTAGTAACTCTTTCTAAGTTCAAAAATATGGAAGGTGCAATGAGTTACTATTCGGTAATTGTCAATGATGTAAACTTTGGTCCGAAATTTGCCTCTGGAGACATAAAACTCTATGCAATGAGTGCTGTCAACTACACTACTTACTACAACAAAACAGACAAACGAAGTTTGTACAATGACTTCTTCCAATATCACTACAAACCGCAAGGTCCGGCTGCAATAGCAACTCCAGCAGCAGCTCCAGAATCGGTTACTCCACCCAAAGTAAATAAAACAACCTCTTTACCTCAAAGAAATGTTCAACCTATAAATAAGAAAGGAAATTAATATGAATCCATTATTTGACTTTAAAGTATATCAAAATAGAAGAGCAAAACTTACCCAATTGATGAAAGAGGGTGTTGCACTATTTTTAGGCAACGAAGAATCTCCAATGAACTATCCTTCCAATCAATATAAACAACGTCAAGATAGCAACTTTCTATATTTCTTCGGCTTATCGCTTTCCAATTTTGCTGCAGTTATTGACTTTGACAATGAGCAAACCATTTTATTTGGAACTGATTTTGAGATTGACGATATTATTTGGATGGGTGACCAACCCAAAGTTCAAGATTTAGCTGCTCGTGTAGGAATTTCAGAGACTCGTCCGATGTCGGAATTAGCGGGTTATATTGCAGCTCAAAAAGGTAGAAAAATTCACTTCACTCCACCTTACCGCGCGGAGAATAAAATCGCCATGTCTAAGCTTACTGGCATTGCTATTGACGATCTCAAGGCTTCCGCATCAATAGCACTTATAAAAAGTATTGTATCACTTCGCGAGATTAAAGATGAGTTTGAAATTCAAGAGATTGAAAAAGCGTGTGTTATTGGACATAAAATGCACACCGAAGTGATGAAAAATTGTCGTGTAGGCAAAACAGAACAGGAACTTTTCGGTATTGCTGAAGGGATTACATTGAGTTATGGAAATGGTGTTTCCTTCCCAATAATCCTCTCGCAACATGGTGAAACTTTGCACAATCACAACCACAACCAAGTTTTGGAAGATGGAAAACTATTGCTGATGGATGCAGGCGCGGAGAATCTAATGAATTACTCTTCCGACAATACCCGTACTTTCCCTGTAAATGGTAAATTCACGCCCAAGCAGAAAGCTATTTATGAAATCGTACTCAAAGCCAATGTTGAAGGTATCAATGCGTGTAAGCCAGGTATTCGTTACCGTGAAATTCACAAATTAGCGATGACTATTATTACAGATGGTTTAAAAGCGTTAGGCTTGATGAAAGGAGATACAGAAGCAGCTGTAGAAGCTGGTGCTACTGCACTCTTTATGCCTCACGGCTTAGGTCACCAGATGGGTTTAGATGTTCACGATATGGAAGACTTAGGCGAAAACTACGTAGGCTACGACGATACTATTCAGCGCAGCAAAATCTTTGGCTGGGGCTCTCTGCGTATGGCTAAAGAGTTACGTCCAGGGCACGTGCTCACTGTTGAGCCAGGAATTTACTTTGTTCCTCACCTTATTGATATTTGGAAAAACGAAAAGAAATTTGAAGAATATATCAACTACGATAAAGTGGAAGAGTACAGAGACTTTGGCGGTATTCGCATTGAAGACGATGTGCTAATTACGGAAACAGGTCATCGTATTTTAGGTCCTGCAATTCCCAAAACCGTTGAAGAATTAGAGAACTTTATTGGCAGAGAATAAGGAATAACAATTCTCTTAAATAAACAAAACTCCCCGACTTGGCAAACAGATATGCGAGCTAAGTCGGGGAGTTGCGTAAAATCTCATAATAATGAGGAGATTTTAATGGTTTATCAGATAATTTTTAACATTGGTTTCAATGCGTGTAGCAAGGTCGCCAGTTTCAGATTTAACAAACTTTTCTCCTGTAATATTCTCGTATAGTTCGATATAGCGGTTTGAAATATTGTTTACGATTTCTTCAGTCATCTCTGGAATTTGTTGTCCCTCTTTTCCTTGGAATCCATTTTCCATCAGCCATTCGCGGACAAATTCTTTGGAGAGTTGTTTTTGTGGGAGGTTGTTTTTGAAACGTTCTTCGTATTCATCAGCGTAGAAGTATCTAGAGGAGTCGGGAGTGTGAATTTCATCAATTAGATATAATTTTCCATCTTTCAATCCGAATTCATATTTGGTGTCCACTAAAATAAGTCCTTGTTTTTTAGCAATTTCTGTTCCTCTTTGGAAAAGTTCCATTGCATATTTTTCCATTAGGGCATATATTTCTGGTGAAACCAAATTTTGGGCAAGAATCTCCTCTTTAGAGATATCCTCGTCGTGTGCGCCTTGCTCAGCTTTGGTAGTTGGGGTGATGATGGGTTGCGGGAAGGCCTGATTTTCGCGCATACCTTCTGGAATTGGTACACCACAAATAGAGCGAGCGCCATTTTTATACGAGCGCCATGCACTACCACAAAGATAGCCGCGTACAATCATCTCTACGGGTGTTCCTTGACACGCAATACCTGCCGTTACCATCGGGTCGGGAGAAGCTATCTTCCAATTAGGACAAATATCTTCAGTAGCATCTAAGAATTTAGCAGCAATACGGTTCAAAATCTCTCCTTTGTAAGGAATTCCTTTGGGAAGAATTACATCAAAAGCAGAAATTCTGTCTGTAACCACCATCACTAACTGCTCATCATTGATATTATATACGTCCCTTACTTTGCCGTGATATACCGAACTTTGCTTCGGAAATTGAAAATCTGTTTTAACTAATGCTGTCATAAGAATATTTTTTAAATCAGATTGCAAAAATACGCTTTTTTTCTATCTTTGCCGAAAAAATAGAATGAAAAACTCAGATTCCTCTTTTGACCAACTTTTTGACACATTTAACAGTTTTCTCGAGCAGAATAGATTGAAGAAAACTCCAGAAAGATTTGCAATTTTGCGAATGATTCATGAGCAAACAAAACCTTTTGAAATAAAGACGATTAACAGAAAATTTATACTAAGTAAATACTATATTAGTAGGGCTACTTTGTATAATACAATCCACCTTCTAGAGGAGTGTGATATTATTGAAAAAACTTTTGTTGATGGGAAAATTATGTACCAGAAAAAAAACAAGGGAGCGTCCCATATTTTGCTTTCATCGGAGGGTAAAATTGCTATTTCTTTAGATGAAAAGATCGAAAAAATGGTGATTCAGTGGGTAGAAGAACATTATGATCTCAACATAAATCATTTTGACACAATATTTTATACAGAAGAGTAGTGAGGAGTATTTCCTCCAAAAAAAGTCGTATTTTTGGCACTTTATAAAAATATAATATGTATGAGTAGTTTTACACGTATTTTTACACTATCGCTCATAGCTTTGGCTATGTTTTGGGCAACGCCATCGTTGTTTGGTCAGAAATTAAAGCAGGAAGATATTCCAGATGATGTTATTCAAACTCTTGATTTTGAACAATCTGGCGCAAAAGTTACGCAATGGTTGTTGGAAGATGGAGTTTATCAAGCAACATTCAAAAACAGCGGCGTAGTAGGAACAATCTTTATCCAACAAGATGGAACTTTTTTGGAAACACAATATTCTGTTCCTAAAAATTCACTACCAACTGCAATTATTGATTATATCGAAACCAATTATCCACTATTTGTGATAAAAGTATCGCAAACGCGCGAGGCACCTTCGGTAAGTATGTATTATCATGTTGAGGTAAGGCCAGACCAAGTAGGAGCAGAAAACTCTATTTTAACTTTTGATGACATGGGGCGTTTACTCACGCGAACAGATCCTGAAAACTTCTCCATTTCTGAAGAAGCACAAAACTATGCAGCACTTCGTAGTGGTAAGAGTGAAGAACCTGCACCAGAAAAGGGAAAATCTTCGCAAGGAAAACCCGCCCAAGCAAAGCCCGCTCCGAAACCCGCTCCAGCACCAAAGCCAGCTGCTCCGAAACCAGAACGACCCGCTAAGCCGCAACCGCAATTGGAGGTTTCTGTTGCTGATGCCGACAAGTTGGCACCTTCCGAAATTCCAGGTACAGTGAACAAAGCATTTACCAAAAAAGTACCTCGTCCCGATAGCCCAGTTTGGTACAAATACAACAATGGTTATCTAGTGGTTTGTAAAGTAAATGAGGTGCGTAATGAACTTCACTTCAACAATCAGGGAGTTTGGCAATTTACCTATACAGATATTACAGATGAACAATTGCCACAAGGTGTGATTAAACATCTTACCAATTATTATAAAGGATACAAATTTGTGTATGGTTTGAAAGAGTTGCGTGCCGATAAACAAGATAAAATTATGGTTGATATTATCGAAAAGCAAAATTCTAAAACCAAAGAAGTTACAACTTTGGTATTCGATAAAACAGGAAAATTCCTCAAAGCTTACGAACCAGGAAATGCTGACGATGCTGAGGTGGAAGGTGTAGACCGATTGTCAAGCCAAAATTTAACACAAGTTGATGCAAGTATTCCGACAACTGTTGTAAATGCTTTTAAAGCAAAATATCCTAAAGTAACTGGCGTGGAATACTCTGAAGATGATGAAGGTTATTTCTTGGCAACCTATTTCGGTGTGAGAGGTAAAGAAATAGTGGTAATGGAGGGTAATGGTAATATTATTGAAACTCGTACGGCTGCCAATATGGGAAATATCAACCCCAATATTGCTGGCTTTGTGAAGAAAAATTGCAAAGGATTTAAAATTACAGAATATTATTCCGTAAGACGTATCATTGAAAAGAAAAATTACTATAGAGTTGTAATTTTCAGTAAAAAATCTGGAGAAACCTCAGCATTGATATTTACGACAAGTGGCAAATTAGTAGAATAATATTATGGACTATTTAGAGATTAAAATTTGTTTTGAGCAACCCGATTTATGGAAAGAGATTTTTATCTCTTACCTTGCAGAAGAGGGCTGTGATAGTTTTTCAGATGAAGATGATGCTACTTTATTGGCATATATTCCCAAACATTTGTATAAAGAGGAGGCTATAAAGGAGATGTTAGAACAGCAATTTCCTGAAGCTCGCCTTACATACGTAATTAATGATATGCCAACTCAGAATTGGAATGCTGTGTGGGAATCTAACTACGCACCCGTATTGATTGCTGACCGTTGTTATATCCGTGCACCCTTCCATGAAAAGAAGGAAGATGTTGAGTATGAAATTATTATAGAACCGAAGATGTCCTTCGGAACAGCACACCACGAAACAACATCGTTGATGATTACCTATCTTTTGGAAGATTCTCCAGAAGGGAAACGGGTATTGGATATGGGTGCAGGAACTGGAGTTTTGGGATTGTTGGCGTACAAACGCGGTGCTGCATCTGTGGTAGCAATCGACAATGATGAGTGGGCCTACAAAAACAATATTGAAAACAATGCTCGCAACCAAGCAGAGGAGATTGTGGTAAAATGGGGCGATGCCGCACTTTTGGGTGCAGAAACATTTGACCTAATAATAGCAAATATCAATCGCAATATTCTCCTAAACGATATGGAAGCCTATGTCAACGTACTGGAAAATGGCGGAACCATTCTCTTCAGCGGATTTTATGTGGGCGAAGATTTAGAAAAAATAACGGAAAAAGCAAATAGTTTACACCTACAACGTATTGATTTTAAAGAGAAAAATGGATGGTGTGCAGCTAAATTTCAAAAATCAATTTAAAAAAGATGAGTAAGATTTTAGGCATTGGAAATGCTTTGGTAGATATTTTGGTAGATATTGATGATCCATCATTATTTGAAAAATATGGTTTACAAAAGGGTGGAATGGAGATGATTGATGAGGAGAAGAAAAGAGCTATACACGCAGAAATCTCTCACCTAAAACAATCTATAGCTTCTGGCGGATCTACTGCAAATACAATTCACGGATTGGCGCGGTTAGGTGCACAAACGGGTTTTATTGGGAAAATTTCTCGCGATTTTGCTGGTGAAAGTTTCCAAAAGGATATGATTAATTCTAACATAGAACCTCACCTTTGTTATTCAGATATTGATACAGGAATTGCTACCACTTTTATCACACCTGACGGAGAACGTACTTTTGCTACATATTTGGGAGCAGCGTCAACACTTACCCCAGAAGATTTGGTTGATGATGTGCTTAAAGATTATGATTATATTCATGTAGAAGGTTACTTGATTTTTAATAAGCAGTTGATTCTAGAAGTGTGCAAACGTGCCAAGTCTGCAGGATTGAAAATCTCTATGGACATGGCATCTTATAACTTGGTAGAATCGATGCGCGATTTTGTTGAGGAGTTGCTGCGAGATTATGTAGATATTATTTTTGCTAACGAAGAGGAAGCTAAGGCATTTAGCGGAAAGGAAGAGGTAGAAGCGTTGGAAGTATTATCGCAATATTGCCCTATTTCGGTAGTGAAATTGGGTGCAAAAGGTTCTCTAATTAAGGCGAATGGTGAGGTTGTGCGTGTGGAACCGTTGCCCGCAACTCGTATTGATACAACTGGTGCAGGCGATATCTATGCTTCAGGTTTTCTTTATGGTTTGATGAATGGATATAGCATAGAAAAATCTGGATATTTAGCTACTAAACTATCTTCTGCAATTATTGAAGTAGTGGGTGCAAAATTATCAGATGAAAAATGGTCTCAACTTTTGGCTGAATTGTAGAAAAAAAAAGTTACTTTTGCGAACTGAAAAAAATTAGACAAATGAAATTAGATATTCTTCTTGGTTTACAATGGGGTGATGAAGGTAAAGGTAAAGTTGTAGATGTATTAACTCCTGAATATGACGTAATTGCTCGTTTTCAAGGTGGTCCAAATGCTGGCCATACTTTAGAGTTTAATGATATTAAACACGTTTTGCATATTATTCCATCTGGAATATTTCATCAAGATAAAATCAACATTATTGGAAACGGTGTAGTAATTGATCCTGTGATTTTTGAAGATGAGGTGCTAGGCTTAGAAAAGATGGGAATGATGCCCAAGAAAAATCTTCAAATTTCTAAAAAAGCGCACCTGATTATGCCAACCCATAAGTTGTTGGATGCAGCTTTGGAAGCAAAAAAAGGAGCTCAAAAGATTGGCTCTACCTTAAAAGGAATTGGTCCTACGTATACGGATAAGATTGCTCGGAATGGTTTGCGCGTGGGCGATGTAATTTCGCCTGACTTTGAAAATAAATTCAATACATTGCTAGAAAATCATAAATATTTGTTAGATAAATATAATTTTGATTATTCAGAAATGTTGCCAGAGATGGTTGAGAAATGGCTCAAGTCGTTGGATAGATTGCGCCAATTCCAACTAATTGATAGCGAGTATGAATTGAATGATTTATTGAACAACGGAAAAACAATCTTGGCGGAAGGCGCACAAGGAACGTTGTTGGATATTGACTTTGGCTCCTATCCATTTGTAACATCTTCTAATACTGTAGCTGCTGGTGCTTTTACAGGTTTGGGTTTAGCACCTGCGCGTGCGGGAAGAGTTATCGGAATTGTAAAAGCGTACTGCACGCGCGTAGGAGCAGGGCCGTTTCCAACAGAACTTTTTGATGCAACTGGAGAACTATTACAGAAAAATGGCCACGAATTCGGCGCAACTACAGGAAGAGCAAGACGTTGTGGCTGGCTAGACCTTGTGGCTCTCAAATATTCTGTTATGGTGAATGGTGTTACAGAAATCGTTCTGACAAAAGCTGATGTAATGTCCGACTTTGATACAATTAAGGTTTGTACTGCATACAAAGTTGATGGTGTGGAAACAAAACGTGTACCTGCAGATACAAGTGTGAAAATTGAACCCATACTTACTTCCCTTAAAGGTTGGAAACAAGATATTTCACAATGTAAAACTTATGAAGAGTTGCCCCAAGAACTGAAAGATTATATTCAATTTATTGAAAATGAAGTTGGAGCAAAAATATCTATCGTTTCTGTAGGTCCTGATAGAAATGCAACTATCGTACGTTAATTGAATTTATGAAACGGTATTATCTTTTACTACTATTGTTGTTGCTTTTGCTTTGTGAAGCTTGTGCACCGAAAATTTATGGTCGCCGTCCTCATAGAAGAGATCGTAATTGTGGGTGTGAATATATGAAGTGTGATACCACTCAAACTTATGAAACATTTGCGCATCTGTAATCTGTTTCTGCTTTTTGTACTTCTTTTATCTGCTTGTCAACAGAGAAAAGCGGATATAGTTCTATCTGGAACTTTGGAAAATAGTTTCGAAAATTATATCTACCTTTCTCAAATCACTCCAGATGGTATAATTTTATTGGATTCTGCTGCCATAAAGGATGGAGAATTTTCTTTCTCTTTGTTAGCTAAAGATGAAATAACGAGGGCAAAACTTTCAATTCCAACATTTTATCAAATTTGGCTTACTCCAGAAAATGGGTTTACTACTTTGGCAAAAAGTGGCGACCAAATCACCTTTTATGCCGATGCTGCACATTTGGTAAAGACCTATTCTGTAGTTGATGGTACAAAAGATGCGCATCTAATGCATCAGCTTGATGAGCAACTGAGAGTCTTTGTGGATACAGTTGAAAAATTGATGAAAGTTTATAATACTCATCTATATGATGATTCTGTAAAAATAGGAATAGAATCTAATTATCTTACTGCAGTAGAGCAACATACGAAGTTTCTGCACACTTTTATTCAAGAAAATAAAACATCGTTAGCGTCAATTACAGCTTTTTACCAAAAGTTTAATCGTAGAATTTTTCTTCCAGAATCTGAAAATCTTTCTTTGTTGGATTCTCTCTACCAATCACTCAGTACTATTTATCCCGAAAGCGAAGATGTGAAATTTATTGGAAAACGATTGGAAATTGCTAATCAATCTTCGTTACTTCCATAGTGAATTCTCTTTTGAATTTATCTCTGAAACCTCTCAAAATCAAGAAGTAAATCGTTAAACATCCAAATCCTATTGCGGTGCTGAGCAGTTCGTTGTGTGTGATAGAGTAGGATAGAAACAATCCTAAGCAGAGCGCTACAAGAGGTCCTACATAGGCAAAAAGAACAGCTTTTGTACCTAAAGAGCTTTTCATCGTAATGTTAACCTCTTCTCCAATACTAAATTGAGAAGCCGATGGAGTGATGATATTTAATATTTCGTTGCGATGTTCGGACATCGAGCAAAATGATTTTCCGTGACATTTAGAGCATGCAGAAGAAACTGTAATTTCAATAAAGAGAGTATTTCCTTGAATATTCTTTATTTTTCCCTGATTACAAAGGTTATTATTCTCCATCTTTTCGTTGATCTTGTTGAGGTTTTGCAATCTGTTTTACCAACTCTGGGTGTTCTTGTAGCCATTGGATAGCCGTTTGGTAACCAGCTTGGTAAATATCTTCAAATTTCTTAAAATCCATCAATCCATAATGTTGGTCAATGTTTGTGTTAATCATATAATCACAAACTGCGTATCCAGGTAACGAGTTGTTATAAACTACAACAGAAAGGCTTCGAGAAATTACATCTTTTGTCTTTTTAATCTCAAAATCAGGAAGTTCGGCACCAGATTCAAGTCCGATTAAGATATCACATTCGTTTCTAATGGCACGAGCGGGAAAATTATCTAAAATTCCACCATCTACATAATAGCAACTATCGATGAAGATAGGGGTAAAAAGTCCTGGAATAGAGGAGGAACCTAACAGATATTCGTGTAGATGGTTGCCAGAATGGATATATTCTGCTGCTCCAGTATTAAGATTGGCAACACAGAGATAGAAAGTGTATTGCAAAGAATCGAAGCTATTATGAGGAAGATACTTACTGAATATTTTTTGAATATTTTTATGACTAGAAAATCCAGCGAGTTTTCTTTTCTCTTTCCCGAGATGTAGAATATTATTGATTTTATAGAATTTTTCTTTCAGAATAATATCGTGCAACTCTTGGGGAGTATAACCTTGAGCATAAAATGCACCAAGAATGGCGCCCATACTAGTTCCTGCAATTACTTCTGGATGAATGTTGTATTCGTAGAGTGCTTGCAACACACCGAGATGGGAAAATCCGCGTGCACCGCCACCGCAAAGAGTAACTCCCACTTTAGGTTGTGCCAAACCCAAAACCATTGCTCCCATAAGAAGCAGAAAAAAGGTAATTCTTTTCATAATATTAAAATTCATCAATTTCTTCAATCCAGCGGTAAAGCTTATCTCCGCGCCGTACCGTTTCTTTTACAGGAATTGAACAGAAGATTCCCTTTTCGGCAACTTCTACAGGTTGTAATTCTACCCGAATTTCCTGAACTTGATCTTCATATACACCCGTTGTAGGACCGATAATTAGAATAGAATCTTCTCTTTTCAACTCTTGTGTTTCTATCAGAATTTCAGCTACTTGTAGTTTAGAAAAATAGTTGGTAACTTTACCTATATATTGTTTGGTACGTGTTGCTTGGGAACCATATCTTTCGCTCCATTCACCTAAAGTACGTCCTAAATAGTAACCATCCCAAAAATCACGATTATAAACACTTCTTAAGCGAGCGGTCCACTCTTCAATCTTTTCTCGTGTATAGTTATTGTTTTCGATGGCGTTGAGCGCTTCGTGGTAGCATTGGGTAACCATTTTCACATATTCAGGCGAGCGTCCTCGACCTTCAATCTTCAAAACAGTTACGCCTGCTTTGATAATTTTATCCAAAAAACCAATCGTGCAGAGGTCTTTGGGCGACATGATATATTTATTTTCAATTGCTAACTCAATTTCTGAGTCGTAATCTTGCACTTTGTACGCACGGCGGCAGGGTTGTAGGCAAGCGCCTCGGTTTGCGGAAGCGTTAAAGTTGTCGAGGCTTAGATAGCATTTCCCCGATACCGCCATACAGAGTGCTCCGTGGATAAACATCTCCAATTGCACTAGTTTTCCGTTAGGCCCACAAATATTTTCCTCTTTAATTTTACGGGAAATCTCTGCCACTTGGCGTAATTCTGTTTCGCGTGCTAATACAACAACATCAGCAAACTGTGCATAAAAACGTACAGCCTCAACATTGGTAATATTACATTGCGTTGAGATATGAATCTCTAAACCAATCTTTTGACAATATTGAATAACCGCAAAGTCGGAGGCAATAATGGCTGAAACACCGCACTTCTGAGCGTGTTCTAATAGTTGCTGCATCTCCTCAATCTCTTGGTTATAAATGATTGTGTTGACCGTAAGGTAGGAGCGAACATTGTGCTCTTTGCAGATATTACATATATTCTCCAAATCGTCTAATGAAAAATTGGCAGAGGAACGAGAACGCATATTCATTTGCCCTACACCAAAATAGACAGAACCGGCTCCCGATTGGATGGCTGCTGCCAACGCTTCGTATGAGCCAACGGGCGACATAATCTCTATTTTTTGAGCGGAGTTGTCCGCTGAATTGCTATGGATTGTAGAAGTAGTTTGCATTGATTTCTAATAATATCTAACGGGTGCAAAAGTAATTAAAAAACTTGAATATAGTTCCGCTCTTTTTTTGTATTTTTGCCCGCTTAAAAATTATAAAGATGATACAAATACAAACTATACGAGAAAATCCTCAATACATTATTGAAAGATTAAAAGTTAAAAATGTAGATGCTACAGAATCTGTAGAACAAATCTTATCTTTAGACCAAGAAATAAGAACTTTAAAGAAAAGTTTAGATGATAATTTGATGGAGCAAAATGCACTTTCAAAGGAGATTGGCATTTTGTTTAAGACAGGAAAGGCTGCAGAGGCTAATGCTATCAAAGCGAGAATTACTGAATTAAAGAATGGCGAGAAGGAGTTTCAGCAGGCACTTTCTGCAAAGGAAGCGGAAATGCAATCTGTTTTGGTTTTGCTTCCTAATGTGCCGAACGAGTGTGTGCCTTGCGGAAAATCTGCTGCTGACAATGTGGTGGTTTATCAAGAAGGAGATGCTTCTAATATGGATGAGTATGCACTTCCGCATTGGGATTTGGTAAAGAAATATGATATTATCGATTTTGAATTGGGCAATAAAATTACGGGTTCAGGATTTCCTGTGTATAAAGGGAAAGGCGCTCGTTTGCAACGTGCTTTAATCGCTTTCTTCTTGGATGAAGCTTTCGCAGCAGGATATACCGAAATCCAACCGCCATTAATGGTAAATGAGGATTCTGCATACGCAACAGGACAACTTCCAGATAAAGAAGGTCAGATGTATTATATTTCTGAAGATAACTTCTATATGATTCCTACTGCGGAAGTTCCAGTTACCAATATTTATCGTGATGTGATTTTGAAAGAAGCTGATCTTCCTGTGAAAAATTGTGCTTATTCAGCATGTTTCCGTCGTGAGGCTGGCTCTTACGGAAAAGATGTTCGTGGTTTGAATCGTTTGCATCAATTCGATAAAGTGGAAATCGTGCAAGTTCAACACCCAGATCGCTCAGCAGAATCATTAGACCAAATGGTTGCGCATGTAAAATCGCTAATCCAAAAATTAGGACTTCCTTTTAGAATTGTTCGTTTGTGTGGAGGTGATATGAGTTTTACCTCTAGTTTAACTTACGACTTTGAGGTTTACTCTCGCGCTCAACAAAAATGGCTCGAAGTAAGTTCTGTTTCTAACTTTGAAGCTTTTCAAGCTAACCGTTTGAAATTGCGTTTCAGAGATGAAAATACTGGGAAAACCCGTCTTGCTCACACACTGAATGGTAGTGCATTGGCATTGCCTCGTATTTTGGCAGCTCTTCTCGAAAATAATCAAACTGAAAATGGAATTATTATTCCTGAGGTGTTAAGAAAATATACAGGCTTCGATATCGTTGATTAGAAGATGAAAAAACTATTTCTTCTGTTTTTCCTATTCTTCTCGCTCTTGGGGTTTGCTCAGCGCGACCCACAAGAAAAATTGGCTATTCAATATTATCAAAATGGAGAATATGAAAAAGCAAAAGAGATTTTTAAACCTATCTACGAGAAAAATAATAGTTCATATATCTATGTGTATTATTATCAGGTTCTTGTAGAAATGCAAGATTATAAAGAACTGGAAAAAGTTGCTAAAAATCAGCATAAAAAATTTCCTAAAGTTCAACGTTATATCGTTGATTTGGCGTATGTATATGAGGTTTCAGGAAATACTTCTAAAGCTGTAAAAGAGTATGAAGATGCGATAAAAAATGTTCCAAATGTAGAAAACTCATACAAAGAACTTTATAACGCCTTTCTGTATAAGGCTAAGCGCGATTATGCAATGGAAACGTTGTTGCGAGGAAGAAAGCAATTGAATAATCCAAAGCTCTTCTCGAAAGAGTTGACAAATCTCTATCTACAACTGAAACTTTATGATAATGTTATAGAAGAGGCAATTACGCTTTTGGCAGATGATGATGCAAAATATATGGCAACTGCCGAACAAAATCTCCAAAATCTGCTGATGGATGATGAAGATGGACAACGTTATCTGAAAATAAAGTCAAAATTGCAGGAAACAATACAGAAACATCCGAACAATCAAAGTTATGTTTCGCTGCTTTATTGGATTTATCAGTTGAATAAAGATTATCCTGCAGCTTTCATATTGGCAAAGTCAATAGATAAAAAACGAGCTAATGATGGTGCAACCGTTTATACATTGGCACGTTCAATGGCAAATAATCGTGAGTACGATTTGGCAATGGAAGCCCTGAAATATGTGATTTCAAAAGGGGAATCTTCATCTTATTACTACTCTGCAAAGTATGATTTGCTCAATCTCAGATATCAAAAATTAATCTCTACATATCCTATTGACCTCAATGCAGCGAAAGCGTTGGAAAAAGAGTATCAAAAGGTGTTAGACGAAAATGGCGTGCATGAAGGAACTTCTGATGTGGTTCATAAGTATGCGCATCTATTGGCGTTTTTTGTTAATAAACCTGACCAAGCTATCAATCTGTTGGATACAGCTATGCGTTATGCTGACCGAGATATAAAGGAAAAAGCATTATATAAGATGGATAAGGCAGATATTCTTCTACACGTAGGAGAAATTTGGGACGCGACGCTGCTATATTCACAAATTGATAAGGAGTTGCCTAATGATACCATCGGTCATTTGGCAAAATTCAAAAATGCAAAACTCTCCTTCTATATTGGTGAGTTTGCTTGGGCGGAAAGTCAGCTCGATATTTTACGTGCAGCCACAACAAAACTAATTGCTAATGATGCAATGTACCTATCTTTTGTTATCTCTGATAATCTTGAAGAAGAGGAAGAGGATGAAGAAGAGGAAAACAATGCTTTATTCCAAGAAAATCAAACCAATAATCAGGCACTTCGCTATTTCGCCCGCGCTGATTTTCTAGTCTTCCAAAATAATGATGCGGAAGCAATGAAGTATTTGGATTCTGTATTGATAGTTACTCCATTTGGTAAATTGAATGATGATGTTTATTATCTGCAAGCCCAAATATTAATACGACAAAAAGATTACTTCACTGCGGAAACATTGCTTAAAAAAATTATTGATGTTTACTCTTTCGATTTGCTTGCAGATGATGCAATATTCCTATTAGCAGAACTTTATGAATATTATATGAAAGATATTCCTCAAGCAATGGAGATGTATAAAAAGTTGCTGAAAGACCATTCTAATAGCATTTATGCGGTTGATGCACGAAAGCGGTTCCGCGAACTGAGAGGCGATGAAATCTAAATCACTATGAAAGTTACACCGAAAAAAGCTTTAGGACAACATTTTCTCAATAATGAGGAGGTAGCTTATAATATTGTAAATGCTATTAAGTCTGAGAATAAAAATATTTTGGAAATCGGGCCAGGAATGGGAGTTTTGACAAAATATTTGCTAGAAAAACAAGATTTAAATTTTTCGGTGGTAGAAATAGATGATGAGTCTGTTGTTTATCTGCATCGTCATTATCCACAACTTCAGATCTTTGCTACAGATTTTCTGCAAATGAATCTTGCACAATATTATAGTAAAGAGGTAACTATTATTGGTAATTTTCCATACAATATCTCTTCTCAAATTCTTTTTAAAGTATTGGAAAATAAAGATTTGGTAACAGAAGTAGTAGGAATGTTTCAGAAGGAGGTAGCAGAGCGTGTTGCCGCACAACCAGGGAAGAAAATGTATGGCATTTTGAGCGTTTTACTACAAGCTTTTTATGATATTGAGTATCTCTTTACCGTTGATGAAAATCAGTTTACGCCGCCACCAAAGGTTAAGTCTGGCGTGATAAGAATAACAAAGAATTGTGATAAAATTTTACGCAGTCCAGAACCATTGTTTAAGAGTGTTGTGAAAACAGCTTTCAACCAGCGACGGAAAACGCTGCGAAATTCCTTGAAAACATTCCGTTTTAAAGAGGATTATTTGCAAAATGAAATATTCTCCTTGCGTCCTGAACAACTCTCTGTTTCTCAGTTTGATGAGATTTGTACACATATTCTTGTAGAGTAGAATTGAAAATGGAAGATTGACATAAAAATGATGCTTTTTATCATTTATCAAATTTCTTAATTATAAATACTACTTTATGGTTATTCATCCAACTTTTTGATGTATTTTTGCAAACGTTATGAAATTACTGATTCTTTTACCTCGAGTTCCATATCCTTTAGAAAAAGGAGATAAATTAAGGGCTTTCTATCAACTGAAAGAGTTGTCGAAATATCATGAAATTTATCTTATAGCACTAAATCGAGGAGTTTTACATCCAGAGGCGAAGGCGAAGGTTATGCCTTTTTGTAAGCGGATAGATTTTCTTGATTTGCCAATTATAAGGCAGGCTTTTGGCGTTGTGCGAGCTTTTTTCTTAGGTTTGCCGCTACAATGCGGATTTTTCTATAGTTCAAAAATTAAAAGAAAAATCAGAGAGATTATTGATGAGGTAAAGCCCGACCATATCTATTGCCAAATGATTAGAGTGGCAGAATATGTAAAACTATTGCCAATTCCTAAAACAATTGATTATCAAGATGTTTTATCGAAAGGAATGCAGCGTCGTAGCGAAAAAACTTCTCCATTGCTCAAGCCCTTTTTCCAAATGGAGTATCGTCGATTGAAACGCTATGAAGCTGAAATTTTCTCCTATTTCGACCATAAAACTATCATTACTGGGGTAGATCGTGAGTTTATTGACCATCCCAATAATTACGAGATTGAGATTATTGCCAATGGTGTAGATTTTGAAAAATATCAATCTTCTCAAAATGAGAAAATTTATGATTTGATATTTTCAGGGAATATGGCATACCCTCCTAATATTTATGCAGCAGAGTATCTTGCGCGACAAATCTTCCCTTTATTAAAACAGCAATTTCCTGATTTGAAATTGTCCATTGTTGGTGCTAACCCAGTGGCACGTGTACAAGCGTTAGCAAATGAATCCATTACCATTACGGGTTGGGTGGATTCAATGCCAGAATATTATGCTAAGTCTAAAGTCTTTATCGCTCCAATGACTTTAGGAACAGGATTGCAAAATAAACTCATCGAGGCAATGGCAATGCGGTTGCCTTGCGTTACTTCTTCGTTGGCCGGAAAACCTCTTGCTGGAGTCGAAAATGGAAAGGATATTATTATCTGTGAAACACTTACAGGTTATGTTGATGCAGTTTCTTTATTGCTATCGAATGAGGAACAATATCATAAAATAGCTGAAAATGGTCATCAATTTGTGAAAAAGAATTATAATTGGGAAGTGGTCTGTAAGCAACTTAACGATGTAATTTGTAGTTAGTTAAAAAAGAAATTTATGAAACCTTATCTGATTTCAGATCTTGAAATAATTTCTGCTGGTGCAGAAGGTAAAGCTATTGGAAAAGTAGATGGATTGGTTGTTTTTGTACCATTTGTCGTTCCTGGCGATGTTGTAGATGTTGAGGTGTATAAAAAGAAAAAAGGTTATGCTGAAGCACGTTTGGTAGCTATAAAATCCTATTCTCCTCATCGCGTAGATACGCAATGCCCGCATTTCGGTTTGTGTGGCGGTTGTAAATGGCAAGCGCTTGATTATCAGCAACAACTTCTATATAAACAGCAACAAGTTGAAGATAATTTTGCTCATCTAGGTAAATTTGATTTTCCTCCCTTGCAGCCTATTCTTGCTTCTGAAAATATATTCTACTATAGAAATAAGTTGGAATATACTTTTTCTAATCTTCGTTGGTTGGACGATGAGGATATGACATTGCAAAAAAATGGAAAAACAATCGAACCTCGTGGCCTCGGCTTCCACATTCCAGGTAAATTTGATAAAGTGTTGGATATAAAGCATTGTGCTTTGCAGGAGGACCCAAGCAATGAACTCAGAAATAGGGTGAAAGAATATGTAATTGCACAAAATCTTTCATTTTATAATATAAGAAATCACGAAGGTTTGTTACGCAATATTGTAATACGAACATCTTCAACAGGTGAGATCATGGTAATTGTTGTTTTTACAGAAAAATCTGAGAAAACAATGAGTTTGATGCAATTTATTAAAGATGAATTTCCTCAAATAACTTCGTTACAATATGTTATAAATACAAAATTAAATGATAGTATTACTGATTTAGAGGTCCATCTTTATAGTGGAAAGGATTTTATTGTGGATACAATGGAGGATTTGACCTTCAAAATCGGGCCAGTTTCTTTCTATCAAACCAATAGCCAGCAAGCCTATAGATTGTATTCTGTTGCACGTGAATTTGCACAAATATCTTCTGAAGATGTTGTGTATGACCTTTATACAGGTACCGGAACAATTGCTAATTTTGTAGCTCGGCAAGCAAAAAAAGTAGTGGGAATAGAGTATGTAGATGCAGCCATTGAAGATGCTAAAATAAATTCAGAATATAATAAAATTAAAAATACTGTTTTCTATGCTGGCGATATGAAAGATGTGTTAAATCGAGATTTTATCCGCCAAAATGGTACCCCCAATATTGTGATTACTGACCCACCACGCGCAGGAATGCATGCTACCGTAATTGACCGCCTACTCGAGATGGAACCCAAACGTATTGTATATATAAGTTGTAACCCTGCTACCCAAGCACGTGATATTACTCTTCTGGATGCAAAGTATAAAGTGGAAAAAGTGCAGCCGGTAGATATGTTTCCACATACACAACACGTTGAAAATGTTGCACTTCTTGTCAAAAGATAATCTATTTGTACGCTAATTTATAAGCATTGTAACGCTCCACAACCTCCGAAGCATAGTTTACACTATGTTTGCCAGGGTAATACCCAGCAGTAACAACGGGGTCGTTGTAATATTTGCTCGAAGTTTTTAAAATGAGATACTTGGAAACTGATTCCCATTGATTGGGGTCTTCATTATACTTAATGCATAAGTTTTGCGCATCAAAGATGTGCCCTGGACCAGCGTTGTAAGCAGCCGCTACAAAATAGGGTTTATCCTCTTCATTCACTTCTGCAAAATATCGGTGCAATGTGCGTAATAATTTCATTCCAGCACAAATTTGTTCCTCTACCGTCGCATTTTCGTCAAGACCATAGTGCTCTAACGTAACGGGCATCATCTGCATAAGCCCAAAACTACCCCCATAGCCTACTAAGTCTGGAATAAATTTACACTCTTGGAAGATGATGGATGCCGCTAAGCGCCAGTCTATTTCATATCTTTCTGCGTATGCTTTTATGGTGGCGTCGTATGGCGAAATCCTATATTTGTTACTTTTTGAGTTTGAATATTTTATGTAGCCAGAGTGCTGAGAAAAATATTTTTTGTTGAGATTTTCATAATATTTCGTATTTTTCTTTTTATTAAGCCATTGATTAATTCTAAAATTCAAATGAGGATTGTTTTTATTCAAAATCCAACAACGCTCATAGATAGGTCCTGCTTTTGCTTGAATGGAAAGCTCAGAGTAGAAGGGAAGAAGTGTAATGGCAATATTGTAGTCGCAAATGGTATAGTCAATTTCATCTCTTTCCATTCTCTCAAAAAGCTCTTCACTAGTGTGTTTTTTTGAGTATTCAATAGGAAGGTTTTTCCGATTATGAATTTCAAATGTGTCAGATAAACTGACAAGGTGGTTAAAATAGGCAGGAACAAAAATTGTATCGTTTCGGGTAGAATCTGTTTCCATCCTTTTCCGTGATACAATTACAGGATAAGAATAGGAATGTGGTTCAGAGAGTGTTAAAAATGGAAGATTGTAGGGCGTTTTGGCAAAATCTAATACGATAATGTCATAATTATTTTGGAAAAGTTCTTGATAGATAATATCATAATTATCTTCAATTTTCAAATTAACCTGTTTTCCTAAATCCTTTTCTAAGGATTTAAGTAGATCGTATTGAAACCCAATTGTTGTCCCTCTATAGATAAATACATCTGATGCGTGGAAGAAAAGCAATACATTTAGTGTATCTTTTTCATCTACAAAAGAAACTCTTTCCTTCTTAATTTCAATAGATTTAGGCTTTTCTTTGGGTGGGAAAAACCAAAACATAAAACCTAAAAAGGAAAAAGATATAATGGAGAATAGAATATATGCAATCGCAGTTCTTTTCAAGTGACTAAACTTTATTGCCTCATCATAAGAATGGTTTCTTCAACCACTTCATTAGGCAAAAGTTTTACTTGACCACTACCCACATAAATGTCGGCAGTTTCCTCTCCTGTCTCTTCATTCACTTGTACAACTTCGCAATATGTATCTACGCTAAGCAAGGCTTCGTGTGCGAAAGTATATTCAAAAACACCGTTTTCATCAGTAACTCCAGAAGCTTGAGCATATTCTGCATAATTATCTTTGCCAATCTTAACTTGACAATTCGGCATTACGGCTCCTGTATCGATGCCTGTTTCTGTTTGGCAACAAGTAATTCTGACTTTGTAAGTGATCTCTTTATCACACCCTGTAAAGCACACTATCATAAATAGCGCAGCAATTAAAAGGAAATTAAATGCTTTTTTCATACTCTAAAAATTTTGGCAAAGGTATAAAATTTTCTTGAAAAAAATAATAGGGGAGAAAAAAATAATCCACGATGGAATGTGTAAAAAAAATGTTATTTTTGTACGACTAAAATAACTCGTTATGCTCGATGAAAATTTTTATAGGTTAGCTTTACGCTATCAACAAAAAATAGGGAATGGTCTTGTCAAGAAATTGATTAGAATGTTCGGTTCAGCGCAAGCTGTTTTTGATAGAAATGCGCACCAATATGCTATTAACCAAGGTTGGAATCGATCCATTCCTTTTCCCAAAATTACTCGAGAGGTTGAAAAAAGTGTAGCTGTTGACCTCAAGCAGATTGAGAGGGGAGAGGTGAAAATTTGTCACTTTACCGATGCAGAGTATCCACAGCGGCTTCTATATTGTAGAGATTCGCCTCCTACTTTCTTTTACAAAGGGAATTCTATTTTTAATAGTAGAAAATCGTTGGCAGTAGTTGGAACCCGGAACGCTACACCATACGGAACAGATGTGGTGCGCAAAATTTTAGCTGATTTTCAGGGTGATGATCTGACTGTGATTAGTGGAATGGCTTTGGGAATAGATACTGTTGCGCACGAAGCCGCTTTACAAAATAATCTGCCTACAATTGCCGTTTGGGGGTCTGGATTGGGGGTTGTTTATCCGCCGTTAAATCTACAACTTTCTGAAAAAATTATCAAATCGGGAGGTGCCTTATTGTCTGAATTTTCTTTTAAAACACAGCCAGATAGGCAGAATTTTCCCGCCCGAAATCGAATCGTTGCAGGAATGTCAGATGCTGTACTCGTAGCAGAAACAGGCGTTAAAGGAGGTAGCGTAATTACGGCAGAAATTGCTTCCTCATATAATCGTGATGTATTTGCAGTGCCTGGCTCAGTATTTGCCTCGGCACAAGAAGGTTGTAATGAATTGATTCGAAAAAATATCGCTGCCTTGGTGACTTCGGGTACTGACATTATTGAAATGATGGGATGGAACTTGCCAGAAAGAAAATATATTCAGCCGCAACTTTTTGTCGAATTTTCTGAAAATGAGAAAATGATATTAGCTCTTTTTGCTGAGAAACCGGAATTGACTGTAGATGAAATTGTGGCGAAAATGTCCGATTGTTGCAAACCCTCAAAAGTCTCTTCGTTGTTGTTAGGATTAGAGCTTAATGGCGTGATAGAATGTCGTCCTGGAAAACTCTATCGAATTATTCAAAAATGATAACCAGAGATTGCAAGTGAGTATTGTCATATTTTTAGGTAGGAAGAATGTTGTGTGTTAGGAAGGACTCCCTGGTTATCATAAATGCAAAAATAGGAAAAATAATCTATGTAATTTCGATTTTATTTGGATAAATTAGTAAAAATATTAACATATAAACAATGTCATTTTTTGTTTGTAGGTGGTTGAAATTCTGGATTTTACATCATTTTGTGCCTATATGTTTTTAAATTATAATGTTTAAATCTGATATTATTAATTAATTGATTTTGATAAAATTGAAGTTTTTGTTGCAATATGTAAGTATTTTTTATTTTAGAAGAAATGTGACCGAATGTAAAAAAAATATATCTATCTTTGCTACCCCTTTCATGTAATAAAAAAAATGAAACAATAAAATACAATCAATTATAAATCAAAAAGATAAGTTATGAAAAAACTCTATGAATTGAAATCCTTTTTGCAGAAAAGTAAAGGATTTATTGCTATGGTGATTGCTTTCATGGCAATGGGTACGCTCGTAGCTCAAACGCAGTCGTACCAATTGGTGACAGAAAACCAAGATGATTGGTCTGGAACCTATTTGTTAACTTCTAATGCAGAAGCTGGAACAGTCGCATTTTCTGGCTTTTCAACAACAAGTACACGCTATGGTTTAGGTACTGTTATTGATGATTATTTAGATGGAACTACCATTGCTTCTAATGCTACAACAGATGGTTACCAACTAACTATTGCCAAAACTACCAGTGGTACTTATACGATTGCTACTACTGATGGACAATACTTCGGTTGGACAACTACTGGAAACTCGCTGAATAACTCTACATCTCCATCTTCTAACAAATATGAGTGGAATATCCATTTTGAAGGAAGTACATTGCGAATTGTTAATGCTACTAATGCAACAAGAAACATAC
Organism: uncultured Bacteroidales bacterium; assembly: GCA_937901925.1. Classification (GTDB taxonomy): domain Bacteria; phylum Bacteroidota; class Bacteroidia; order Bacteroidales; family WCHB1-69; genus JAEZOU01. Next base: position 229,206 of record CALGTS010000016.1, on the reverse strand, counting down.
AATGGAATAGACAAAGTCCTCGTTTTGCAACTTACGGAAATAATGGACAAACTCCTTGCCAACTTTATAAATTGCAAACAGTTGGCGCTGTAGCTGTAGAAGCACCTATAGCTAATATTCCTGTTGGTACTTACTATGCAGCTCAAAATGTTACTCTAACTTCTGCTACAGAAGGTGCGGCCATCTATTACACTTTGGATGGAACTACACCAACTTCAGCATCTACTTTGTATGAATCTCCTATTGCTATTAATGCAACCACAACGTTAAAAGCAATTGCTGTAAATGGCGAAGATGTAAGTGCTGTTACTTCAATTACATATACCATTAATCTTCCTATCGAAGTAGCTAATATTGCTGCTTTCAAAGCGGCTGGTGCTGCTTCTTCTGACGAAAATGCGATTTACAAAATTACAGGTGATGTTACTGTTGTAGGTCAATATTCTAATAGATATCACACTTTTATCCAAGATGCAACTGGTGCTTTGTACATATACGGAACTATGGCTAAAACATATAACCCTGGCGATGTTATCTCTGGTGGAGTTTACGGAACATATTCGGTATATAGAAATTTAATAGAGATGAAGCCTGTATCACAAATTGCAATGGCAGAAGGTGTTGCAGGAACTCCAGTAGAACCTATTGTGGTTACACTTGCTCAACTTGCAGAAAATTATGCAGAATATGAAGGAAAATTGGTAACTGTACAAGGAATTACCTTTACCCAAGATCGTACTTTCGGAACTACTTCTGCTACAAAAGGTGCTACCATCACACAAGAGGGCGCAACAGGTACTTTCTCAGTTTATAATACTTGGGGCGCAATTTCAAATCTATCCGTTACGAATGGTGCTAACGCAAATGTAACAGGTTATGTGATTCGCTATAACGATAATATTGAAATCTTACCTCGTGGCGCTTCTGATATTATCTTAACAGACCCTGCAACTGTGCCTTTCAATGTTACTTTCGCAAGTAATAAATTGGAAACTTACGCATGGACTATCAACAATGGTTCACACCTAAACAGATGGTATGTAGGTAAAGCAGAAGGTTTTAACAATGATAAGTTGTTCATCTCCTCTTCCAATGGCGTAACTAATAAATATGATGTGAATTCTGCTACAAATGTATCTGTTTATCGTGATGTAACAATTCCTGCAATAGGTGCAGAATTCTCCTTCGAATATAGAGTAAATGGAGAAAGTAGTGACTATTTGCAAGTTGATCTTATTAAAGAAGGTGTAACTACTAATATCGCAACTTTGAAAGGAGTTAATGAATGGAGTCAATTCAATTATGGTATTCCTGCTGAATTTGCAGGTGAGGTTCGTGTTCAATTCACTTGGAAAAATAATACCGGAAACGGAAACCAATCTCCAGCTGCAATTGATAATATTGCATTTTCACTTCCAACTTGCTTACAACCAACAAATTTAGTTGTAACTACTGATGACGCTTCTGCAACTATCACTTGGACAGCTCCAGAAGGACAAGATAGTTGGACTTTGCAATATAAATTGTCAAATCATAGCGAATGGTACACAGTCAATGCAACCTCTAATACCGTTACTTTGAACAATCTTCAAGGTAATAGTAACTATGATGTTAGAGTAAAAGCCAACTGTGATGGAGAAAGCAGTATTTGGGTTAATGGTACTTTCAGTGTTGCTTGTTTGACACAAGGTCTTGTTCCTACAGAGGTTTCTGTGGGAAATGGAACCACAGCCAATGGCAATTTCTTAGGTGGTACTTGGGGATGGTTCTATACTGCGAATTTGTATGAAATGCCTGAGCATGGAAAAATCAATTCTATCGCTATTTATATGCCTTATGGAAACTCATCTTCTAATGCGGGATTGACTCTTTGGGTAAAAGAAGTTCCTGCAAATTTTGCCCTTGCTTCTGAAACTACATTCGCTAACTATAAGTCAGGTGCTGTCCAAATTTATGAAGGACAACCTGATTATACTCAAGGTGGATGGATCGAATTCCCAATTAATGAAGAGTTCTCTATTAGTGACGGCAGTAAATTGTTGGTGTTGTCAAAAGCTACAGGTTGTACAACTAGTGGTGGATGTGCTAAGAGCGTTTACAGTTCTTATGCTCCCTCTTCAACTTGGTACACGCGTGCAGACTATTCTGATCCAGGAGAAAACCGTACAGGTTCTTTGAGCGCATATTTGCCAAACTTGAAATTGAACATGGATTTGTTAGGTTGTGCAGATACAGAATCCTGCCCAATGGTTACAGTAGTAGCTGTTGAAAGTCTTACTCCTAATAGTGTAGAAATTACTTGGGAGGTGGCTAATGATAATCAAAACTCTTTCATTATTGAATATAAAACCGCTAATGCTACAGATTGGACAACTGTTACAGTTGAAAATGCCAATGCTTATACAATTTCAGGTTTGACCCAACAAACAGATTATGAAGCACGTGTTATTGCAAATTGTGGAACAAACGATTTGAGTGAACCTGTTACGATAACTTTCACAACAGCAAGTATTTGTAACGAAGTTTCTGAAATCGCAAGTAACAACACACAAAACTCAACATTGTTAACTTGGATTGCAGGTGGAAATGAAACATCTTGGATCGTTGAGTTTAAACCTGAGAACGCTGATGATAATGCTTGGTCAACACTAACAGTTAGTGCCCCTGTTGCTGTTATCAGTAATTTGGAAAGCAACGAAAACTACACTGTACGAATTAAAGCGGTGTGTGATGCTGAAAACCAAAGTAATTGGGTGGAATATAATTTCATATCAGGTTGTCTTGCTACGGATCTTCCTTTTGCTGAAACTTTTGATAATTATACCCAACCCACATGTTGGAAGACAAATGGATTCTCTTTCAATTATTCGTATGCGCGTACAACACAAGCTGGAGATTGGTTGATGACTCCTTTTATTAATATTCCATCTGAAAATAGTTATTATATTACTTTCAAAGCGATGGCGTATGGAAATTATAAGGTTATGATTTCTCAAACTGGAGAAAATGTAAACGATTTCGTTCCATTCTACCAAGGAACTTCTGATGATGCAAAGGTATATTTGGAAATCCCAGCAGTTTATGCAGGTCGAGCAGTTTCATTTATGTTTATAAATGATGATAATAATGAATTTTCAATCGATAATGTGAAAATCAATACTTGCCCATTTTTACCTACAGAACTTGCAGCATCAAATATATTAACTAATAGTTTTGACTTGTCTTGGACAAATGATGGCGGTGCAGAATGTGAAGTGCAATATAAAGTTCAAAATTCTGAAAATTGGGAAACCATCTCTGTAACGGGTAATACAACTACTATTACAGGTTTGCAACCACAAACTACTTACGTTGTTCGTGTGGCCAATGTGTGTGGCGAAAGTCTTATTGGAGAATTTTCAAGTGAAATTACAGTAACCACACAGTGTGCTATGTTTGAGGTGCCTTATTTTGAAGATTTCGAAGATGTAGTTTCTGCTACTTATTATTCAGGTTCAGCTGTACCTAATTGTTGGACAAGATATTCACAAGGTTATTATAACACAACCTATTTCCCATCTGTATATCCAGGTCAGGGATACGCGTTCTCAGGCTCTCAGTCATTAAAAATGAGTAACTATTGTTCTTCTTATGATCAATCTTCTCCAAATTATGGTTATCAATATGTGGCATTGCCTGTTTTCAATGTTGAAGATGTTAGAGATTTGAAGATCTCAGGCTGGATGAAAGCTTACTCAGATAATTCTTACTATGAAGCGAAAGCTGTAGTAGGTATCTGTACCGATCTTACAGATTTCGAAAATACTTTCACTTCTATTGCTGAACTTTCAACAGACAATACAAGTTATGAACCATTTACAATAAGTTTCAGCGAGTATGAAGGTGAAAATGGACATATCGTATTCTTCGTTGACCGTCCGACAGGAAATCCATCATATAATCAAATTCACTTTGATGATATTTTGGTTGGTGTTGCTGATCCTTGTTTCGCTCCAAATTCTGTAAGCGTTTCTAATGTTACAGATATATCTGCTAAATTATCATGGAGTGATATGGAAAGTGAAGGCGGTTATGTTGTGGCTTACAAAGAAAATTCCGCTACTGATTGGACTACTATAGCTGCTCCTGCTGATTCAATATCATTAACAAACTTGAACCCATCTACAACTTATGAGGTGAAAGTGAAAACCGTTTGTGGTAGTGCAAACGAAAGCGATTATTCAGATGTAATTACTTTCTCAACCGCTTGTGCTGGTGGTGCAGAAGTTGTTATCGGCTCTGGTTTTACAGGAAATATCAATTTACCTTTCTATGGTTATTATGGATACTCCTATTCTCAACAAATTTACGACGCTGCAGATATTAATGTGCCAGAAGGTGGTTTAATTTCAGAAATTAAAATCTACTGTACTCAAGTGCCATCATCAAGTTCTGTAGGAGATGTGAGAATTTGGATGGGGAATACATCAAAATCTGTATTTACAAACAATAATGATTATATCTCTCCTTCTGAACTTTCACAAGTAGCTTATCTTAGTGGTAATATCTCTTTTGTAAATGGTTGGAATACTTTAACATTGTCTGAACCTTTCTTATATGATGGAACTAGCAACTTGGTGTTGGCATATTATGAAGGAATGAACGGTTACTCTTCCTCTTCTTTTGCTGCATCTCAAACTGATGGTGCAAAATCAATTCATCAATATTCTGATTATTCTAATGCTGTTTCTTACACTTCTCCGCAAACGGCAACCACTAGTTACAAATATCTCATCACCTCTAGAAATAATATTATGTTCTCAATTTGCCCAGGTGGATCAGACGAGCCTATAGTAACTTGTAATGTTCCAGAAGATATAGAAGTTGTAAATGTCACTGCAACAACAGCTGAGGTTAGTTGGATTCCAATGGGAGAAGAAACAGAATGGAATGTGGAATATGGTCCTGCAGGTTTCGCTCATGGAACAGGAACAACAATCTCTGTAACAGGTAACCCTGAAGTTACCCTTGCTAATTTGTTGCCACAAACAGACTACGAAGTATATGTTCAAGCAGTTTGTACAGAAGAAATCGTTAGTGTATGGAGTGATATGGCTTCATTTAGAACTCCTTGTGAAAATAGTGTTGTTGTTGCTTTAGGTAGTGAAACAAATAATACTCATAATGGTATTCCTGTACATAATTATTATAAATATTCTTACTCACAACAAATTTATACTGCTGAGGAAATTGGCTTGGCAGGCGAAATTAATGCAATCTCTTTTGAATATGCATATAGCTCACCAACTACATCTAAGTCAGATGTGAAAATTTATCTTGCTAATACAGCAAAAGAAGAGTTCACAAGTTCTTCAGATTGGATTACCGAGGATTTGCAATTGGTATATCAAGGAGCATTGAATTGTACGCAAGGATGGAACAATTTTATGTTCTCTACACCATTCCTTTACTTGGGTGAAAATATAGTGCTTGTTGTTGAAGATAATTCAGGCGCCTATAATGGAAGCTCATATTCCTTCAAGGTAAGCTCTTGCCAAGGAAATAAAGCAATGGCATATCGTAGTGACTCTAATCCTTTCAACAATTATTCCGCATACGAGGTTTTGACAAAACGTAACAACGTGCGTTTTAGTTTCTGTCCTAATTCAACAGACTTGATGTTGAGTTCAATTGCAGCAATCAATAAGGCTTGCGAAATCAACGATCCTATCACTATTCAAGTGTCTAATTTAGGTGTTGACCAATCTGTTTCTTCTTTCGAAGCATATTACCAAGTAAACGACGGAACTCCAGTTCATGAAACAGTTACTTTGGAATCTCCACTCGCTTTCATGGATTCATATAGTTATTCCTTCTCACAACTTCCAACTTTTGTTGAAGGTAATAATACTGTAACTGCTTGGGTTGAACTTCATGGAGATGCTAATCTTGCAAATAATCAAGCTATATCTAATGTGATAGTTCTTGAACCTGAAAATGTTCCATACATTGAAAACTTTGATAATATTGTAGTTAATGATGGTTGGAATAATGTTGATGCAAATAATGATGGTGTAGTAATGGATATTAACAATGCTATCACTTATTCGTTTAACGATAATATGTCTGCTAACGATTGGATTATTTCTCCTTGTGTTTATTTGCCTGCAGGTACTTATAATATGTATTATGATTATCAAGCAAATAGCCTTATGGAAGAAGAGTTTGCTGTATATTATGGCACATCTGCAACGATTGCTGGTATGAGTAATCAAATTGCGTCCCATACTACTAATAACGCTGATGTTGTTACTGCACAACAAAGATTAACAATTGCACAAGATGGTGTTTATTATTTCGGATTCCATGCACAAAGCAACGCAGGCCATTTAGGATTCTCAATCGATAATTTCGCTATTTATCCTATTGTTGAAGTAACTGTTAATGCTGGCGCAAATGGTATCGTTACACCAAGTGGTGTAGTTGAAGTAGATGCTGGTACAGATTTAACATTAGAAATTACTCCAGATCATTTGTATTATGTTGAATCTCTTTCTGTTGATGGAACTCAAATGTTAAATGAAGACCTAAATTATTCTAATTACATGACTTATACATTAGAAAATGTAACCGAATCTCATGTAATCGATGTAGATTTCAAACATGAAATCCAAGTTCTTAAAGTGGTTGAAAATTACAATCCTCTTTATACTGAAGTTCCTGGCGAATTTATTCCTGCTACTACTGATATTATTACAGACGGGAATACTCATACTGTAACTTTTGAGCCTGCTGCAAATTATCATTTCAATAGCTTAGCTTTAGGTTTAATGGTTCCATACAATTCAACTGATGTTACTGCTGATGTTGTAGATAATGGTGATGGTACTTACTCTTATACTATAGAGAACTTCTCTGCAATCAAAAATTATGTTACAGCAACATTCAGAAAAGATACTGTAAATGTTCATTATAATATTCTCGCAGGTAAAGGTATGGTGGATGCAAGCGTAATGTTGACAGCTCCAGCACAATTCGATACTTGGATTGATTATGGAACTTCTACAACCGCTGTTTTCGCACCTGCTGAAAACTACCATATTGTAAACGTTGCAGTCAATGGAGAAAACCAAGGACCAATCACTAACTATGATTTTGAAAATGTTACTACAACACAAAATGTAGATGTTGAATTTGGTTTCCAAGTTCTGGCTTCTATTCGCAACGCTGTTCCTGAATATTTGAATAGTACAGAAGTTAGAGGTACTATCGCTCCAGAAACTCAATTAGTAGCTGAATTTGATGCTGCTTCTGTTACAGGAACAATCCAACCTCACTTCCACCTATTGGATATGTTTGTTGATGGTGTTTCCGTTATGAATGATGTGGTTCTAAATGGTCAAGAGTTCTCTTACACTATTGCAAGTGTTGAAAATAATGTAACAGTTGAAGCTATCGTTGATATCGATACTGTAGGTATCCACTACTCTGTTATTGGAGGAAATGCAATCGTGAATGGTAACGATGTGGTAGCTCCTGCTACATTCGTGAAATATATTAACTATGGTGATGACTTCTTGAGTACGTTAACACCTGCTCCTGGTTATCGTTTCGAGAGCGTAACAATTAATGGCGTGTTCTTAGGTAGTATTACCGCTTATCAATTCTCAAATGTACAAGAAGAACAATATGTGGAAATTGTTGTGGTAAAAGATGAGTTTACAATTACAACCACTGCTTATGGTTCTGGTACAATTAATCCTGCTACCGAAACTACAATGGTTTACGATCCAACATACGAATATATCTACACTGTAACTCCTGCCGAAGGCAATTATATCGCATCTATTACAGTTAATGGCGAACAAGTTGTTGTCGCAGATCCTGAAATGCCTTACACTGATACATTACGCAACATCGTTTCTGATTACGATATCGTAGTTTATTTCGAACCTCTTACTTTTACTATTGCTGCTTCTGCTCAAAATGGCGGTATGATCGCACCTTCTGGCGTTGCTGAATATCTCTACAATGAAACTGCTGAGTATGCTATTGAAGCTGCTCCTGGTTATGCAATTGCTGATGTTGTTGTTGATGGCGTTTCTCAAGGTGCAATCTCTACATACACCTTTACACAAATTAGAGATAACCATACTATCGAAGCTCTATTTACCCAAGTTGAATACACAATTACCGTAAATGCAGGTGCAAACGGAACAATTACTCCAGGTACTTCAACCGTGGCAAGTGGTGCTTCTCAAACATTTGCAATCGAAGCTAATGAAGGTTATGCAATTGCAAGTGTAATCGTAGATGGCATAAATATGGGAACTATTGATAATTACACATTCTCCAATGTTACCGAAGACCACTCAATAACTGCAACTTTCGCACAATTACAATACACAATCGATGCTTCTATCAGTGGTAATGGTACTATCACTCCTGCTGGTGCAACTGTTGTGAACTATGGCGCTAACCAAACTTATAACATCTCTGTAGCCACAGGTTACCACATTGTAGATGTTGTTGTTGATGGTGCTTCTGTAGGTGCTGTAAATAGTTATACATTCAACAATGTTCAAGCTAATCATACAATTTATGTATGGGTTGCTGCTAACGAATTTACGGTTACCGTAAATGCTCCAACAAACGGAACAATTACTCCTGGAACTCAAGTGGTAGCTTATGGTGCAACTCCTTCATTTACTATTGCTCCAAATGCAGGTTATTCAATTGCTACCGTAACTTTGAATGGTGCTAACGTAACCTTTACTACTGATGCTGCAGGTGTTGCTGTTGTTACTCTTCCTGCTGTAACTGCTAACGTTACTCTTGCTGCTACAATGAGTCAAAACACTTATAATATCGTAGCTACTGCTGGTGCTAATGGTTCAATCACACCTGCTGGAACAACGTCTGTTAATTACGGCGACAATAGAACCTACACAATCTCTGCAAATGCAGGTTACTCAATTGAAAATGTTGTTGTTGATGGTATCTCAATGGGTGCTATCTCTTCATTTACATTTACTAATGTAATGGAAAATCATACTATCGCAGCTTCATTTGTAATCTCTTATTGCGCTGCACCAAGCAACACTCATATCACTAACCTTGATGAAACTTCGGTAACTTTACATTGGAATAATACAGGTGCTCCATCTTATTCTGTTCAATACAAGAGATTAACAGACGCTAACTACACCGAAGTTCCAAATATCGCAGTTAATGAATATAATCTTACAGGTTTAGATAAAGGTACTGATTATATGTGGAGAGTGAAAGCAAATTGTACTTCTACATTCTCTAGCGAATGGTCTCAAATTAAGATGTTCAGAACTCCTGACTATACTGTTATTGAAGATACTACTGTTATCGGAATTACAGAAAATGAGCTTTATGCTGTTCAAGTTTATGGATATAGCCAAAATGTTTATATCATAAATAACGATAATGTAGAAATTAATCAAGTGGCAATTTTCGATGCGTATGGTAAATTGGTTTATAGAGGTCGTGTAACAGAAAATGTCTCTGTAATCTCAATGAATGTGGCTTCTGGAATCTACGTGGTTAGAATTGAATCTGACAATGCTGCAGCTTCTTACAAAGTACACCTTACGAAGTAATAAGTTGCATATATAAAATGAAGGAGGATGATTCGATTCATCCTCCTTTTTTTATGTTTTGAATTTATTGCCATTCGATAAAATAGATTATCTAACGTACACGAGTTTTCTCTAAATCCTGTATAATCTTATTCCCGAATACCTTTCAACACAGTGCAAATGTATGCAATCTGCTCTTCTGTTAATTCTGTATGCATTGGAAGAGAGATTACAGATTCACAAAGTTTTTCAGAAATAGGGAAATCTCCTTTCTGGTAACCTAAATGGTAATATGCTGGTTGGCAATGAAGTGGAGATGGATAGTAAATACCATAAGGGATGCCCGCTTCTCTTAATTTTTGCGCAACTTCGTCTCGTAAATTTTCTTTCACTTTCAATGTGTATTGATGATAAGTATGTGTAGAATATGGTGCGGTGGTGGGAAGTTCAAGAAAAGAAATAGATTCCAATTCTTGATTATAACGTTCGGCAGCCCATTGGCGAGATTTAATGTATTGGCTCAAATACCTTAGTTTGACGTCCAAAATGGCAGCTTGTATCGTGTCAAGACGTGAATTTACACCAATTTGTGAGTAGTGGTATCGCTTCGGAGCTCCATGGTTAGCAATAGAACGAATCTTTTCTGCTAATGTATCGTCTTGTGTGAAAATCGCACCACCATCTCCGTAACATCCTAAATTTTTGGAAGGGAAAAACGATGTACAGCCAATATGACCGATGGTCCCCGCTTTTTTTTTCTCACCATTTTTAAAGCGATATTCAGTTCCAATTGCTTGGCAAGCATCTTCAATTACGTATAGATGGTGCTTTTTCGCAAAAGTAAGAATCGCCTCCATCTGACAACATTGCCCAAACAGATGTACCGGAATAATTGCCTTCGTACGTTCCGTAACCATCGACTCCAATTGCGAAATATCCATGTTGAATGTTGCCCAGTCAACATCTACAAATTTACACCTGAGATGTAATAATTCAATGACCTCGACAGGCGCAACAAAAGTAAAAGGAACTGTAATCACTTCATCGCCTGGTTGTAATCCTAATGCCATCAGTGTAATCTGTAATGCATCGGTACCGCTTCCGCACGGAATTACATGCCGAACCGACAAATAGTTGCCTAAATGATTCGCAAAATCGGTTACTTCACTACCATTGATGAAGTTTGTCGTCGTGAGAACACGCTCAATAGCTGCGTCAATCTCACTTTTTATTCCTCCATATTGGCCTGCTAAATCTACCATTTTCAATGCATCCATACCTTTTGTTTTAAGGTTGCAAACGTACAAAAAAAAGTGTAGAAATCTTCTTTGATAATCAAAAAAACGTGTATTTTTGCAAACTTAAATTTATTGTAGATGTTTAGTTTATATCTTAAAGAGTTAAAATCATACCTGAGTTCTCTCTTAGGTTATATTTTTATTGCAGTTTTTCTTGTTGTAGCAGGATTGTTCTTGTGGATTTTCCCCAATATCAATAATGTTATATTTTCAGGATATGCAGATTTGCAAGGATTTTTCAATATTTCAAAATTCCTTTTCCTCTTTCTCGTGCCTGCTATTACTATGAGATCTTTTGCCGAGGAAAAACGTCTCGGAACAATGGAACTTCTATTCACAAAGCCACTTTCCGATGGACAAATTGTACTTGCTAAGTTCTTATCCTGTTTTACATTGCTGCTTATCGCTATTTTGCCAACTTTTGTCTATGTCGTCTCGGTATATAATTTAGGACAAATTCCAGGAAATATCGATATGGGAAGCACCTGGGGCTCATACTTGGGCTTAATTTTATTGGGTGCAACTTTTATCTCTATCGGAGTTTTTTCATCAAGTATTACCTCTAATCAGATTGTCGCTTTTGTTTTGGCTGCCCTTTTCTGCTTTATTCTCTATTTTGGTTTTGAATATATCTACTCTTTCGAAGCATTAGGTTCATTTGGCTATTTTGTAAAAACTTTGGGTATCGACCATCACTATTCCTCTATTAGTAAAGGTGTTATAGACTTGAGAGATCTAGTATATTTTTTTAGTGTAATGGTGATTTTCCTCGTGGGAACACGCGTTGTGTTGATGAGTAGAAAATGGTAATTTCTTAAATTTGAAAGTATGAAAAATAGTAAAAGATATAAAAGAACTGCCATTATAGGCTTGGTTTTTACATTGGTAGCCTTAGTGGCTATAAATGTAATTTTCTCTTTTTTCTATTTTAGAATAGATTTAACCCAAGATAAACGAAACTCATTGTCTGAAACAACTATCGATATGTTGCGTTCGTTGGACGATAAGGTATATATTAAAGTTTATTTGAAAGGAGAAAATAATCCTGTTGATTATCAGGTCTTTGCACAGAAAACAGCAGATATTTTACAAGAGTTTAGACGCTATTCTAAAAATATCTATTTCGAGTTTATTGATCCATTAAAAGATAAATCCCGTGAGGAGGCAAACGCAATTTTAGGTGAATTCTATAAGAAAGGACTTCAGCCTATTACTATCAATAAAGAGGACGATAACGGGTTCTCAACACATTATGTGGTGCCAGGTGCAATGATTATGTATAAAACGAAAGAAGCCCCAGCAACACTTGTGGTTTCTGATCCCGAAAGCTCCGACTGGTTAAATTATTCTGTTGAGGAGTTGGAATACAACTTGGTGTCCATTATGCGTCAACTGTTGAATCCAGAAAAACGTACCGTTGCTTTTGTCGATGGTCATGGTGAACTCTCTCCTTGGAGCACCTCTTGGATGATGTTCCAATTGCAGAAATTTTATGCAGTAGAACGTGTAACGTTGGATGGAAAGATCAACTCTTTAAGAGATGTTGTTGTTGAAGATTCCGTAAATCAAACAATTAAAGTTCTTGGAAATAAGTACGATGTTTTGGTAATAGCTCAGCCAACAGAACGCTTTAGTGAACAAGATAAGTATCTTATAGACCAACATGTTATGCATGGAGGAAAGGTGTTGTGGTTAGTTGATGCAACTACTGCCTCTTTGGACAGCTTGCAAACAACACCCACGTTCTTGGCTCAAGAACGTAACCTAAACTTGAACACTCTTTTCTTTAAATATGGTGTTCGATTCCACTCTGCATTAATCCAAGATTTGAATTGTCAAGCAATACCAATCCCTTCTGGATATATCGGAAATGAACCCCAATACAAAATGTGGGCGTTCCCTTATTTGGCTAATTTTGTAAACTTTACAGATCACCCTATCGTCCGGAAAATGAAAAATATTAAAAGCGACTTTTCTGGAGTTATCGATTTTGTAAATAGTGCAGGCGATTTGCGAAAAACAGTCCTGATTACAACTTCTGAAAGAACAAAAATGGTGCCAACTCCATCTTTAGTAACACTTGATGTGATAAGAACTAAACCTAATATGGAGGAATATGCTTTTAAATATCTTCCTGTTGCCGTATTGGTTGAAGGAAAATTTACTTCTGCATATAGTGGTCGCCTGCCTGTCGAATTTGATACCATAAAACAGTTCGATTTTGTAACGGAAAGTCCTGAAACTCGCCAGATCTTTATTGCCGATGGTGATATTATCCGTAACTATTTCGATAGTAAAACTAATCAACCTTACCCTACAGGTTATGATATCTATACTCGTAAAGTTTATGATAATAGCGATTTTATCGTGAATTGTGTAAACTATCTCTGTGCAGATGATGATCTATTGCAAATTCGTTCTAAGAATTTTAAATTAGGATTGTTAAACTCTCAAAAATCTAAAGAAAAGAAAACCTACTATGCAGTGGTAAATGTTGCTGTTCCGCTGGTTTGTATTTTCCTTTTAGGTACAGTGATGATTGTTATTAGAAAAAGAAAATTTGGGAAAAATAGATGATGAAACATATTGGTGCACATGTTAGTGCTAATGCTGGGGTCGAAAATGCACCCATAAATGCAAACGCAATCGGTGCTGATGCTTTTGCCTTATTTACAAAAAATCAACGACGTTGGGTCTCACCTCCACTCTCTCAACAAAGTATTCAATCTTTTAAAGAAAATTGTGAGAAGTTTAACCTCTCTCCTGATTATATCCTGCCACACGATAGTTATTTAATAAATTTAGGACATCCAGAAAAAGAGAGCTTAGAGAAATCTCGAATGGCCTTCCTCGATGAAATGACACGATGTGAACAGTTAGGACTAAAAATGCTAAACTTTCATCCTGGATCCCACCTAAAATTAATCTCTGTTGACCAATGTTTGGCTCTCATAGCTGAGTCTATCAATATCACCTTGGATAAAACTAAAGGAGTTACCGCAGTAATCGAAAATACAGCAGGACAAGGTAGTAATGTCGGATTTAGTTTTATGCATATCGCGCAAATTATTGATAAAGTGGAAGATAAATCTCGCGTTGGCGTTTGCCTTGATACGTGCCACACCTATTCTGCAGGCTATGACTTGAAAACAGAAGCAGGCTATCAAGCTACTTTTAAAGAATTTGACGATGTAATAGGCCTTCCTTTTCTAAAAGCAATACATTTAAATGATACGAAAAAAGAGTTCTCCTCTCGCGTTGACCGCCACGAAACTTTAGGAAATGGATTTCTTGGAATGGAGTTCTTTGAACGAATTATGAAAGATGAACGGTTAGACAATATTCCATTTATCCTTGAAACTCCAGATGAGTCACGCTGGGCAGATGAAATCGAGATTTTACGCAAATTTATGAGATAATCAGAGAAAAGATTACGTAATCATTATAATAAGATAATCTTTGTTTATGAATCTGTCAGAAGTTCAAAACCTTTTTAAACATCCGCAAAAAGCGAAGTTATTGCAGGTTTTGTCTCATCTGAAAGTTGGTAATCCTATTGCACTAAATGGTTTATTAGGTGCATCTCTCCCAATCTTAACCGCAGAGGCTTTCTCGAAATCCCCTGCTCCTTTGTTAGTGATTTTTCCTAATCGAGAACAAGCAGCTTTTTTCTACCACGATGTGGGAAAATTGCTCCGAGAAGAGAAAATAGAACTCGTCAATCGTCACGTCCTATTTTTCCCAGCCTCTTTTAATCGCAATTATAAGTGGGAAGATCCTGATCTCTCAAATCAGAAAATGAGATCGGAGATGATTGATAAACTGCTCTTTTCAGATGATAAACTTCTGATGATAACCTATTCAGAAGCCATTGCAGAAAAACTTTTGGATAGTAATTATTTGCTCAAAAATAGTTTTACGCTAAAAGTTGAAGAGGAATTGCCTATTGATATTCTTCTGGAATTCCTTTATCAATATGAATATCAAAGAGAAGATTTTGTGTGTCAACCGGGTCAATTCGCATGGCGAGGCTCTATCTTCGATATCTTTTCATACGCAGAAGAACATCCCATCAGAATAGAATTTGAAGATGAAAAGATTGTTTCTATCCGCTATTTCGACGGAGAAACACAACGGTCTGTAAAAGAAATAGATAGTGCTAATATTATTCCTAATATATCTGCTAATGATGAGTCTGAAAATAGAGTCCCATTTTTCAATTTTCTAAAGCCAGATACGCAGATTTGGGTGGAAAATATAGAGTTGATTGCTAATCAAATGGAAACCTTGGGGGAAAAGGCAATGAAAATCGCTCCTAAGGAAGCTACTTTAGAAGAATATTTTATTACAAGTTCTGAATTCCTGTCAATAATTGGGCAAAAACCTATTGTAAAACTCAATGAGTATCAACAATGTTGTTCTGAGACTTTTACTTTCGATATAAAATCTCAGCACCATTTTGCTAAAAATTTCAATCTGCTGCTAGAGGAGTGGATTGATAATTATGAAAAGGGATATAAAACTATTTTCTTATCTGAAAATGCAGCCCAACACGAGCGCATTAGAACAGTAGTCGAAGATTTTTTAATGTCTTATAATGTAGATAATCATACAGATTATCACGTTTCATCATTCTATATCCCTATTGATGGCGTATTGCACGAGGGTTTCCGTGATGAAAGTAGCAAACTTTGCCTCTATACTGACCATCAGTTTTTTGAAAAGTATCATCGCTTTACACCAAAGGATCGATATAAAAAAAATGAATCTTTCACTTTGAAAGAGATCTATGATCTGCAACCTGGAGATTTTATCGTGCACGTTGACCATGGCATTGGAGTTTATCAAGGTCTGATGAATATGGAGGTAAATGGAAAGTTGCAGGAGGTGATAAAACTTTCATATAAGGAGGGAGACTCTCTGTTTATCAGTATTCATTCGCTACATAAAATTTCAAAATATGTAGGTAAGGAAGGAGTTCCACCTACTCTACATCGTTTGGGTTCTGGTGTTTGGGAACGCGCAAAAGAACGTGCAAAACAACGAGTTAAGGAGTTGGTTATCGACCTTGTTAAATTATATGCACAACGTAAAATGCAGAAAGGTTTTGCTTTCTCTCCAGATTCTTATCTACAAACAGAACTAGAGGCGTCGTTTATGTATGAGGATACACCAGATCAACTTAAAACTACGGAAGAGGTTAAGGCTGATATGGAGAAACCTGTGCCAATGGAACGCCTTATATGTGGAGATGTGGGCTTTGGAAAAACAGAAATCGCTGTACGCGCAGCTTTTAAAGCAGTTTGCGATAGTAAACAAGTAGCAGTTCTTGTTCCTACAACAGTTTTAGCCCTACAGCATTATAACACATTTGTAGAGCGTCTCGGAAACTTCCCCTGCAAAGTGAATTATCTAAATCGATTTAAAACCGCTAAAGAGATTAAAGAGATACTTTCTCAACTAAAAAATGGACAAGTCGATATTATTATTGGAACCCATCGTTTGTTGAGCAAAGATGTGGAGTTTAAAGATTTAGGATTACTAATTATTGATGAGGAACAGAAATTCGGAGTCGCTGCAAAGGAAAAACTCCGCGAATTGCGTGCTACTATCGATACGCTAACAATGTCAGCAACTCCCATTCCTCGAACTCTACAGTTCTCTCTAATGGGTGTGCGAGATATTTCGGTCATCGCAACACCTCCACCTAATCGTTATCCCATTCAAACAGAAGTTCATGAGTTTGACCCAGAATTGATTAAGGAGGCCATCACGTTTGAAATAAGTCGCGGAGGACAAGTCTTTTTCGTCAATAATAAGGTGCAAAATATCTACGAAATTGCTGACCAAATTCGCGAACTTGTCCCAGAAGCTAAAGTGGGTATCGGACATGGTCAGATGGAAGGTGTGCAACTCGAAAAAGTAATGCTCGATTTTATGCAAGGAAATTATGATGTGTTGGTTGCAACGACAATTATTGAGTCAGGATTAGATATTGCCAATGCTAATACAATGATTATTAACGATGCACAAAATTATGCATTGAATGTTTTGCATCAACTTAGGGGGCGTGTTGGCCGCAATAATAAACAAGCTTTCTGCTATCTTTATGTAAAAAATATGGCAAATCTTACCGATGTGGCACGTCGCCGATTGAAAGCTATTGAAGAATTTTCAGAAATTGGTAGCGGTTTCCAAATCGCTATGCGTGACCTCGATATTCGAGGTGCTGGTGATATATTAGGCGCAGAACAAAGTGGATTTGTTAATGAGATTGGCCTCGAAATGTATCAGAAAATCTTAAATGAAGCAATTCTCGAACTCCAAGAAACTCATGTAGGTAATGAAATGGCTGATAATTCAGCTTTGGTACAACGCGAATGTTTAGTTGAAACCGATTTGGGACTTCGCATTACGGATGAGTATGTGACTAGTGTAAGCGAAAGAATGAGCCTTTATAAAGAATTGAATGCAATTCATTCCGATGAGGAATTATCCAAGTTTTCTGCCAAATTGGTGGATATTTTTGGGGAAATTCCTCCAGAAACCCAAGAGTTACTTAAGGTAGTGAAACTAAAACGTATTGCCCTCCGCTGGCATATTGAAAAAATTGTACTCAAAAATGGAAATCTTATCGGTTATTTTGCAGGAAACAATAACTCTCCTTTTTTCCAAACGGAAGATTTTTCAAAAGTGCTAGCATTCTTGCAAAAGTTTCATCCAAGAGTAGAGATGAAAGAAAATAATCATAAACTGCAATTGATTATTAAATCGGTAAAGAATGTCTCTTCTGCAATAGTATGGCTTGAAAAAATAGTTTAATTTCATTCTTTGTAATAAAAAAGGTGTGCCCTACGACACACCTTTTCTTTTATAAACTTCTAAACGTTTCTAAATTATCTGCGTTTTTTAGTTTGAAGTTGTTTGTCACTATTTTCAATTTCTTGAGTAGCAACTTCACCAGCTTTGTCAATAGCTTTGTTAGCTACGTCAGCAAGTGTTTTTTCAGCGTTTTCTTTAACAGTTTCTTTTGCTGGTGTAGCAGCTGGTTTTTTTGCAGGAGCTTCTTGTTTCTCAGCAACAACTGGTTGTTCTGCAACTGGTTGTTCTTCAACAACAGTTTCAACAGCAGTAGAGTCAACTAATGTTTCTTCAGCAGCTTCTTGTTTGTTTCCACAAGAGAAGCAGATAGCAGCAACAGCTACAAATAAAAATAATTTTTTCATAGTATTATTGTTTTAAAATGTGTTTGAAATTATTTTACAGGAACGTAAGTTAATGTGAATGAATAAGTACCTTTAGCAGGGCTTTCTTCGTCAGTGAAAGTATATTTCACTCTTAATTCTTCTGCAGAAAGAGCAAGAACTTCAGCAACTTCTAATTCATTATCATAGAAGAATGGAATTTGGAATTCGAGGAATTTACCATTTTCATTAGAAGTCAAAGTCCAAGTGCTAGCGTACTCGTCATCTGTCTCTTCACAAAGATTTGCGCCTGGGTTAATTGCTAAACCACCATTAGCATGGAAATAAAGAATATCATCTACTTCACAATCATAAAGATAACCATCCTTAATAAGGTCAGTAGCAAAACTACCATCTGACAATGCATAAGCTGGAGATGAGGTTCCTGCAGAAAGTACCCAACCTTTGCTTTGAGTAAGTAATGCTTCGTCAGTTACTTCTGGTTCAACACATGCAGAGAATAAGCCTGCAAAAATTGCTAAAATAGCAACGATTAAAAGATTTTTCTTCATAACTTTAATTATTTTAATTGGTTTTTAGTAATACGTTTTTCACTTTGCAAAAGTATAATTTTTATCGTTAATCTCAACCTAAATTAATGTTAAAAGTTAAATTATCTCTTTTTTTTATTCTAACTTATTTTATTATATATACATAATGATAAGATGGATGAAGTGAAATCTAAAATTTTGTTTGTTTGAAATAGAAATCTATTCAAATGTAGAAGAAATTTCTGATATTGCTTACAGACTTATACTCGAGGAAGAGGTTTAATCTAAAAAATCGTAAAAAATATCAAAGACTGATTTTGCTATTGTTTTTTTTTATAATTTTACCCGCCCAAAAAAAGCAATGGAGAGGTGGCCGAGTGGTCGAAGGCGCACGCCTGGAAAGTGTGTAAACGCCGAAAGCGTTTCAAGGGTTCGAATCCCTTTCTCTCCGCAGGGTTAAAGTATTGAATGATAAAAAGTTATAAAGCAAAATAAATTAACAAGAATAATTATTAATTTTAAATTCAGTAAAATTATTATGAAAAAACTAATCGCTTTAATCGCCGTTTTCGGGTTCTTCACCTTCGGCCTTTCAAACATTGCATTTGCACAAGAAGCAGAAAATCCTGCACAAACTGAACAAGCAGTTGACTCTGTAGCTGCTGATTCTGTAGCTCCTGTAGCTGCTGTAGAGGAAAATATTCCTTTCGTTCAAGACAACGATGACGCTGCTCGTCAAAGTTTACACTATGTATTAAAAGATAAGTATATTCAAGGTGGTGTTCTCTGGATGACTCCTGTGTTAATCTGTTTGATTTTAGGTTTAGCATTGGCAATCGAAAGAATTTTCTACTTGGGTTTAGCTTCTGTTAATACTGGAAAAATGTTGTCAAGAATTGAAGATGCAGTTAAAACTGGCGGTATTGAAAAAGCAAAAGAACTTTGTAGAGATACTAAAGGACCTTTGGCTGGCGTATTCTTCCAAGGTTTGAACAAATATGATGAAGGTCTTGATGCTGTAGAAAAAACTATTGTTGCTGAAGGTGGTGTTCAAATGGGTCGTCTCGAAAAGAATTTGAACTGGATCTCTTTGTTCTTGGCTTTAGGTCCATCATTCGGTTTCTTGGGAACTGTAATCGGTATGGTACAAGCATTCGATGATATCGAAAGAGCTGGTGATATCTCTCCAACCGTTGTTGCATCTGGTATGAAAGTGGCTTTGTTAACTACTGTATTCGGTTTGATTACCGCTATTATTCTTCAAATTTTCTACAACTATATCTTAACTAGAATTGATGCTATCGTTAACGATATGGAAGATGCTACAATCTCATTTATGGATATCCTTTCTAAAAATAAATAATCCATCTATCGTTTTGATATCAATACTATTAATATTATGAAAAGAATTGCAAACATTATAGTACTCGTTATAGCCCTTGCAGCTTGTATCGTGTCCTTTATCTTCGCAGGAAGTTTCGATGAGAAGAAGAAGGATAAGTACTATGCTACATTGCAGGTTAAGGAGTGTCATCCAGAGATGATTACTGACTTGCAAAAGGCTACCCCTGAAGCTCTTCCTCAATATGTTGATAAATATCAAGCATTGATTGATTCTACAGAAACGCTTGTAAATCAAAAAGATTTACAAAGAAATATTTTCTATACATTTATCAGTCACTTGTCAGAATTGCAAGATACTACTTTTGAAGCTTTCAAAAATGACTTTCCTCGTTATTCTTCAATCCTTTTCAAAAAAGCTGATAATAAAGATTATTATGTAAACGGATTCAATAACGTTAAATCTTTTGACCAACTTTCCGACTATATTAATACTCTAAAAGCTGATTATGAATCTGTAAAACAAGATTATCTTGTTAGTGCAGCTGAATTAAAACAGATGAAAGAGGTTGTAAAATGGTCAAGCGATATTAATGCAGCTATCTCTGTTGAGAAAAAACAACACGATTTAACACAATTACAAGATGAAGTAGCAGGATTCCAAAAACAAGCTAAATTGATTAACATCACAGTTAATCTTATCTATGTTTTGGCGTTCCTAACTATTGCATTATTGTTGTTCTTTGCTATCCGTGGTATTGTTTCTGATTTCAAAAGCTCAATGGGTATGTTGTTGGGTGTTGTTGCTTTGATTGTTGTATTCCTTATTGGATATTTTGTAAGCCCAGACGTGCATGGCCCATCAGCAGTGAAAGAGAATTTGATGCCTTCAACTATTAAATTAGTAGGTGCTGGAACAATTACCACTTATGTTGTGTTCTTTGGCGCAATCTTATCAATTTTTGCAACTATAATTATCAACGCATTTAAAAAGTAATATTATGGCTAGAAAAGTACCTGGAATTAATACCGGTTCTTCTGCAGATATTTCATTTCTTTTGTTGACATTCTTCTTGCTTACCTCTTCTATTAATACAGAACAAGGTATCCCAAGACGTCTTCCGCCCCCAGCAACAAAGGAGGTGGTGGCTCCTATCAACCAAAGAAATATCCTAAACGTAATCGTTAACTTCAAAGATGAAATCTTTGTAAATAATGAACATGCAAATATTGCGCAGTTGAAGGATAGAGCAAAGGATTTCTTAGCGAACCCTTATAATATTGCTACGCTTCCTGAAAAAGAGATTAAAGCTATTGAAAATTTAGGTGAATATCCCGTTTCTAAAGGCGTTATCTCTATTACAAATGATGACGGAACAACGTACGATACCTATATCCAAGTGCAAAATGAACTCCAAAAGGCAATAAATGAACTCCGCGATGAATTGTCTATCAATAAATTTGGTAAAAAGTTCGATATCTTGGATACAGCTCAACAAAATGCAATTAAGAAGGCAATTCCTATGAATATCTCTGAAGCGCCGCAAAATAAATTTGGATCAACAGAATAAAAATAAGAATATGGCTCGTTTTAAACAAGACTCAAAAAAGGAAGTTCCTGAGTTGAACTTAGGTTCTATGTCCGACATTATCTTTACGATTCTGTTCTTCTTTATGGTGATTACCAATATGCGCGAATCTAATGTTAAAGTCGATTATAAAACTCCGGCAGCAACTGAAATCCAAAAATTGGAGAAAAAATCTTTGGTGGCTACAATTTATATCGGTACCCCAAAAAGCCCAGAGGAAAATACTATCCCCCCTGGAAATATCTCAATCCAGCTTAACGATCAAACGGTTCCTCAAAAAGATTTGACAAATCGAGTTAAGGAGTTTATCAAGATTGAAAAGGATGCTCGCCCAACAGAAGAGGAGAAAAATATGTTAACTTTCTCTCTAAAAATCGATAAAAACGTTGAAATGCGTTATGTAAGTACTATTAAGACAGAATTACGTAACAATAATGCCCTAAAAATCAACTATGCTACCGGTAAAAAGGTAGATATGAA
Organism: uncultured Bacteroidales bacterium; assembly: GCA_937901925.1. Lineage (GTDB taxonomy): Bacteria > Bacteroidota > Bacteroidia > Bacteroidales > WCHB1-69 > JAEZOU01. The sequence goes on along the minus strand of CALGTS010000016.1, from coordinate 207,176 downwards.
AAAGTAGTTGACCATTATTAACCTAATAATATTATACGTATGAAAAGATTTTTATTATCAATTGCAATTTGTATGGTAGCAGTTACTGTTGTGGCGCAAAATCCTACGAAAGTGTCTAAAGTTCCTGCAACAAACCATCAAGCCTCTGCAAAAGTTACCTCTATTACAGGAAATGAGGCTGTTCCTACAAACTATGTTCCACAACAAATGAGAAATCCTGTTTGGGGAGCTATTGGTGAAACTTATTATGATGCTGTTACAAACGCATCTTCTCGTCCAACAGTAGCTACTTGGAATGATGGAACTGCCGCTGTAGTTTGGACTATGGCAACAAACAACACAAACCGTAAAACAGGTTACAATTACTACAATGGTACAGAACGGGGAGAAGCTCCAGACCCTGCTACTGGTGGTGTTGAAACTCAAAGAACAGGTTGGGGTGTTATAGCTCCTCTTAACGATGGCGAAATCGTGGTTTCTCACGATGGTGCATCTGCTTTAGTTATTGCTAAAAGAGCAACTAAAGGTACTGGCGATTGGACTGAAACTACACTTATAGGTCCTGCTGTAACAAGTAGCGTTACAGGCGCAACTAGTACTGCTTTGTTATGGCCAGTTGTAGCTACCGTTGGAGATACTGTTCATATTTTTGCTTGTACTGAGTCTGATACAGATTATCACTTCAATGGTGGATCTGCTGCAACCTTGGTATATTATCGTTCTTGTGATGGTGGTAATACTTGGGATATTCAAGCAAGAGTATTGGAATGCTTAACCGCTTCTGATATTGAATCAATTGGTGGTGATGATTATAGTATCGTAGCAAGAAATGGAAAAATTGTCCTTTTAATGGGATATAAATTCCACGATACGTTCTACTGCGAATCTAATGACGGTGGTAACACTTGGACTAAACACATGGTTTACCCATTCCCAGGTGGTTCTGATTTCAACTTTGACACCGACTTCTTCGGACCTTGCGCTCTTAACGATAATACTATGGATGTTGCTATTGATGATAATGGCATTGTGCATGTTGTGTTCGGTACTCAAAGATGTGCAAGAGATGCAGAAAATGAACCAGGATATTACTCATATTACGCATTTAGCGAACATGATGGTATTATCTATTGGAACTCTACAATGGATCCACTTCCAGAATTAGATTCTGTATATCTTTCAACTTTCCCATATCGTATCGGAAGACCAAATTTGGATGGTGATGATACTATTTGGTACTCAGGTGCTGATGGCGTTTCTTTACCAGAATATAGAAATAATGGTGCTTGTACTCACCCACAAATTGTGGCTGAAAATGGTAAAGTATATGTAGTTTGGGCTGCAGCATTAGAAGCTCCATATATCTGTACTGCTTTCTCTACTTACTATTATGGTATCTTCGCAACTGTTTCTGAAGATAATGGTCAAACTTGGACTGTTGACGGAAAAACAAGTTGGTTATCTTATAATAAAGATACCTATTTCGTTGATTGGGAAAGTACAGCATTGTATGGTGAATTATTTATCGAACAAGAATCTGAAAATTTCTGGCCAAGTGTAGGCGCGCAAACTGCTGATGGAAATTTGGCTGTTCAATGGTACTTTGACTATACTCCAGGTAATACAGCTGGTATTTCATCAGAAGCTACTAACGTTTATGGAATGATGGTTCCTGTTGATGAAGTTGGTGTATTCTGTAATACTCAAGAAGTTTATGAAGGAACTTGGAACTGGATTGGTATTGAAGAAAATACTCTTTCAGAAATGAAAGTATATCCAAATCCAGCAGTTGATGCTGTAAATGTTTCTATCAGTTCTAAAGAAAGTGCTAACGCAAATGTTACAATTACTAATCTTATGGGTCAAGTGGTTTATAGCCAAATCCATAGTTTAGTAGTTGGAAATAATAACATTCAATTAGATGTTGCTAACTATAATGCAGGTGTTTATGTTGTTAATGTAAAAACTAACACTGGTGTTTCTTCTCAAAAAGTAATCGTTAGATAAATTTTTCTATCATAAGGCATTATAAGGCTGCCCATATAAGGCAGCCTTATTTGCAATAAACAAGAGTTGTATGAAATCAATGACTGGATTCGGAAAAAACTGTTTCACAATAGAAGGTAAAACAGTTTCCGTAGAGATAAGAACCCTAAATAGCAAACAAGTAGATTTGTCGGTTCGCATTCCCGCATCTTTCAGAGAAAAAGAGAGTGAAATTAGAACATACGTAGTTCGAGAATTGGAAAGAGGAAAAATTGATGTTAATATCAATTTGGAAAAAACGGAAAAGCAGCCTATTTCTATCAATACAGAATTAGCCAAAACCTATTATGAACATCTTACGAAACTCTCTCAGGAGTTGAATAATCCTATATCCAGCGATATCTTTATTCAAACTCTTAAAATGCCAGAGGTGATATCTACCGTTATCGAAGAGTATTCAGAAGAGTTTTGGAAGCAATTTTTTTCTACTTTATCTCAAACTTGTACTGATGTTAATAATTTTCGAAAAGAGGAAGGTAACCATTTAGCAAAAGATTTTATCAAGAGAATTACTCTCATTGATAAAATGATTGATGAAATTACCCCTTTTGAAGAGGAGAGAATTGTCTTAATAAGAAAGAAAATTGAGGAGTCTTTAGAAAAATTATCTCTAACTGAGAAATATGATAAAAATAGATTTGAGCAAGAGATGTTTTTCTATATTGAAAAATTGGATATCACTGAAGAAAAAGTGCGATTGCGCAAGCATTGTAATTACTTCGTAGAAACAATGCAGCAAAATGAATCTAATGGAAAGAAATTAGGTTTTATACTCCAAGAGATAGGAAGAGAAGTAAATACTCTCGGCTCAAAATGTAATCATTTTAATATTCAACAAATTGTAGTTAGAATGAAAGATGAAGTGGAGAAAATGAAGGAGCAATTGGCAAATATTTTATAGTTAATCTTGATAAATAGGAATTATGACAAATATTGTATCATTAGTTGGAACCCCTAATGTAGGGAAATCAACCTTTTTTAACCGCCTAACTCAAACACGTGAGGCTATAGTTGACGCAGTGGCTGGAGTTACTCGCGACAGAAAATATGGTAAGTCAGATTGGGCTGGTTACGAATTTTCAGTTATCGATACAGGTGGCTATGTGGTGGGTTCTGATGATATTTTTGAAACAGAAATTCGTCGCCAAGTAGCGCTTGCAGTGGAAGAATCTGATGTTATTATCTTTATGGTTGATGGTCGCGAAGGACTAACTCCACTTGATGAAGATGTGGCGTCGATGCTCAGAAAATGTAAGAAACCATTCTATTTAGCTGTAAATAAGATTGATAGTCCAAGTAATTATTATGATTATAGTGAATTTTATGCTTTAGGCTTTGAACAGATTTTCCCAATCTCTGCAATGTCTGGTAGTGGAACTGGAGAACTTTTGGATCAAGTAGTTACACACTTTACGAAAGATGAACAGGAGGATTATTCCGATTTGCCACGTATTACCATTGTAGGAAAACCAAATGTGGGAAAATCCTCAATTGTGAATACTTTCTTGGGGTCTGACCAACATATTGTAACTCCAATTGCAGGTACAACTCGGGATACTATTTTTACGCGTTATAATAGTTTTGGTTTCGATTTTTATCTTGTGGATACGGCAGGATTGCGAAAAAAGAAAAAAGTTGAGGAGAACATAGAGTTTTATTCTGTGATGCGTGCGGTACGTGCAATTGAAAATAGTGATGTTTGTATTGTGATGTGTGATGCATCAGAAGGCTTTGATGCACAGGATTTGAATATTTTCAGTTTAGCTGCAAGAAATAGAAAAGGTATTGTATTGGTAATGAATAAATGGGATCTAGTTGAGAAAACCCATAAAACACACAAAGAATATGAGGAAGCTGTAAAGAAAAGAATCGCTCCATTCTCTGATATTCCAATTATCTTTACATCTGTTTTAAATAAACAGAGAATTTATAAAGTTTTGGAAACAGCTGTATCAGTCTGTCATAATAGGGAAAGACGTATAAGTACTTCAGAATTAAATGAGAAAATTTTGCCGCTCATTAAACAAACACCGCCACCGATTGTCAAAGATAAGGTAGTGAAAATTAAATATGCTACCCAACTTCCAACTTCTTTTCCAGCATTTGCGTTTTTCTGTAATTTACCACAATATGTCAGAGAGGATTATAAACGATATTTAGAAAATAGAATTCGTGAACTTTGGGATTTTTCAGGTGTTCCTATAGAGATATATTTTAGAAAAAAATAGTAGTAAAAGTGCGTTGTGAATATAAAAATTATTTGTACTTTTGCACCGCTTAATGAGAATGTAAAAAAATAATATTATTAACCAAAAAAATTACAAGATGAAAAAAATTTACATGCTTTTAGTGGCAATTTTGGTAGTGAATTTCTCTTTCGCACAAATTGCTAAACAAGACGTTAGAACCGATGGTTTGAAAGGTATTGGAAAACCTGTTTACCACAATACAGCAGCTAAAGCTGGTGCTGGTAGTTATTGGTTTGACCTTACAGATGGTTTGTGGTCTTCTATGCCAGGATTTGACTTCTCAGTAGGTCAAGTTATGATGTTACAAGACTCTGTGGCTTTGGTTCACTATTCTAATGGTGATGGTCGTCCACAATTCTTTAGTATGGCTCAAGTTTTCGATTTCTCTGATCCTAATTGGGTGTACTTCTATGAAAACTACTTCGATGAAGAAACTGGTATGCCAATTCCTGTTCCTGCAATGACAGAAACAAACTCTTATTCTATTGACTCTATGTCTGTTGTTGTTGCTTACTTAAGAGGTGACAATGTGCCAGCTGACGTAGTGGATACTTTAGTTATGACAATAGCTGCTTTCAGCGATACATTGCAATATATGTCAATTGGTTCTAACACTGAAGCTGGTTTTGAAACATGGTGGAGCCAACCATGGGTGCCATTCAGCTTGAATAATTATACTATTCCATCTCAATATGATGATGAGGGTACAACTATGGTATATGATTACTATTATACAGTTAAACTTCCTTTGACTGCAGATGATGATTGTATGGTTGATTCTACTTCTTTCCAATGGGCTACAGTTTCAGTGCCAGTTGAAGGTTTTGAAAACCTTACAACTAAAAGCATTATTGTAAGCTATTCTTTCATTTCTGCTTCTCCAAGAACTTTGGATACTGAATATGGTGTTGATTGCAGCAGTTTACGTGGTTATGTTATGGAAGAGCCTCGTGAAGGTTACGATGTAGATGGTTCAGATGCCAGCATTAACGATTTAAACACCTCTTTGTGTGCTATGGAATTCTCTTACGATCCTAGCATTCTTTTCTATGAAGGTTATGTAAATAATAAAATTTGGATAGGTGCTCTCAAACGCCCTGCTATCGGTGTTCACGTTACTTGTGATGATTGTGCATGGGTTAACATCGAAGATGTGGAAGAAAATGACATGGTTGTTCGTCCAAATCCTGCAACTGAAGCTTTCACTGTTGATTTCGCACAAGATGCTCCAGCTACAGTTCAATTATTCAACTTAGTTGGTCAACAAGTATATAGCGCAGAAGTTAACGCTTCTAATTTAAGCGTAAACGTTAGCGAATTCAATCCTGGCGTTTATATGCTTCGCGTTGCTCAAGACGGTAAAGTTTACACATCTAAAGTTATTGTAAAATAATTTCTCTTAGATAAATAAAAAAAGGGGCTGCTTCGGTAGCCCCTTTTTTTGTATCTTTGCCAAAAAATATTTATAATGAAAAAACTATATTTCTTGTTGATAATCGCCCTATTGGTAGGCTGTAAAAGTACAGAAAAGGTAGCGAAGAATGACCCTAATGGGGAAACTTTTATGATAAAAACAGGTGAAACATTCGAAGTACATTTCTTGTCGAATGCTTCGTTAGGTACAAAATGGATTTGGAAAAATAAAGAGTCTGTTGCTATTGTTGATTCTGTAGGTCTTCGTTATGAGCAAAAGTCTCCTGAAGGAATGGTAGGTGCCGCTTCGGATATGTTTTACAAATTTGAAGGGGTAAAATCAGGAACTGATACGTTAGAGTTTTGGTCGTGTCGTGTTTGGGAAATAGATACACCTTTGAAAGTGGTTAAGAAGGTTGTTAAAGTGAAATAGCGTCTATGCACTTACACGTTGCTATTCCAGCTATTGATGAATTGGATCATCTACCGGTAACGTTAGATAATTTGGCAGCACAAAGGGTTAACTATCCTTTTACAGTATATGTTTGTGTTAATCAGCCAGAAAGTTGGTGGAATAATCCAGATAAGATTGATGTTTGTCAGAATAACCAGCAACTCATAAAATTTATTCGAAACTATCCAAAACTTCCCGTAGAAATTATTGATAAATCATCACTAGGGAATGGTTGGGGCGATAAAAATCATGGCGTAGGTTGGGCAAGAAGAACACTTTTTGATCATATCTTGTCAGTTGCTACCGCAGAAGATGTAATTGTAAGTTTAGATGCGGATACTTGTGTAGAGCCAGAATATTTGCAATCTATAGGCGAAAATTTTGAAAATAGAACATTAACAGCGGTTTCTTTGCCGTACTATCATCGCCTGACAGATGATGACGCTGCAAATCGTGCAATTTTGCGTTATGAAATTTATATGCGCAGTTATCTGATAAACTTGTACGGCATTAGTTCCCCCTATAATTTTACGGCAGTGGGTTCAGCTATTGCCGTTCGTGTGGAGGCATTGCGCAAAATAGGTAACATCACACCGATGAAAAGTGGTGAGGATTTCTATCTGCTGCAGAAATTACGTAAAATGGCACCTATTTCTAATTGGAATGCGCAAGCCGTTTATCCTGCAGCACGTTTCTCTGCACGCGTATATTTCGGTACGGGTCCTGCTATGATAAAGGGAAATGAAGGACATTGGGAAAGTTATCCAATCTATCATTACTCCCTTTTTTCTTCGATAAAAGATACCTATTTGCAACTTGCGAAGCTTTATACGGAAGATTTTGAAACACCATTTTTGCAATTTTTAAAAGAGCAATATCGTGACGATAAATTGTGGGTTCCCATTCGGCAAAACTCTAAAACACTAGAACGTTTTGAACGTGCTTTTCATGAAAAAGCTGATGGACTGCGAATATTGCAATATTTGAAAGAGGTTAATCCTACGCAAGGGAAAACAGATTCGGTTGCACTTCGAGAAAATATGATGCACTTTTTTGATGGAACAATTCCAGATTTTATGCCAGAAGGCTACGAACTCAGTGACCTAACAATAGAACAATTGGATATTATTAGAAATATGCTTTTTGAGAAAGAGATGCAATTAAGAAAATGTGAAAATAATTGATAATATGCGTAATATAGAAAATATTGATATTGAAAAAATAGTCCTTCATTTGGTTGGAAATAAACAAACGGAAGAAACTTTACGGTTTTCCCACGACCTACTTACTGTGAATGAAGAGATGAAAACTATGTTGTTGAGTTATTTTTTGAAACCCTTTCAAAATGCGGTACATCATCAGTTTACGCACCCTGCAGATTTGAGTTTTAATGTGGTTTATAATTTTGTGTCAGAAATCTTTGAAGATCCGAACTTGTTGTATGATAAATCATTGGCTTTAGCTGAACATCTTTATGAGCAGAGCAATCACCCGAAAATTAAGGGAGGAGAATTTTATGTTGTTTATTTTTCGGGTTGTGAATTTGAAGGGGAGTTGGTAGATGCAGTTGGTCTTTTTAAAGCAGAAAATAAGGATACTTTTTTGAAAGTTTACCAAAGTGGTGACAACTTTCTATTGCAGTCGGAGGCAGGAATCAATATCAATAGGTTAGATAAAGGATGTATAATTTATAATGTGGAGAAGGAAGATGGTTTTGTATTGGAAGTTGTAGATAATACGAATCGTTCTTCGGAGGCGCATTTTTGGGTAGGAGATTTCTTGCAGATTCGTCAGCGGCGCAATGAATATTACAATACTCAGAATACTCTTTCAATGTGTAAGGAATTTGTAATTAATCACCTACCAGAAGAATTTGAGGTGTCAAAATCGGATCAAGTATCGATGTTGGAGCGTTCGGTAAACTTTTTCAAAGAGAATGACAATTTTGACATGGAGGAGTTCAAGCAGGAGGTGATGGTTCAGCCAGACATTATTGAAAGTTTTGATGAATTTAAGGAGAGTTATCAGGAGGAGAATGAAGTTCAGATTTCGGAAACCTTTTCCATTTCGGAGCCAGCGGTGAAAAAGCAGAGTAAGAACTTTCGCAGTGTTATCAAATTAGATAGTAATTTTCATATTTATGTACATGGGAATCCTCAGTTGATGAAACGTGGCGTAGATTCAGAGACGGGTATGAACTATTATCAGATCTTTTTCGAGGAGGAGCATTTGAAGTAGGCTTTGGGAGATGCGTTAGGGATTGCAGCGGTTATGAGCGCCGATTTGGGAGTTTAGGAACGTAGAGTTTAGAACTTAGAATTGGGATTTAGGAAAAGTTTGCAGCGAGGGAAGGAGGCGCGAAATTTGAGCGGAAAGCCCGACGGCGAGTGGGCGGCATTGTGCGGAGGAAAGAGCCGGAACGCCCAAATCCTAAAAACAGAAAAGCTGCTCGTAAAAAGCAGCTCTTCCATAATAGTTTTTCAACAAAATTATTCTTCAGTAGTAGGTTCTGTATAAACGCGTGCAGCTAACTCTTTATCAAACATATACAAGCCGTATCCATTATCGCCGATAAAGGTAAGAGCATCGATAAGTTTTTGTGCTGTATCCTCCTCTTCAACTTGTTCAGAAACGAACCAATTGAGCATATTTTGGGTAGCAGCATCAGCAATTTCTACAGAAATAGCGTAGAGATTATTAATCATAGCGGTAACTTTGCGTTCGTGTTCCAAGGTGTCTTTATACGCGTCCAAAAGGGAATTCCATTCGGTTTTTACCTCAGCGATAGGTGCAAGAATTACTCGACCGCCACGAGATTGGATATAGTTTTTAATTCTCATTGCGTGGTCTTGTTCCTCTTTAAATTGGATTTCAAACCAATTAGCAGCTCCAGGCAGTCCCTTAGAATCGCAGTAATTTGCCATTGATAGATATAGGTATGCGGACCAAAGTTCAGCATTAATTTGCTCATTTAGAGCTTTTTCCATTCTTTCGTTTAACATAGGATTTAATTTTTAGGTTTAAAAAAGTGAAATGAATTTTAAAATGCAAATGTATATAAAAATGACATTTTGTCGGCGAAAAAGTTCATTTTATAAGATAAAATCTGTATTTAAGAAATTGGACTCATTATTTTTAACGATTTGCGTAATAATTTTGTCGTTGGAATCATTCTTTTTGGCAGCGACGAGAGTTCGGATAGAGAAAACGCGGAGTGCGTCGGAGACGGAAAGTGTTCCTTCAGCAGAATCTTTTCTGCCAGTGAAAGGGAAAGTGTCGGGACCTCTCTGGCACTGTGAGTTAACATTAACGCGGCACACCTGATTGACCAAAGTATCGATTAAAGTTGCTAACTCTTGAGAATTGTTTCCGAACAGTGATGCTTGTTGGCCATAGTTTGAGTTAACGACATAATCCATTGCTTCTTCGATGCTTTCGTATCTTACCACAGGAACGATAGGACCGAATTGTTCCACGGTATATATTTCCATATCGGGAGTTACATTATCGAGAAGAATTGGTGCGAAGAGTGTATCGGTAACAATTCCTCCATTTTTGTTGGCTATTCTTGCACCTTTTTTTACAGCATCTTCTACCATGGCTTGCATAGCCTTCGTTTTTCCCTCTTCTGGAAGTGGTGTAATGGAAACATTTTCTTCCCACGGAACGCCGACTTTAAGAGCATCAATCATGGTGGCCATTTTTGCGACAAATTGGTCTGCTATGCTATTGTGAACAAAAATAATTTTCAAGGCGGTACAACGTTGGCCATTGAACGATAGTGCGCCCAACGTACACTCTTTAACTGCCATATCTACATCGGCATTTTTGAGTACGATAGCGGGGTTTTTTGCATCGAGGCCGAGTACACATTTGAGGCGATGTAGGTGAGGATGTTCACGTTTAAGCACATCGGCAACGCGGCTCGAACCGATAAATGCTAAAACGTTGACCAGCCCTGACGTCATAATTGGTGTAATAACCGTCTGTCCTCGGCCGTAAACCGTATTAACGACTCCTTTGGGGAATGCTTTTTGGAATGCTTTTAGTAGTGGGGCGTAGAGGAGAACACCTAATTTAGGAGGTTTAACCACCACAGTATTTCCCATAATGAGTGCTGGAATAAGCGTTGTAAATGTTTCATTAAGTGGATAGTTGAAAGGTCCCATGCAGAGTACAACACCGAGAGGAGCTCTTCGGATTTGTGCTACAATTCCTTGTTCGATAGTAAATCGGGAGGAGATTCTATCTAAATCTTTCAGAGCTTCCATTGTATCGTTGATATAGTCGATAGTACGATCGAACTCTTTACAAGAATCGTTATATGACTTTCCAATTTCCCACATTAGAAGTTTTACCACAATTTCGCGTTCCTCTTTCATTAGGGATACGAAATGTTTTACGCAGCCAATTCTTTGCTCAACGGTCATTCGGGGCCACTCTCCTCGTCCGTTATCGTAAGCATTTACGGCGGCATTCAGCGTTTCGAGAGCAGCGGTTTCGTCCATTAGTGGATGGCTACCGATGAAATTGTTGTATTGGGAATCTGTTTTTATTGCAATAGGGGAGAAGACCGAATTGAGATTGCCTTTCCATTGGCGAATTTCTCCATCAACCAAATACTCCTTTTGAATATAAGGTGTAGAAAGATGAGCAAATTCAGGAATATTTTCTTGGGTTACAGAACAGATATTCATATTGTATTATTCTTTAATAGTGTCGAAATTTTTACCGAAAACATTGCTAGTTTTTGAGACTGTGACGAAAGCGTTCTTGTCAATTTTCTTAATTATTCGAGTGATTTGGGCTTTGTCATTTCGGTGGGCGATAATCAGTAGAATATCGGAATCCTCTTTTGTGTAGGAGCCGTAGCCTCTTAGGAAACTAGCGCCGCGTTTTAGTTCCCTGCTAATTTCGTCGGCAATTTCCTGATTTTTCTTTGAGAAAACCATAAATTGGAATGTTTGGCGATATCCATCAATTACGATGTCGGAAACATATATGTATACAAACATTACGACAAAACTATATACCAATCTTTCTACGGAGCCTACGATGAAGTATGAGGAACCAATAATGAAGAAATTGGCAAAAAGAGTAACTCTACCGTATGAGATATTCCGATATTTTCCTATCATCATAGCGATGATGTCAGTTCCGCCAGTATTTCCGCCATAATTAATGGCGATACCCACACCGATGGCTGCCAATACAGCACCCAAAATTGCTGACATAAAAAGGTCATCAACCAGAGGTTCTTTGATAAACATTTGACCGATACCAAAGAAAAACGATAGCATAATAGTACAAAGGGCAGTGTTAATACAGAATTTTGGGCCAAGTACTTTCCAGGCGACGGCGATAAGAGTAATATTGAGGATGAGGGTAGATAGGGCTACAGGAATGGAAGAATTGGCAAAATAGATAAGGGCTGCGATACCCTGAACCCCTCCAGAAAGCATCTGATTTGGGATAAGGAAAGCGCACCAACCAAAAGCGAAAATTGCCAAACCTATGCAAATCATTGCATAATTTTTGAGAAGAACTGCGGGTGATTCGGTAAAAATCTTATTCATAATTGTAATTTTATTGATATTTTTTCTCTTTTTTTCTTCTTAGAATAAATGTAAAGTGTTGATAATTAGTGTACTTTTATTATTGACTAAAAATCTTATGCAAAAAAACAATTTTTTTTTGAATTTTGTTGCGCATATTGAAAAAAAATGTATTTTTGCACCCGTCAAAACAACAACACTCCTCCTTAGCTCAGTTGGTTAGAGCATCTGACTGTTAATCAGAGGGTCCTAGGTTCAAGTCCTAGAGGGGGAGCAAAAAAAGGAACTGCGGAAGTAGTTCCTTTTTTTTTTACAAAATCTGTGGTATAAATTCTTTTTATTTTTGATCAGAATACAATATACATCATACTTCTTTTCTAACTTTATTTTGTATTTAGTTTTTATTTGGTTATAATTCTGTTTTAGGAATAGGGTTATTTTTTCTATTCATACCTTATAATTCTTTTATCTATACTTGTCAAGGATTATTTTCCAAGTAGTAGTTTAATATTCAATAATTCATTCGATTTATAAGAGGGAACAAGAATGAGATAGTCCCCAAAATCCAATAGGAAATATTTTCCTTATATTGATTTGCAAATCACGATTTTTTTTCATAGTTTTGCAAACTTAAAATTTAGTATAATAGATGAATAATTTGCTCGAAAAACTAGAGGCAATCTACAAGAAGTGGTTAGACATTAGTGAGGAGGTTGCACAGCCAGATGTGATGTCGGATATGAAACGCTATATCCGTCTAAATAAGGAATATAAGGACCTTATGCCCATTGTAGAGGCGTATAAGGAGTATAAGAATGTAATTGATAACATTGCGAATGCTAAGGAGATTTTAGCAACCGAAAAGGATGAGGATTTTCGCGAGATGGCAAAGTCAGAATTGGATACTTTTACAGAACGTCGCGATACTTTAGAAGATGAAATCCGTTTGTTGTTACTTCCTTCCGACCCACAAGATAGCAAAAATGCTCAAGTGGAGATCCGCGCGGGAACTGGAGGTGACGAAGCTAGCATCTTTGCTGGAGACCTTTTCCGTATGTATCAACACTTCGTGGATAAAAATGGTTGGAAAATAGAAGTACTCTCCTCTACGGAAGGTACTGTGGGTGGTTTTAAGGAGATTGTGTTTGAAATTATCGGTAATGGCGTCTATGGTTTGATGAAATATGAGTCGGGTGTTCATCGTGTACAACGTGTACCTCAAACCGAATCTCAAGGTCGTGTGCACACTTCGGCAGCATCTGTGGTGGTGCTCCCCGAAGCCGATGAGTTCGATGTAGAGTTGAAGCAGTCCGATATTCGCAAGGATACCTACTGCTCCTCTGGTCCTGGTGGTCAATCGGTAAATACTACCTATTCTGCAGTTCGTCTAACCCACATTCCAACGGGTATCGTGGTGGCAATTCAAGATGAAAAATCACAACTTAAGAACTTAGATAAAGCGATGCGCGTGTTGAGAACTCGTCTTTTCGAGATGGAGTACAAAAAATATCTCGATGAGGTTGCTTCTAAGCGTAAAACTATGGTATCAACGGGCGATCGCTCCGCTAAGATTAGAACTTATAACTACCCCCAAAATCGAGTAACTGATCATCGTATTAATCTGACAATGTATAACTTAGTTGGATTTATGGATGGCGATATTCAAGAAACAATCGAGGCATTGCAAGTAGCAGAAAATGCTGAACGATTGAAAGAGGGTATGCCAGAAGAGTAAGAATGAATTATTATTAACCTATAAAAAAGAAAATTATGGCATTAGCAATTACAACAGAAAATTTCCCAACTTTGTCTGCAAGCGGACAATTGGTAGTAATCGATTTTTGGGCTCCTTGGTGCGGACCTTGTCGTCAAATTGCCCCAATCGTTGAAGAGGTGGCTGACGAGTATGAAGGCAAAGCTATCATCGGAAAATGTGATACAGATGAAAATAACGACTTGGCAGTTGACTTCGGCGTTATGAACATCCCTATGATCGTTTTCCTTAAAAACGGTGAACTCTTAGACACTCACGTGGGTGTTATCAAAAAAGAGGAACTCGTGAAAAAAGTAGAATCTTATTTATAATCAATCGAATATTCATTTATTAATCAAAACAATACAATTATGTTTAAAGGACACCCGAAAGGGCTATTAGCAGCGGCCCTCAGTAATATGGGAGAGCGTTTCGGCTACTATATTATGAATGCTGTTTTGGTATTGTTCCTCTGTTCAAAATTCGGATTAGGCGAAGCAACAAGTGGAACTATTTATTCATTCTTTTACGCAGGTATCTATCTTTTAAGTTTAGTGGGTGGTCTTATTGCAGACCGTACACAAAATTATAAAGGTACTATTCGTAAAGGTTTATTTGTGATGGCTTGTGGATATATTATTTTAGCTATTCCACTTTTGGCAACTCCACAAAATAGTACAGGATTGCTTGTTTTGACTTGTGTTGCATTATTCTTAATTGCCTTTGGTAATGGTTTGTTCAAAGGTAACTTACAAGCTATCGTAGGACAGATGTATGACAATTTTGAAGCAGAAGCAGCAAAAGAAGGCCCTGAAGCTTTGAGAATTGCAAAGAGCAAACGTGACTCAGGTTTCCAAATTTTCTACGTTTTTATCAATGTAGGAGGTTTGATTGCGCCTTTCGTTGCTCCATTGTTACGCGAATGGTGGCTTGAAACTAATGGTATGGTTTATAATGCTGCTCTTCCAGCTTTGTGTCACGAATTTATTAACAATGCGGGTGCAATGAGTGCACAAGCTATGGAAAACCTTAACGCTATGATGGCTGCTGCTGGAGGCAATGTAGCTGATATGGCAGGTTCTTGCGCAAAATATTTGGAAATTTTCAATGAAGGAATCCATTATTCTTTTATCGCTTCTGTAGCTGCAATGTTAATCTCTTTGGTTATCTTTATCACTAACCAAAAAAGATTCCCTACTCCTGCTAAGAAAGAAAAAGTTGAATCAGCATCTTATACTCAAGAAGAAAAAGCTGCTATGGCAAAAGAGATCAAACAACGTCTTCTCGCTTTGTTTGCTGTACTAGGTATTGTTATTTTCTTCTGGTTCTCTTTCCACCAAAATGGTATGTCTCTGTCATTCTTCGCTCGTGACTTCGTCGATTCTTCAAAAGTTGCTCCTGAAATTTGGCAAGCTATCAATCCTTTCTTTGTTATCGTTTTGACTCCTATCATTATGGCTATCTTTGCTGCTTTCACTAATCGCGGTAAAGAGATTTCAACACCTAAGAAAATTGCTATCGGTATGTTTATTGCAGGGTTAGCTTTCTTGTTCTTGGCTATCTTCTCTTCTTTGAAAGGTTATCCATCAGCAAGCGAATTCAAAGCACTTCCTGTTGATGACCAATTAGCTCAAAAGGCACACTGGTGGGTACTCATCGCAGTTTACTTCTTCTTGACAGTTGCAGAGTTGTTTATCTCTCCACTTGGATTGTCATTCGTATCAAAAGTAGCTCCAAAACACCTTTTAGGATTGTGCCAAGGCTTATGGTTAGGCGCAACTGCTATTGGTAATCTCTTGTTGTGGATTGGACCTCTTATGTACAACGCTTGGCCAATCTGGCAATGCTGGACCGTATTCTTAGTAGTATGTCTCATCTCTATGGGAGTAATGTTAGGTATGGTTAAATGGCTTGAAAAAGTTACTCAATAATCAGGTAACTAATTGATATTAAAAAGGCTGTCTAATTTATTTTGGACGGCCTTTTTTATTTATAAGTGTAATATAGACAAAAAGAAAGAGGCAGCGTGAATGGTTTCAAACGGCCTCTTTCTTATCTGTATAGAAATTCAGAAGACTATTTCTGTTTCTGTGTGGTAAGCAAATGGAATACCTCTTCCATTCCTAAAAGTTGATCTTTTTTCTGTAAATCAGATACTTGTTTTCTCAACTCTTGAATGGACGAGTCGGTCACCAAATCACCTTTGTTGATAATAATTACGCGGTCGCAAACAGCTTCCACTTCCTGCATAATGTGCGTAGAAAGAAGTACGGTTTTGGTTTTTCCGCAATTTTTGATAAGTTGTCGAATCTCAATCAATTGATTTGGGTCAAGACCTGTAGTAGGTTCGTCTAAAATGAGTACCTCAGGGTCGTGGATAAGTGCTTGTGCCAAGCCTACACGTTGTTTGTAGCCACGAGAAAGAGCTGCAATTTTCTTATGCTGTTCCAAACCCAATCCAGTTAGTTCAATCACTTCGTCAATACGCTGTTTTTTGTTTTTAATATGATGAATTCCACCAATGAAAGACAGGAATTCTTTCACATACATATCATGGTAAAGTGGATTAGCCTCCGAAAGATAACCGATTTTGGAACGGAGTGCTAACGAATCGTTCCAGATATCAAGCCCACAAACGGTTACATCACCTTCAGTAGGAGGAATAAAGCAAGTGATAATTTTCATCATAGTGGATTTTCCAGCGCCGTTAGGTCCTAGAAAACCAACAACTTCACCTTTTTTTATATCGAAAGAAACGTCGTTTAGAGCACGTTGTTGTCCGTAAATTTTTGTAATGTGAGAAACAGATATTGACATAATTCAAAAATTGGGTCGCAAAAATACAAAAACTTTCCCACATATTTAAAATTTTTGATATTTTTGTAGCCATAAATAAAACTATGTAACATTTAGGGTGTATAGTCGTACAAAGTAGGAATTTACTTATATCAAAAACATAAATAAAACAAGCAATATGGCAAAAACATACGAAGTTGAAGAACCTAATGGACCGAATATTATCGCTCGAGGAACCATTTTTGAAGGAAACATTCTCAATGCTGGTGATTGTCGAATTGATGGCACCATGAAAGGAAATATCAACTCTTCCGCTAAAATCATTGTAGGGAAAAGTGGTAAAGTGGAAGGCGATATTAAATGTGCATCTATTGAGATTGAAGGAATGGTGAAGGCTAATATTCAAGTAAAAGATCTTCTTTCTTTAAAATCAACAGCGAATTTAATGGGAAATATTCAAGTAGGAAAGATCGCAATTGAGCCAGGAGCATCTTTTGCTGGTAATTGTACAATGCTTACTGCACCGAAACCAGTAATTCCGACTATTACAGAAAAATAATTTCTGTAAGTAATCGTTCTTATTTGAAATTTTGTATTATGAACTTTTTCAAGGCTATCAGGAGATGGAGTTTTATATCTCTTGTTGCGATGGCGTTGTTACTTATGTATTCATGTCGTCGGGAACCTCAGTTTTCAAAGGTTCCTTATATCTCTTTTGTCAGTTTTGAAAAGTATGAACAGGAGAATGGTAAGGATAATTTAGGAAGGTTAACTTTCCATTTTCAGGATGGTGATGGCGATATAGGGCTGAATGTGACCGATGTTCAACCTCCTTTCGATAGCACATCTGTTTATCATCACAACTTTTTTTGTAATTATTACGAGAAGCAAAATGGTGAATTTGTAAAGATAGATTTGCCTTTAAGTCAAAATGCACGTATTCCGCGGTTGAGTGATTTAGAGTCGGAATCGATAGAGGGAGAAATCTCCTTGGATTTAAATATCAACAATCCATTTTCTCCGTACGATACTATACGTTTTGACTTTTATATTGTGGATAGAGCATTGAACCATAGTGATACTGTAATAACACCGGAAATAATTGTTAATAAATAAGTTATGCAGATACAAGACAATATCAAAGAGATTGTAAAACAGGCATTAATGGAAGATGTTGGCGATGGTGACCACTCTTCGCTCAGTTGTATAAGTGGCAACATTATCGGAAGGATGAAACTTTTAGCCAAGGAGAATGGAATTTTGGCTGGTGTTGAAGTGGCAAAAGAGGTGATCCGTCAGGTTGATGAAACGATTACAATGGAGGTTTTTATTCACGATGGAGAAGCCATTAAAGTTGGCGATGTCGTATTTGAACTCTTTGGCCCAGCAAGAAGCATGTTGACGGCAGAGCGTACATTGCTTAATTTTATGCAACGTTTGAGTGGTGTGGCAACCGCTTCTCGTCGTTATGCCGATGCGGTTGCAGGTACGACAACAACAATTCTCGATACTCGCAAAACCACGCCTGGAATGCGCTTTCTTGAGAAATATGCTGTTAAAATGGGCGGTTGCGAAAATCATCGTTTCGGCCTTTTTGATATGATTATGTTGAAAGATAATCATATTGATTTTGCTGGTGGAATTGAAAATGCAATTTTAGCCACTCATAACTATTTAAAAGAGAAGGATCTAAATCTTAAAATTGAAGTGGAAACCCGCAATATCGAGGAGATTAAGCAGGTAATGAAAGTGGGTGGAATTCATAGAATTATGCTTGATAATTTTACACCTGAAAGAATTAAGGAGGCACTTGCTGTAATTGAGAGAAGATATGAAACAGAAGCGTCAGGTGGTATTACAATGCAGAATTTACGTGAGTATGCACTTACAGGAGTAGATTATATCTCTATCGGAGCATTAACACATCAAATCAAAAGTTTGGACCTCAGTCTAAAATTTATAAAATAGATGAAAAACCTAAATACGCACAAAAATTATCTGTTGAGAAAGGTTGTGCGCATAAAAAATATTGGTTGGATCTCCAAGTTAATTCGTTACTTGAAAAGATTGGTAATACCAGGTTTTCAGGGAGTTCCTTTTTGGGAGGTGATGAAATTCTTTTTGGAATCAGTTTTTAAAGGTGTATTGTTCCAGCGCGCAGCTGCTATGACCTATAATATCTTTATGGCGCTCATACCCATGCTGATGGCACTGATTGCAACACTTTCGTTTTTAGGTGATTCTTTGCAACAATATCTTATCAATTTTATACAGTCTATTCTTCCCGATAATGCGTGGGAGTTCGTTTCTCAAATTTTGAATGACCTCATACAACGACAAAATAACACCATCTTTTGGCTTTCGTTAGGTTTAGGCGTTTATCTTACTTTTATCTGTATTAATTCTATAATTAATAGTCTGAATATCACCTATTTTAAAATGAGGAGGCGAAATGGTATAAAACAATTACCCATTAGTTTTATTATGGTGATTGGTTTCTATCTAGTTATCCTATTGGCATGTGGTATTTTCTTGGGCTCTTCTCATCTTATACGGATAATAGGTGACTATTTTGGAGATTCTGGAACATTTTATCATATATCTATCTTATTGGTACGTTGGCTATTAATATTTGCTTTGGTTTATACAATGCTTTCATCGCTCTTTTATTTTGCTCCGTATGATAAAAAATATTTCCATTTTTTTTCGGCAGGATCTATGTTCTCGACAATTACACTAATGTTGCTGATGACAGCGCTGAATCTCTATTTCTCTCATTTTTCAACGTACAATGTAGTTTACGGTTCTATCGGAGCATTATTAATTATTCTACTTTGTATCTATTGGGGGGCAGCAGTTGTTCTAATAGGCTTTGATTTAAATGTAAGTATTTGTATAGCAAAGCAATTTCGTGTAAGCGAAGATGAAGAATGGAAGATTGAAAGTACCATTCAAGAACAAGATATAATTGAATAAAACTATGAAATATTATGTTATAGCGGGCGAAGCCTCTGGCGATCTTTTAGGTTCTCATTTAATGCGTGAAATTAAAAATTTAGATCCTCAGGCAGATTTTTGTTGCTGGGGTGGTGATTTGATGGAAGCGGAAGGAGGACAGATCAATAAGCATTATAAAGACTTGGCATTTATGGGATTTTGGGAGGTAGCTACACACCTTCGTACTATCCTTAAAAACCTGCAAATATGTAAGTTAGAAATTCTTCTTTATGAACCTGATGTAATTATCTTGATTGATTATCCAGGTTTTAATATGCGGATTGCAGAATTTGCCCGTGAGAATAATATTAGAGTGGTTTATTATGTATCACCGCAAATTTGGGCATGGAAGAAAAAACGTATTCATAAGATTATCCGAGATGTAGATACCTTGCTAACCATTTTGCCTTTTGAGAAGGAAATTTACGCACGCCACGGTTACGAGGCACACTATGTTGGTCATCCGCTTTTGGATGTGATCACTCCGGAAGTATTGGAAAATAAAACTTCTAATTTTAGATTAAAACATAATATTAATAATGTTAAACCGATTATTGCAATTCTTCCTGGTAGTAGGACACAAGAAATTAAGCGAATTCTTCCCGTTATGCTGCAGGTAATTGAACAGTTTCCAGATTGCCAATTTGTTATTTCAAAAGTGAAATGGCTTCCGCAAAGTTTATATGATAAGTATTTGAAAAACAAATCTGTAAAGATTATTGAAGGGGATACGTACGAGATTTTAAAAAATGCGAAAGCGGCCTTGGTTACATCTGGAACAGCAACATTAGAAACCGCTATTTTGAATATTCCACAAGTAGTATGTTATAAGACAAGTGCTTTGTCGTATGCTATAGCACGCGTATTAGTAGGTAAGAGTATTCGCTTTATCTCGCTGGTTAATCTAATTGCTAATAAGCAGATAGTTAGTGAATTACTGCAATCTGAATGTAATGCAAGTGCTATATCTAAGGAGTTGTCACTACTTCTAAATGATTCAGAAACTATTTCTAAAATGGATGCTGATTATAAAGAGTTGCGACAAATTTTGGGCAATAGTGGAGCTTCTAGACGTGCCGCAGAACTCGTCGTAAAAAAATAACTTTTTTTAACAGATACCCATTTTTTGCATTTTTTTCTTCAAAATAGAAAAAAATAGGTTCAAAACAGGTATAAACCAAGATTTTTGTATAAATTGAAAAATTCTTCAAAGTAGAAAAACAATACTATCTTTGCCAAAATTTCTACTTATGAAAAACTTTCTATTTCTACTAATTCTCCTTTTTCTCTCGAAAATATCTATTTCACAAGTCGATACGAGTTTTTATTGTGTAATGTTCTACAATTTAGAAAATCTCTTTGATCCGAGAGATGATAGTTTACGCAATGATGATGCCTTTACTCCAACAGGAATGAACCATTGGACATTCTCAAAATTTAATCGCAAGATTAATAATTTAGCAAAGGTGATACTTTCGATCAATGCTTGGAGTCCGCCCGATATTATTGGTGTAGCGGAAGTTGAGAATGAGTTTGTATTGCGACAGCTCTGCTATCAGACGGGATTAAAACGTTATGGTTATAAGATTGTCCATTACGATTCTCCTGATTCACGCGGAATTGATGTAGCACTACTATATCGTCACAAAAATATCAATATTTTGGAGAGCCAGGCTATACCTATTGTATTTCCCTTTGAGCCGCGCAGTAAGAATCGTGATATATTGTATGTTAAGGCACTGACAGTACAGAATGATACATTACACCTTTTTGTCAACCATTGGACTTCGCGCTATAGTGGATATGCAGCTACAATTGCCAAACGTAATCACTATGCGAGTGTGGTTCGGCAGTGGAATGATTCTTTGCTGATGAAAGATTCTTCGGCACGCATTATTATAATGGGCGATTTAAATGATTATCCAACTGATGAGAGTATAATTGAAGTGTTGCAAGCTCAACCTTATACGGGAAATGGAAAACTATCGGCGTTGAACAATTTGATGCATCGCTTTTCAAACATGAAGAATGTTGGAACGCACAAAAGTGGCGAATTTTGGGGTTGTTTAGACCAAATGATTGTATCCAAATCATTGTTGAGTAATTCAGATTCC
Organism: uncultured Bacteroidales bacterium; assembly: GCA_937901925.1. Lineage (GTDB taxonomy): Bacteria > Bacteroidota > Bacteroidia > Bacteroidales > WCHB1-69 > JAEZOU01. The sequence continues at coordinate 185,799 of CALGTS010000016.1, read as the reverse complement.
TTGCAGATTGTAGAACAAAAGGCAGAAATCTATCAAGCTGATTTTATGATGGTTCCAGATGAAAAATATGGGGGAGTAAAGAATAATAGAACCTATTTAGGTCCTCGATATTTGGGTGGATTTTCAGATCATCTACCGATTTTTCTTCGATTGTTGAGGATTACAAATAGATGTCGATCAGGCCATCTGGAGCAGTGATATAGATAATTTTATTTTCTCTATCTACTATTTCAAACACTTCATCAATGGCAGGAATTAAAATCTCCTTACCGTTGCAGTCGATTTGCATAATAGGTTGATGAGAAATATCGATAAAATCAGTGCATTTGCCAATATCACCTTTCTCTTTATCAATAACTTTGAAACCAATTACTTCGTGGAAATAGAATTTGTTTCCTTCAAGGGGAGGGAGCATAGAGATAGGAAGGAAAAGTTTTGCTTTTACCAATGATTTTGCCTCTTCACCATCAACATCTTGAAATTTTACAACAGCTTGATTGTTATCACTTTTCATCTGGATATCTTCAATCATATAGGGCAATTTTTCATCACCGATTTCGATAAAAACGGCATCCAAATCTCTATATTTTTCAGGTTCATCAGTATCTAAAAATATGGTTAATTGTCCTTTATAACCAAAAGGTTTGGTAATCACTCCTAAGTAATAAAATTCTTCCATTAAAATCTATTTTTAAAGCGGTCACGGGTATCAGTATCTAAAGTTTTGGATAGCATCTCAATAGCATTTTCAGGAACTTCCTGAAGATCAAGAAGTAATAATCCATCTAAAGTATTGTTAAAATCAGGATCCAGATTAAATGCTAAAACTTTTCCATTTAGTTGAGTATATTTTTTGATAAGAATAGGAATTCCATTGAGGTCATCTTCAAGGTCTGAAACAAGTTTGTCTAGTAGGTCGATACTTGGGATTGAGTCGATATATTTTGCGATGTTTTTTATCTTTTTACCTTTAAAACCATTAATGGGAACGACAAATTTTGAGAATTGTGAATTTGAATTTCTTTTTTGAAGATATTCTGCAATCAACAGTTTTGAGGTTTCAGAGAAATCGTTAGAGATGGAAACGGGACCGATAAGGTAGCGGCATTTGTCATATTTAAGCAGAACATGCATGATTCCTTTCCAAAGAGTAACCAAAGAGGAAGCCTTTTTTTGGTATTCTTTAACTATAAACGAGCGTCCTAATTCAATAGATGAGGATAACACATTATGAATTTGAGATTTCATTTTAAATAGAGAATGGGTATAGAAACCTTTGACTCCTTGAACTTTAAGAATCTCTTCGCCAATTCCTAATCTATATGCTCCTACAATTTTTTTTGCAGCGTTATCCCAAATGAAAAGTTGATGATAGTGGGCATCATATTTATCAATATCAGTTGCAAGATTTGTTCCTTCTCCAATTTCACGGAATGTAATTTCACGCAATCTTCCAATCTCCTTCATTACATAATTCAACTTTTGGGTTGCTGCAAATAAAACAGAAAAATTTCCTTGCTCAAATAAGGTGAATTGGGGTTTTAAGAGTTCAACTTCAGCTTCCAATTGTGAAGCGTTGTTTTCAGCGATAGGATCTTGTTTACATTCAGTTGTTTCTTTTTTTGTGTTATGTGATTTATGTTGAAGAATATAGACGTTTGTTCTTAGTAAATTAGATAGTTGTTTGAGTGTTAGATTTTGAGTTTTTGTTGGATATATAGGCGATCCCATTTCAACTCTTACGGTTGAGTCGTATTTGTTTACCAATTCTCGTGCAAGCATTAGTGTACGAAGACGAGGATGAATTAGGCCTAAAAGATGAAATGGAAGTGAATTTTTGCCCGATAAAAATAGGGGGACAACAGGTGCATTAGACCTTTGTATGAGTTTGATGACAGATATTGGCCACTCGCGGTCGGTAATTTGAAAGCCATTGTGAAATGTGGAAACCTCCCCTGCGGGGAAAAGCATCATTGCACCGCCATTTTGTAGGTGATTGATGGCAGAACGAATACCATTGAGGTTTTTACTACTTGTTGAATCAAAAGGGTTTACATCAATAAAAAATGGTCGAAGCGGAATCATTCTTGAAAGAAGAAAATTTCCCATAAATTTGATGTCTGGTCTGATTTGGGAAAGTAAACTAATAAGAACAACACCATCTAAGGCACCCGTTGGATGATTACAGATAAAAATAACACTACCCGTTTTCGGTATATCGCTTATATGTGTATTGTTAAAAATTGTTTTAATCTTTTGATTCTTAAGATATTGAATCGTTACATTATTTCCTTCAAGATGTTCAACCTCTTCATATACACGATTTAGCTCATCAATTTGTAAAAAATTGAAGATAGGTTTAGCGATTCCTTTTACGAGGGCATTTCTACCTTTTAATATTTCCTCTTTATCAATGAGTTTCATGAGTTCTAGGTCCGATTTTAGATGAATGTAATGTCTTAAAAAGTGTTAAAAACAAAATGCAAAGATACATTTTTTTACAACATAGAAGTGAGAAAGTCACATCAGAATCAATAAAATTCAGCATTTTTACTAATAAAATAATGTAAAATGTTGATTTCTAAAAAAATATAGGGTGAATATTTATGGTCTTTTGATTTTTTAGCAGAATCTATTTTTCAAGCCATTCAGGGTGTGCGTAGGGTTTATCTTCCAAGTTGAACTTTCCAGGAAATCTACCTCTCATACCATAATAAAATTTTTCAATTTCTACTAAGTCTTCTTCATAATTTCCAGTAGGATAGATTACTTTTCCTACACCTCCTTTTCGAGAAACGTAGTCAAGGTATCCCAATACGATAGGTACATTAGCTTGAGTAGCAATAGTGTAAAATCCTCGTTTCCACTTGGTTACTCTTTTTCGAGTGCCTTCTGGTGAGATAAGTAAAGCAATCTCTTTATTGTTTTTCAAAATGGAGAGAGTATCTTCCATAAAATGGCGAGGGTTTTGTCGGTTGACGGGGTGAGCTCCACAAGCCCGAAGTAGATAGTTCAGAGGAAACACGAATGCCTCTTTTTTGATGAGAAATGCTGTTTTAACACCCATTGCAGTAAGTGCAAACTTGCCAATTACGAAATCGCGCCAACTTGTATGTGGGGCGAATAGTATGATACACTTTTTCGCTTCTGGTGGAATGTTGGTCGTGTCAATTTCGTAATTGAAAAGAGCAAGCAACTTTTTGCAAAATTTTCTCATTTTATAGTTCTTTAAGTGTCCATCCTTTGGAAGAGACTATTAATTTAGAAGAAACGCCCAATTTAAGGGTTTTATTATCTTTGCCGTGGCCTACAGGAATATTAAAAGCAATAGGAAAATCATATTCTTGACAATGTTTCATAATTATCTCTTCAGCAGAATATCCGAAAGGGATTGTATTATCGTGCATATCACTCATTCCTCCGATAATTAAGCCTGCTAAATGGTCAAATTTTCCAGCTCTTTTAAGTGCAACAATCATTCTATCAATATGATATAAATATTCGTCAAGGTCTTCAAGAAAAAGAATTGCACCATTAGTATTTATATCGGAGGGTGAGCCTAGCATAGAATATAATATGGATAGATTTCCTCCAACTATTTTTCCGGCAGATGTTCCGTATTGATTGTATGGGTGGTTATGGCCGGAGAGTTCCATTTTTTTTCCTATAAGTGCGTCGAAGAGAGCGTTGCAGTTGTCGATAGTTTCTTCATTCATAGAGATAGGCATTGTTGAGTGGAGGGATGCGGAGATGTTTTGTGAGGCTAAATGGGAATGAAAAACGGTAAAGTCGCTGTAGCCGCATAGCCATTTAGGATTTTCGTGGAAGTGCGAAAAATCGATTTTATCAATAATACGCGCAGATCCGTAGCCGCCTCGGGCGCTCAAAATAGCCTTAACGTTTGGGTTGTCAATCATTGCTTGAAAACTTTGTTGCCGTATTTCGTCGCTGCCTGCAAATTGATGTTCTTCTGCGAATAGGTTAGGAGCGAAAACAACCTGAAAACCTTTGCTTTTAAGCCAATTAATAGAAAATTGCAGCTCCTCCAAGCTGATTTTGCGTGCAGGAGCTACAATTCCAATGGTGTCACCCAAATGAAGATAAGGAGGAATTATCATAATGTAATTTTCTTTTCTTCAATAATTTGTTGAGTTAGTTTGCGCAAAAGTTCGCGTTGTGGACTACTCAGAATTCGAGTGGGTATTTTTCTATTTTTCTGGTTGGCGTGAAGTTGTCCTGTTACTCCCTCTAATTCTGTGTCCAATGCAAGTCTTATTGCGGTTGAAGCCCCTTGAAGAGGCGTTTTGATGAATGGACGGAAGAAGGTATCACTCAGCCAATCAATAGTTTTGTTATACATTCTAACGATAGGAGTATTAACAACTCCAGGGTCGCTGCAATTTACAGTAATTCCCAATTCTTTCCACTTTTCAGCTGCATCTAAAGAGAAGTATAGAAACGCTAATTTGGAGTTGGAATAGGGGCGAAAACGATTGAAGAATTTTGGATAGTTAGGTTTGAAGAAATCCTCAGTAATTTTACCCATTTTATAGGTAAGCGAAACGGTATTTACAATTCGCGAGCCTGCTGGCATTAGTGCTAACAAGCGATGAGTTAAAATATAGTGTCCTAAATAGTTAGTGCCAGCACAATATTCCAATCCTTCGATGGTTTCTCGGGGCTCTGGAGGCATTGCTCCAGCGTTGTTGATTAATAAATTGATAGATTCATAGCGTTTTTTGATTTCCGCAACGAAATTGTCAATAGATTGAAATTCAGAAAGATTCAATCCAATAAGTTCAATTTCACCACCAGTTTCTTTTTTTAATGTTTCGCAAGCGGTGCGGTTTTTTTCGCTGTTGGAGCCTGCCATAATCACTCTGTAACCCTCTTTAGCTACAGCTTTGGTGATTTCCAATCCCATTCCACCACCAGCACCTGTAATAATTGCAACTCTTTTTTTCATTATTTAATATTTTCAACAGCAACTTTGATACGTCTGCAAGCTTCTTGTAATGATTCTTCGGAGGTTGCATAAGATAGACGGATACAGTTGTCATCTCCAAAAGCAACTCCTTGAACGGTTGCTACATTTGCATCATACAATAGGTACATACTCAAATCTGTAGAGTTTGAGATGGTTGTTTTACCAAATTTTTCTGCGTAAACAGAATCTGCAGGTACATTTTTGCCGTACAAAGAAGACACAACAGGGAAGAAGTAGAATGCACCTTGAGGAAGGCGAGTCTCAAATCCTGGAACTTCTTGTAAAAGTTTGTAAACCATATCTCTACGTTTCATAAAGATGCCACGCATAGTTTCAATATCTTTCCAAATAGCAGGAGAAGATTCCATAGCTTTGATGGTTGCGCGTTGTGCTATTGAGCAAGTTCCAGAGGTGATTTGACCTTGTAGCTTTTGGCAAGCAGAAGCAATTTGTGCGTCAGCAGCAATGAACCCAATTCTCCATCCAGTCATAGCATAACCTTTTGCTACACCATTGATTGTGATTACGCGATCTTTTATTTCTGGGAATTGTGCCAAACTTTCATGTTTTCCTACGAAATTGATATGTTCGTAAATCTCATCTGCCATTACAAATACGTGTGGGTTTTCAACCAAAACGTCAGCAATTGCGCGTAACTCCTCTTTTGTGTAAAGCATTCCGGTTGGGTTTGATGGGCTGCTGAACATAATTAATTTGGTTTTCGGAGTAATCGTGTCACGAAGTTGTTGTGCAGTAACTTTGAAATCATTTTCCAATTTGGTTGGAACGTAAATAATTTTTCCTTCTGCTACTTCTGCAATAGCTTTGTAAGAAACCCAGTAAGGAGTTGGAATGATTACTTCATCGCCTGGGTTTACAAGAGCCATAACAACTTGGTAAATAGATTGTTTTGCTCCAGTAGAAACCACGATTTGATTAGCTGCGAATTCGAGGTTGTTGTCTCTTTTGAATTTTTCGCAAATTGCTTTTTTGAGCTCAGGGTAACCAGGAACGGGCGAATAGTGCGACCAGTTCTCGTCAATAGCTTGTTTTGCAGCCTCTTTAATCTCTTCAGGAGTGTTAAAATCTGGCTCTCCAATGCTCAAACTGATAACATCTTTTCCACTAGCTTTTAATTCGCGAGCAATTTGTGTCATGGCTAAAGTTTCTGATTCAGCCATAGTTGCAACTCTATTAGATATGATTTTCATTACTTTTTTTATTTTAATTTTGTTAGATATGTTTTGCGCTTTTTAGCGTGCAAAGATACAACTTTTAATAGGACGGACAACCTACTTTTAGGATTTAAAATCAATCCTTGAAAGATGTTGATGCATAATTTTTTATCTTTAAAATTGTACGTTTCGATTGTTAATATCTCCGATTTTAAGTCCAATTTTTGAAAACTTTTTTTCTTATTATAGAATGCTATATTTTGATTGAATCAGAATGTATTTTCGCAAATTGTTAATTATCAGAATTTTAATTTTTTTTACTATGCTTATTCATGATTATTTGGGCGAAGAAAAATATTTTTTTAAAGAGGTGTTTTGGTGTTGAAAAAATTACTATTTTTGCAGCCCGAAAAAATAATGGAAAGTAATTAAAAGAAAAGTTATTATGTATTTAACACCAGAAGTTAGAGGAGAAATTTTTGAAAAATATGGAAAAGGCGTAAAAGATACAGGTTCTCCTGAAAGTCAAGTAGCTCTTTTTACCCATAGAATTAAACATCTTACCGAACATGTAAAACAAAATAAAAAAGACCTTGTTACCAAACGTTCTTTGATTAACTTGGTTGGAAAAAGAAAAAAGATGTTGGAATATTTGAAACAACAAGATATTGAGCGTTACAGAGCTATTATTAAACAACTTGGCTTAAGAAAATAATCTCTTTTTATATAAGAGGCTGATAAAAAAGGCAATTCGTTTGAAGTTGCCTTTTTTTCGTAAATAGACATAATGTGTTATACCATATTACGGTTGGTAGAAAATTGTGAGAGTTTGTTTATAACACATTTATTTTTAACAATTTAACATATAAGATAATGATTGGAATTAGTAAAACTTTCAACCTTGCAGATGGTAGAGAAGTAACTATTGAAACAGGTAAATTGGCAAAACAAGCTGATGGTTCCGTGGTTGTAAAAATGGGAAATACTATGCTTTTGGCTACCGTTTGTACAAAAAAAGAGGCTGTTGAAAATACCGATTTTATGCCTCTTCAGGTTGAATATCAAGAAAAATATGCGGCGGTTGGTCGTTTCCCAGGCGGTTTCTTTAAAAGAGAGAGTCGTCCTTCAGAATATGAAATTTTAATAGCTCGTCTTGTTGACCGTGCTTTACGTCCTCTTTTCCCTGATAATTATCATGCAGAAACTCAAGTACTTGTAACGCTTATCTCTGGAGATAAAAATAATTTGCCAGATGCATTAGCTTGTTTGGCAGCATCTTCTGCCCTTGCTGTTTCTAATATCCCTTTCAATGGACCTGTTTCTGAAGTAAGAGTAGGTAGAATTGATGGCCAAATGGTAATTAATCCAACAGTTGAAGAGATGGAAAACTCTGATATTGACATGATTGTAGCAGCAACCATTGATAATATCATGATGGTTGAAGGTGAAATGAAAGAGATTTCTGAAGCTGATATGGTGGATGCACTCAATTTTGCTCACGAAGCTATCAAAATTCAGTGTCAAGCACAGTTAGACTTGGCTGCTCAAGTGGAAAAAGCATATCCTAAAAGAGAATATTGTCACGAAACTAATGATGAAGATTTGAGAAAAGCAGTTCACGAAGCTACGTACGACAAAGTGTATGCGGTAGCTAAATCTTTTATGGGTAAGCACGAAAGAAATGATGCTTTTGATAAGATTTTAGAGGAGTATTTGGAAACTATTCCAGAAGAAGAAAGAGATGAAAAGAAACCTATGGTGCAACGCTATTATCATGATGTTCAATATGATGCAATGCGCGCAATGATTCTTAATGAAAGAGTTCGCTTGGATGGAAGATCTTTAGACCAAATTCGTCCAATTTGGATTGAAACAGGCTACTTACCATCTGCTCATGGTTCAGCAATTTTTACACGTGGTGAAACCCAATCTCTTTCTACTTGTACTTTGGGTACAAAATTGGATGAGCAAACTATTGATGGTGCAGTTGTTGAAGGATCAAGTCGTTTTATTCTCCACTATAACTTCCCTCCATTTTCTGTAGGCGAAGTGAAACGCATTGGTAGTGTGGGACGTCGTGAAGTAGGACACGGAAACTTGGCGCACAGAGCGCTTAAGCCCGTAATTCCATTCGATGATCCATCTTTTCCATATACAGTACGTTTGGTTTCAGATATTTTGGAATCTAACGGAAGCTCTTCAATGGCTACTGTTTGTGCAGGTACTTTGGCATTGCTCGATTGCGGCGTTAAGTTGAAAAAGCCTGTTTCTGGTATTGCTATGGGGTTGATTACCGATGAGAAAACAGGAAATTATGCTATTCTCTCCGATATTTTGGGTGATGAGGACCATTTAGGAGATATGGACTTTAAGGTTTGCGGTACTGCTGATGGTATTACTGCTTGCCAAATGGATATTAAGGTGAACGGATTGTCTGCTCAAGTAATGGCAGAAGCATTGGCTCAAGCTTTAAAAGGACGCCTCTATATTTTAGACAAAATTAAAGAAGCAATGCCAGCACCAAGAGAAGATTATAGAGATTTTGTTCCAAGAATCATTCAACTTTCAATTCCTCGAGAAATGATTGGTGCCGTAATAGGACCTGGTGGAAAAGTAATTCAAGAAATCCAACGCGAAACCAATACAACTATCAATATTGAGGAGGTTGGAAATTGTGGTGTTGTTGATGTGGCAGCTGCAAATCGTGAAGACATTGAAAAAGCATTGGCACGTATTAAAGCAATTGTAACATTGCCAGAAATTGGTGAAGTATATGATGGTAAAGTAAAAAACTTAGCAGCTTTTGGTGCTTTCGTTGAATTTTTACCAAATACTGATGGATTACTTCACGTTTCAGAAATCTCTTACAATAGAATTGAAAATGTAGAAGATGTTTTGAAAGTAGGTGACGAAATTAAAGTAAAATTGATTGCTATTGATGAGAAAACAGGGAAATATAAACTTTCTCATAGAGCATTACTTCCAAAGCCAGAAGGATGGACAGATGAGAAACCTGCTCGTCCTGCCCGCCCTGCAGGCCATCGCCCACACGGCCACAGCCCTCGGAAACCTAAAGAGTAATCTTATTCCTAAATAAAAAATCCCCGACATAATTGTCGGGGATTTTTTTACCTATAAATAGTATTACAGTGCTATCTAATTATAGTAATTGTTCCTGTTTTGTATAATTCCGTTTCTACGTTTGCATACTTGATATAGGAAATTTTATAGGTGTAAACCCCTCCTTGACAAACTTCTCCTTTATATGTTCCATCCCAAGTAGCGTTGGGGTCAACACTTTGGAAAACAGCTTCTCCAAAACGATTATAAATGGTGATGTGATATTTCAAAACATCGGTAACAAAAACCTGAAATAGGTCGTTATTACCATCGCTATTGGGAGAGAAACTATTCGGAACGTAAAATGCGTAGTTGTCAACTACATCAATGGTTTGCAAGGTGTCGTCTGAACATCCCGCATTGTTAGTTACAGTTAGCATAATATTGAATGAACGGTCTGAATTTACATGATATGCGTGCGCAGGGTCTGATTCGTTACTAATAGAGCCATCGCCAAAACTCCAATGATAATTGGTTATATTGTCACCTGTAGAAAGGTTGGCAAATGAAACCATACGACCATTATTTGGGATATCTGGAGACCAAGTAAAGTCTGCGTGTGGATAATCACCCACAAGAATATAATCTTCGCGTACAAGTTCACTTCCACAATCTTCTGAAAGATTGGAGTATAATGCAACCGTATAAAGTCCTGGTGTGTCGAAAGTATAATCAAATTGAGTCTCATCTAAGATGGTATCAGTATTGTTGATAACCCAAGTCAGGGGAGCATTCTGCGGTGTGGTTGTGGAGGTGAATTGCACTGTAAATGGTGCACAGCCTACTGTTGCATTTGCGTGAAAATTAACTGTAGGCTCAGAGGTGATGTTAACCTCCATCTCTAAAGTATCATATTTACATCGATAACTGTCGGTAGCAATAATTTGGTATGTTGTTGTTTGGGTGATATTGGCAGATGTTGTGATTTGGTCGTTATGGTCAATATTGTGATCAGGAATCCAAGTAATTTCGTTCACTTCTCCTTGTGCAACAATAACGCCAATTTCATTGCAAACATCACAAAAATCTAATACTTCAGGAGCTTCAAGAATGATATTCTTGTGATTTTTTAGATTGAGAATAAGAGTATCATACTCATATTTATCAGGGCACATCTCTTTTTGAATGAGAATTTTAGCAACTCTTATGTCATTTTCAGGAAATGTTGCATTATCTGATACTTTTACAAGAAATTTTTGGTTTCTATCCCCAATATGAAGAGAAAAATCGTAACTATCAGATGTGATTTCAGAGGTAATGTTGCCTTGATCGTCAAGGCAAAAAATTTGAAAATCATCACCTATTGTTGCTGTTATTCCAGCCAAAGCTTGGGTGTTTAAGGTAATATTATATGGTCGTGTACAAGTGTCATCGGCAGTCATGCCAATAGCCATTGTTGCTGTATTACAGCCTGTAATTAGTGTATCATTTGATGATTCTGTATAGGTTGTTTTGGTTTCTAATTTAGGACTTGTAAAACTTCCTTGTTTGAGAAATACACCTGAGTCATATGAATCATCACCAGCATTAGCGATGGAAAGTTTCATGTGATATGGACGACAAGGGCTAATACGTGCGCTCGCTATCAATCCAGAAGCAATTTGTCCATTACTACGCATTACAGTATATCCATCAAATTGCATTTTAGGGGAGTTAGATGGAACAGAATTGTAAAATTGTGTATAATTTGTGGCAATGCAACTGCTTGCAGGATAAGATGTTCCAGCAGGATAACCATTGACAGAATTAATGGCAACTACGATGTTGGTATTTGGAATTAAAGCGATATTTTTGGTTGTAGTAGTTAGAGTAACGGGGTCTAGTCCTGTAAGAAAGAAAGCGAAAATATCATTGTATTGAGAGCAAACGTACTCAGGGTATTCTTCAGATGCAAAAATGTATTCAAATTCAAAGGTTGGAGAAACAGCCTCAAAGTCAAATTCTAATATAGTAGCACCTGTTAAACTACTACTTGCAATAGATTGCAAATCAGAATCTATCGCTACATTATCATCAATAGCAACGCTCTTGCTGCTTGAGTTATTGGGACCTACGGCTACAGAGATATTTCCTGTAGTCATTATAATTCCATTACTAATTGGAAAATCGGGGAAGCCTGTACCATTGGTAAAAGTTCCAATTTTTTGTGATGTGATGGCATTAGCACTGCGGTTGAATTGTCCATTTGTAAGGGTTACGCCTTCGCCAGCTAATTCGTTAAGGATAAGCTGTTGAGGAGTTTGTCCAGTTACATTAGAAACAGTAATCTGAGCAAATGTTGTGATACTAATTATGAAAATAACAATGAGTAGATATATTTTCTTCATACTTATACTATTATGATGTCAATTTTTTATCAAAAACAGCAAAAATAATTCAAATGTTGCATCATTTGAAGCAAAAATGTAGTTCTTTTAGAGTAAATAAGTGGAAAATAGAGTGTTGCAGTCTTATTCTGCAAAAATACAAAAAAAATAATCTTTTTTTACATCTATTTATTTTTTTTCCATAATTGGTTTCTTTTTTATATCTTTGCAAAGATTTTAAATAAATGAGTTATGAGTTACATTGACACCCACACCCATTTGTACAAGGAGTATTATCCAGAAGATATTCATTCCGTTGTTAAGCGTGCAATTCATGCTGATGTTACAAAAATGATTCTTCCAGCAGTAAATGCAGATTCAATATCAGATATTTTTGAAATATCCAATCAATATCCTGAGAATCTTTATCCATTGGTAGGACTACATCCTACAGATGTGTTTCTGGATTTTAAGAATCAATTACATAGGATTGAAGAGCATATTGATGATGAGGGAATTGTTGGAATTGGAGAAGTGGGTATTGATCTGTATCATTCAACGGAATATGTTGAGCAGCAGAAGGAAGCGTTTTCTATACAATTGGGCTGGGCCAAAGATTTGCATCTACCGCTTTCTATCCACATTCGTGATGCTTATTCGGAAGCAATTTCTGTAATTAAGGAGTTTAAAAATACCACCTTTTCAGGGGTATTCCACTGCTTTTCAGGTGGGATCCAAGAAGCAAAATGGGCAGTTGATAATGGATTCTATTTAGGGATTTCGGGTGTAGTTACCTACAAAAAATCAAAATTACCAGATTTGATTAAGGAGATTGGTCTAGAGCATCTTGTATTGGAAACGGATTCTCCTTTTTTAGCACCTGAACCTAACCGTGGAAAAACGAATGAAAGTTCCTATATTCCCTTCATTGCTAAGAGGTTGAGTGCTATTTTTGAACTGCCTATAGAGGAAATTCAGCGCATAACGACGCAGAATGCTTTGCGAGTTTTCACACGCCTTAATCCTTAAATTTGCTATATCATCTGTTTTATTTTAGAGGTAAGAATGTCGATTCCTTTCTCATTATGTCCGCCAATGGGGATAATAATATCTGCCAAACGTTTGGTCGGCTCAATGAAAGTTTCGTGCATCGGCTTTACATATTTTTCATAATGCTGGATCGATTTTTCTAGTCCTCGACCGCGTTCATTTACATCTCTTTGAATGATTCGGATAATTCTATCATCAGCTCCCGTATCTACAAAAACCTTTAGGTCCAACATATTGCAGAGTTTTGTATCTGTATAAATTAGAATTCCTTCTACAATGATTACTGGGCTGGGAGTAACTAAAATTGTTTCTTTTCCTCTTCGGCAAGTTACATACGAGTATGTTGGCATTTCAATTGCGTGACCTGTTTTTAACTCTGCAATGTGATGTTTCAGTAAATCGAATTCAATAGCATCTGGGTGATCAAAGTTTATCTTTTCTCGTTCCTCTTGCGAGAGTTCCCCACAATCCTTATAATAGGAGTCTTGCGAGAGTACACTAACGCTTTCTTCAGGTAGGGCATTAATAATTTTCTTTACTACAGAGGTTTTTCCTGATCCGGAACCACCAGCAATACCAATAATATACATATCAAAGATTTTAGGAAACAAAAGTACAAAAATATGTAATATGCGTAAGTTTTTTTTCAAAAAAAATGGGCAGATATTCATCTGCCCATTTACTATATAAAATATTGTGTACTATTCAACGATAAATTTGTGGATTGATTTACCATTTTCAGTTTGTACTCTCATCATATAGATGCCAGTAGCAAGGTTTGAAATATTGGTAGAGTAGGTGTACTCACCATCAATTCTCATTGATTCAGATTGAATAACTCTTCCAGCCATATCAACAATTTGGAAAGTAACTTTTTGTTCTGCAGGAACAGAGATAGCTACGTTTACATTGTCAGTTGCAGGGTTTGGATATACGTTTACATCAGCAAGTTCTGTTTCGTTGATACTAGAAATACCGAAGTAGTGCAATTTGAAACCAGTTGCTTCTTTCCAGTTGTCAGAAACAAAGATTACTTGGAATTTATTGCCAGGAACGTTGAACGCGCCATCAGGAGCATTGTTAATATCAAATCTTTTTACTAAGAAAAGAGAATCTGGATCATCGCAGTTAACAATATCAACATAGTCACCAGCAGCTAAATCAAATTGGGTGAAAGACATTGCAGTTCCTGTTAAGAATGTAAAGTTACCTGTCCAGCGGCACCACTTGTTTTGAACGTAAGGAATAGTCATGTCTTCGTCAGAAGCGTTTAAGCCTTTATCAGTGATAACGCCAACGATAGAAGGAAGTTGAGCATTTTGGCTACAAGTAGGAATTCCACTATGATTCAAAGATGCTTCATATTCAAGAACAAAACCATAATCTGTAACATCGTTACCGTTAGAGGTGAATTCAACACAGAAAGCATCATCGTTAACGGTGATAGTTCCAGGAAGTGATAAACCTTCGAAGTTTGCATCAGCATGTCCTGCACCATCGGTAGCTGCTTTCATTAAGTAGTTACCGCTATAAGTTCCAACAAGGTTTGCTGCAGAAGGAGTTGTTCCTTTGTAGATTTTAATTACGTCAGCATCAGCTTCTGTTTTAATTTTGGTGAAGTCAATGTAATATTTAGTAGCATGAGGAGCTTCAACAACCCAAACTCTATTTGAGTTTGGTGCATATTTGAAGTAACCAGAACCATCACTGATAGAACCGATAGAAGCGGTAATAGTGTCAATAGAAGTTACAGGTTTGAAAGCAGTAGAATCTGCTGGATCTGGGAAAACATTTATCAAGATATTTTCGTCAGCGTTGTAACCATCAATATCTCCTAATGGGTAGTAACCATTTTTATATCCATTCCATCCGAAATTTGCATGGAAATATACAGTACCATCAACAACGATATAACCATCAATAATAAATGCGTGACCAGCCTCTCCGCTAATAGTACCACTGAAATAAATAGGAAGATTTTGTTCCAATTGTGATTTCATTGTATCTGTAAATTCAGCTACAGAAACTTCTGCTTTGTTAAAAACTCGTGCATTAGGGTTCATTTTCCAGTAGGTAGTAAGTGCATTGTGAGCTTCTGTTGAGTTAGAACCTGAACCAGCAATACCGTATGACATTTTTACTGATACTCCAGTGTGGTATAATAATTTTGCTAACTCATTAACATAAGAATTCAAGCTATTAGCTGACATTGCTGAATAGTTGTATGTTGATGTAGCAAAGTTTACGGTTTGACGTGGGTATGAGAATTCGTAGTCTGCATCATAAGGGATGTATGATAGGCCGCTGTTACCTGTTTCTGGATATCTGTGGTAGAAAAGAAGGTTTGAAAGGTTAACCGCAACACATCCTACCAATGCATGGAAATCACGACCAGAAGCATCTACAGCATCAGCATAATTGTTTTTCTTTCCGCTGTAAGGACAATATGCGTTGTAATATTTCTCTTGGCTCCATGCGGTAGTAACCAATGGTTGAACGCCTTCAGTGTTTTTTACTTGTGAAGGAACAAAGTTTTTACTGCGGAAGTGGTTCCATGAGTTTTGGTGATTTTTTGCTAAAGAAGGATTAGCAATTACTTGTGCTGCTTCTTCTTTGAATTTTAAACCAAAATAGTTTCCCTGAGCATCGTTCTCAGCAACAAAGTCATTGCTAAGAGAGTATCCCAAAACGGGTTTCATTAAATCAGTACCAGATACAAGGATAAAACCTTTACCTTGAATGTTAAATTGATAGTAAGCTACATCGCCATTGGCAGTGTAAACTGTAGATTCCAAAGTGAAATCTGATTCATTGAAGATTCTTCCAGTAGCTTCTCTTAAGAAGTTGCTAGAAACTCGTTGAGCTTCTTGTACTGGGATTACGTTGGTTGCAAAAGTAAATGTTACAATTGCAACAAACAAAATTGAAAGAATAGATTTTTTCATACGATGAATATTTTTTAGTTTTAATTTCTATTAAGGAACGCAAAAATATAAAAAAAATCAATAGAAAAGTGAAAAAAATACTTTTTATAAAGTATTGAAAATAAGAATTCTACAATAGAATTCTTGTTTAGGAGTTCTAAACAGCTTTGTTTATGGGTTTCTTTTGTGCTTTTTTTAGGGGAATTAGATATGATGGTAGGGCTCTTTTTTCAGAATTGTAAAGGCTCGATATAGTTGTTCCACAAAAATGAGCCGGGCTAAAAGATGCGGAAAGGTCATCTTGGAAAGAGAGATTTTTCGTTGCGCTCTTGCAAAAACATCTTGTGAAAATCCATACGCTCCACCAATAACAAAAATAAGCGTTTTGATTCCAGAGTTAAGTTGCTGTTGGATAAGTTCTGAAAATCCGATTGAGGTAAACTCTTTGCCATATTCGTCCATTAGAATTACATAATCGTTAGTTTCGATTTTTTTCAGGATTAGTTCACCCTCTTTTTTTTTCTGCTCTTCAATTGATAATGATTTTGTGTTTTTGAGATAAGGAATGGCAATCATCTCAAACGATGTGTAAAATTTTAGTTTTTCTTGATATTGTTGGATAGCATCTTGGAGGTTTTCAGAATTCTCCTTTCCTATATATAAAAGTTTGATTTTCATGACTTTATTTTAGCTTATTTTACCCCAAATATTATTTTTTTTCAATAAGGTTGAAAGATAATTTTTTATTCTTGTGTGTTCGGGAAGTTGCAATTCGGGGTCTTGTTTTAGTAGATTGATAGCTAAGTTTCGAGTGAACACTACCAATTTTTCATCTTTGGAAATGTCTGCCATTTTGAAATCTAAAGTTCCACTTTGTTGCGTACCTTGTAAGTCGCCAGGGCCCCGAAGATTGAGGTCAACATTGGCAATCTCAAAACCATCGTTAGAGTTGACCATTGCGTTGAGACGAAGTTTTCCTTCGCTACTTAGTTTGTTGTTGGACATTAGTACGCAATAGGATTGTTCACCGCCTCTGCCGACACGTCCTCGCAGTTGGTGCAGTTGAGAAAGTCCAAAACGTTCAGCATTTTCAATTACCATCATTGTGGCGTTGGGAACATCAATGCCTACCTCAATTACGGTTGTAGAAAGCATAATCTGAGTTTTGTTTTCTGCAAAACGCTTCATTTCAAACTCTTTCTCTTCTGGTTTCATTTTTCCGTGAACCAAACTGATGGCATAATAGGGAAGTGGAAATCGGGTGGACATTAGGTCGTAGCCTGCCATTAGGTCGAAAAGGTCCATCTTTTCCGATTCTTGAATGAGTGGATAAACTACAAAAACTTGTCTTCCCTCACGAATTTGTTCCTGCATCATGCCAAACAACCGCAATCTATCTTTTTCATAAAAGTGCATCGTAACGATTGGTTTTCTGCCTTTGGGAAGTTCATCAATGACCGAGAGGTCTAAATCGCCGTAAAGAGTCATAGCCAAGGTGCGAGGTATTGGTGTGGCAGTCATAACAAGAATGTGTGGTGGAGTCTGATTCTTACGCCAAAGTTTGGCGCGTTGCTCAACGCCGAATCGGTGCTGCTCGTCAATAATGGCTAGTCCTAAGTTCTTAAATTGAACAACCTCCTCAATCAATGCGTGGGTGCCAACCAAAATGTCAGTTTCGCCATTTTTTAATCGCTCTAATATTATTTTCCGCTCTTTTTGTTTGGTAGAACCCGAAAGAAAATCTACCTTTACATTCATCTCTTTTAACATTTTTGAGATGGTGGCAAAGTGCTGTGCTGCCAAAATCTCGGTCGGTGCCATCAAACAAGATTGAAAACCATTGTCCTTGGCTATAAGCATAACAAGAAGTGCTGTGATGGTTTTTCCACTTCCCACATCACCTTGTAAAAGACGATTCATCTGCCGGCCACTTCCCATATCCGCCCGAATCTCTTTTATAACTCGTTTCTGTGCATTGGTTAATTCGTAAGGCAGATAATTTTTGTAATATGTGTTGAACGTTTCTCCTACAACGGAAAATCGGTGACCCGATACTTTTGTTTCGTTAATGTGCTTGATTTTTAGTAGTTTGAGTTGCGTAAAGAAAAGTTCATCAAATTTAAGACGCAACATTGCTTTGGAAAGTTTATCGATATTTTCAGGATAATGAATGTTGATGAGTGTTTCTTTTAGGGATAGAAGTTTGAATTGTTCTAACATCTGTTTGGGTAGGCGTTCTACAATCACTTCTTTAATCTGACTGAGCAGAGTAATAACCAATTTAGATAATGAACGGGAATCCAATCCATTTTTTTTTGCTCTTTCAGAGGTGTTGTATAGCGGTTGGAATGCAAGAGAAACTGGCGAGTTTTTTTGAGTAGCTGGCTCAATCATTTCAGGGTGAGAAATACTCCATTTGTGATTAAATAGAGTGGGTTTTCCAAAAATAATGAACTCTCGTTTCTCTTTGAGTAGATTTTCAATCCATTTTATGGAGTTGAACCACACTAATTCCATAGTTCCACTATCGTCTGTGAATTGCGCTACTAATCTTTTCGCGCGCTGTTCGCCTACAATTTCGTAGCGTGTAATCTTACCCTTAAATTGCAAATAAGCGCCCTCGCTATGCAACTCATCAATTCTGTATATTTTACTTTTATCGATGTGTCGATAAGGATAGTAATGTAGTAAATCCCTGTAAGTGAAAATGTTAAATTCTTTATTGAAAACGTCGGCTTTCTTAGGACCTACGCCTTTGAGAAATTCAATGGGTGTTTCTAATAAGTCAACTTGCATTTCTTGAAAAATAAGAATGCAAATGTACGTGTTTTTTTCAAGATATTTCAATATTTTTGCAAAAAAAAGGAAATATGAAAATTGTAGCAGTAGAGCCGATAGGAATTACTTCCGAAAGAGCACAAGAAATAAAAGAGATTTTTAAATCACAAAATGTTGATTTTGAGGTTTATAAAGATAGACAAGAGAGTCCCGAAGTATTAGTAGAGCGGATGCGCAATGCCGATGCAGTTATTGTATCCAATATACCTATTAAGAAGGAAATTATGGAGAAATGTCCTAAACTGAAGATGTTGATGGTAGCTTTTACCGGTTTGGATCATATTGATTTGGAGTATTGTCGTCAGCATAATATTGTGGTGCGCAATGCGGCAGGGTATGCTACAACTGCAGTTGCAGAGTTGGCAGTTGGTTTGATGTTAGATTGTTACAGACATTTGACGGTATTGGATGCGCAAATTCGCAATGGAGGAACTCGAAATAATTTCTTGGGCAGACAACTAAAAGGGAAAGTGGTTGGTATTGTGGGAACAGGTGCTATTGGAATGGAGACAGCTCGTTTGTTGTTGGCATTTGGATGCAAAGTAGTAGCTTGGAGTAGATCAGAACGCAAAGAACTGACAGACTTGGGTGTGCGTTATCTTTCTTTAGAAATGTTAATGGCTCAGTCTGATATCATCTCTCTTCATCTGCCGCTTACCCCGCAAACCCATCATATCATTACCCGTGATTTGCTGTCATTGTGCAAACCGAGTGCTCTGATTGTGAATACGGCGCGGGGAAATGTGGTGGATATTAATGCTGTGGCAGAGATGTTATCGGAAGGTAAAATTGCGGGCGCTGCTTTTGATGTATTTGAAAAAGAGCCCCCATTAGCAGAAAATCATCCGCTGTTGAGAGCTCCTAATTGCTTGGTTATTCCTCATGTTGGGTACGCAACTCGTGAGGCTTTTGATATCAGAATAGATATATGTATCGAAACTTTACTTAATGAGATTGCTTCTCTTAAGTAATGCTTTTACAGAGGGTTCTCTGCCTCTGAATTTGGTATATAGTTTCATCGCATCTTCAGAACCCCCTTTAGATAAAATGTTTTCCAAATATGAGTTAGCCACTTCTTTGTTGAAAATTCCTTTTTCTTTAAACAGTTCAAAAGCATCAGCTTCAATTACTTCTGACCATTTGTAACTATAATACCCAGCGGCATATCCACCTGCAAAGATGTGACTGAAAGCTTTGCTCATACAAGTCTCAGAAGAGACGGGAAGCAGTTGGAGGTCAGATGTTGCTGTCTGTTCGAATTTGTTTACATCTTTAATTTCAGTATAGGGTGTGGTATGGTATCGCATATCCAAGTAACCGTAGGTTAATTGACGGCAGAAGTAGTACCCTGACATGAAATTTTCAGATTCTTTCACTTTTTGAATTAACTCTTGAGGAATTATTTTTTTTGTTTTATGATGGAAAGCGAATTCTTTGAGGAAACTACGTTCAGAAGCCCAGTTTTCCATCAATTGTGAAGGAAATTCAACAAAATCACGAGGCACATTGGTGCCAGAAAGAGATTCATATTTTACGTTGGAGAGCAATCCATGCAATCCGTGACCGAATTCGTGTAGGAAAGTTTGTACCTCATCGAAGGTTAATAACGAGGGATTTTCTTTTGTTGAGGGAGAAAAATTCATAACTAAGGAAACTTGCGGACAAATATAATTTCCATCGGAATCGTAGTATTGTTCGCGGAAACTTGTCATCCACGCACCGCTACGTTTGCTTTCTCTCGGATGAAAATCTAGATATAATATGCCCGTGAGTTTCTTATTTCTATATACTTCAAAAACCTTTACATCAGGATGATAAGTAGGAATTTTCTTATTTGCAACATATTTTAAATCAAATAGATTTGAGGATAATTCAAATACACCATCAATCACATTTTCCAAAACGAAATAGGGTTGTAGTTGTTCATCGCTGATGTTATATAAGTGATTTTTGTATTTTTCAGCATAGTAGGTAACGTCCCATCCTTGAAGCGTTTTTTCTTTGAAGCCATTTTTTTGAGCATATTGGGTTAAATCCGCAATCTCTTCGCGTCCTTTATTCAGTGCGGCTTCTTTCATCTGATCCAGCATTGTGAATACAGATGTGCTGTTTTTAGCCATACGATCTTGCAGTGCGTATTCTGCGTAGTTTTCAAATTTGAGTAGTCGGGCTATCTCTTCACGGCATTTCAAAATTTCATAAATCACTGTTTCATTGTCATATTGATGGGAGCCTCGTTGGTTGTATGCCATATAAAACTCTTTTCTCAAATCACGGTTGTCGGCATATTTCATAATTGCTAGGTAACTTGGAGTAGAGAGGTCGAAAAGATAGCCATCCGATTTTTTCTCCTGCGCTTTTGTTCTAGCTATCTGTAGAAGATTTTCAGGAATTCCCTTCAAACTTTTTCTATCTGTGATGAGTTTGCTGAAACTGTTAGTGGATTCCAATACGTTCTTGCTAAAATTGAGGTTTAATATGGATAATTGTTGGGTTAGTTGTGCAAATCTTTCTTTTTCTCCAGCTTTTAGTTTAGCCCCATTATTGACAAAACTTTTGTAGGTATTTTCCATTAATTTTCTTTCCTCAATAGTTAGGGAAGTATTAGAATGAAATATCTGCTCAATGCGTTTGAAAAGTTTTTCATTGTGGTAAATAGAGTTGCTGAAATTAGAAAGAATTGGACTGAGTTTCTCTGCCATCTTCTGTAAGTTGGGGGATGTGTTGCAAGACAACATATTAAAAAATATGCTTTCAATCCGTTTTAATTTAAGTCCGCTTCTCTCTAATGCAACAATAGTATTTTGAAAATCAGGTTTCTGTGGATTATTAGCGATTTCATCGATTTCTTTTTGTGCCATCTCAATAGCAGCATTAAAGGCTGGAATATAATGTTCTTCCTTTATTAAATCAAAGGGAGGTGTTTGGTAAGGCGTGTCCCACGTCTGGAGTAATGGATTGTTTTTCATATCTGCTTTAGAAACTTTTGGGTGTGAGTTTTTCTGTAATTGGAGTTGTTGTGCTTGCGTTGTAATACCAATGGCAAGGATAACAAATACAAGAACTGCTTTTTTCATGATTTATTCCGATTTAATAATGAAACAATGCTATGTACTACAATGGCTTCCTCTTGACCTACAGCATCCAATTTTTCGTTGGTTTTAGCTTTAATGGAAATTCTTTCCGGTTTTAAGTTAAGAATTGTAGAAAGATTTTGAATCATAGGTTCGATGTAAGGGGCCATTTTGGGTTTTTCTGCAATGATGGTGATATCAATATTGTTAATTTCCCATCCTTTGTTGGTAATCATTTCTACAACTTCCCGAGTAAGAATTTGACTATCAATATCTTTATATTTAGGATCTGTATCAGGGAAATGAGTTCCAATATCTCGCAGGGCAGCAGCTCCTAAAAGGGCATCGCACAATGAATGCAAAAGCACATCTCCATCGGAGTGTGCCACGCATCTTTTGTAATGAGGAATTTCAATTCCGGCTAATACAAAAGGTTTGGAATCATTATCATCCTTCTTAATTAGTCGATGAGAATCATAACCTAAACCTACACGAAAATCTATCATTATCTCAGTTTGCCTTGCTTTTTAATAGCTTCTGAATTGAAAGATTCGAAATCAAATGTTATAGAAAAACGCAAAGTGTTTTCCATTGGGTGACGTTGTGTGAATGGGAAAAGATAGCAAACATCGATAGCGAAGATGTTATATTTTACGCCAGCACCCACTTGGATAAATTTACGATTACCTTTGTATGCATTTTCAAGAAAAACACCTGTGCGAACGAAGAAAAGGTCACGGTAAGAATATTCCAAACCAATAGAACCTGAGATTTCGCGCATCTCTTCTACAAATCCACCTGGTGCATCGTAGAATGAACGAAGAATACCGCGGAAAACACTGATGTCGTCAAGGTCGATACCATTTCCGTAATATACATAATTGCCTGCTTCATCATAAATAGGTGTTCCTAATGAGTCTTTGAGAATAACTGGTGGCGTGGGAACTAAAAGTTTACCCAATTCTCCAGCAACTGTCAACTTGTTGTAGCCATCAAAATCCATAGTGTAGGATAATCCTAATTTAAGGTTGGTAGGCAAGAAGTTACGAGTCATAGAACCATCAGAATAGGAAACTTTATTTCCAATATTGGTTATGGCTAAACCAAAGCGTAAAGTGGTGTTTTCTAAGCCGCGTACTCTGAAGTTGTCTTGATAGAATAAAGAAAGGTCAGCGGCACCTGCTAAACCAGGTTTCATATTCGACCCCCCCACTTCAATGTCGTTAGCTAAGTTAGAATAGATAAATCTTCCTGTTAATGCCATCGCAAAGTTTTTTGTAAGTTTGCGGTTGTATGTGAAATCTAATGCAAATTCGTTGGGCTTTCTGTTGGCAATGGGGTGTCCGTAATAATCGGTAAGTTGAATGTCTCCTAATGAGAAGTAACGAAGTGAGAATGCCAAAGCGTCCATTTCGGTAAGTTTCCAATATGCAGCTAAATATGCAAGGTTGATGTCGGAAACCAATCCTTTTAACCAAGGACTATAAGAAATAGAGAATCCAAAAATATTGTTGCTGAAAACATATTTGGAAGGGTTGTGTGCTTGGCTATTGGCATTAACAGGAGTTGCAACGCCTTGATCACCTAAACCGCCAGAGTATGAATCTGGTGCAATTTGTAAGAATGGAACTGCTGTGGTTATGGTATTTAGGTATGGATTAGTAGGATTATTTTCGTCAAATGTTTGTGCGAAAGTGTATGTCGTTAAACAAAAACTGATAATAAATAATGTAAGTGTTTTTCTAATCATTTTTTTTAGTTTTATTGAAAATATGGAGTTGTTAACGCACAAATTGCTATATTATTTTATAGAATCGCAATTTTTTCTGTTTTTTCTGCAATTTCTCCGTTTTCATTCCTTACTTTTAATTTGTATATGTAAATGCCCTTCCCCAACTTGTCCCCAAAATCATCACGACCATCCCACGAAATAGGTTCGCTACGATTTCCTTTTGTAAGCTGTGATGAGGTTAACGTTTTAACCAATTTTCCAGAGATAGTGAATATTTGAATAACAATATCTAATTGAGTTCCAATGCGATTGTGTTCAAAATAAAAATCTGTATGAGTGGTAAATGGATTAGGATAGTTGAGAACGTGCTCCAAAGTAAAATCTTCGTCCGAAACAACGGTAAAGTCGATGGAGTTTTCAGAAACATTGTTGGCAATATCCCAAGCCCGAACTGTTAAGGTGTGATTTCCTATCGTAAGTTCTGATAAAGGATAACGAACTGTTCCGCAATTGAAACTATCCTGTTCAGATAGATAATAGTCGTTGAGAATAATCTGTTTATCAGTATTGTTATCTAAAATGGCTACTAAATCGTGCCCAATACCATTACCAGTTGTATTTATGCCAAATTCATCTTTTAATTTAACCAGCAAAAGTGCGTCGGGTGCCGTAGTTCCACCATTTACAAAACTTTCATCATTAATAAAAATGTCAATTTCAGGTCCTTGTTTGTCTTCAATGGGATTTTCACTAATACCGCCTATAATAATTGTATTGGAATAGCCAGTTGCATCGGTTTGCTTATTTGTTGCATAGTAGCTTATTTTTCCATTTCCATAGGTGTAGTTAATATCTTTCGGAATAATAAAAGAGAAGGAGAAATGGCCATTGGATACAGATGAATTTCCTTTAAATAGAATATTTTTCTGCTGCTCAAATTCAAAAGGCGCAATTTCAGAATCACTTACATCATTCAAAAGGGTAATTCCTTTGGTGGCTTTGTCATAAATAGAAGGATATATATTTCCGTTGAATGATGAGAGTGTGTTGCCTAATGTGTCAACAATTCTTCCTTTGATTTCTACTTTGGAGAGTGCTTTTAGTGTATCGGTAAAGTTTTCTATGGGTTTTCCATTGATAGAATCTGTTACAATTTGAAAATCCGGAATATTTAGTGGTAATGAAGGATCCCCCATTAGGTAAATCATATTGATGGTTTCTGCTACACCTCCCATATTGTTTTTTGCCATTTGATTAATCTCTCCTAGGGTCTGTTTGTGGTTGTCAATAGGGTGGAACAGATGGGTTGCTAAAGATCTTATATAGCTAGAGTTTGGACCGATATAAGCTACTCGTGATGTGGTAATAAGACCGATTCCACCTCCATTTTCATTGAAGAAAGCGAGCTCTGCAGGGGAGATAGATTTTCGGTCGTACCAACCAAATTCACACGACATAGTTGTGATTAGCGGTTGGTTATAACGATTGTTCCATTTGTGGATGTCCGAAATCTCTAAAATTCGTTCGTGTGCCCAACTTGCGCCGCTGCTATGCCCAACGTATGAGTAAAGGAGTGCGCCGCGATTCATACGGTTGTTCAGTGCAATGTTAACTTCGGGATAGCGTTGCCCACCCGCAAATGATTCTTGTGGATAAGCATCGCAATAAATTTTATCAAAATTGAAAGAGGGATAGTTCTCTTTGATGATGTTAGCGCACGCTTCAGAAACAGAGATATGTTCATTTGCATCTTCATCATCAGCTACAAAAGCAATAATATTGCGCCAATCCGCAAAGTTCGAGATCAATGCAGAATTTCCGTTGGTTAGGTCTGTTTTGGCGCTATAATCTATACTTTTTTGTACTGCAATGCGCGCTTGTGTTGAGTTGCTGCAAGGGAATCGTCCTACTGCTACATCAATCAAACCACGTAATGAAGTGCCTAAAAGCCCTTCGTTGTCGTCTAAGAGTCCAAAGTAGTCGTCAAAAGATCTGAAAAAACGTTCGCTAACTTCTTTACTATATTGATAATTGGGAACGTAACATTTCGTTCCTTCCGAAATTTCTCTGTAATCATACGAGGGTCTTCCCATCAGTAGTAGATATTTTGGAAATTCTCCGTTACTTCTTTTATACATCATTCGCATATAGTCGCGAATAGCAGTCGGGTCTAACGCACCTGACGAAAATTCGTTGTAAACCTGTGTCGTTGTTGCTACTATCGTTGATAGTCCGTTTGCTCGTTTATGTTTGGCTAACCGTTCTGCTTGGTCAAGAAAATCAGGATGGGTAATAATAACTAACTCAGCAAAACTTCCGTGCAAATTTTGATTAGTAACGATCTCTTCATAGGTTACAGTGTGAAAATAACCGCCATTAAAAGCAAGGAAGTGTCGAAGCGAGTCTGCAGTCGCTTTAAATGTGAAAATATTACTACTTAATTCGCCTTGCATTAATATTGGTGTGGTATGGTCGGTAATATCCCAAACCATGGTTTGGGTATTTGCATTGTTGATGCGGTATTGATTTATTACGCCGGTTCCTACTGAATTAGGTTGGCAAAATGGAACTTGATTTGTGTACATTGTGAGTTGCGCTTCCGCCTGAAATTCAAACCAATCTAAATGAGCTACTGCTGAAGAGTGGGGTTTACTATATGTAAAACTGAGGGTCATTGGTGAGGTAATATTACCTACGTTTAGAGTTTTATTACTAATCTTTAGCAGATCATCGCTAAAGGTTCCTGCTAAACTCATTCGCCCTACATCGGTTCCATTCGCTGTGATGTCAAAGTATGAAGTTGACGAAGTGGTACTTCCTGCATTAACAATTAATTTTCCGCCCGCAGGTGTTAGTGGCGGAATGGTTAAAGTATAATTTCTTTGTGTAACCATATCAAAACCTTCATCAAACCAATGGCGTCCCGATTCTCCAAAATTTTTGACATCATTTTCATAAAATTGATAGTGCTTGAAGGTGTTGATGGTCTGCGTAGCTGTCAAACTACTATTATCTTGTTTTAAAATCCGCTTTTTCTCTCCAATCCCTGCATTAGTGCAGATAAAATAATAGGCTTTTAAGGAGTAGATGTTGTATTGGTGAGAAAATGAATTATCAGATTCGTTAAAATTCCAAGTATGAGGTCCTTGCGCATAAAAAAGCAAGTAATCTCCATCATCGAAAGTACCATCATTGCCATCAGCTACCAAAATGGAGACCTCTTGCAAATCGTCTGGGCGTGGATCACTATTGGTTTCGGAGAGCATGCCTCCACCATTCCCAAAAATTGCAATCTGGTTTGAAGCAATGTTGCCGCTTATAATTCCCATATCTACCAATTCCGAATATGTAATTTTATGAATGCCAGTATTTGCAACGGATATTTTGTGCCAATTCCCATACGCTAAAATGGATTGATTTACGTAATCTTTTTGTGAAGAATTTCCTTTGTTATTTTTTATTCCTTGAATGGAAATTGTACAAGAGATAACTTTGCGATAATTTCCCTTCTCGCCTAATATGGGAATAAAACGAATTGTGGTATAATTTTTTTTGTTGGCACACTCTGTTCTTACTTCCAAATTTAAGCTATTTTGTGCAAAGTTTTCTGGAATTAATCCTTTTTCTTTAGAAGAAAGTGGCAAAGTTTGGATATCTATTACGCTAAATTGGTAGGAATCGAAAAAGTTTTCAACAGAGAATTTGTCAAAAAATAGGGGTAAAGTGGTAAAGGTTTCGTCAACTAATGCCCCTTCAAAGTTGAGAATTTCGATGAATTTGTCAGGAGAAATCTCAATTTTTGTACTATTTTTCCACTGAATATGATAGGTTTTGGAAAAATTATTTGCCTGAATGTCAAATGATTGGAATAAAAATGCAATAAAAGTTATTATTACTACCCAAGATTTTAATTTCATTTATCGTTTTATTTAATGCAAAAAGTTATCAACAGTATGTAGATTATGAACTGCAAAAATGCAAAAAAATTACACTGAAAGAGTCTTTTTTGCTTGATAAAAATTAGAAAAATGAATACTTTTGCCCCGCAATTTATAATAAGTAGTATGCAACGAAGAATTATATCAATTTTAGTTGTGCTTTTGTTTGTTTCTTTGTTTTCTGCAAAGGCGCAAGATGCACATTTTTCGCAGTTTTATGCTAATCCACTTTATCTAAATCCTGCGATGGCAGGTACCAATGTGTGCCCTCGTATCACTTTGAATTTCCGCGACCAATGGCCAGGAATGCAAGGTGAATTTCTAAGCTATTCTGCTTCTTACGACCAACATTTTGATAAATTAGCAGGTGGTATTGGTGTGATATTTTTTGGCGACCGTGCCGGTCAAGGAACTTTCAATACTTACTCTGCAAGTTTTATGTACTCCTTTAAGTTGAAAGTGAGCAGAAAGTTTAATATGCGTTTCGCCCTCTCCGCAGGTTATTATCAAACTACATTGAATTGGGATAAACTGACTTTCGGCGATATGATTGACCCCAAATATGGTTTTATTTGGAATACCAATGAGCAACGACCTAGTGATTTGACAAAAGGTCAATTCGATTGCTCCGCAGGTTTCTTGGGCTATACCAAAAATTTCTACTTCGGTGTTGCTGCCCATCACCTCGTGCCAATGTATGTTGGTTTTATTACCGATACCTACAGAGTCCCAGTAAAATGGACAGCGCACGTGGGAGGTAATTTCGACTTGAAACGTAAAAGTAAAAAAGAAACATCGTTCGGTGATATCTCCATTAGTCCTAATATCATTTATCAACACCAATTGGAAGCTCATTACCTTCACGAAGGTTTCTATTTGAATTTCTACCCATTTACAGTAGGCCTTTGGTTGCGTCATAGTTTCGATAATATCGATGCAGTAATCTTTACTTGTGGTATCCAACACGAAATGATTCGAGTAGGCTATTCCTACGATATTACTGCCTCTAAATTGTCTGGTCATACCCAAGGATCTCACGAGGTTTCATTACAGTTCTTGTTGCCTTGTCCTCGTAAAGTACGACACATTAAAGACTTAAAATGTCCAACATACTAAAATTAAAACCATTACCAATAATAAATTAAGTAAAGTCTCGTTAAAGTAAATATTAGATTTAAAAATTATGAATAAGCACATCAAATTATTGTTTTTCTTACTGATTGCATTCTCAATGGTAACGCTTTCTTCTTGTAAACGAGAATATTCCTCTAATACAGGTTGGCGTTACAATGATCCAGAACAAGGCGGTTTTGAAGTATATCCGTTTGTAGAACAAGAAACAGGTCCTGGTCTCGTACTCATCGAAGGCGGTACTTTTATTATGGGTGCAGTAGAACAAGATGTTATGTATGATTGGAACAATACACCTCGCCGTGTAACTGTTTCTTCATTCTATATTGACGAATGTGAAGTAAGCAATATCAATTACCTTGAATATCTAAATTGGTTGGATCGCGTGTTCACTCCTGCAGATTTGAAAATCGTTTACGATAACGCTCTTCCAGATGAAAACGTATGGCGTGACCGTTTGGGATACGCAGAGAGTGAAGTGGAATACTATTTCCGCTATCCTGCTTACAGAAATTATCCAGTTGTGGGTGTAAATTGGTTGCAAGCAGTTAACTATGCCGCTTGGCGTACAGACCGCGTGAATGAAAAAATCCTTGCTGATTTGGGTTATATCACTTGGAATACAGAACCAAGCGCAGAAGGTTACTTCAATACTGACGCTTATCTTACATACGGTGACGATGCTTACGAAGCTCTTGGTGATCGTCGTTTGCAATATATCACTACTGGTGATTATAGAAATGTGAAGATGGAAGATGGTATCCTTTTGCCAAAATATCGCCTCCCCACCGAAGCAGAATGGGAATATGCAGCATACGGCTTAATCGGAAATACACTTAACGAGCGCGTCCTCGAAAGAAAAGTTTATCCTTGGAATGGTGAATTCGTTCGTACTGACGATAAAAAATATTACGGTGATATGGTGGCAAACTTCCGCCGTGGTAGAGGTGACTATATGGGAGTTGCAGGTCACTTGAATGATGCAGCTGAAAAATTAGCTCCTGTTATCTCTTATTGGCCAAACGATTACGGCTTGTATAATATGGCTGGTAATGTAGCAGAATGGGTAATGGATGTATATCGTCAAAATTCATTGGATGATATGACTGAACTAAATCCATTCAGAGGTAACTACTATGAAACAAAGAAACTTCTCGAAGATGGAACTGTAGAGGAAAGAGATAGCGTGGGTAGAGTTCCTATGGTGCCAGTATCTGACTTCAAAAATGATAGACGTAGAAACTATCGCGCTGCCGATAATAAAAACTATTTGGATGGTGACTGGGCTTCACTTCAAAACTTCTCAGATGTAGAGGATGTTCCTAGCACATCTACTGAAAATATGTATAGAAAAAGAGTGGAAGATTATTCATTCTCTTTGATTGGTGACCAAGCAAGAGTTTATAAAGGTGGCTCTTGGAGAGATCCTCAATATTGGTGTGCTCCTGGTCATAGAAGATATTTAGATGAAGATGAAGCAACAGATTATATTGGATTCCGTTGCGCAATGGCTCGCCTCGGTTCACCAACTAGTAGCAAATAATCTAAAATAACAGAAAAGGCAACCTTCCAAGGTTGCCTTTTCTGTTTGTTATAGAGTTACCGAATTTGAAATTATTGCAAAGCCATAATCTGCACACCTGCACTGTTATGCTGCAAGGTTACAAATTCGCCACCATACTGCTTTGCATATCTGCGAAGTTCGCTAATAGTAAGCTCGTACTCGTCTGGTGAGTTGCAACAGCGAAGAAGTGCGCCGTCCATAACGTGTAATGGGTGAATAATGAGCTTTGATTCTCGCTCTTGCCCCAAATCATAGAATGGAAATGGCGTGGTAACCGAGGCCCTAAATCCTACTTCATCAGGCCAACCTAATGTGTAATCTTCTAAAATTCCACACGACTCTAATGTGCGAAAGGTATCTGGAAAACGAAGTTTCAGAAAATGTTGCCGACTTTTGGTAATCGGATTACCTACTATCTCTTCTAATCGGGCTTTCTCTTTTGCTACGAGTGCTGGCTTTTCAAGTGTGTGATAAGAAGGATGTAAGCCAATATCAGAAAATGTTTGTAACTGCTGGATAAGCTCACGAAATGCCTTGCTACGAAAATCTATGTTTCTGTCATATTTTCCGAAAGGTGCCGTAAGTATGAAATGAATAGGACGAACGGAATTTCTCTTTGCAATCTCTTCGTGGCGAATAAAGATGTCAAAATCATCATCTATTGTGTTGCTAAACAGTGTTTTAGTTAATTTTCTTGCACTGCTAATATCAAACTTTAGAATCGCTTTTGCTAGTGAACCGCAAAAACGAATAGGCGTTTTCCCTTTGTAACGATAGGCAATATCCACGTCAAAAGTAGGTAGAAAATGGTACTTCTGTTGCTGATATTTCCATTTAGGAAATTGTTTTTGCACTAAAACTGCTAACGCCTCCGCAATAATATTGACTATTGGAATGCGATGAAATCCCAATCGATATGCAACCGAATCTATGATGCGAAATCTTCCGTGTTCATCATAACGAGTGTCCTTTAAGTACTCTTCATATCTTGTAACTAAATAAAAGCATACGGCAAAAGGATCGAAAGGAAGAGCGGATAGGGGAGTTGGAAAGAATAGATGGAAATGATTCCATTCAACAATTTCGATAGGTTGCGCTTTTATCCCTTTTTCAAAAAGGAGTGAAACGGGACGAATGTGAATCTCCTCTCCACATTTTTCTTGGCAATATGAAATCTTAGGTCCATCGTAGGTTAAAAAATCCTCTTTATTATTAGTAAGGTAAACCTCTGTTCCCAAAATTCGTTTCCATATTAAATTCATTATGAAATGAATTCGAGGATTTTCTTGGGGAACGTATAGGTAAAGCATATTTAGAATTTAGATGATTTCTCCTAAAAGTGTACCTGCAGTGCAATCTTTAATAATAACGTTAACGTATGTGCCAAGTTCAGCTTCTTTTCTTGGAAAAACAACTACTTTGTTTTGCGATGTTCTGCCGAAAAAGTCATTTTCGGAACGCTTAGAAACGCCTTCTACTAAAACGGTGAACTTTTTTCCGATATCCTTTCGATTGCTGATAAGAGATAACTCTTGCTGAAGGTTGATAATCTCTTCCAAGCGGCGACCTTTCACTTCATCGGGTACATCATCTTCAAATTTTTCAGCAGATTTTGTACCCTCACGAACAGAATATTTAAACATATAGGCAGCGCAGTATTCAACTTCTCTCATAATAGAGAGCGTTTCTTGATGGTCCTCTTCAGTTTCGCTGCAAAAGCCTGCGATAATATCTGTTGAAATAGCGCAATCGGGCATAACCGATTTGATGGTCTTAACGCGTTCAAGGTAGTATTCGCGATCATAAACACGATTCATTTTTTTGAGTACGCGAGAGCTACCAGATTGAACAGGTAGATGGATATATTTGCAAAGATTCTCATACTTTGCAATAGTATGAATCAGTTTGTCAGAAATATCCTTCGGGTGCGAAGTGGCAAACCTTACGCGCAATTCGGGTGAAAGTAATGCAACCTGTTCCATAAGGTCTGCAAAATCGGTCTCTTTTCCCTCTTCATCCCAATGATATGAGTTTACATTCTGCCCTAAAAGAGTAACCTCTTTGTAACCATCACGGATAAGTTGTTGCGCCTCTGCAAGAATGGTTTTCGGGTCGCGACTTCTTTCTCGGCCACGTGTGTAAGGCACTACACAATAGGAACAGAAATTGTTACATCCTCGCATAATGGAGATAAATGCCGAGATTTTGTTCCCATCGTAGCGTACGGGCATAATATTGTCGTAGGTTTCCTCTTTCGATAGCAGCACGTTGAAACTCAGTTCACCATTGTCTGCTTTAGCAATCAATTCGGGTAGTGTGCGGTAGGCATCAGGTCCTGCAATAAAGTCCAATGCTTTCTCCTCCTCTAACAGTTGCTCTTTGATTCGTTCTGCCATACAGCCTAATAAACCAATAAGCAATTGGTGATTATGTTTTTTCAACGATTGCAGTTCGCGCAAACGTTTACGAATTCGCTGTTCGGCATTATCGCGGATAGAACAAGTATTTAACAAAATTAAATCTGCCGATTTTATATCTTCGGTAATTGCGTAACTATCTGCCAAAATTGATGCAACAACTTCGCTGTCAGCAACATTCATTTGACATCCATAGGTTTCTATAAATAACTTTTTCATATTTGCAAAGATATAATTTTTTTTGAGGATAATGTTTAGAAATTGTTTCCGCAATTTTTAGTTAGAGTTGACAAAGAAATGCTATCAGTTTTTCCACAGCTAATCCTCTATGACTGATTTCATTTTTTTTGTCGGCGGGCATCTCCGCAAAAGTTTCAGAAAATCCTTTGGGACGAAAAATGGGGTCGTAGCCAAAGCCTGCATCGCCTTTTTCATCTTCTATAATTTCACCTTCTACTTTTCCTTCAAAGAGGTACTCTTTCCCATCAATGATCAGGGCGATTACAGCTCTGAAACGTGCAGAACGATCTGTAATACCTTGCATTTCTAACAAAACTTTGCGCATATTATCCTCAAACGAGCAGTTTTCACCTGCATAGCGAGCAGAATAAACTCCAGGGCGGCCCCCTAAAGCATCAATTTCCAATCCCGTGTCATCGGCAAAGCAGTTGCAATGGTATTTGTTATAGATGTAGCGTGCTTTCTGCAAAGCGTTTTCCTCTAAACTGTTTCCTGTTTCGGGAATCTCTTCAAAACATTGAAGTTCCGAAATACTTTTAATGGTAACTTTATTTCCTATAATATTCTGTACTTCAGAAAGTTTGTGTTTGTTGTGGGTGGCAAAATAGAAAGTCATTTTTTCTTCATTTTAAGATAATAAAAAACCTGATGACATAATATATACATCACCAAGGTTTATTTTTTGTAATAACCTTTATCAGGTTTATGCTTCAATATTGATAGCTTGTTTACCTCTGTAGTAACCACATTCAGGACAGATTCTGTGGGTAAGTGTAGCTGCACCACAGTGGCTGCAAGTGGTTATTTGAGGAGCTGTAATGAAGTCGTGTGATCTTCTTTTGTCTCTTCTTTGTGCAGAGTGTCTTCTTTTAGGATTCGGCATAGCTTTATCTTTATTTAATTGTTACTTTTATAATATGTTTATTCTTCGTCAAATTTCAAATTTTTCAAGGCTTCCCAACGAGGGTCTATCTCCTCTGAATCTTCATTTTGAGTTCCTGAAAGTTCCTCCAATCGTTTGAGAACTTCTGCGTTGCAGGTTGAATTTCCTTCCTCATCGTCAGAATGCATAATTACTTGTGGCAACGCTAACATTATCGATTCATAAACGAAATGGAAAATATCCAAGTCATACGCATTTTCGTCTATCATCCATATATTTTCGTCATTCTCAAAATCCTCCTCAGGATGACTAACTAAATTCACAATTAATGTTTCATCGAAATTCAAATTTATTGTAATGTCGTCAAGGCAACGATCGCATGTTGTAACAACATCACCTTCAAAATGAAACCTCAAATCTAACATTTTTTCAGTTTTTAGCATCTCAATTTGCAAATCGAGTTGCCCATCTTGTAATTGTGAAAGCTCAGCTAATTCAAAGAACGTTTTGTCACAAACTATTGAAAATGAATGCTTCCCATCAGCAACACCTGCCAACCTTAATCTAAATTCTTCCCTTTTTGCCTCGTTTTTCACCTTCAATAATTTAAGGGCGCAAAGATACATTTATTTTCAATACATTATACCTTTTTAGTGATTTTTTTTAAAGGTAGCCAATATTATTTTTTTTTATACTTTTGCAGTTTAAATTTTTTTATTTCAAGATGTAGAATTTAGTATCAATTTTTCAAGTAAGGAAAGGAGGTTTTTGTGGTAGAAACTTTATCATTGGGCAAGCTTAAATGGCACCATATTACAGATCCTACTGTTGAGGATTTAGATTTTTTGAAGGATAACTTCCATTTTCACCCCTTGGATATTGATGACTGCTCTAGTTTTGTACAACGTCCTAAAATTGACGTTTACGATGATTACTATTTCTTGGTTCTCCATTTTCCCCTCTTTGATAAACGTACTAATCTCGTAAAAACTGAGGAAACAAAAATGTTCTGGGGGCAGGATTTCCTTATTACTGTCGGAAATTCCCATTATGTGGTGCAGGATCTTTTTAACCTGACTAAAATCGCTCCCGATGAATTGGAAGAGGACGATATAAGCGGAACTAGTGACGCTATTCTTTACAAAGTATTGTATCGAATGATGAAAGAAACTTTCCTTCTAGTGGAAAGAATGGGATCCGAAATAGATATGATTAGTAGAGATCTATTTGATAATAAGTCCGATAAAACCATTGAAATGATCTCTCGATATAGAAAAAATATTATTCAACTCAATACAATGTTCCGTCCTCAGTTGCGCCTCTTTCATAAGTTTGAATCTGGTGAAGTAAAAGGTTTTGCTGAAGATATGGAGGATTATTGGGGTAATATCCTTGACTTCTACCAAAAGATGTGGGATATGATTGATGATTATGGTGAATTGGTGGCAGGCTTGTCAAGTACTTTCGATTCGTTGATGGCTAATAAAACAAACGAAATTATGCGCGTGCTGACAATCATCTCTACTATTGTTCTGCCTCTAACGTTTATCACAGGATTATATGGAATGAATGTGGCGTTGCCTTTGGGAGGTGCAAAATATGCCTTCTGGTCAGTAATCGGTTGCTGTATTATTACTATTGTTCTGTTGCTGATTTCATTTAAAAGAAAAAGGTGGATGTAGTTATGAAATCTTATAAAATTAAGCTGAAAATCAGAAGTTTAGAGTTCGGTAGTTTTCATCTCTTCGTTCAAGGAAAACGAAATGGAATGCCCTTAAATATATGTGTAGATACAGGAGCCTCTCGCACTTGTATCGACAAGGAGTTCTTTCTGAAAAATATTAGTACAGAGTTGAATAATTATGAATCAGCTATTAATGCAACTTTAGGTACTACAAATTTGGAGGTTTTCGAGTCGCAAATAGAAAATTTATCTATTGGACGTTTTAAACTGCCCGATTTTAATGTCGCTATTGTAGATATGAATGCCATTAACCAAGCCTATAAAATGGTAAAACTTCCTCCCATTCAGATGATTTTGGGCAGCGACTTCTTCGTGTCTTATAATGCTGTTATCGATTGCTTGAATAATGAGCTAATATTAAATATTGTATAGATGACTGTAATTT
The DNA here is from genome assembly GCA_937901925.1 of uncultured Bacteroidales bacterium. Taxonomy (GTDB): domain Bacteria; phylum Bacteroidota; class Bacteroidia; order Bacteroidales; family WCHB1-69; genus JAEZOU01. The sequence continues at coordinate 150,291 of CALGTS010000016.1, read as the reverse complement.
TAGGTGTGGACCCAGGCACTCTAATTATGGGATATGCGCTGTTGAAAGTGGAAGATAAGAACCCTTCTGTATTGGAAATTGGCGTGGAAAAGATGACAAAATTGCAATCTCCGTACGAAAAATTAAAACATATTTTTGATAGCGTTACAGCATTAATCGAGAAATATCAGCCTACAATTTTAGCCGTCGAAGCCCCCTTCTTCGGTAAAAATCCTCAATCTATGTTGAAGTTGGGGCGTGCACAAGGTGCCGTTATCGCAGCTTCGCTACAGAAAGGATTGGAAATTTTTGAGTTCTCACCACGTTATATCAAACAATCTATAACCGGAAATGGAAATGCTTCTAAAGAGCAAGTTGCTGCAATGTTGCAACAGATGAAGTTGATCCACGAAAATGCAAATTATTTAGATGCTACCGATGCACTCGCCGCTGCTGTTTGCTATCATCTGCAAAACCGTTTCCCAATTCCTACAAATAAATATTCCAGCTGGGACGCCTTCCTCGCTCAAAATGAAGATCGTATTATTAAATAGTATATCTTTCCTTACCTCGTCAAGATAGGAACGCATACGGTTTGAACTCTTTTATTAAATTTTCCAAAGGATGAATAGGTTTTCTCATCTAAGATTTCTCAAAATGAAATCTTTTATTCTTAATTTGTATTAACATAACCTTATTTAAGGTAATAATTACCTACTAACTTGATCTAAGAATGCGTATTTGTTTTCAAATATTTCAAAATATTCACTTCTAAAACAATTAAAAAGGGAAGTGATACAATATAACAATTTAAAATATAGGTAGTTAAATAAAATGTCGTTAGTTGCCAAACTCTATGAATTTTTTATATATTTGCACTTTCGAAATTTTCAATTTATTTTTTTTATTCATTTTTACACAATAACATTATGAGAGTTAAATTTGGCAAGTATCTTTTAGCATTAATTTGTGTGTTTTCTCTTACTGCAGTAAGCGCACAACACACACTTCTCGTCAAAAGTTCGTACACTAACAATACCCCTGTAACAGTAGGAGTCTTTACCGGAACTGGGTTCAACACACTTCAAGGTGCCATCACTCATGCCCGCACTAATCTAACCGGAGAGGTTGAGATTGAACTGATGGAAAATATCACCGAAGTTGTTACCATACAACAGAAAACCAGTTTAAATCTTACCATTGACGGAAACGGTAAAACACTTACTGGACAAATAAACATTAATGGAGATAAAAGAGTCAATGGCGCTGATAAATTGGTGATAAAGAACTTAAACTTCAAGTATGATGGTTCTGCCACAAGTGGTTTCATCTATGGCGTGAGAAATTCCAGTTACCCACACAATGTAACAGTTGCCGATTGTAATTTTGACGGCACTGGTTCATTATCATTCCGTGCTGTTTCCATTCCCTCACAGTGTTATGCAAAAAACATAATATTAATCAATGTAACGGCAAAAAACCTCTTCGGGTTTGCACAGCTTCAAGCAACAACAAATTTCGAAGTCAAAAACTGTACTGCAACTGAGAATATGCTTTATGGAGTATATATAGTTAACGGAGGAGGCTCAGGCCTATTTGAAAACAATGAATTTGTGGCAACAAATACGAATGCATACGGCATAATAGTACAGAACAATTGCAGTGCAGATATAACGTATAAAAACAACACAATTACAGCAGATAGAGCTTTGGTTTTTATTGCCACACCATCTGCTCAAGACAACTATGTTGAATCGGGTATATATAATGGAATCTTGGAACACACAGGAGGAAAACTATATATTTCGGGTGGTACCTTCGGCAGCGAACCTGCTGATGCTGACATTGTATCAGGCTACGTAAAAATTAACAATGGCGATGGCACTTGGAGTGTAACCAAAGAAAGCAATGCAATTTATGTAGATGAAAATTATACTACCAATGGCGGTATTGTAACTGTAGATGGCAATAATGGAATCGGATTCCAAACCCTTCAAGCGGCTGTTACCTATGCACGCACTAACTTAATAGGTGATGCTGTTATTATGGTTTTATCTAATCTTGAAGAGGTTGTTGATATTAGACAGAAGGAAGGATTGAATCTAACAATTAATGGTGCAAATCATTCACTTCTTGGTCAAATTAGAATTGATGGTGATGGTAGACAAAGTGGAACAGATATCTTAATTATTGAAAATATTAATTTTAAATATGTAAGTACCTTAAGTGCAGATTATAGTGGTTTAATTTACTTCCCAACCAGAAATCAATTAGGACGTTACAACTACGCACATAATGTTACTATTAGAAATTGTGACTTTGATGGTACTGGTAGTACAAGTTTTTGGGCTGTAAATGTGCCAAGTGGTGTATCCCCTAAAAATATAATTTTAGAAAATAATACTTGCCACGATTTTTATGGATTTGCTTCATTACGTTCTACTATCAATGCAACAATTAGAGATTGTGTAGTGAACAATGTTTCTAATGGTGGCATTATTTTAGGAAATTGTAACGGAGAATTTACTATTGAAGATAATAAAATAGATGCAAATACTACCGATCCTGAATCATACGGTGTAAGAGTGCAAGATCTTGGTACAACAGCAACCATTACCTTTGAAGGGAATGATATTGATGCACCTCGTCCTTTGTATTTCAGAAACACAGGTGCAGGTGTAAGTAGCAGAATACTTTCAGGTAGATATGAAGGTGGAGGACTATTCTACGAAAATGCAAATGGAGATGTTGAAATTTCTGGCGGAACCTATAGCGAAAAGCCTATTGTAAATATTGCGCCAGGTTATGCAGCATTTGATAATGGTGATGGTACTTGGACAGTTGAGCCTATTACGGCTACTATTACTTATATTTATGGTTCAGAAACTATTGAACAATACAAACGCGAAGGTGAAGCTGTAACGCTTTATGGGGAATCAACTTTCACAAAACCGGATTATGCCCTTCAAAAATGGAATACTCAAGAAGATGGCTCAGGTATAGATTACGAATTAGAAAGTTTATATTCTGATGACAACGATTTAACGTTATATCCAGTATGGACTCCTTGTCCTATAATTGAAGCAATTACCGCTACTCCATCTACTATTTGCTACAATTCTTACTCTCAATTAGATATTGATCTTACAGATACAGTAGAAACAACTATTGCTTGGTCTCCAGCTACAGGTTTGAGCGCAATCAATGTTGAAGATCCTTCAATCACGGCACTTACAGAAACAACAACCTATACTGTAGCCGTAACCAATCGTAATAGTTGTACTGCAACCGCAACCGTAACCGTAACCGTAAATCCTGAAGTTGTTATGAACCCTGTTGCTAATAGAGAACCACATTGTGCAGGAGATGCGACTTCTTACGAATTCTCTACTCCACTTACAGTGGGCACTATGGAGTATGAATGGACCAACGATAATGCTGCTATTGGTTTAGCAACTTCTGGAACAGGCAATATCTCATTTATACCTACTAACACAACTGCAAATATTCTTACCGCAAACATCACCGTAACTCCAAAACATACTTACAATGGTATTATTTGCGAAGGTGATGCAATTACATTTACAATTAAAGTTCTCCCTACTATTTTAGCCGATGTAAACAAAAACCAATATACTTGTCCTGGCGATATTAATGTAGAACTTTATTATAACGAATGCGAACGCGTTATCAATTTAGGCACTCCAACCGTACCAGTTATGGAGGGTAATGCAGTAACACTTACTAACAACGCTCCAGAGGGATCTGTTTTCTCAGTGGGAACAACTGTTGTTACTTGGACAGCAACTGACGCGTGCGGTGATTCTATCACTTGCGACCAAACTGTTGTGGTTAGCTATCCTCCTTGTGGAGAAGGCACTGTTATGACAGATAATGACGGCAACGAATATCAAACCGTACGTATTGGTTGTCAATGCTGGACAAAAGAAAATATTCGTACTAATGCAGATTCTGCTACAGCTTATAATAATAGCGATTCATTAGAAAATATCTATGGAAAACTTTATACTTGGTACAGCGCAGTAGCAATTGCTTACGGTGATAATAATGCCGTTCCTACTGCAACTCCAGACATTTTGGGTGAAAGTTATGTGCAAGGTATCTGTCCTGAGGGTTGGGTATTACCTACACCAGATGCGTTTACATTGATGTTAGCTAATGGTGGAAATGCTACAAATGCTAAGAGTGACAATAACCTTTACTGGTTACCTAACCGTCAGGGTGTGGCTCCACTTTCTGGTTTTGATGCTTTGGGTGCAGGAAATTACAATGCTGCACTTGATAGATATGAAAACTTATTAGGTTCTACTAACTTCTGGACCTCTCTCAATGCAAATGCACAAAATGCTACCTCAGTTGAAATTAACTACTTCTGCGAAGATGGAATGATGAAAGAGTTCAGCAAAGAGGATGGTTTAAGTGTAAGATGTTTGAAAATTTCGCTTTCTCCCTTTGCTGCGCAAGCTTGTCCTGAAACCCCAACTGTTACTGATGTTGACGGCAATGTTTACAACACTGTACTGATTGGCGAGCAATGCTGGATGCGCGAGAACTTGCGCACTACCCAATATGCTAATGGCACCCCCATTGCATTAGGAACCGATACAAGCACTACAACTCCTTTCCGTTATTATCCAAACAACAGCAACTCAACCGATATAACTTTTTATGGTTATCTCTACAATTGGCCGGCTGTAATGAATGATGCTGCTAGTAGTAATGCCAATCCAAGTGGTGTTCAGGGTGTCTGCCCTGACGGTTGGCATGTTCCTAGCACTGCAGAATGGGAATCATTGATGACCTATATGAATAGTCAAAGTCAATATGTATGTCAAACTTACTGGACCAACAGTTTTGCGAAATCATTAGCAGATTCTGTAGCATGGGCAACGAATACACGACCACAACCTTCTTGCACTGTTGGCTACAACTTGAACGAAAACAATGCAACTGGCTTTTCAGCTCGTCCTGCTGGCTATATGAGCATAGATTTTAAAACTCCATATAGTCTTAAACCTATAAACTTTGGTAATAATGCATTGTTCTGGAGCGCTACAGAGACAGAACCAGGTACAGTAGGTGGTTATAACATAGAATATAGTAATCCTAGTTTTTTTTCTTCTACTACACCTAGTAAGTACTATGGTCGTTCTGTCCGTTGTGTCCGTGACTAATTGGTAAATTTAAGTTCCCTCTAACAAACAGAGAGAGTTCTTATTGGATATGATACGTTTTTTATTGCGGCAGTTTAAATAAACTGCCGCTTTTTTGTGTTTGTTTACAAGAAAAAAAACTATCTTTGCACACGCTTTTCTTGATTCTGTCTATGGATATTTAGGTAGGTTTTGAGAGAAGATCTACAATGAAACAAGGATTAATTCAACGGATTTCACATTATGATAGGAACTTTGATAGTTGGTCTCATTATGCTTATAATAGGCATCTCTCTGCGTTTTTTTAACGCCTTAAGCAAGAGAAATGGCAGAGATTTTTCTCCTAATATATGGGTTGATATAATTATGCTTTCGTCGTTACTGACACTTGCGCAATATTGTTTGCAACTTATGGGCGAAGATATAAATCTGAGAAATGGAATATTTATTGGAATATCAATATTATCTATTGATTATGCGATTTATAAACTAATTGAGAAGATAGTTTTTAGGCGCAGATAGGAGAACTATTCTGTCTGTTGAATTCTCGTTATTCTGAACTATAAATAGATAAATTCAATATAAACTTGACTATTGTTGTAGCGGTTAGAGCAATGCAATTGACTTGTAAAAGCAATGTGTAAATTGTAGTTGTTTTAAAATTCTCTCACGCCGCAAAAATATAGATTCGTATCTAATGTTTGTTTTCCAGTTTGGTAGAATTCATATTCGCCGCGATCAATAAAATGGACGATATGAACTTTTTCGTCAGTGATTTCTGTTGAGGAGTAGTAGTGCTTATTTTTAGGGAGATAGTTATCGAAAAGCACTAAGATTCCAGCCTCTGTTACGGCTTCGGTAATTTCGCGCAGTTCCCCGATAGAAGGGATGTACCAACCTTTATCGGTCCAATATTTGAAAGCGGGGTATAGGGTTTCCCAGTTTTCTAATTCTTGGATGGTTTGTGTATTTATTTTTCCGTTATTTTCGTTAACTGCGCCTGTATTTTCATTAATGGTTGCCCAAGGATACTCAGCGGCTTTTACGTCTTCTATAGAGAAGATTAGGCCATGTTTTCCATCGTCCCAAACTCTAAAAACGATTCCTTTAATTCCATTTTCTTTATAGGGTGAACCAATTCTATAGGTTTTAGTGGGTTCAGAATCATCGGTTTGTCCGGGTTCTGGTTCTTTGCAACCCAAAATTGATAGAGATAAAAGGATGGAAATGATTATAGATGGGATACTTTTATTCATAATATAAGATTAAAAATAAAAAAAGCCTCGTAATAAAATTGCGAGGCTTTATGAGAAATGTATAAAATTAGTTGATTACAAAACTAATTGGGATTTGGAAGTAGCAGCGTACTGCTTGACCGTTTTGTTTTGCAGGTTTCCATTTTGGAGAGAGCATAACAATACGGATAGCTTCTTTGTCGATTTCAGGGAATACAGAGTTAAGGGCTCTAGCATTAGAAACGCGACCATCTTTTTCAACAATAAACTCAACTTGAACAACACCACTAACGCCAGCGTCGTATGCTGCAGGTGGGTATGTAAGGTTTTCTCTTAAGAAGTCGTAGAATTCTGCTGGCATTTCAGGCATAACCTCAACGAAACGCATTGCAGGAGCTTCTGTTTCCTCCTCTTCGATTACTTCAACTTCTACAATCTCTTCGATTACAGCGTCTTCATCGAACTCAGCAGAGAAATCGAAATCGGTTTCAATTTCAATTTCGTCGTCCACAATTTCCAAAATCACCTCTTGTTGTTCTTGAGCAGGTGGTGGGGGTGGTGGGGGTGGTGCATCAGTGGCTAATACGTTGTCTTCCGTAGGAACGAAAATATCGTCATCAACCATTTCGACAACCTCTGGCTTATCACTGGAAGCGTAGAGTTCGATTCCGGTATATACCACGGCGAGAACAACAGCCAAACCTACAAGGAGAAAAGTACCTCGTCTTTTTTCCAAGTTTCCTTTTGTTGTTTTCTTTTCAATCATAGTTGTATGATTTAAAATTATTATTTTGTTTGAGGCTGCAAAGATAGATATTTTTGGAATATAAATCGCAGCTTTATAAATTACAACGATAGATATTGCAATTTATTATGCAATTAAATCTTTGTATTGGTCAGCAGTAAGTAATTCTTCGATTTCAGAAGGATCTGATGGTTTTAATTTGATAATCCAACCTTTATCGTAAGCGTCTTCGTTGATAATTTTGCAGTTATCATCAGCTAATTCTTCGTTCATTTCCAAAACTTCACCACTGATAGGCAAGTAAAGGTCAGAAGCAGCTTTAGAAGCTTCAACAACGCCGAAACAATCACCTTTTGCAAGGGTTTCGCCAACGGTTTCAACTTCGAGGTAAACGAGTTCGCCTAATTGGTCAGCAGCGTGAGCTGTAATACCGATGTATGCGATGTCGCCATCCATTCTAATCCATTCGTGTTCTTCTGTAAATCTTAAATTTTCAGGTACGTTCATTTTTTTTGATTTTAAAGGTTATTATTTTAGATTGTTGTAATTTCTTTCTCTTTAGCGGCAGCGATTTTATCAATTTGAGCGATAAAATCATCTGTCATTTTTTGGATATCGCCTTCCAATTTTTTGATCATATCCTCAGGAATAGCGTTATCTTTCAATTTTTTTGCAGTATCATTGGCGGTACGGCGAATATTTCTGATACTTACCTTAGCTTGTTCTGCTTCTTGTTTTGTTTTTTTCGCTAACTCTTTACGTCTCTCTTCTGTTGGAGAAGGAACCATAATTCTGATAAATTCGCCATTATTTTGTGGGGTAAATCCTAAATTAGCCACCAAAATTGCTTTTTCAATTACAGGAAGCATATTGCGTTCCCATGGTTGAATAATGATTTGGCGTGCGTCTGGGGTAGAGATATTTCCCACTTGTTCTATGGGAGTAGGATTTCCATAATAATCTACTTTTAATCCTTCCAACATTTGAGGTGAAGCTTTTCCTGCTCTAATTTTCTGCAACTCCTTTTCAAAGAAGGTAATAACACCTTGCATTCCCTCTTTGGCAAGATTTAAGCATTTTACTGTTTCTTCCATAGTGATTATTCTTTTTCAGTTTCTGTATTATTTTCTGTGTTTTGACTTTTCAGTCTTTTTATTTCTTCTAACTTCTTGTTCTCTTGTTTGACAAGTTTTTCCAACTCTTTGTCAATTAAAGATTTATTCCACTTATAAACAATAAGATAGTGAGCGATAAGAAAAATTCCCCAAATTAAAGTTGCAAATGATAGGCATTTTAAAAAGGTTTGGTTTTCGCTATCTTTAAAAATGAATCCCCAAATGAGCCAAGCAATAGCCATAAAAAGGATAAAGATAGTGATATGAATTTTAAAGTTCACTCTTTGTTTTGCTTTTACATAAAGCTGAACATTTTTTTCTGTATCTGTCATAATGTTTTGATTATAATTCAACGAGGGTTCCGATATGTTCACCGTTTAAGATTTTGCGGAGGTTTCCGCTTTCATTTGCATTGTAAACGTACAAGGGAATTTGGTTTTCTTTGCACATTGTAAATGCTGTTAAGTCTACAATATTAAGATTTTTGCGATAAGCTTCATCAAAAGTTAGTGTAGAAAATTTGGTTGCGGAAGGGTCTTTTTCTGGATCTGCGGAGTAGATTCCATCTACACGCGTACCTTTTAGTAGAAGATTTGCGTTGATTTCGGCAGCTCTCAATGCTGCGCCAGAGTCGGTAGTAAAAAATGGGTTTCCTGTTCCGCCAGAGAATATTACCACATAACCCTCTTCTAAATATTGGATAGATTTTTTGAAAAACACCTTTTCACAAATACCTTCAATGTTGAGAGCAGAAAGAAGTTTTACTTTAACGCCCATTTGCTCCAACACGGCTTGAATTGCCATTGCATTAATGGTAGTTGCCAACATTCCCATATAATCGCCTTGTTTGCGATCAAAACCTTTACCTGCGCCTTTCACGCCACGGAAAATATTTCCACCGCCAATTACAACACCTACCTGTACGTTGAGGTCAATAGCGCTTTTTATTTCTGAAGCAAAGTGTGAAACTGCTTGATAATTAATACCATAAGTGTCATTTCCCATCAAGGATTCACCACTTAATTTTAGTAAAATTCTTTGATATTTCATCATTAAAAATTTGAAGTGCAAAAATATAAAAAAAAATGAGAAATCTTCCTCAAAAAGAATATTTTTAGAAAGAAAAAAGAGTATTATAGTTACTTCTTAGTAGAAAGGGTTAGAAAGCCTATTTTCAATACTGTTTATAGTTGATAATCAATGGTATAGTATTGTTAGATGTCAACATTTACACCGACACGAAAATAGGGGATATAGTTATTAATCCAGTAGGATTGGTAGAGGTTTATTAGCAATAATCCGTAAATGCTTATTTTGTCGTTGAGGTAGTGGCGATAGCCGACGCCCGCTGCGACGCCGTGGTTCTCAAATTGTTGTCGGTCGCCGTCAAGGAAAGAGGTATAAATACGTGAGTACTCATATTCTGCGTGAATAATAACGCGTTTTGCAATAAAAGGTTGGATAAATAGGTTTGCGCCAGCTAAGTGGCTTCGGCTGTATTTGTGTTGGCTAACGAACATATAACTTATGCCACCTCCCATCAGAAGCCAATCTGTAGGGTAGATTCCTACTTGAGGGGAGATGTTAATAGCGGTATAAGTTCCCAATTGAAGGCCGAAATTTCCTCCAAATTGAATTTTCGGCCTTTTTTGTTGGGATCTATCATTTTGTAAACTAAATGGTTTAGGATTAACATCATATTGAGCAATAGCTTTATGGGTTGTTAACAAACAACCGATAGCAAGAATGGCCAAGATGGTGAAAAACCTTTTCATTAGTTTAAATTATGCGTTTGCTTGACAAACTGTGATTGCTACAAGGCTAACGATATCTTCAACGGAGCAACCGCGAGAGAGGTCGTTAATAGGTGCTGCCATACCTTGCATAATTGGGCCAACAGCATCAGCACCAGCAAAACGTTGTACAGCTTTGTATGTGATATTTCCAACTTCCAAAGATGGGAAAACCAAAACGTTAGCTTTTCCAGCTACAGGACTACCAGGAGCTTTTTTCTCAGCTACAGAAGGAATAATAGCGGCATCGAGTTGAAGTTCACCATCGATAACGATATTTGGGTCCATCTCTTTAGCGATGCGAGTAGCGTTTACCACTTTGTCAACCAATTCGTGAGTAGCAGAACCCTTAGTAGAAAAACTCAACATGGCTACGCGAGGGTCGATACCAGCAATATTGCGTGCAGTTTGTGCGGTAACTACTGCAATTTGAGCCAATTTGTTTTCGTCTGTATTAGGGTCTGCAGCACAGTCTGCAAAAACCATAACGCCATTATCTCCCCATTTTTTGTCTTGGAAAACCATAATGAAAGCGCCAGAAACTACGCTAACACCAGGAAGGGTTTTTACAATTTGGAATGCAGGACGAAGAACGTTTCCTGTAGAGTTTTGAGCACCAGCAACTTCTCCGTCAACTTCTTTATTTTTAATAAGAAGAGTAGCCAAATAGAGCGGGTCTTCTACCAACTTCATAGCTTCTTCCATTTGCATACCTTTGCTTTTTCTGATTTCACAAAGCATAGAAGCATAAAACTCTTTCTTAGGATTTTCAATAGGGTCGATAATAGTAGCTTTGGAGATGTTATTAAGTCCCCATTCTGTAGCTTTACTTTCGATAGTAGCTTTATTTCCTAAAATTACAAGCGATGCGATTCCTTCTTGAAGAATAATATCGGCAGCTTTAAGAGTTCTCTCCTCCTCACCTTCAGGAAGAACAATAGTTTTGTTAGCCGTTTTGGCTCTTAATTTAATTTCATCTATAATGCTCATTGTTAATAATTTAAGGTTATACAATTTAGGCAGCAAATTTATACTATTTTTTTTATTTTTGTCCAATTCAATCGTAAAAACGTATGTCTTTGATTTTGAATTAGTTGTATAGATTGTACAGCATGAAATTTTCTCTTTAATATGTTAAAAAGGGTAAGAAAGCCGAAAGAATAAAAATAAAAGAGCTCGTTTAAACAATAGAATATGATTTTTACGTTAATAGTTTAACCATTAAACTGCATAAAAGTTGCCTATGTTCAAAAAAATACTACTTCTTTTCATAAGTGTGGGATTGTTTACAGCGCTGTATGCAACCCACGACCGCGCGGGAGAGATTACCTATAGGCACGTGAGCAACTTTACCTATGAGTTTACTATCATTACCTACACCTATACACCGAGTCCAGCGGATAGGCCTGAGATTGAAGTTTTGTGGGGTGATGGAACATCATCAATTATAGAAAGGCATAGTAAAACTTCTGTAGGTGAGGATATTAGCAAAAATGTATATTATGCAACCCATACTTTTCCATCGATAGGAAATTATACGATAACGTATGAAGATGAGAATCGTAATGCGGGGATTGTGAATATTCCTAACTCGGTTCAGATGCCATTTTTTATACAGACAGAGTTGATTATTAATCCTTTTTTAGGAGGAAATAGTTCACCTAATCTTCTAAATATGCCCATTGATAATGGGTGTGTAAATGTGCCTTTTATGCACAATCCAGGGGCGGTGGATCCAGATGGCGATAGCCTTTCGTATCAGTTGGTAAGTTGTTTAGGATATGATGGTGAAGTGATACCTGGTTATACATTACCAGCAGCTACTAACACTATTGAGATAGACCCCGTTTCGGGAGATTTGATGTGGGATTCGCCTATGTTGGTAGGCGAGTATAATATAGCGATTTTGATTTCGGAGTGGCGTCAAGGAATATTAATAGGAACTATTGTACGTGATATGCAGATTTCGGTTGTGGCTTGTGATAATGAACCGCCTGAAATTGAAACAATTGAGGATACCTGTGTTTTAGCAGGAACACAACTTTCTTTTGATGTAATAGTGACCGATCCCAATTCCACTCAGGTTTCGTTGACGGCAACTGGAGAACCTTTCCAATTGTCGATTGCACCTGCTGAATTGAGTGGAGAAAGTGGTACGCCACCAGATACGTTTCGTTTCGTGTGGAATACGCAATGTGAACACGTGAAAAGAGGGAGTTATTCGATCTTTTTGAAAGCCAAAGATAACGGCCCAATTGTTGAACTAACAACCTTTAAAACATTGAACATCAAAGTTGTTGCTCCGCGTCCCGAGAATCCAGTGTTACTGCCAATCGGAAATACAATACAATTTAGTTGGAATCGGGAACTTTGTAATAATGCGATGGGATATGATATTTATCGACGAACACAAAGTTACAATTTTGAACCAGAAAATTGCGAAACGGGATTGCCAGAATACACTGGTTATCAATGGATTGGTTCAACAAATTCTATTGATGATACTGTTTTTGTTGACGAGGGTTTAGTTTTGCCTTTGCTGCACGGAAATGAGTATTGTTATCGTGTAGTTGCGCGGTTTCCTGATGGTGCTGAGAGTTATGTTTCGGAGGAGGTTTGTGCTTTTTTGTTGAACGATGCTCCTTTGATGACACACGCCGATGTGTTATCAACCCATTCTGATACAGGCTCTATTTTTGTTAGTTGGACACCACCTACAGAGTTGGATAGCGTAGCCTTTCCAGGTCCAAATTATGAATATCATCTTTATCGAAATTCTTCAGAAGAAGATGAATATCAGTTGATTGCTTCTACAAATTCATTCTTTGACACCTCATATACGGATATGGGTTTGGCAACTGATTCTGTTTTTTATCGTTATAAAGTAGAGTTGTGGGGTGAGACGGCAACCGGAATGCAGAAGGTGGAAGTTTCGGATGCCGCAGCCACTCTATTTTTGGGGATTTCTCCGCGCGATAGAGCTGCTGATTTGCATTGGAATGCTCAGGTGCCTTGGCACAACACGGAATATACAATTTATCGTTCCCTTCCAGGTGAGGCGCACTTTGATTCGATTGCGGTAACTGAGACTACTTCCTTTACCGATTATAACCTTATAAATGGAGAGCGTTATCGTTATTATGTATGTTCTGAAGGTGCTTATTTTGTGCCAGATACGATTGTTCCATTGTTTAATCGTTCGCAAATTGTAGAGGTGGTTCCTGAAGATAAAACTCCACCCGAAATTCCCCATTTAGAGATTGAAACTGATTGTGAAAGTGTGACTTTTCGTTGGCAATTTTCTTCAGATTCTGCTTATACGGATGTGTATCGTTATTACCTTTATTACAAGCCCAATTATGCATCGTCATATCAGATTATAGATTCCTTGGAAGCAGATGATGATAGTTGCTATCCATCTCCGTGTCAATATGTTATCAATAAGGATTTTGTAGTAGGATGTTATACAATGATAACTGTTGACTCAAATGGAAATCGGTCGGCATTTGCGGATGAGGTTTGTATAGATATTGATGAGTGTTTTTCCTATACATTGCCCAATGTCTTCACGCCTAATGGCGATAATATCAACGATTTATATCAGCCATTTCCGTATAGAGGGGTAGAGGAGGTGGAATTTTATGTTTATAACCGTTGGGGAAGATTAGTATATTATACGCAAAATCCTGATTTACAATGGGATGGGTCTGATTGGAAAACAGGAGAGAAACTTCCAGAAGGTAATTATTACTATTCGTGTGATGTTATTGTACGCACTCTCGCAGGTGAGGAGAAGCGTCCATTACACGGCACAATTATACTACTTCGCGGTCGGCAGGAGTAAAATTGGATAAATTATTTATTGCTCTCTTTTTTCAATATAAAAACCTCAAATCCTGAGTATAGGAAATAAATAATAATGAAAGCGAAAGCAAATTTGAAGGCGTCAGTTGAATTGAGAAGAATATAAATCAGCAAAAATATCAAGCAGGACATAAATTTGATAGTGCGGGATAAGATATATCCAGAAATAAATCTCTTACCCTCTTTTCCTTTCTCATCTCGAAGGACAATATACAAAGTAAGTTCCGTAATAAGGAAGAAAAAGAGAACGATAAAAGGAAGTGCAGGGGAAGCGTATTGGGGAAGTACAGCTTGAAAGATGAGAGTAAGTAAGGTAATAATAATAGTAAAGATAATCAGTCTGTAGGAGAATTTTTTGATTGGAATTTTATTTGCCATTTTTCTTATTTTTTTGATTGATGTCGTTGATTACTGCATACATTGCGATAGCGATTCCTCCCAATGATCCGATAAGTGTAAAAAGGGGAGAAAGGTTTAGGTATTCATCTAATTTTATTCCGCCAAAAGCACCTAAAAAGATGATAATTCCCATCATAAACGCTAAATGGGAATATCGTCCTAAATCGTTCATCTTTTGTTGGTTATTTTTCATTTATTGGCTAATATGTTATCTCGAATTTGATTCAATTCTTGTTCTGCAATGATTTTATCGATACATTTTTTAATGATGATGTCCAACTCTTCACCTTCTGTGTAGTTGGCAGGAGCGATGTAGTCGGCGCGTTTGTGGTGCACGAGTTCTAAGCACAGCTCTTTAGGCGATTTGCGGTTTGCTCTTGGGGAGTAATCGGGATTATAAACGGCAATAGCGGTTCCTCCTTGCAATTTTACCATTTTCATGGCTGGAACATCGGTTTCACCATCGCCAATGTAAATAATATTGTTGAAAGGAATCTTTTTTTCCTCTTCTGGGACAATTTTATTGATTAGAGTATTATCGTAAGAGTTATGAATTCCTTTATTGATTCTGAATAGGAATTGTGTTTTATTGGTGTAATTAATTGCCAATGCAGGCCAGAAAGCAACATTCTCTTTGTTGTACATAAAACCGGAAGCGAAAATATCTTTGAAATATTTTGCTATACGGCTACCTTCTACAAATTCGCGAATTCCAGATGAAATAATATAGTGTTCGAGGAGAAATCCTTTCGCTTCTGCATATTTGTTTATTCTTTCGAAATACTCTTCAACACCTTTATAAAAATCGATTTGTGCACCATATTTTTGGAAATCCTCTTTTCGGATTCGAAAATTTTGTTCTTTTGCTTTTTCAAGCATAAGATACATATAGGCAAGCACCTCGTCCATATCATTTTTTTCAGCGATTTCGTTAGCTTCTTGCCAGAAGGATGGAATATCCATTTTCATATCAGGAATAAAGTTGTGTTCCTGCATATTTCCAGGTGCAAGAGTACCGTCGAAGTCGTATGCTATTGCGATAGTATTTTTAAAAGTTGCCATAAATGTTATTGATTTTGTTTTAATGTTTCGATGATTTGTATAGTGTCGAGAGCGGCTTTTACATCGTGGACGCGCAAGATATTTGCACCTTTTTGCAGAGCGACAGTATTAAGGGCAATAGTGCCGGCGAGTGCTTCGTTTGGAGTTGTTTTTAAGGTTTTGTAAATCATTGATTTTCGGGAAATTCCCACTAAGAGAGGAAGGGCAAGTTCTTTGAATATTTCTAAATGGTTCATCAGAAAGAAGTTCTGTTCCAGGGTTTGTCCAAAACCGAAACCAGGGTCTATAATAATGTCGTTGATGCCGAGTTGTTTTAGTTTTTCCACTTTTTCACCAAAGTAGGAGAGCATTGTAGGAATCAGTGCTTCGGAAGATAGCTCCTCTTTTCGGGTATTAAAAGTGAGGCAGTAGGGGACTTTTAGTTTGGCGATAGTATCGAACATATTGGGGTCTTCGCCGCCGGAGATGTCATTAATAATAGAAGCTCCTTCTTCCACAGCCATTTGTGCGATATTAGCGCGGAAAGTATCTACTGAGATGATGAGGTTTGGGAAATATTGTCGGATAAGAGTTAGACAGCGTTTAATGCGCATAAATTCCGTTCCTGCATCTATTGGGGTTGCGTTGGGGCGAGTAGAAACAGCTCCTACATCAACAATCTTTCCTCCTTCGCTGCAAATTTGTTCCAATCGAAGCAGAATTGCCGTATCGTCTTTATATTTTCCGCCATCAAAAAAGGAGTCATCAGTAAAATTCAAGACACCCATCACAATGGGTGTCTTGAGAGATATTAGTTCGCCTTTTATATTGAGCGTCATTGTTTTATGGTTTATTTACTTTTGATATTATCGCCACAATCCTTAATAATCATTCTGTACCAATTTTCAGGATAAGCAGGTTGTTCGGGGAATTCAGCTTGAGGTTTATGCGTATCGGTAGTAATAAATTTACCATCTTTTTCTTTTTTTACATTACCATCGTGGTATTTAACAAGAAGATATTCAAAAAGTTGGTTCCATTCTGCGCAAACTGCAGCACTTTGTTGTGCGGAGAATTTGTTCAAGGTAGCAATTCCTTTTTCTGGATTGTTTTCAAATGTACGAATCATATCTTTCTCCATTTCAGCAATTTTATTAATAGATCCCAATTCCCATTTGTCTTGTTTTTCGTTAACGTGTTTAATCATATCTGCGTAGCGAGTATAAACATAGTTGCTTACTTTAGTGAAAGTCCAGAAAGCGGCAGTTGGAGAGTAATCCACCATTGAGCCGTTTCCTTCTCTGAAAGCTTCTGGAATTTCAGTAATACCGCAGAACATAGGAACATAGCAGCAACTTGCAGCATCGTCCACGCCGAACCAAAGGATACCGCCGAATGCGTCAGGGAGCCAACTTCTACATTGAGCTACGAAAGAGAATCCGGTTTGTTGGGTAGCGGTAGCGCGTTCGTGAAGGTACTCTTGTCCATCTACAGACCAGCCCATAGGTCTCCATCTGTAAGGGCAAGCGTAAGGGCCAGCGCCGAGGTCTTTTGTCATATCCATTGTAGTGCCTTCGTAGTGGTCGCGCATATAAAGCATAAGGTCGCGTTCACTAATTTTTTTTGCTGGCTTAATCCAGAGAGGCATTCTATTATTTAAATCGTCGCCGCGAGCGTAGCTTTCATATTTTCCCATTTCTGCTGGATTACAGC
Source organism: uncultured Bacteroidales bacterium (assembly GCA_937901925.1). GTDB lineage: Bacteria > Bacteroidota > Bacteroidia > Bacteroidales > WCHB1-69 > JAEZOU01. The sequence continues at coordinate 133,233 of CALGTS010000016.1, read as the reverse complement.
GGTTGAAGAAAGACCACACGCGAGCTTCGCAACCGCGAGCAGCTCCGAAGTTGATAGGTGCGTAAGTTTCGCAGAAACTAAATTCAGCATCAGGAGCTTTTTGAGGGTAAAGTCCGTACAATCTGGCAATGGTAATTACGTCGTGAGAATATACGGTTTCGATTTTTTCATTAAAAATCTTATCTAAATTTTTATTGGTGATAGAGGTAACTCCATCTGCCAATGGGAAAGTAGTGATGCGAGCTTGGTTAGCGTGACCGCTAATATATCCGTCTGGAATTCTGCGAGCAACCCAAACAGCACCTTTAGACCAACCTTTAACGATTTTACCTTTAGCATTTCTCATTTCGCCACCTTTACCGATGAGTTCAAGAATCCAAGCTTCCTTAGGGTCAACAATAGAGAATGACTCGCCACTGCTGCAATATCCGTAAGCGTCTAAAAGTTCAGAGATACATTTGATAGCTTCGCGGGCATTTTTTGCGCGTTGCAAAGTGATGTAGATGAGAGAACCATAGTCCATAATTCCGTTAGGAGTTGCTAAGGTATCTAAGCCACCGTATGTGGTTTCGGCAATGGCCAATTGGTGTTCATTCATATTTCCGACCACATTGTATGTGTGAGCCACTTGGGGAATTTGTCCTAATAATTTACCTGTGTCCCATTCCACAACGTCCATCATTGTGCCTGGAGTGTGATTTCCAGCTTTCCAATGATAAAGTTCACCATAAAGGGTGTGAGAATCGGCTGCGTATGTGACCATACAAGATCCATCTTTGCTAGCACCAGCGGTAACAATAAAATTGGTGCAAGCGGAAAGATTTCCATGGAGGAGCATCATAATTGCAATTGCAAGACTTAAAAAGAGTTTCTTCATATTGTAATTGTACGTAGATTAATACTTTGGACCTATATATTTTGTCCTTCCAGCAGAGGTCCTTTTCTATTCTTGGAAAAACGGCACAAAAATACAAAAGAATTGCGAAATAGTCAAAATATTCTCTCTCTTTTCTAGATTTTTTTTGATTTTTAGATAGATGTATAAAAGATTACGAAAATTTGGGGATAAGTGGAAGCGAGAAGGGAGGAATTGTGTGGAAAGATAAGATGGCGCAAGCCTTGTGTGAGGGATAGGAGCGGTTATGAGCGCCAGATTTAGAGTTTAGAACTTTGAACTTAGAATTGGAGATTCGGAAGATTTGAAGCGAGAGATTGAGGCGCGAAATTTGAGCGGATAGCCCGACGGCGAGCGCGTAGGTTTTGGGCGGTAGGAAAGAGCCGGCACACCCAAATTTTATCCCAAAATAAAGTCGTACAAATGAAAAATTATGTATTTTTGCAAGTTTAAAGCAAAATATTCCGAATGGATATAAAGGAACTGAATATAAATGCAGCAAAGGGCTCTTCAAAGAACCATCCTTGGGAGTATGCAAGGGCTAAAATAGTTTGTAAAATTCTGAAAAATAGGAGTTTTATAAATCAGGAATGTAACCCGATATTGGATATAGGATGTGGTGACATCTTCTTCTTGAACTATTTCTGTAGTACAATTGAACATCCCTATCCCGTAGCAGTAGATGTAGCATTTGAGAGTGAGATAATTTGTGCTTTAAAGGAGAAATATCAAAATTTTGGTTGCACTTTTTATCAATCTGTAGATGAAGTAGGCTTAGGAGAAAAAAAAGCGAATATTGTATTTCTTATGGATGTGATTGAGCACATAGAAGATGATGTTGCTTTTTTATCAGCATTAAAACAGAAAAAATTTGTGGGTACAGACACGCTTTTTATGATTACGGTGCCAGCGTTTCAGTCGCTGTATAGTTCGCATGATAAATGGTTGGGGCTTTATCGAAGATATAGCTCGAAATTATTAATAGAGCGTGTGACTCAGGCAGGAATGAAAGTGGTAGATGATGGATATTTCTTTTTTTCATTGTTGATACCAAGATTTCTTCAAAAAAAGATTGAATTACTGCGGAAAGAGAAGGAGAGACCCGTTACCGGAATTGGAGGTTGGAATGGTGGTAAAACGATTTCTTGGTTGTATGAGAAGATTTTACTATGTGATTTCTTAGTAACTTCAATTTTGAGAAAAGTCGGAATAAAATTACCAGGTTTATCAACTTTTGTAATATGCAAGCAACAATAGTGATTCCTTGTTATAATGAGGCAAGTCGTTTAAAAAAAGAAGTTTTTTTATCCTTTTTTGAAACGAACAATGAGGTAGATTTTTTATTTGTGAATGATGGAAGTAGTGATGATACGTTAGCGCGATTGCAAGAATTTTCAGCTGAATCTCCAAGAGTGCATTATCTGGATCTTCAATCTAATGGAGGAAAGGCTGAGGCTGTGCGACAAGGCATGATTTATGCTGAACAACATTTTGAATCAGAATATATCGGATTTTGGGATGCTGATTTAGCAACACCCCTTTTCGAGATTAGAAATTTTATGTTGCAGATGGAGTTAGGAAATTTTGATATGGTAACGGGATTGCGACTTCTCCGATTAGGTGCAAAAGTTAGACGCAAACGCAGTCGTCATCTATTAGGACGAGTTTTTGCTACCGTAGCCTCAACATTAATTAAGCTTCCCGTTTATGATACACAATGTGGAGCAAAGTTGTATAAAAGAAAGATTGTTCCAGTCCTTTTTTCTAAACCTTTCATTACTAAATGGCTTTTCGATGTGGAGATTCTTTTCCGTTATAAAAAGGAGTTTGGTAGTGATGCTGCTATCAATCTAGTGTATGAATATCCTGTTATGGAGTGGGCTGATGTGGACGGCTCGCAACTAAAAATGAGAGACTTTATAAAAGCTCCGTATGAATTGTATAAAATTAAAATGAAATATAAATAATTGTCTATGAAGAAATTATTGGAAGAGAACAGAAAAAATATTTGGTTTTGGTTATTCTCAGGAGTTGTTCTTGTACTCTTTTTTGTGATGCCAATAATGAGCAGAACGGCAGGGAATACGGGTGATGAGGATAATTTTCAAATTCCGCAAGGAAGAAATATTGTGAACTATTTTAAGACAGGCGGTGAGGATACTACTTGTATTACTTTTGAAAACCTGAAATATTATGGCTGCTCTTTTGATGTAGTAACAGAGTTTTTTAATCAGACATTTGGTGTAGAAGATATTCATTTAACGCGTCATGCTTTTAATGCCTTTTTGGGTTGGCTCTCTATTTTTATGGTAGGGCTTATTGCTTATTTGCTAACAGGGAGTTTTCGGGCGGGTGTCGTCACAATGCTATTACTGTTTCTTTCTCCTCGTTTTTTAGGTCACTCATTCAACAACCCTAAAGATATACCATTTTCCGCAGCAGTAATCACTGCGATTTATGGTATATTGTTGTTTTTTAAGCAATTTCCGAAGGTTAAATGGTACACTTATCTCATTCTGATTTTATCAATTGCATTCTCAATCAGTGTTCGCGTAGGAGGAGTTATCCTTTTTGGATATTTTGCTTTTTTTGCATTGCTTTATCTTATTCGTTCCTATATTCAATCAAAAAACAGCAAAAAAATTTCATCTCAACAACTGCCGTTTGGTAAGCAATTGGGACAATTATTTATGATGGGCATCATAATCTCTGTTGTAAGTTATATTTTAGGTATTCTTTTGTGGCCATACGCATTGCAATCGCCCATTAAGCATGTTTGGGAATCTTTTACGGAGATGTCAAATTTTGATGTAACCATACGCCAAATTTTTGATGGAAACTTGCAATGGTCAGATCTTTTGCCTTGGTACTACACGCCCAAGTATATCCTTATTACTATTCCGATAGCTGTGATTATAGGTGTAGTTCTATTTTTTATCTTTTGTTGGCGCAAGAAAGAGACCCGTTTGGAGATATTTTTTATCTTCTTCACCTTCTTTTTCCCTATTTTCTGGATTGTCCTAACCGATGCTAATGTGTATGGCGGTTGGCGTCATGCGATGTTTGCTTATCCTCCGATGGTGGTAGCGGCAGGATTGGGTTTTAACGAGATTTTTAATTGGTTAGAACAGAAATTTTCCAAGTTTTCAAAATCAATTCATTATGGAAGTATTGTGCTGATTTTAGTTTTATTGATGGGTCCTATTTCTCATATTTTGAGGAATCATCCATACGAATATGTTTATTTTAACAAACTTGTAGGTGGTGTAGAAAAAGCATACGGCAACTATGAGTTGGATTACTATTATCATTCAACACGCGAAGCAGCAGAATGGGTGAAGGCAAACGCTGTTCCTAATTCTGATGGTTCAAAAATTAAGGTGGCATCGTGGCATCAAGCGTCGGTTGCCTATTTCTTCCGTAAAGATACGGCAAACTTTTCCGTACCTTTTGTGCGTTGGTATGAGCGGGGAAATGTGGATTGGGATTACGCTATTTTTACTGTAACGGGAATCACTCCTGAGCAGTTGCGCTCTGAAAATTTTCCACCCAAAAATATGGTCCACTCTATCAATGTAGATGGGAAACCGATCTGTATTATCTTGAAACGAGAAACAAAAGATGATTTTATAGGTTATCAGCAGATGAAAGCGCAAGAGTACGATTCTGCAATTGTTTCGTTGACGCGTGCATTGAAGGTTGACCCACTGAATGAATCGATATATGTTAATCTCAGTGAGTCTTACTACCGAAAAGAGCAAATTGCTATGGCAAAACCTTATATTGATAAGTTGCTGAAATTTGCACCTACATACGAGTCAGGAAGTTATATGTTAGGAATTTATTATCTTTCTTCAGTTCTACCTGATGAGGCATTGAAGGTTTATAGGAATCTTATCAATATCAATTCTAAATATTCAGCAGCTTATCACATTGGCTTTTTAGCGTACGCTCAAAAGCAGAATATTCGTGGTGCTGAGAAGGTTTTGAATGCAATGGTGGACGCGGAAGCAGTGAATGATCAGGGAATTAAGGATCTGCTTATTTTGTATCTGAACCAAGGTTTAGATGAGTATGGAGCCTACAAAAAGTTGTATAAGACTTTGTATCAGTCGTATGAAAGAAAGGGCAAGAAGAAAGAAGCAGAAATTTATCGTCAAAAATATAATGAGTTCTAAATGAGTCGATATCTATTAAAAAGAGTGGGTTATGGTTTGCTGGTAATGTTCGGCGTAGTAAGTTTGGTGTTTTTCCTATTTACTATCTTGCCTTCCGACCCAGCGCGTATGATGATGGGGCAACGTAGCGATATGCAAACAGAAGCTGCTATCCGTAAGGAGATGGGGCTCGATCTTCCCATAGGGATTCAATATTTGGCATATCTCAACGATTTGTCTCCAATATCATGGCATAAAACTCATGAGAAAGAATCGTTTTTCTTCCTGAATGATAATAATTATCAGTATGTAAAATTGTGCTCTTTCTCAGAATCTTCTATTGTGCTGAAAAAACCATACCTGCGTCGTTCTTATCAAAGTAAGCGCCCCGTAGCGGAAATTTTAGCAGATGCATTCCCGAAAACGGCTTTGTTGGCAGTAGTTTCTATTTTCTTTGCTATCATTGTAGGAATTTTTATTGGAATCCTATGTGCCATATATAAAGATAGTTGGTTCGACAAATCTGCACTTTTTATTTCTGTGTTGGGAATGTCGTTACCCTCTTTTTTTGCCGCTATTCTTTTTGCTTGGATTTTTGCATTTATCCTGGCCGACATTACGGGTTTGAGTATGTTCGGAAGTCTCTATTCTGTAGATAATTATGGAAATGGTCAATACCTTGATATGAAAAATATTATCTTGCCTGCTATAACTTTGGGAATTAGACCATTGGCAGTAGTTGTTGAGCTTACGAAAAATTCAATGTTAGATGTTTTATCGCAAGATTACATTCGGACTGCCAAAGCAAAAGGGGTTTCTTTCGGAAGGATAGTTGTAAAACATACACTGAAGAACGCACTGAATCCTGTGGTTACAGCCATTTCAGGTTGGTTAGCATCTTTGTTAGCAGGTGCAGTGTTTGTAGAGTATATTTTCGACTGGAAAGGTATGGGAGTTGTAATAGTTGATGGTTTGGATAAATATGATTTTCCCGTTGTAATGGGCGCACTGCTCTTTATTTCTATCGTTTTGGTAGTTATTAATGTGATGTGCGATTTGATATATAGTTGGCTTGATCCAAGAGTAAAATATGAATAGTGTTATGAGACCAGATATTCGTCATATTTCAGAAAAGCAACTTGTTGATTTTTTGGAATCTGTTGGAGAAAAAAGATTCAGAAAGAAGCAGATTTATGAGTGGTTGTGGAAGAAGAATGTTCTCACTTTTGAGGAGATGAGAAATCTTTCGATGAAGTTGATAGAGAAACTGAAAGAGCAGTTTACATTCTTGAAAACAGAAATTGAAAGTGAGGCAATTAGCAGTGATGGAACCGCAAAGTTTATCTTTCGCTTACACGACGGGCACGCCATAGAGGGTGTGCTGATTCCGACTCAAAGTCGCGTCACGGCGTGTATCTCTTCACAAGTTGGTTGCCCGCTAAAATGTGCGTTTTGTGCTACAGGAACGATGGGATTTATCAGAAATCTTCATTTTTCTGAAATTCTCGACCAGTACGCACTGATGAATCGCCGCGCTTTGGAACTGTATGAAATTCCTATCAGCAATATTGTTTTTATGGGAATGGGAGAACCGCTGCTGAATTATGATAATGTAATGCAGTCAATAAATCTGCTTACCTCGCCAGAAGGAAATCAACTTTCACCATCAAGAATTACGCTTTCAACAGTTGGTGTGGTAGATGGAATTATTAAGATGGCAGATGAAGGTTTTAAACCTGGTCTTGCAGTTTCTGTTCATATTCCGGATAATCTGTTGCGATCCGAAATTATGCCTATAAACAGAAAATTTCCATTGCCAGAACTACAATCTGCATTGCAATATTTTTATCAGAAAACAGGTCAACGAATTACTATTGAATATGTTCTGCTGCAGAATATTAATGATTCTGTAAAAAGTGCGGAGCGGTTGTGTGCCTTCTGCCGACCTTTTCCTGTGAAAATAAATTTGATTGAGTTTAATGAAACTAAATCGAGATTTTCAAAATCTCCTCGCGAAAATATGATTCGTTTTAAAGAGTATTTGGAAAGTAAAAACCTGATTGTGAATGTGCGCCAAAGTAGAGGAAAAGATATTGCAGCCGCATGTGGCCAACTTGTAAAAAATAGAAAGGATCGGAAATGAAAAGTAGTTCTGCCAATTGGTTAAAACTTTTTTTAACCAATCTTTTTACTCTTCTTAATGATAACTATTTGAAAAATATTATCTATTTTGTAGGTGTAACTTGGACTCTTCCAGAGTTCCTATCCGATTCCTTGTTACTGACATTGATTTCTGCTATGTTGGTGATTCCTTACTTACTCTTTACTCCACTAAGTGGACGTTTGGCGGTTATCTTTTCTAAACAAAAAGTTTATATGTATTGTAAGTTGTGTGAATTTCCAATAATATTGCTTGCTTGTATTGCTCTCATTACCCATTCAATCTTTTTTTGTGTTTTCTCTGTTTTCTTAATGGGGGTACAATCTTGCCTCAGTTCACCATCTAAATATGGTATTATCAGAGATATTGAGGGAGAAGAGAAGATTGCCTATGGAAATGGAATGATGGAGATGATGTCGTTTGTGGGAATTTTATTAGGAACGATTTTAGGAACAATGCTTTCAGAATTGGTTTCTATTTGGATAATATGTGCTTTGATGCTTCTTTTTACAACTATCAGTTTTATAACAGTATATAGATTGAAAATTGTAGAAATTCCTTCTGAAAAACCAATATTTAATACGATCAATCCTATTAGATATATGATTGAATCGTTTCGTTTTGCCCAAAAATATAAAGGGATTAACGATGCTGTTTTAGGTTCTTCTATTTTTTGGATGATTGCAGGAATGTTGCAACTTAATTTGGTAATTCACTGTCGTCAGACATTGGAACTTAGCAATATAGGTACCGGTTTATGTATGAGTAGTGCGGCGGTAGGCATTGCTTTAGGGTGCGTTTTTGCGGGCAAAATTCTTCGTTCGGATAATGCTTTTAGGATGATAAATATAGGATTGCTTGCAATGAATATTTTTCTATTGCTCATTATTATTTTCAATCCCAATGTCTATATTTTTTCACTCTTAATGTTTGGAGTAACCTTTTTTGGCGGCATTTTTGAGGTTCCTTGCTTGGCAATAGTTCAGCGAGCGCCTATTGGTAGAATTGTCGGTGATATGATGGCATATCTTAATTTTGCTAATTTTGTTTTGGTACTTATCGGAACTGCTATTTTCTATGCCGTTTCAGCTTTTTTCAACGAAAGTAGTATAGCCATTTTTACTTCTATTGAGGTAATTCTCTTTTTGTCACTAATCTATTTTGTTTTCAAATTTAGAAAATAAAAAAGGTGACTTTTTAGTCACCCTTTGTATTGTATTATTCATTTAGTTCATAGTACTTTGCTTTGCTTTGCTTCGGAATAAGTATTGTGTAACTTTTTCCGTTAGCCGGAAGAGAGGTGCTTCGTAGCCATGGGTTCAGAGATTTTACTTCGCGATAAAGCACACCGTGCTGTGAAGCAAAATCGGAGATGCTTGTTATTCCTGAAGTTATGGTAATTTCTTTGCAAGGAATAGGTTTGTAATACTCCTCTTGTGTTAATTTTACACCATAATTTTCAGGATTTTCAAATAGTAGTTTGAAGCATAGAATTCGAAAAACGTAGCGTGCCGTTTCGGTATTGAGCCAAAGGTCGTAATATTCGGTGCCGTTTTGCGCTGCAATACTGCGTGAAAGTCCACCTTCTCCCATATTGTAGGCTGCAGCTGCTAACGCCCAACTACCAAATTTATCCCTTAATTTTTTCAAATATTTGCAAGCAGCACGTGTCGATTTTTCTAATTGGTAACGTTCATCAACATAATTATTTATCTCTAAGCCATAGCTTTTTCCTGTGGTGGACATAAATTGCCAAAATCCAGCAGCGCCAGCGGGAGAGGTTACGTTCTCAAGTCCACTTTCTGCCAAACAGAGGTATTTTAGGTCGTCAGGAACTCCTTCTTCCGCCAAGATCTTTTCAATTGTTGGAAAGTATCTTCCAGAACGTTTGAAAATCAGTAGTGTACGCGAGTGAAGATAACATTGGGTAATTACCTCTTTCTCCAAATTTTCACGAACCCAATAAACATCAACAGGAACTGTTTCTCCAGCAAAAGTCAACTCTGTAGGAATGGGTGGAGTTGCCAATGTGTTGGAGTAAGAAACAGCCGTCGGCTTCTCTTCCGGAAGTTCATCACCAACAACGCAAACCGATACACTAATACCTAAAAGTAAAATAAGTGCTATGGGAATAATCTTTTTCACCTTAGTTCTTCTTTAATAAATCTCTAATTTCAGTAAGAAGTTCTTCCTCTTTAGTCATTTTAGGAGCTTCTGATTCAGCAGGTACTTCCTCCTCTTTCTTTTTGCCCATTTCAGAAAGTTTATTGATTCCTTTAATCATCATGAAGATACAGAATGCAACAATAACAAAATCAATGAAAACTTGAATGAAATTTCCGTAGTTTAGTGTTACAGGATCCATACCTTCGCGAACGGGTAAGTGAATACACAATTTGGTGAAATCCATACCTCCGATTAACCAACCAATAGGAGGCATCAAAATATCATTTACTAATGATGTAATAATTTTTCCGAATGCGCCACCAATGATAACACCGATTGCCATATCGATGACGTTTCCTCTCATTGCGAAAGCTTTAAACTCTTGTAAAAATTTTTTCATACGCTTTTTTATTAGTTTATGTTAATTATGTGTTGATTTTAAGATAACATCATTTTTGCTTTTTTAACGGCTTCTACCAATCGGTCAACCTCTTCTTGGGTGTTGTATAGTGCAAACGAGGCTCGTACGGTTCCTGGAATTTGAAAATGTTGCATTACCGGTTGTGTGCAATGATGTCCCGTACGTACTGCAACTCCCAAGTGGTCAATAATTACGCCAACATCGTAAGGATGAATTCCCTCTAAATTGAAAGAGATAATAGCAGCTTTTTGGGGTGCTGTTCCATAAATTCGGAGACCTTCAATTACGGACAATTGCTCTGTTGCATATTGTAGTAGCTTTTGTTCGTGTTGCAAGATTTTATCAATTCCTAATTTTTCAATGTATTGAATAGCTGTGTGTAGTCCGATAACGTCGCTGACAGCAGGTGTACCCGCTTCAAATTTGAATGGTAATTCGTTATATGTGGTTTTCTCAAAAGTTACTTGTTGTATCATCTCTCCACCTCCTTGATAAGGTGGCATTGTATTAAGCCATTTTTCTTTGCCATACAAAACCCCAATACCCATTGGTGCATACATTTTATGTCCGGAAAAACAGTAAAAATCGCAATCCAACTGCTGAACATCAACTTTTTCGTGAGAAACCGCTTGCGCTCCATCAATCATTACCGGAATGTTGTGTGAATGCGCAATTCTAATCACTTTTTCAATAGGATTAATTGTGCCTAAACTATTGGAAATATGAGTAATAGAGATGATTTTTGTTTTTGGAGTTATCAACTCTTCTAACTTCTCAATCATTAAAACTCCCGAATCGTCAAATGGAAGCACCTTGAGATTAGCTCCAGCAATTTCACAAGCCATTTGCCAAGGAACAATATTGGCGTGATGTTCCATTTCCGAAACAATTACTTCATCTCCTGCTTTAAGAAATGCACGACAAAATGAGTTGGCAATTAAGTTGATAGACTCTGTTGCTCCTCGTGTGAAAATAATTTCGTAACTGTTTTTGGCATTAATATACCTGCAAATAGCTTCACGAGCTTCCTCAAAACGAGTGGTCGCCAATTGACTCAAATGATGCACTCCACGATGAATATTACTATTGATAGTTCTGTAATATTCTGAAATGGCATTGATAACAGATTCAGGTTTTTGTGTCGTCGCTGCATTGTCTAAATAAACAAGCGGACGATTGTTTACCTCTTGCTCTAAAATTTTAAAATCCTCTCTCTGCATCGTTATTATTTCTCAAGTTGTTAAGTTCCTCCGTCTTTTTCATCTGATAGTAGTAAATAAAGTATAAAGCAACAATAAGAACGGTTGTAATAATTGACATTCCTGAGGCCTTCATACTAGTTCCCGCAAGCATAAAATATGCAATGAGGATATTAAGTAGTTTTGATATTGCGTAAACGTGAAATCCTACTGTCTTTAGTTTTAGCAAGAGAGCAGCACCAACCACCGAACCTGCACAGCAAAGCGCTAAAAAGATAAATTTCCACGATGGAATTAATGTTAACTCTTCCACCATTGCATATAAATCCGTAGGCATTGATACTTGTGAAATATATTCTGGAAGATAAGGAATAATATATGGCATTAATAGATAACTTAAACAATTCATACCAGAACTGATAAAGGTAAGAATGCATAAAAAGACTAGCATCGATGGACGCTTATATTCCATCATTGGGGATGGAGCATTTTCTTGATTAAAATTTTCTTCCATATCTATTAGGATTAATATACGTTTACGTTGATGTTTAGTGACTTTACTTTTTCAGCAATGGCTTCTAGCTCCTCTTTGCTATATTTGAATAGTTTTTGTGCTGGGGTTTCTCTGTCTAAAGAGTAAATCATAACCATTTTAGGTTGAACTTGTTCAACGAATTGGAGCCATTTTTGAAGTGCGTCCCCAGTGCCATTGTCGAAAGCCCCTTTTTCGGTTTCTCCTCTGAAGAAAAGTGTTTGAAGTATAAATTGTTGCTTCATTTCGCTCATCCATCTGATAATTTCAGAAGCATGAAGCTCGATAGTAGGGCCACTTACAATTTGAAATAACTCTTCATCAACAGCATCTAATTTTAAAATCGGATTTTCAATCTTCTTCAAAGCTTCACGTACTTTAGGATTTCCCAATTTTGTAGAGTTAGAAAGGCAAGTAATTACCGCCTTTGGATAGTAAATATCGCGGAGTTGTAGTAATCTGTCGATAATGGCAGGAAAATCAGGGTGTAACGTGGGCTCACCATTTCCAGAAAAAGTGATGCTATCTACAGGCGTACCCTCTTGACTGCAGGTTTTTATTTTCTGTTCAATTGCATCAAGAACGGTTTGTAGCGGATAGAAATATTTTTCGTCAAGGCTTTTTTCTAAAGTCCAGCCACATTCGCAATATAAACAATTAAAAGTGCAGATTTTTACATCTGTAGGAAGTAGATTGATACCTAAAGAATTACCTAAGCGTCTGCTGTGAATTGGTCCGAAAGCAATTTTATCCCAAAGAAACATAATTTTCTAATTTAATAATGATTACCATAATCCGTCAAATGTTGTCCAAATAAAATCTCCAGTTTCCCAAGCTTTGTCCACGGCAAAGTTACCGCAACGGTTGCTATATTGTGTCAACAACTGAATAGCTTCGTTACGTTTGCCATTTTGAAGCAGTTCTAATGCTTGTTTTTCGATTTTAGGTTGTTGTGTGAAAAACTGATTTTGAAGAGGTTTCCATGTTTTGTCAATTACCTTGCGCATATCACCCCATCTTTTTGCTGCAAGGGTGCCTAAACGGTTAAAAGCCCACCAAGCGGCATCACGACTGAAACCCGTAACTCGACCATCGGTTTTGTAAGTTTGAGGAAGGTCGGAGATAGATGCGTAGAAAGGAACATAAACGGAAGATGCTACATTGTCAAGAGCAAACCAACAAAGTCCGCCTACTTCATCAGGTAGGAAGTTGCGGCATTGGATAATGGTAGCGTAAACGGTAAAGTGAACGGCAATAGAACGTTCGCCGCGCCAGTGCCAACCGCCATTGATTTTGTGAAGTTTTAATTCGTCGGATTTCATAAATGGGTTGGCAAGAGGAGATATTACGGTCTTACCCTCTTTGTCGGTAACGGTCAACGTTTTACGCATATCATATTCGGTTCCTTCATAGTAATCTTGAAACAGACTAACCATCTTCTCCATAGTGATAAGAGTGTCTGGTTTTACAGAAAATGGATAGTTCTCTGCATTTGGGTCCAACTTTAGTGAAGGAGCCACTAAGTCGAAGACGCGCCATTCGCGGCGGCGACAAGCCAACATTGCGCGGCTTTCTGGTGCGTAAGCGTATGCAAAACGAAAGGTTTCTTGCTTTTTGTCATACCAACCATTCTCCTCCGCAACGGAAAAAACATTGTCCGATGCCATAAAATAATCTTTGTTTTTTAAATCAATTTCGCGAATGGTTGATGCGTTTGCATTCACCGAGATGTGATCGTCTGGAACGCGTTGCGCAGCCCAAACAGCACCCAATTTTCCCTTTCCAGGCCCAACAATTTCTAAGTGCCAAACTTCATTTTTGTCGGCAATGGTAAGTGCTTCTCCACCATCAATCCAGCCATATTTCGCCAAAAGCTCTCCAGCTATCTTAATGGCTTGGCGTGCCGTGCTACAGCGCTCTAACATCAATTGGCACAAACGTTGACAATCTATCAAGCCACTATCAGATTGTAATTCAGGTCGGGGCGTAAAGGTCGATTCCCCAATACCTAACTGTTTTTCGTTTAGACAGGGGTATGCTGTGCTGAAATATTGGTAGGTGTGGCTCACTTGCGGAATCTCTCCAACAATAGTGTTTTCGTAGTGCGACATCTTGCCGTACTCCTCTTTGGCAGCCGTGCGTTTATACATCTTTACAGTAGCGCCTTCTGGATGGTCTTGTGCAGGAACTACTAAAATATTGGTTCTCGTTCTATGACTATCATCAGTATGCGAAGTCATTACCGAACCATCGGCAGATGCTTTCTTGCCAACGGTTATCGTAGTGCATTCTAACCCTTCTGTAAATTCATCAATAGCAGAATTTTGCGCACTTAATTGCAAAATCCCAAATATCAGCATTAAAAATAAAAATTTCTTCATCTCCACTTCTTTTTTATGAATTTGCAAAAGTAATCTTTTTTATGATTTATTTCAATAGATTTTTGTTTTTTTGTTTTACTTCAATATTTTTAACGGAAAAATGGAGCGCACGAAAAAAAATTATATCTTTGCCGCTTGTTTAATATTAAAGCTATGAATCAATTTGAAAAAACTAATTGCTACAAAGAATCGGGCGCAAAGAAGTTCTGGAGAGTGGTCTTAGGTTCAATGTTGGGGTTTATCTTGTCGTCAATAGTGCTCTCAATCCTTTCGTTTATCTTTTTTGTTGGTATTCTTGTTGGACTTTCTGGTGAGGAAACAACAATGGTAAAGGATAATTCTGTTCTTAAACTGAAGTTAGAGGGTACAATGATGGAGAGAGCAGAGAAAAATCCTTTTGAGGGAACCTCTTTTGCTCAATATTCTAACCAAATAGGATTGAGAGAAACAATTCAAAGTTTGAAGAATGCTGCTAATGATGATAAAATAAAAGGTGTCACTATCGAATTTTCTGCTTTTTCTTCCGATTTCGCATCTTTGAAAGAACTTAGAGATGCTATCGCTAAGTTTAAAGAATCGGGAAAGTTTGTGTATGCGTACGCAGATAACTATTCGCAAGGGGCCTATTACTTGGCTTCTGTAGCTGATAAGGTGTTTGTAAATCGATTGGGAGGCGTTGACTTGAAAGGATTAGCATTTCAAGTAACCTTCTATAAAGGCCTGATTGATAAGTTGGGTGTAGATGTTCAGGTAATTCGTCATGGTCAGTTTAAAAGTGCAGTAGAGCCTTATATGTTGGACAAGATGAGTGAAGCAAATCGTGAACAGATGACCGTCCTTTGCAATACTTTGTGGGGAACAATGTTGTCACAAATTTCTGAAAGTCGTCATATTTCCATAAATTCCCTTCAGGAAATTGCTGATAATCTTACGGCAGCAATTTCTCTTGATGCTTTAAATTGTGGTATTGTTGATGGTGTTTGTCAATATGCTGAGTATGAGGTGGAACTAAAAAAAATATTGGGAATTGAACTTTCAGAAAAGGTGAATTATGCGCCGATTAAGAAATACAATAGTGTAACACCTGCCACACCTAAAAAGGATAATATTGCTGTTATTTATGCTGTGGGTAGTATTGTCGATGGAAAAGGAGATGAAACTACTATAGGTTCAACAACGCTTTGTAATGACATTCGTAAAGCATACGAAAACGAAGAGGTAAAAGCGATTGTGTTGAGAGTAAATTCTCCTGGTGGTAGCGCAATGGCTTCGGAAGCGATTTGGAATGAGATAGAAAATGCAAAGAAAGCTGGTAAAAAGGTGGTTACTTCTATGAGTGGTTATGCAGCTTCTGGCGGCTATTACATCTCTTGTAATTCTGATAAAATTATTGCACAACCCAATACTCTTACCGGTTCTATCGGTGTTTTCGGTATTGTGCCCTCTTTCCAACGTATGTTAGAAAGTAAACTCGGTATTACTATTGATGTGGTGAAATCAAATGAACACGCCGATATGAGTAGTGGAAGATTAATGGACGAGATGGAAAGAGCTAAAGTGCAAGCTTCTGTAGAAGATGTTTACGCATTGTTTATGCAACGTGTGGCACAAGGCCGAAATTTGAGTGTTGAACACGTGGATAGTGTTGGTCAAGGTCGTGTGTGGGCTGGCGCAGATGCAATCTCTTTAGGTCTCGTAGATGAACTCGGCTCCTTAGAAGATGCAATCGCCGCAGCCGCTGAATTGGCAGGCGTTTCCGATTACGGAATTATCAACTATCCTATCCAAAAAGATTGGCTTACTCAAATGCTCGAAACCGATACGGAAGTAAAAATGGATAAAGCCTTGCGTCAAGAGTTGGGCGAACTCTATTACACTTATAAAAGTTTGAAAACAGTTACAGAGGCTAAAGGGGTACAAGCTAAATTACCTTTCGATATTGTTATTAATTAATCTTAAAGTTTAAAATATGCTTACAAGTGCTTTTTATATTTACCTTTGGGTAATGATTGCTATTGCAGTGGTTGTTTTTATCGCACTCTATTTTGTAGATGCTGGTTACGGAATGCTCATCTCTCCAAAATGGGGAAAAGCAATTAATAATAAGGTGGCTTGGTTTTTTATGGAGATTCCAATTTTTATCGCAATGATAATTCTTTGGGCTTGCTCTCCACACCGTTTTGAAGTGGTACCTTTCCTCTTTTTCCTGATTTTTGAAATGCATTACCTCCAACGTTCTCTTATCTTCCCTTGGCTGATTAAAGGAAAAAGTAAAATGCCATTGGGAATTATGTTTATGGGAATTACCTTCAATATCCTTAATGCAATGATGCAAGGATATTGGATCTTCTACGAATCTTTTAACCAAAATTATCAAGTTTTAGGATTAGGTTACCAAGATATAGAATGGTTGTGGTCACCACAATTTATCATTGGTACTCTTATCTTCTTGGCAGGCTTTGTTATCAATCTACATTCTGATTATATTATCCGCCATCTCCGTAAAGATGATAATGATACTAAACATTATCTACCTAAAGGTGGAATGTTTAAATATATAACGAGCGCAAACTATTTCGGTGAGTTGATGGAATGGTTAGGTTTCGCTATTCTTACTTGGTCTGTTTCAGGTCTGGTGTTCTTCCTTTGGACTTTCGCAAATCTAGTGCCTCGTACCAACACTATTTATAAACGTTACTTGAGCGAATTTCCAGAAGAGATGAAACAGCGCAAACTTAAACGCGTAATTCCTTTTATTTATTAGTCTTCTTCTCTTCACTTCTCAAATGACGGATGAGGTTGCGGATGTGTGGTTCGTACATCTCTAAAATAACAATATCGGGCTGTTCTTTCTCGATAATGTCAAAGTTACGTGCATATTGCCAAGCATCAAATATGAAAAGGGATTTGTTGAAGTGATATTTGAAGAAAGGTTCTTGAAATACAACGTATGAATCGCGGATGAAAAGTGCATTCGGGAGTGAATCACATCCTGTACTATGACGTGATTCGTACGAGTCTGGATAGGCAAAACCTGGAGGCGCAGGATAACCCACTTTAGGCAAAACTTGACATTGCAAATTTTCCCGATTCAGTACAATGTTCTCGTAAAGAACATCTTTTACAAAACAATCCGTATAGTTAACAATATTGATACTCTCTACAAGGTTACCAATCATCTTATGGGCTGTATCTCCTTTAAAATCTTCCCATTCGTAATGAGGAAGATTGGAAAAATCTTTTCGAATTTTGTTGATAACGGCATTGGTCCCGTAAAATCCGCCTAAGCCACTCCAATGATTGTCATTTTTGAGATATAATAATCCTTTCTCTTTTTTAGATAATAAACTATCTTTTAAATAGATGAATGGAATTTGAGGGTATTCGTTTTGCATTAATTCACAAAAAAGGTCAGTGTCAGTTTTTTTTGTTCGTTTGATGTGTGCTGGCAGCATCTCAGGATAAACCTCAAATGAAGTGGGTGCAATATAAACGTAAAACTTAATTCCTCTCTCTTTCAAATAGTTATATCGATATAGAAGTTCCTCTGCAGTGGCTCTCCGCTCCTCTTTACAAAAATCGTAAGTCCCCTCATATAAAGGAAGTTCCTGATTCCCAGAAAATAGAAACGATTCTTTTCCGAAAATAATGGAAGGAATGGGACTTTGATGCATTTTAAGTTGACGTTTAAAATAGCTGCGTGTCAATTTTTTACGGTAGGGAAAATAGTCGTTGTAATGTGCGTCAAATTGTGTAGGAAATTTATGAAGATCTTTTAAAGCAAGAGATGGCATTGGTGTTAATGCTCTGTTTTCTGAGGTCATCAACTCTGGTTTGCTAAAATGAAAAATCGATTGTAATGTAGGAAAAATCAACATTACAATAAAAATGATTATTAAACCTATCTGAAATCTTTTCTCCATAATTAAAATCTGTAGTAGATGAAAGGATTGTAAGAACCCACGCAAAGTAGGATGGTAACGCCAATGAAAGTTGCAATAACAAGTGCGTAAATGATGAGGTGATTGAGTGCTAAAGTAAGCTTTCTTTGCTCGCTCCAAATGGTAAATCGCTCGCTTATTTTTGAAAAAATAGGCGTGGTAGTAAGAATAGCGATAATGAAAGCAGAGATATTTATCCAATCTTGGAATTTTGTTAGGTATAGAGAATTTTCGCCATCTCCACCCATAAAAAACATCGTTTTAATAAAGGTAAGCGCATCAGGAAGTGTTTCCGCCCGGAAAAATACCCATGCAACAAGGACAATGAGTAGAGTATAAAGATGTCGTATTGGCGACCAAATCTTCTCTAATATTTTCTTGAAGCCGATTCTTTCAATTACTAAAAATGTGCCATGTAGTAATCCCCAAATTACAAAGTTCCAACTTGCTCCGTGCCAAAGTCCTGTGCAGAAAAAGACAATATAAAGGTTAATGAGAACGCGCCTTTGAGAGCAGCGATTACCACCTAATGGAATGTAAAGGTAATCTTTGAACCATGCGGAAAGAGTGATGTGCCAACGCCTCCAAAACTCTTGAATAGATTGGGCAATGTAGGGAAAATTGAAGTTTTCGGGAAAGGTAAATCCAAACATTTTTCCCAGTCCTATCGCCATATCGGAGTAGCCCGCAAAGTCGTGGTATATTTGTAAGGCGTAACATAAAATGCCTGCCCACGCAATTAACGGAGTCATTTCTGAAGTTTCTAACGCAAAAATAGAGTCTGCAATAAGTGCTAACTGATTGGCAAGAAATACTTTTCGTGCTAATCCTAACGTAAATCGCTTGATTCCATTATAAAAATTCTCTATAGTAAAATCACGCCTCGTAAATTGTGACTCTATTTCGTTGTAGCGGATGATAGGACCCGCAATGAGCTGGGGAAAAAGGGCAATGTAGGAACCGATAATTACAGGATTGCGCTGTGCAGCAACATTTCCCCGAAAAACGTCAACAATGTACGAGATGCCCTGAAAGGTGAAGAAAGAGATACCAATAGGTAAGATCACTTTCTGAATCGTAATAGAAGAAGCACCCAATCGGGTGATAAGTAGATTGAGATTGTCAACGAAAAAATTTGCGTACTTGAAGTAGAAGAGCGTGGAAAGATTGAGAATAATTGCACCAAA
The DNA here is from genome assembly GCA_937901925.1 of uncultured Bacteroidales bacterium. Taxonomy (GTDB): domain Bacteria; phylum Bacteroidota; class Bacteroidia; order Bacteroidales; family WCHB1-69; genus JAEZOU01. The sequence continues at coordinate 114,193 of CALGTS010000016.1, read as the reverse complement.
AAGAATCGATTTACCATACTTGCGATAGCGGTCAATGAGTAGTCCTGCTATATAGTTGACAAAAATCGACCCTAATAACAGTAGCGTGAATGAAACTCCTCCCCAAGCATAAAAGAGCAAACTGAACAGAAAAAGAATCCAATTCTGATATTGCAACTTTCTAAAAATGAGCAGAAATATTAAAACTGCTGGTAAAAAAAGATATAAAAATGTAAGTGAACTAAAAACCATTTTTTTGTTTTAAAAAGTTTGCAAAGATAGTGAAAAAATGGAGAGAAAGACTTTATTTTTTGGGGAGATTTTACTTTTTATTATTTTTGCGGTCGGAAAAAAAGTTTAATTTTTTATGATGAAAAAACTACTACTGATTTTTACTTTGTGTTTTCTCTGTACGGCTATATCTGCGCAAACGCTTTCTGGTAAAGTATTAGAAGTGAGTAGTGAAGGCGATTCAATACCTGTAACATTAGCTGCAATACAATGGTTGGGAACTTCCGTCGGAACCTATTCTGATTCACAAGGAAATTTTGAACTTCCACGTACTAATACAGATACAATTGTGGTTTCTGTTCTTGCGCATACTCCAGAAACTTTGGTGATTCCTGCAGATTTGAACAATATTCAAGTGGTGCTGTCGCACGCGCATCAACTGGATCAGATTCAAGTGGTGGCTTATAATGGTTCTTTTGTTTCTATTAAGCCAATTTTGACAACAGTAATTACGCAAGAGGGATTGCGTCGGGCGGCGTGTTGTAACTTGGCAGAAAGTTTTGAAAGCACTATTGCTGTGGATATGGAGTATGCAGATGCGGTGACAGGTGCACGCCAAATCTCAATGCTTGGACTCGCTGGTGTTTATAGCCAAATTTTGCTGGAAAATGTTCCCTTTATTCGATTGCTGACACATCAGTTCGGTTTGGGATTTGTTCCTGGCTCTTGGATGGAATCTATTAGCGTTTCTAAAGGCGTAGCTTCCGTAACGCATGGCTATGAGGCACTAACGGGTCAAATTGATGTTGAGTATAAAAAGCCTGAAAATAATTATGAACGCTACACCTGAATCTCTTCGGAAGTACAATGGGAAAAGGAGAAATCAGTCTGAATAGTCGATTCCGTATTGATGAAAAGGAAAATGTTTCAACTATGCTGATGCTTTTTGGTGGAGTTCAGTTTGCTAAAATGGATATGAATAAAGATGGCTTTTTAGATATGCCGATCAATCAGCAAATCAATGCAATGAATCGTTGGGATTATAAAATTCCAGGAAAGTTCTCTGGAAGAAGTTTTGTTGATTTTGTATGGGATAACCGATATGGTGGACAAAAAGATTACAATTGGCATACAGATGCGGGTTCTGGAGAGATCTATGGTCTGCATATCGATAATAAAAAGGTGGATCTGATTACAAAAAATGGTTTTCTTCTCCCTGGAAATGAAGAGAGTATTGGAACAATCCTATCTTATACTTACCATAATACTAATGCTGTTTTTGGCCAGCGTTTCTTTACGGGGATTCAAAATAGTTTCTATGCTAATATCCTTTATTCTAGAAAGTTTGGAGAAAAGTCAAGACATAAACTTACAGCTGGTGGAAGTTTTCAAATGGATCATTTGCTGAATGATTTGAAAATGATTGATGAAGAAGGAACGATGTTTACCCTTTTTGAACCTGTCCCTGGTATTTTTGCAGAGTATGTCTATATATTAGACCCAAAGTTGGTGGTGATGGCTGGAATGCGTCTTGATTATAATTTTGCGTTTAATCAAATGTTTTGGACGCCCCGCGTGCATGCAAAATGGCAAATCTTAAAACGTTTGTCTTTGCGTGCGTCTGTGGGAAAAGGCTATCGAACAGCTAATTTCTATAGCGAAAACTTCTCGTTGCTGACTTCAAACCGTGAATTTAATCTTTTCCCCAACGAATTGCAAAAGCCTGAAGAGGCTTATAATGCAGGAATTAGTTTGGTACATACATTCCCTATGCGTGGCGGAGATGCTACGTTCAGTATCGATTATTTCTATACCGCTTTCGTAAATCAAACTATTGTAGATGTGGATAGAGATGCGCAAAGTGTTTTCGTTTACAATCTTAATGGAGTGAATAATGGCTACGGAAATCGCTCGCGGTCGCACTCTTTCCAAGCGGAACTTACTCTGAAGCCTTTAAAACGTTTTGAAATTTTGATGGCTTATCGTTATAACGATGTGCGTTATACTTCCCAAGGAAATTGGGTGCAGAAAGCGCTAATGAGTCCGCATAAGGCTGTTTTTAATATCAATTATAGCCTTCCTTACGATAAATGGAAGTTTAATCTATCCCTAAATGTTAACGGCCCGATGCGTTTGCCTAATACCTCTGGTAATCCTGAACAATATCAACGCCCCGATAAGTCACCCGCTTATTGTATTATGAATGCGCAAATTACGAAGAAATTCAGACTATGGGAAATCTATGTGGGTGGAGAAAATCTACTTAATTATAAGCAGAAAGACCCTATAATTGCTTCCGAAGACCCATTTAGCGAATATTTTGATGCTTCGGTCGTTTATGCTCCCATAACAGGAATCAGAGCTTACCTCGGTATCCGAATTAATTTACGATAAAATTACCAATATAAAATACTATAAATTAATCATTTAAAAAAAAGCACTATGAAAAAATTAATTCTTCTTGCAATCGCCGTTATCTTCTCATGTGGCGTATTTGCTCAACAATCAACTGCAAAGGTTACCATTCAAACTAATGGTGTTTGCCAAAAATGTGCAGATCTTTTTAATTCACAAGTTCCCTATTTTAAGGGTGTGAAAGATTACTCTTATGATGCAAAAACTGCAAAAATTACTGTTACTTATGATGCTGCAAAGACTAATCCTGACCAATTGCGTGCTCAAATTAGTAAATTGGGTTACAATGCGGATGGTGTAAAAGCAGACCCCGCAGCTCGTGCTAAACTTCCAGCTTGCTGTCGTGGAGAAAAAAGTTGCGGAACACAAACCGCTCCGCAAAAAGACGCACAACACAAGTGCTCTCACGACAATTCATCACAGCATAAATGTACTCACGGTCAAGCTTCTAAAGATGCACAACATAAATGTACTCACAATTCTCAAAGCAAAAACCTTCAAGCAAATCCCGCTAAATCAGCAGCACATAAATGTTCTGGACAAAAAGATCCAAATCACAAATGTTCACATTCTAAGTAATAACTGTTTTCTATAAAAAAAAGGCTGCTTTCGGGCAGCCTTTTTTGTTGTGAAATTGAACTATTGAATTTCAATTGTTCTTTCACCCTTTTCAATATTCGCTTCTTGTTTTGGAAGTTCAACTAAGAGAATTCCGTGCTTTACACAAGCGGTGATTTTTTCTTTATCAACATCCTCTGGAATATTGAAACATTGGTGAAAACTGCGGTGCATAAAGTCACGTCTTAAATAGGTGTGTTCCTTTTCTTCATTTTTTGTCTCCTTTTCCATTTTTAATGTTAGGAGATTTTTGTTAATGGTCAGTGAGAAATTTTCCTTGCTCATTCCAGGAACCGCAATTTCAATGCTATAATCTTTGGGTGATTCCTTTACATTGATAGGAAGAGCACTGTTTCTTACTGCTGGTGACCAATCATTTACAAAAAAGTTGTCGAAAATTTCTGGTAACCACATTGGATTTTCTGTTAGGTTTCTTTTCATTAGTTTCATAATGTTTCCTTTCTTTTAAATTGTTTTTATTTTGATTTTTTAAAGACGGCGGAGAATAGCAAATCTTGTGCCAATGGAGAAAGTGTAAAATCCAACATTTAAATAATGACAAAATGTCATATTGTTCTTTTGTTTAAAGTTATTAAACTGACAAAATGTCGCAATATTAAAAGAAATACAAAGAAATAGATATTGAAAAAACAATTTAGAGAATGAAAAAGCAACCGATTTTTTTTCTACTTTTGCAAAGTTAAAAAAATAGTTATATGAAAGAGTTGGAGTCTTATTTTCAAGAGATTACAGATTTAAGAAAACCAGAAAACTTATATAAGCCCATCGGTTATATTTTGCAGCAAGGCGGAAAGCGCATTCGTCCGCGTCTTGTTTATCTTGCTACGGAAATTTTTGGAGGAGACCTTGCTCAGGCACAGTTCCCAGCGGCAGCATTCGAAATGTTGCATAATTTCACTCTAATCCACGACGATATTATGGATAATGCTCCTATCAGAAGAGGCAAGGAGACAGTCTATAAAAAATGGAACGGAAATATAGCAATTCTTTCAGGCGATGCATTAGCAACTATGGCACTTCAACAGTTGCTAAAAACTCCTTGTCCTGACAACGTAAAATTGCAGATGGCAGATCTATTTCTTCAAACCTCATTGGAGGTGTGCGAAGGTCAGCAATATGATCTCGATTTTGAAACAAGTAACGATGTGTCAATTGAGGATTATCTGATGATGATACGTTATAAAACCGCAGTAATGCTATCGGGCTGTTTGAAAGTTGGTGCTATTTTGGCTGGAGCTACGCCTCAAGAACAACAACAGATTTATGATTTTGGCATCAAAGTGGGAATTGCCTTCCAACTTACAGATGATATTTTGGATCTCTATTCTGATGTGCAGAAGTTTGGTAAGGTGAAGGGAGGTGATATTAAAGAAAATAAGAAGACATTCCTATATCTATTGGCACTTCAAGAAGCTGATCAAACTCAAGAAGCTACCTTAAAACACTATTTTTCTAGTACCGATTTCGATTTTGAGGAGAAATTATCTGCTGTTCAAGCTATTTTCGATCAACTTCAAGTAAAGGAAAAAACTGAAACCTACGTCGAAAAATATGTTTCGGAAGCTTTAGCAATAGTCAATGGTTTGAATATCAGTCAAGAGCATAAAGAAAAACTGCAGAAAATTGCACAAGAATTTAGTCGCCGAAGCAAATAATGAATAACGCACTTCTCCAAAAACGGTACTATTTTATAGTTGGCGGAATTGTTTTAGTTGCGCTAATCTATATGGTGCGCCTTTTCTATTTGCAGGTTATTGACCGGTCATATCGAAATATGGCAGAACAAACTTCTGTTCGGCGATTGGTAGAACAACCTGCGCGAGGATTTATCTATGACCGTAATGATTCTTTGTTGGTGTATAACGATGCCGCATACGATCTAATGGTAGTGCCAAGAGATATGCGTGAATTCGACACTAATGACCTTTGTCGTACGTTGGAAATTCCTAAGGAGGAGTTGTTAAAACGAATTGCTAAAGCTACCGCCTACTCTAAAGTAATTCCTTCTATCATTGATCAGCAAATTTCAAAGGAAGATTATGGTTATTTGCAGGAGAAATTATATCGTTTCCCTGGATTTTTTGTACAAAATAGAACCCTTCGTCACTATGCTTATCCTGTTGCTGCTCACATTTTAGGTTACGTTGGTGAAGTTGATGAAAGAACCTTAGAACGCGATTCTTACTACAGAATGGGAGACTATATTGGAAAAAGTGGAATTGAACGCTCTTATGAAGAGGAGTTGAGAGGAGAAAAGGGTATTAGAGTGGTTCTTGTTGATGTAAGTAATAGAGAAAGAGGAAGTTATAAAAATGGTGAAGAAGATGTACTCCCAATACAAGGACAGTCGTTGTGGAGTACTATTGATCTTCCTTTACAACAATATGGTGAGAAGTTGATGACGAATAAACGGGGAAGTATAGTTGCTATAGAACCTGCTACAGGGGAGATTCTCTGTATTGTATCGTCTCCTGCGTACGATCCTAATCTATTGGTAGGTAAAGATTTGAGAAAGAATTTTGCCCAATTACTTTGTGATACGGTAAAGGTTCCGCTGTTTAATCGAGCACTGCAAGCAGCATATCCTCCAGGGTCAACGTTTAAGTTGGCAAACGGGTTGATAGCATTGCAAGAGAAAGTAGTTACTCCTAGTACGGTTTGGTACTGTAGCGGAGGTTATCATATGGGGTCTCATACAGTGGGCTGCCACCATGCTGGTCCAACAAACTTGGTTTCCGCAGTTCAACACTCTTGTAATTTCTATTTCTGCAATGCACTTTATCATATCATCGGAAATAAGAAGTATAAAAATGTTCAAGAAGGTTACCAAGTTTGGCGTGAATATCTACTCTCAATGGGTTTTGGCGTAACTTTTAACTCCGATTTACCTTTCGATGTGAAGGGTATTATTCCAACTTCCGATTATTTTGATAGAATTTATCGAAAATCATGGAATCCCAATAGCGTAATCTCAATGGGTATTGGTCAAGGTGAAGCTAGTGTAACACCTTTGCAGATGGCTAATTTTTTGGCAATTGTTGCAAATCGTGGATATTATTATAAACCTCACGTAGTAAAGGCGATAGGAAGTAAAGATAATCCCAACAAAAGGTATAGTGAAAAGATATACTGTAAGGTTGATTCTAAATATTTTGACCCGATTTTAGAAGGAATGGATATGGCAGTGCAGGCGGGAACTGCGCGCGGAGCTAAAATTGATGGGGTACATATTATCGGAAAAACAGGAACAGCCCAAAATCCACATGGTAGAGATCACTCCGTGTTTGCTTCTATTGCACCCAAAAATGACCCTAAAATTGTGGTTTTTGTATTGGTGGAAAATGGTGGTTTCGGAGCAACTGTGGCTTGCCCAATCGCAAGTTTAATCACAGAATTTTACCTTAATAGAGAAGTAAAAAGAAAAGATTTAGAAGAAAGAATTATCTCAATGTCGATTAAGTAGTTATGTATAATAACGTTAGAAATAGAGTTTCGAAAAATATAGATATACACTTGCTGATATATTATGTGCTTTTAGTAATTATTGGCTGGCTTACTATTTACTCTTCAGAATATGTTCCTAACGATACAACTCCTTTTATGGATCATCGTTATGCTAAGCAACTTATCTATATTTTGGTAGCTATATTTTCTGCTATTGTGGTTTATATGTTCGATACCCGAAATTACTCCTATTTTGCCTATTTTATCTATCTATTTACTCTGTTTGTGATGATTTTGGTAATATTTGTAGGAGATGAAATTTCTGGTGCAAAAGCTTGGATCAGAATAGGTTCATTAAGTATTCAACCTACAGAGTTTGGAAAGGTCGGTACTGCTTTGGCTTTAGCTAAGTTCTTTAACGAAGGCAAAACAAATGCAGAACGGAAGAATATGTGGTTAATGGCAGCACTATTTATTCTTATTCCTGTTGCTATTACACTTCTGCAGAAAGATACTGGCTCTGCTTTGGTGTTTTTCTCTTTTATCATTCTCTTCTATCGCGAAGGGCTCGCAACGTGGATTTTATTATTTGGTGCTACATTTTTAAGTGTGTTTGTCTTTACTCTCAAATTTAATGAGGTTTACTCTATTGCTGTGCTGACTGCAATTTTATTAGGATTCTTGATTTATCAATGGAAAGATAGGAAAAAAGTAGTTCGAAATATCCTCGTTTACGCCTGCTGTATCGGTTGCGTATTTTTGGTTAATTTTGTCTACGAATCAGTTTTGCAACCGCACCAACGAATGCGTATTGATACTCTTTTAGATAAGGTTGACGACCCCCGCGGTGCCGATTTTAATGTTAATCAGTCTAAAATTGCTATCGGTTCAGGTGGCTTTTTTGGAAAAGGTTACTTGAATGGTACACAAACAAAGTTGCGCTATGTGCCAGAACAAAGTACTGACTTCATCTTTTGTAATATTGGTGAAGAGTGGGGGTTTGTCGGTAGTGTTTTCGTTTGTGGGTTAATTATAGCTATGATTATTAGAATCTTATCACTATCAGAGAAACAGCGAAATCCTTTTGTACGATATTATGGCTATGGTATTGCCGGTATCCTATTTATGCACTTCTTTATAAATATAGGTATGACTATTGGGTTGCTGCCAATTATCGGAATTCCATTGCCCTTTATTAGTTATGGAGGTACATCATTCTTAGCATTCACAATTATGCTATTTATATTTCTTAGAATGTCAGATGTTTAGAAAAATGATGAAATAGTAATTTTAAATGTAAATTCGATGAGAACATTGCTGATTCTGATTGTTTGTATCTGTTGCTTTCCATTGGCAAATGCGGATACTATTAGAATGATGCAGTATAACTTGATGTATTACACAACTTCCGCTCCAAGTGGTTGCAACGCTGATGAGGCTTATCTGGATTTGAAAGACGAAAATTTTAAAGTCATTATGCAATACGCACAACCCGATGTGCTGTGTGTAAATGAGATAGGAAGCCAATCAGTGTATGTTGACCGCTTTTTGGATAATGTTTTGAATGTTGATGGTGTAACTCATTATGCAAGTTGTCCGTTGACCAATTTTTCGGGTGGTTCTATCGCCAATATGCTCTATTACAATACAGAAAAGTTGCAGTTTCATAGCTACTTCTATATTACTACAGCATATCGTGATATAAATGCGTACAAAATGTATTATCGCTCCAATACATTATTAGAAGGAGATACCGTTTTTATCACTTTTCTAATCGCTCATCTCAAGGCTGGTGGGTATGATAATAATGCGGAGCAACGTTTTGTGCAAGTTCAGCGTTTAATGCAGCGGTTAGAGCAGATTGGAGTGGCTGATAATTATGTTTTTTCTGGTGATTTCAATCTAACGAATTCTAATGAAGCTACTTATCAGCATTTGATTAATTATCCGAATAGTCTTTATCGTTTTTATGACCCGATTGATGAGGAAGGAAATTGGAATAATAATAGTCAATATCGTTATATTCATACGCAATCTACTCATACCTATTCAGAGAATGGCTGTTATTCTACGGGAGGAATGGATGATCGTTTCGACTTTATTTTGGTTTCACCCTATATCTACTATGGTAGTAAAAAAGTGAAATCTTTGATTGAAACATATAAAGCTTTAGGTCAGGATGGTTCATTCTTTAATGGTTCAATATCTGCTGATAATAGCGTGGTGCCCCCTGAGGTTGCTGTGGCTTTATACAATGGTAGTGACCATCTTCCAGTGATGCTTGATTTTGAGTTACAAGCAGAACTTTCAATCCGGAATAGTGAGGATTTTGCCTCGGTAAATGTCCTAAATCCTATTGATAATCAGCTGAAAATCAATTTATTCTTAGATAGAGAATTAAAACTAAATTTTGAGCTATATACTATTGACGGGCGGAGAATAGATAGTTTTTCAAAGGATTGCGAATCTGGAGAAACAATAATTGCCCACCATTTCAATTATCCGTCAGCATTTTATTTGCTGAAGATAAGTGATTCAGAGAATCGAGTTATGGTAAGAAAATTGATAAAAAGGTAATCTTTAGTCGTTATTTTCCGAAGATTTTTTTAGCCTCTTTCATATTTTCGCGAATATTTACCTGAAATGGGCAGCGAGGTTCGCACGCCCCGCATTCAATACACTCACCCGCATGATGTTCAAGAGTTTCATATTCGTCAATAATGGATTGAGAAATAGGGTTCTCTCTTTTTGCTTCATCTAAAAGTTTAGTCACTTTGTCAATATCAATGCCAGCAGGGCACGGCGTGCAATGTCCGCAATATGTGCAGTCTCCACCTTGTTTGATTTTAGGACTTTTTGAAAGAGGTGCGTTGTAATCTTTCTCTTCATCTGTTGCGTGATTGTAATGCAAACTTTCGAGAAGTTGTTCAATATTGTCTGCGCCAGAAAGTGCTACTGAAACGCCAGGGCGCGTAAGTGCATAGTGGAGACATTGAACGGGAGTGAGAGCAACTCCGAGAGGTGATTTTTCGGCTGAAAGAAGACGGCCACCACCACCAAATACTTTCATAACAGAAATACCAATTCCCTTTTCCGCACAAGTTTGATAAACTTTTTCGCGAATAGGATCTATTTTTGTAAAAGTTCCTTCGTAACTTTCAGAATCCCAAATACTTGCTTTCGGAGGAAGTAAATCAAATGCAGGATTCAAACTCAACATCATTACTTCAATAAGACCACTTTCGGCAGCTGCCAATGCAACTTCTGGATTGTGCGTACTTAAACCAATATGTTTTATCTTATTTTCCTTTTTAAGGGATTTTACATAATCCATAAAAGGACTGTTAATCAGTTGATTCCAGTCATCAAGGTCGTCGCTGATATGAATCATTCCCACATCAATGTAATCTGTGCGAAGGAGGGTAAGAAGGTCTTGAAATCCCTGTTTGCTTTCTTCTACGTCACGAGTGCGTTTGTATTGTGTCCCGTTCCAGAATGCGCCAATGTGTCCTTGAATAATCATCTTTTCCCGACGACCATCAAGTGCGTAGCCAATATTTCCACGGACTTGCGGGTCAGCGGTATAGATATCTATATAGTTTACACCGCTATCTATAGCTGCCGTGATGTATTCGCGTGCAAATGTGGTATCTTTATCTTCAAAACATCCACACCCAATTCCTATCTCACTGACTTTCAGACCTGTATTCCCTAAATCTCGATATTTCATCGAACAACTCTTTTCTACTATCTCTTTTTTGGGGGGAGTATTGCAGCTTGAAAAGATAATGACTATTAAACTTAATAAACATAAAAAAGGTTTTACTATTCTCATAATTTATTGGTTTATAAATGTTTATGCTTAAATTTGCACTAATAAGAATTGCCAACAAATTTATAAAAATAATGGGAATAAAACTCTTTATTCATTCTAAAAAAATCCTAATTTTAGTTAATAGATTTATTGTATATTTGCAGAATGGTTTTTTTGAGGTAATTTTATGCTTATCTTATTGAAAATCAGAAAAATATAAAATGTTAAAATAAGTTAATATAGGTAAGAGTTTCTGTTTTACTCTAATCAACCATTTTTGGCATATAGGAGGGAAACTATTAAATTGATAAAGAAGCGATGGATAATCAGATATTTGAAAATTTACGACCATATAACGAAACTGAAATACCGGCAGCAATAGAAAGAGTCATTAGTGATCCCATTCTTCCTTTTATTGTTAAATACCTTTTCCCAAATATAAAGATTGAGGATTTTAGAGAGCGGTTACGTGCGATAAAGAGTGTCAAACAATTCCAACTTGAAATAATGATGCCTGCGATTGAGGCTATTGTAAATAAAACGATTACAAAACTCTCATTTTCAGGTCTCGAGAATCTAAGTAATCAAAGGAAGGGGATGGTGATTTCAAATCACAGAGATATCATTTTGGATGCTGCACTTCTTAATCTGATTCTGTCAAAACATGATCTCGAAACTACCGAAATCTCTTTTGGTAACAACTTAATCTATGGGCAGACTGTGATGGATGTGGGAAAAATGAATAAGATGTTTCGGATTATTAGAAATTGCAATTCTAAAGATTTCTATAAAAACTCCTTAGAGATTTCTCTATATATGCGCCATGTAATTACCGAACAGATAAATTCTGTTTGGATTGCGCAGCGTAACGGAAGAACGAAAGATGGTTGGGATAAAACCAATCTTACCGTGCTAAAAATGTTTTCTATTAGTAGCGAAAAATCTTTTGTGGATAATTTGGATGAACTTAATATTACGCCAATGGTTATCTCATACGAATATGAGCCTTGCGATTTTTCTAAAACTCAAGAATTATACATCACTCGCTATCAAAAATATGAGAAAGACCCTAATGAAGATTTGCAAAGTATTGTCAAAGGAATTACTCAAATGAAAGGTGAGGTGAATATCACAATTGCTAAACCTATTACAAGGGAGGAACTAGTGGCTTGTAACGAGTGTGACAGAAATGATAAATATGTTACCCTTGCCAAAATTATTGACGAAAGAATAAATTCAAATTATAAATTGTTTAAAACTAATTATATAGCATACGATATGCTGAATGATACAAATCGTTTTTCGAACTTATATACTCAAGAAGAAAAGATAAACTTTATAAAGTATATGGAGAAGGGGTTGTCTGTAATTCAGGGAGATAAAAATGAATTGAAGTCTATCTTCTTGGCTATTTATGCTAATTCTGTACAAAATAGTATGAATTTGTAGTCCTGAAAATAAGTTGTTGTAAATATTCTATTCTTCAAAATATTTTTTCCCATTTATACGTTTTATAATTTGGATGTTAAAGTAAAATTATAATATGATAACAAAAGTGAGATTTTTAGTAGCATTTTTCTTGATGATGTTATTCGTGACAAATCTTTTTCCTCAAGCTGAAAATGCAAAGTATTATATTGAAGGTAATTATGAAATTACCAAAAAAAATGGTCAGTTAGTGTATAAACTATATGACATTACATCTCAAAATATCACTTTTGCCCCCGCAGATACTTTGTATGCTCATACGAATGAAGATGAAACTGTCTATTTTGAATTTGAAAAGGCAGCAACTACATATCCCGATGGATTTAGTAGCGGAATGAAGTTTTGGAGATGGCAGAAGAGAACAGGCGAATGGCTTGAAGATAGCGAAATTCAGAATGCAGAGCAAAGTTTTAGCACAAATAAGGTGATGTCTATTGTACTGATTTTGGATTGTAGTCGTTCTATAGGTTCAGATTTTGTTCAGTTGCAAGAAAGCGCAATTAAGTTTGTAAATACGATTTCAAGTAAGGCCTCAAAAAATAATAATGTGCATCTAGGCTTAATTGGCTTTAGCACGATGAAAAATACATCTGTAATTGTTCCCCTTCAACCCCTCAATGCCAATACGGCCCCTAAAATCATTGAATCAATAAGTAATATGCAATTGGGAAATGCTAATGGTACGGCATTGTATTATGCTATGCACCAAGGTGTTGATATGATTGAACAATATGTGTCTCAATTGAGAATTAATGATGGTGAATTGTATGATGGAAGTTCTATCATCGCTTTTACAGATGGATATGACAATGCATCGTTAGATGCCAATATCGGTCTGCCTAACGATGATGATGATATGTTGCGTACTCCTTACTTCAATTATCTTAAAAATCAAGCTTTAACGCAAATGCCAAATGGGAAGCCGTTGGATAGTTACTTGATTGCTGTAAAGGGAAAAGATGCCAATTATGATAAAGCTGACTTTGAAGGTGCAATGCAAGAACTCTCCTCATCGCCAGAACAGTTTTTTCCAGTGGAAAATTTTGACTTACTGCAAGGAGAATTTCAAAAAATCGCAGACAAGTTGGTGGATAGATGGAAAAATCTGAATTGTTATGTGCCTCGTAGTTTCGTAGGTCGTGTTCGTTGGACTTTGGGTGATGTGTCTGCATCGCAACCGGCACCGCAACGACCTGTAGTTTCAGAGCGCTCAGAGGAATCTAAATCTTTCTCAATGCCAAAACTTTTCTGGGGTATAAATGTGGGAATTGGATTCGAAGCAGTGGCAAAATTTAACCAAATAGGAGTAATAGAGGGTTTTGAAGATTATACTCTTCCTGATCTTCCGCAACGTTACAATGGATACTCGACCTTTAAATTTGCTATAGGATTTGATGTCGGCGCATGGATAAAACCTAATTGGGAGTTAGGTGCTTACCTTACCTATTACTCACCATTCCTCTTCTCATTGGGATTACAAACCCAATTTGGCGATCCACAAGGTTGGGGCGGATTAGTGGGTTTTGGCTATAATGGAGGAGTAAAAAGAAAAACTCCAATTCCAGAGAATTATCGCACTTTAGGTGTTATTGAACAAAGATGTGGCTATAATGCTTTTGAACTTCGTGCGGGTGCAAGACACAAGAATCTTTATGCGTTCTTGAATTTCGCTATCGGAACCTGGAATGGTATTATCAATGATAAACTTAAAGGTAGCGGCTCTGGCTGTATTATGACCTTGAATGTAGGTTATAATTTTAGCGCATTAGTGAAAAAGAGTGGAAAATAAGAGCCTTTCGCCCATTTTTTTATTCCGAATGTAGCAAAAAAAATCCTATTTTTGCTGCTCAAACCAATTAATTTGAAATGAGTGATTATAATGAAGATAGCATCCGGTCGTTGCAGTGGAATGTCCATTTGCGTAAGCGCCCGGGTATGTATATTGGAAAGTTAGGTGATGGCTCCGAACCAGACGATGGTATCTATGTGTTGTTGAAAGAGGTTATCGACAACTCTATCGATGAATTTATGCGCGGCTATGGCCGTAATATAGAGGTAACTATTAAAGATAGTCAGGTTAGTGTACGCGATTACGGACGTGGAATGCCTTTGGGTAAAGTAATTGACTGTGTGGCGCGTATCAATACTGGAGGTAAGTTTGATGACCAAGCGTATGATACAGCTATTGGTATGAATGGCGTCGGAGTGAAGGCCGTTAACGCTCTTTCAACAATGTTTTTCGTGAGTAGCGTCGTAAACGGAAAAAAGAAAAGTGCCCGTTTCTCTGCTGGAGAAATTGTTGAAGATTTCCCAATTTGTGAAACTGATGAACACAACGGTACCTTCATTTCATTCCTGCCAGATGATAAATTGTTTGAAAATTTCCATTGGTATGGAGAACACGTTGAACGCTTACTTTGGAATTATGCCTACCTTAATCGAGGGTTGACAATTAATTTTAATGGTAAAAAATTCGTATCCAAAAATGGATTGCTCGACTTGTTGCATAATAATGTCTCAGGTGAGATGTTATATGAGCCAATTCATCTGAAAGATAATGATTTTGAATTCGCATTGGTGCATACTCCACGAAGATATGGTGAAGATTATTTCTCCTTTGTAAATAGTCAATACACTTTGTATGGAGGAACACACCAACAAGCTTATAAAGAAGCTATTGTAAAAGCCTTTAGAGAGTTCTTTAAAAAGGAATATGACCCAGTTGATATTCGTACCTCTATTTTTGCTGCCCTTTCTTTGCGTGTGAAAAATGCGATGTTTGAACAGCAAACAAAAACAAAATTGGGGTCTATCTATATGGAACCTGGCGGACAAACGATTCGTAACTATGTGAATGATAATGTTTGTCGACTTTTGGATAACTATCTTCATATTCACCCTGAAGTAGCAGATGCAATTCAGAAGAAGATTCAGGAGTCAGAACGAGAACGTAAGGCCATTGCCAATCTGAAAAAGGCTACAAAAGAAACTCAAAAAAAGGTGAGTCTTAACAATTCTAAGTTGCGCGATTGTCGTTATCACTACAATACAAATGATAAGTTAGGGTCAGAAACCATGATATTTCTTACTGAGGGAAATTCAGCTTCAGGTTCAATTACGCAATCTCGCGATGCTAATACTCAAGCGGTATTCAGTTTGCGCGGAAAACCAGAAAATGTTTTCAAATGTAGTAAACAAACGATGTATCGTAATGAAGAACTGAACCTGCTTCGTGCTGCTATTCGCCTCGATGATGGTGTAGATAGTATTCGATATAACAAAATTGTATTAGCCACAGATGCCGATGTGGACGGAATGCACATTCGGTTGTTGTTACTCACTTTCTTCCTCCATTGTTACCCTGATATTGTCAATTCTGGACATGTCTATATTCTTCAAACGCCTTTGTTCCGCGTGAGAAATAAACAAAAAACTATCTATTGTTATTCCGAAGCTGAAAAACAATCCGCAATCCAAGAATTGAAAGGAAAACCAGAGATTACTCGATTTAAAGGACTTGGAGAAATATCTGCAAATGAGTTTGTTAATTTCATCGGAAAATCAATCCGTCTCGATAAGGTTATTTTGGATAGGCAAACAGATATCAACGACTTGCTTTCGTTTTATATGGGAGATAATGATGTTGACCGCCAAAATTTCGTTTTTGAAAACCTAAGAGATGAAATTGATGTAGATGAAAGTTGATCTAATTGTATGACTTATAACGAAACAAATCTATTATGTTGAAAGGAATGAATGCAATTAGAAGAACTTTTCTAAATCTGATAGAAACAACTCTTTTGTTCCTTTTATTTCTTTTTTTCAACCCTCTTACTCTTTGGTCTCAAAATAATGCAAAATCTGATTCCTTTTTACAGATAATCCAGAAAGAGGTAGCGGAAAATTTTAAGACTTTAAAGCAGAAAGATAACAATCTTTCTCTTATTACTTATCGAATTGATGAGATTCATCATTATCAAGCTTCAGCAACTTTTGGAACGATTGTTGCTGAGAATCATAGTTCTGTGCGTCGATTAACGGTTTGCTTATTCATTAATAACATAGGAAATTCATATTCCGAAGAGCGGGAAGTGTTTCTCCCAATTGAAGATGGAGAAGAAGCTATTACTCAAATTATAAAAAATGAAACACAAATCGCATACCAAAATGCACTGCAGAAGTATGAGACATCAACTTTACAATCTTTTTACATATCTGAAAATCAGAAATTTAAAGTAGTAAATTATGCAGCACAAAATCATTATGAAGAGCCGCTAACATTTACTATTGATGGTGAAAAATGGAAACGAAAATTGAGAAAATATTCCCTTAACTTTAAACCTTACGAATCAGTAATTAAAGGCTCTGCTTCGCTTGATTTTAGTTATGTAAGAAAATATTTCGTTAGTAGTGAAGGTGCTTCTATAGTTCAAAATAATCTGTATTCCTATTTGAATATTAGTGTGTTAGGGTATGCTGATGATGGATTGGAAATTCCCCTTGAAAAAAGTTGGTTTAGTTTTCTTCCTGAAGAGTTACCCTCCGATGATAGAATTTTAGAGGAAACAATTCAGATGTTAGAGCTATTTCAACTTTTACAAAATGCGCCCGTTGTAGAAACAGTACCTGCTCCAGCCTTACTCAGCGATGAGGTTTCGGCTGCATGGTTATTGGTCAATGCTGTTCCTAATATAATTGCTAATGAGGGTCTAGATTTTGATAATTTAAATTCTTTATCGAAAGAAATCAATCTCATTGCAGACCCAACTATCAAATATTTTGAAGATTTTCCATTAAGTGGTAGTTATATATATGATGACGAGGGAGTTATGTCAGAAAAGGTTGAACTGATATTAGATGGAAAAAGAGAAAATTCGTTGCAGTCTCGACTGGTAAGTCATGCGGAGATGACAAATGCCCACGCGCGCGCCCATTCGGGTTATGCACCTGTCGCACGCCCATCAAATATTCGCTTTTTTTCTACTTCTCCATGTACAGAAACAGAGTTGCATAACCTTTTTCTTCAGGAGTTGAAAAAGCAACAGAAACCTTTTGGATATAGATTGAAATCTGTAAAAAGTCGCGTGGTAGAATCTCATTCAAGATATTTTACAATCTCTCCGATGTTAATTTATAAGGTGTATGCAGATGGTACACCAGACGAGTTGGTGCGTGGCGCAGAGTGGAGCGGAGATCTGGTTGATGTCTTGGAAAATATGGTAGCCGTAGGAAAAACCTCCAAATTTTATGCTTTCCGTTGTGATGGTCAATCCGGTGAAATCTCTGTTTCGGTAGCTGCACCTGCTATGTTGCTTTCTCAAGTAACCTTACGTCCCTTTTCCTATACTCCGCAAAAGATACTGCAAACCAGACCATATCAAGATGTTGATAATTTGACAGATTTTGATGAAGTAGCATTCAAGGCAATGCAAGAGGAGTTGCAGCGTAACCGTTTGAATCTTTCAACTTCTGGTTTGCCTGCTCCACAAAGAATAGCTTATGTTATTACAGATGCAAAAGTTACTTCTGCTAAAGCATCGTTGGGTGCAGTGATCTATGCTAACGAAAAACCGCAACGTGGCGCTTATTCGGAAGTTATAATTGGAAATCGAGATTGGAATACATATAGTTGTACAACGTTAGATACAATTAATAATGATACAGAACTTTTACCTCTTCCTCTTGATAATAACTATAGTGCCATTCGTTCGGCGTTGTGGTTGTTGACCGAAAATAGGTATAAAATAGCAAATCGTCTTTGGTTAAAAAAGAATCAGTATTATTTGGATGATGGTGTATTCATAAAACCACATAACGATAAAGAGCTGAGTAAAATTACATCAAGTATGATGAGTGTTGAAAATTTGTACGGTTCTCTTGATCCATCAGTGATAAGAAATTGTACTCGCGAATTGTCGAAAGTTTTTGTTTCTTATCCAGCATTAACTAGTTCTTTTGTTGAATCGTATGCTGTTGAAGCAGAAATACTTTCACTTAGTAGTGATGGCGTACAATATAAGCAGCCGCAGCAATTATTGTGCGTGCGTGCGTATGCAGAAACTATTGCTGATGATGGAGAAAAACTCTCGGATGTGCAAAATTTCTACTTTCGCTCTACTAGTCAATTGACAGAACTAAATGAGATAGAAACGGTTTTACACGCAATGGCAAATAATCTTACCCAGTTGCGTTCAGCACCCATTTTAGAAACAGCATATAATGGTCCTATTCTTTTTGGACAAGAAGTTGTAGGAGAAATTTTCTATCATAATTTCTTGAAAGAAAATGAATTAATATTTGCACGCCGTCAAACGATAATGAAAGGTGATTCTCTAGTAAGTTGGAAAAATCCTATGGAAAGTGCAGATTTCAATCATCGTTATTTTTCTAAATATTTTTCTCTATCAACAGATGATTATCTGAACTCTTTTGATAATCAATTGCTTGTAGGAGATTTTTTCTTAGATGCAGATGGAACTTCTCCTATTGCAGAGATGGATATCATTAAAAAAGGAAGATTTAATCGTTTGCTGTCAAATCGTTTGCGTACCATAAGTTCTAAAGAGAGTAGTGGTCACCAACGTCTGATGTATAATGGAAAATATTTTGAGCCAGCATTGGCACCAGGTGTGCTAAAATTGGAGACCAAAGGTTTATCATTAAATAGGTTACGATCTAAAGCTAAGCGCGAAGCAAAGCGCGCAGGCTACGATTATTATTATGAAGTTGTCAAGTTAAAGGAGAATTCTCTTGAACCTTTGTTGCTTTATCGTGTTAGTCTGAAAGGTGGTGAAACAACCTTAGTACGTACCGCAACAACCAATATGCCAGAAATAAATGATTATAAGGAAAATATAATTTTTTCTTCAAGCAAAAGGGCTTATAATAAGATGTTTGAGCCGTTTGATATGCAGGTGAAAGAAACAACCTTGATTAACGGGGTTCCTTGTAGTTTTATTTTGCCTGAGGCGTTTCTCTATTTGGAAGGTACGGTTTTTAAAAAGAGATTCCTACCGATTTTTCCCTCTTCTTTTCCCAAAAACAATAATTAAATTATAGAAATATGAAAAAGTTTGCAGTTATTTTATGTGGATGTGGTTCTATGGATGGTTCGGAAATTCATGAATCTGTAATGACAATGCTCGCTATTGATAGTGCGGGATGCCAATATACATTATTTGCACCAGATGAGAATCAATATCATGTAATAAATCATCTTACACAACAACCTATGTCAGAAACTCGTAATATGAGAGTGGAAGCTGCTCGTATTGGAAGAGGTAATGTTTTGGATATTAGAGATTTTAAAGCAGAAGATTTCGATGCCGTAGTTTTTCCTGGTGGGTTTGGCGCAGCTAAAAGTCTTTTTACATACGCTTTTGATGGTGCTAATGCTACCGTACGTGAGGATGTGCGCAAAGTGGTTGTTGATATGTTCCAAGCGCACAAACCGATTGGTGCACTGTGCATCTCTCCAGTAATGGTTGCTAAAGTTTTAGGAGAGGTTACCGTAACAGTGGGTACTGATGCTAAAACAATTGAAGATGTGTTGAGCTTTGGTGCGAAACATAAAGAAACAGCCCAAGGTGAGGTGGTTACGGATAAGGAACATTTGATCTTTACAACCCCTTGCTATATGCTCCCTGCCACAATTAAAGATATTGCTTTGTGTGCTGATAATTTAATAAAGTCGATGCTTGAAAGTATGTAAATGGTAACACGTGTTGCACTTATTGGCTTTTCTGGTGCTGGAAAAAGTAAAGTGGGCAAACGTTTGGCGAATGCTTTAGACTGGAGTTTTGTGGATACAGATTCCTATTTTGAGGAGAAATATCGGATATCTATTCCTGAGTTCTTCCGAAAATATGGTGAAGATGCGTTCCGAAAATGCGAACATGAAGTGCTGAAAGAGCAGTTTGACGAAAGAAATAGAGTTATTGCTTGCGGCGGAGGGCTGCCGTGTTTCGAAGATAATCTGTCTCTACTTCTGAAAAATTGTTGCTGCGTTTATCTAAAGTTATCCCCAGAATCTTTATACGATAGATTAACGAAAAGTAAGACAGTGCGTCCTCTTATTGCTCAGCAAAAACCTGACGAATTATTGGATTATATAAAAAAAATGTTGGCTATTCGTGAACAATTCTACCTCCAAGCGCATATTATATGTAAAGGAGAGAGTTTGTCTCTGCCCGATTTGTGTAATTCTATCCAAAAAACTATAGATAACTATTGTAAATAAGAAAATTTATTACTACTTTTGCTGCATAATTCTGAAAATATAATTTAAAATATAAAACTATGAAAAATATTGTTGTTGGGGTTGATTTTTCAAATAACTCCTTAAATGTTTTAAAACATGCAATTGCCGCTGCCATTCGCTTTGAAGCTGCTATCCATTTGGTTTGGGTAAGAACTCCATCAGTTATGCGTCATGCTGATGTAGAAGGGAAAGATGAATATTCAGAACTAAGCAAACAGAAACTTGCTAATTTGTTGGAAGAAGTTCGTAAGGAAGCAGAAGGTTGTGATGTGCAAAGCATTGTGTTAGAGGGAAAACCACCTATCGAATTGTCAAAATATGCTAACAATTTGGAAGATGCTGTTTTAGCAGTAGGAACCCACGGAATGTCTGGCTATGAAGAGAAATATGTGGGAAGTAATGTGGTTCGTACAGTAGCTTTATCCCGAATTCCTGTTTTGACCTTGCGCGAAGGTATCAATATTGGTCGTGACTTGACACAGGTTTTAGTTCCAATTGATACAAGTTTTGAAACTCTTCAGAAAATGCGTCATGCGATCAATTTTGCAAAAGTTTTTAATGCCAAAGTGATGATTTTGGGCGTTTATACAGCGGCAACTAATGAAGTAAAGCATGTCGTTGATATCCAAATCAATTTTGCTAAAAAGATGTGTGATAATGCTAACGTTCGTAATGATGTAGATGCTATTCATACACAAGATGGCATGGAAAATGCTGTAATCGAATACGCAAAGAATATTGATGCAAATCTTTTGGTAGTTATGCGTGAGGAGGAGGATGAATTCTCAGATTTATGGTTGGGTAACTCTACTCGTCGATTGCTCAGCTCTACTCCAATGCCAATGTTGATTGTCCCTAATATCAATCACATGAATATTTCAAAATAACACTATGATATTTGTGTAGAAAATTTACAAAGGCTGATTTCTAAAAAGAGATCGGCCTTAATTATAAATATTCATAAAATAAATCCCCTCGACGTCAAAGGGGATAAGATGAAATTTCAACTAGAAAACCCTGCTTCAATATTAACCAGAAACTTACATCTTTTATTCTATGTCGTAAAGAGTATTGGGAATGTTCCACAACGGGATTTTTTTTCTTTTTCAAAAACTTTAAAATAATGACTGGAGAAAAGGAAAAAAATTGTACTTTTGCACGTTCAATTTGAAAGAGGCTCTTCAAGTTGAAAATCAGTAAGTTAACCTCAAGTTTAACCTTTAAAAAATAGATTTGCATTGCAAATCGCCGACAAAAAATGTCAGAAATTTTAGAAAATGCTCCTGAAATGGAAGCACAACAAGAACAAGCAGCTGTTGAAAATGCACCAGTTGCAGAAGAACTCCCAACAATTGAAGAACCTATCAAAGCTGAGGTTTCTGCTCCTAAAAAAATGAGAGAGTTTGAAAATCCATACGCTGAAATGATGCAAAACTTCGATTGGTCATCAATGGATACTAAAGGTTCTAAATATTCAAAATCTGATTCAGATAGATATGAAGAACTTTACACGAAATCTTTTAAATCTATTGATGAACAAGCCGTTATTATCGGTACAGTAGTTTCTTTCAATAGCCGCGAAATCGTTGTTAATATCGGTTTTAAATCTGATGGTGTTATCTCAGCATCTGAACTTCGTTATAACCCAAATCTTAAGATTGGTGACGAAATCGAAGTTTATGTTGAAAACCAAGAAGATGCAACAGGACAATTACAATTGTCTCACAAAAAAGCTCGCTTGCTCCAATCTTGGCAACGTATCAATCAAGCATACGATTCTCAAGAAATCATTACTGGTTTTGTTAAATGCAGAACCAAAGGTGGTTTAATCGTTGATGTATTCGGAATCGAAGCATTCTTGCCAGGTTCTCAAATCGACGTGAAAGCAATTCGTGACTATGACGTTTACGTTAATAAAACTATGGAATTCAAGGTTGTTAAGATCAACCACGAATACAAAAACGTTGTGGTTTCTCACAAAGCACTTATCGAAGATGAACTCGAAGCTCAAAAAGCTGAAATTATTGCTCGTCTTGAAAAAGGTCAAATCCTTGAAGGTACAGTTAAAAATATCACCACTTATGGTGTATTCATCGACTTGGGTGGCGTTGATGGTCTTATCCATATTACCGACCTTTCTTGGGGTAGAATTATTCACCCAGAAGAAATCGTTCAATTGGATCAAAAAATCAACGTGGTTATCCTTGACTTCGACGATAACAAAAAACGTATCGCTCTCGGCTTGAAACAACTTACTCCTCATCCATGGGATGCTCTTAGCCCAGAACTTAACGTAGGTGATAGAGTAAAAGGTAAAGTTGTCGTTATTGCTGATTATGGTGCATTTGTTGAAATTCTTCCAGGCGTTGAAGGTCTTATCCACGTATCTGAAATGTCTTGGTCACAACACTTACGTACTGCACACGATTTCCTTAAAGTTGGAGAAGAAGTGGAAGCTGTTGTTCTTACACTTGACCGCGAAGAGAGAAAAATGTCTTTGGGTATCAAACAACTTATTCCAGATCCATGGGAAAATATCGCAAGCAAATATCCAGTTAATTCAAAACACACTGCTACCGTTAGAAACTTCACAAACTTCGGTATCTTTGTGGAACTTGAAGAAGGTGTTGACGGCTTAATTCACATCTCTGACCTTTCTTGGTCTAAGAAAATCAAACATCCAGCTGAATTCACAAAAATCAACGATCCTATCGAAGTTATCGTTCTTGACGTTGACGTTGAAAACCGCCGTTTGAGCTTAGGTCACAAACAACTTGAAGAGAATCCTTGGGACGTTTTTGAAACCTTGTTTACCGTTGGTTCAACTCACGAAGGTACAGTATTATCACAAAACGATAAAGGTTATGTAATTGCTCTTCCTTACGGTATTGAAGGTTTTGCTTTCAACCGCGCAATGGCAAAAGAAGATAAATCTGCCGTTAAGATTGATGAAGTATTGCCTTTCAAAGTAATTGAATTCTCTAAAGAAGGTAAGAAAATCACTTTGTCTCATACCAAAACATGGCAAGACACTAAGGAAGAAGAAGAAAAACGTGCTCAAGCTGAAAACAAGGGCAAACAAAAAGATATCGCTAAAATAAACGAAAGTAATGAAAAAACTACTTTAGGCGATCTTGACGTTCTTCAAAATTTAAGAAACGACTTGGAAAAGAGCGAAGAGTAATCGTTCCTATTCCAAAACTATAGGGCGGCTTTAAAGTCGCCCTTTTTTTATGCCAAAGATTAAGTTTTATTAGTGTCTGATGAGAAATATTAAATATCAGAATCTTCTATAAAATTGAGCTTTCCAAAAGTGTATAATTTCTAGCATCGACGTATTTATTCATCACAAAATCTAAAGAGTGGGATGGAATTGTGCAGTTGCAAAATTGTACGAGGTAGTATACCCAAAGTGTTTAATTTCAGGCAAACATGATATACTTGCAAAAAAAAATATAAAATCACTCGCAAATGTCAGAAAAATTATCTTTGCACAAACAATCTTTACACATTTTTAGGGACAGTATCAAAGAGTTGGATTCTCATTATTATTAATGATATTTGCAAAATTGAAAGCATATACATACAGAAAAAGGCTGTAATCATACTTGGATATATTTACAGCCTTTCTATTTTAGATTATCTAAATTACCAATTTACAGGAGCGCGTCTTACTGGCATTGTCATACAGCGTGCGCCGCCGCCGCCACGTGGAAGCTCTGCAGCATCAAAAGTAACGACGAAACGTTCATAATCGTTCATATTCACGCGGTCTTGGCAAACATCTTCTGCTTTAAGTACAGCGAAACCTGCGTTTGCAAGTGCGTCAATGGTATGGGTGTTACGAGAGTAGCCGATAACCTTTCCTTCTCCTAATGCGAAAAAGTTGGCTCCAGAGTGCCATTGTTCGCGGTGTTGGTAGCGTACGTCATTGCCACCACAAAGTATAGGATTGAAATCGAAACCGACACGCTTGGTCGCTTCCAAGAAGTTCTTATGCTCGTGGTATTGTACCTTTCCGTTGTCAATTTCAATATGAGTAGAGTGATATGGTGTGTTGTTCGCTAATATTAATGGGGAAAAAACCATACAGCGATCTTGTGCCAACATTGTGAAAACCATATCCAAATGGATGAATGAATCAGGTTCGAGTGGAAGTTCTTGAACAATAATATGTTGCTTCTTTTTCTTCTGGATAAAATTATCAACCATATATTGAATACCCTTTGGATTGGTACGACCACCACAACCGATAAATAATACGTCATCTTTTGCAATAAGCAAGTCGCCCCCTTCGGTAGTTGCACCCGCATAAGTTTTAGGTGCTAACGTTTCTGCATGGAAGCAATTTTGGAAAATAGCTTCCATTATATAACTTTCGCGGTCACGAACTGTAGTGCGCATAGAGTGGATCACTACTTGATTGTACATCGATGAAGATGCATCGCGAGTAAAAAATAGGTTGTAAAGCGGATTGAGCAGGAACTCATTTGCAGCAAACTCTTTCGGATGAACGCCCTCTTTGAAAGGATAACCTTCAATTAAAAATCTTGCTAAATCTGCACTTGTAAGTGGTAACATCTCTTCCATCAGAAACTCGCGATTTTCCACTTTTAAGATAGTGCTTAAAAGCGATTTCCTAACATCAGAGTTGTCCAAAACCTGAGAAAGTAGGTCAACTACTTGGTAGGTTTTTGCCCATTTTGAAAAAACACCTTTAAAGGTTGCATATTCTTTTGATGCAATATTAAGATTTAAAAGGTCACTATATAATGCTTCGTGGATATTTCCAGGAATCATCTGCTCAATTTCTGGACCTGGAGTATGTAAAATCACCCCCTCTAACCTTCCAATTTCTGAATTAACTTGTATTGAATCCATATAAAAAAGATACTTAAGTTTGAACCTGCAAAATTCGCAAAAAAAAGCGAAAAAGTCCAATTTTATAAAAACTTTTTTTTACGCTAATTTTGCGGTAAAAATAGCTGATTGATTGATGCTTTTGTGTAAAAGAGTTAAGTCCTATACATATTTGTCACCAAAATCAATCTTTACATCGTTCACATATTGACGAATTTGTTGTTCTTCATCTCTTTTACAGATGAGTAGTACATCGTCAGTATCTACTACAATAAAATCTTCCAATCCTTGTGCAACCACAACTTTGTATGGCTTTGCATTGATAATGCAATTTTGGGTGTTATATGTTTTTACACGATTCCCCACGATGGAGTTTCCATTTTCATCTTTTTTGCGAAAATCGTAGAGTGCACCCCAAGTTCCTAGATCGGACCATCCAAAATCAGCTGCGTAAACGTGCACATTTTCAGCTTTTTCCATAATTCCATAGTCAATGGAGATGTTACGGCAAACTTGATAGATAGTTTTGATATATTCCGTTTCATTTTCGGTATT
Source organism: uncultured Bacteroidales bacterium (assembly GCA_937901925.1). Classification (GTDB taxonomy): domain Bacteria; phylum Bacteroidota; class Bacteroidia; order Bacteroidales; family WCHB1-69; genus JAEZOU01. The sequence goes on along the minus strand of CALGTS010000016.1, from coordinate 88,508 downwards.
CAAAAGAGGTTCACTCTGTTTGAAAAGATCGTTGATTTCAGGAAGATATTGTTCAAAAGCGGTCATGATGGTTTCTAATGACCACATAAAGATACCTGCATTCCAAAGAAAATCACCACTTGCTATAAATTGTTGCGCCATTTCTAACGCAGGTTTTTCTGTGAAATTTACCACTTCATAAATAGAATCGTTGTTGGCATAAGCTTTCTCTTCATCATACTGAATATAGCCATATCCAGTATTAGGGTAAGAGGGGCGAATGCCGATGGTAAGCAACCACGGATGGGTAGCTACAGTGCCCAAACCACGTGTAATTACTTCCGTAAATTTCTCTTCATTCAAAATCATGTGGTCAGAAGGAGCTACTACAATTACAGCATCAGGATTTTTTGCCTTGATTTTGTAGTTTGCGTATGCAATGCAAGGTGCAGTATTACGGCGTGCTGGTTCCAAAACTATCTGCTCATCTTCAATGTCAGGAAGTTGCTCTTTGACAATTTGAGCATATTGACTATTGGTAACGATATAGATATTTTCTTTGGGACATATTTTTAGGAAGCGTTTGAATGTTTTCTGAATAAGAGTTTCACCATCTCCCAGTATATCAATAAATTGTTTTGGTGTTTCAGTTTTGCTTACTGGCCAAAATCTGACTCCTATTCCGCCAGCCATGATAATACAATAGTAGTTTTCGTTTGTCATAATCTAATTAAGATTTAAATTAACCGATTTCACAACGCACAAAAGTTGCTTTTATTATTAGAGTAAAAATATTTTATTTGTACTTTTTACAATAATGAGAAACGAAATTCGTTATCAACGTTAAATTAACATTAAATGGATTATTTTGTTCATGAATCTTCGTATGTCGATTTCCCTTGTCAAATTGGCAAAGGAACCAAAATCTGGCACTTCTCTCATATTATGGAAGATTCTATAATTGGTGAAAATTGTAATATCGGACAGAATGTTGTAATCTCTCCAAATGTGATTTTAGGAAACAATGTAAAGGTGCAGAATAATGTTTCAATTTATACAGGAGTGATTTGTGAAGATGATGTTTTCTTGGGCCCTTCAGTAGTTTTTACAAATGTGCTGATTCCGCGTAGCGCAATTTGTCGTCGCAACCAATATTTACCTACCCGAATTTGTAAAGGAGCTTCAATAGGTGCCAATGCTACAGTAGTTTGTGGAAATACTATCGGTGCCTATGCGTTGATCGGAGCTGGTGCCGTTGTAACTCATAATGTGCCACCATACGCCTTGGTTGTAGGAAATCCAGCTCGCCAAATTGGTTGGGTAAGCGAGTATGGACATACACTCACTTTCGATGCGGAAGGTTATGCTGTCTGTCCTGAAAGCGGAAAACAATATCGCCTTGAAAAGGGAGAAGTAACTTTAATGGGATAGAAAAATATTATCGTTGCCCAATAGATTAGTTTTGTAAAGAATGCATCTCTGTACATGGTTTGTCAATGCCTTATCTTATTCTAGTTACTGCCATTTTTTATTCTCGAAAAAATCTTGAAAACTTTATCTAAGGAGCGTAAATCTCAATAATTTTAATTACTTTTGCAAGTTCGAGATTTATCGTTATAGGAAATCGTAACAATTTAATAGAGAATATATTAGAATGGAAGAGAAAAAAGGGAAACGCAGTTTTAATAAGTTGCGTACAGAAGAATTAACAGAGAAAAAAAGCGCAAGTAAGGAACGCAAGTCTGCAAGAGGTCCTCGTAAAGAGGAGCGAGCACCTCGTAGTAGCCGCACAAAAGAGGAGGGAAAACGTTCTTTTTCCCGTCGCGCTTCAGAGTCGGAAAACGCAGAGAAAAAACGAAGTTTCTCTAGACCTAAACGTAGCGAGGAACTCCCCAAAAGGCGCCGTCGTGACGTTACTGCTGAATCTGAAATTCTAACAGAAATTGTGGAAAGACGTCAACGTGAAGGTAGACAAGCTCCTCAAAAACAGAAAGTTTTGTCGTTGGAGTATGAAGAACAGTATGGCCCTATCCGTTTAAATAAGTATATTTCTAATGCTGGTTTATGCTCTCGTCGCGAAGCCGATACCTTAATTGAGACAGGTGCAATTATGGTTAATGGGGAAATAGTTACAGAGTTAGGAACAAAGGTGATGCCTACCGATGAAGTACGTTTCGGCGATAAAATTCTTCAACGTGAAAAACCTGTTTACGTTTTGCTGAATAAACCCAAAGATTATATTACTACGATGGAAGATGATCGTGGTAGAAAGAATGTATTGGATTTAGTTCGTAACGCTTGTAAAGAGCGTATCTATCCTGTGGGAAGATTAGATAAAAATACGACGGGATTGCTGCTTTTTACTAACGATGGTGAGATGACCAAGCGCCTTACTCATCCTAAACATGGCGTGAAGAAAACCTATTTTGTAGAGCTGAATAAGAAAATTATTGCTGCTGATTTTCAGGCTATTTCTGAAGGCCTAGAGTTGGAAGATGGAATTATTACAGTAGATGAACTTGCGTATGTTGGTGATACAAAACGCGAGATCGGAATTACAATCCATTCAGGTAGAAATCGAATTGTAAGACGAATTTTTGAATCTCTTGGTTATGAAGTGGTAAAGTTGGATCGCGTAGTGTTTGCCGGTTTGACAAAAAAAGATTTGCCACGTGGAAAATGGCGCTTCCTTACTGAAGCAGAAGTGAATATTCTGAAAATGACAACAAAAAAGGCTTAGTATGTCAGCGCTGAATTTTGCTCTAATTGGCGCAGCAGGCTATGTTGCACCTCGCCATATTCGAGCAGTGAAAGAAACAGATAATCAATTGGTTGCTATCTTAGATAAGTCCGATAGCGTGGGAATTATCGATAGCTATTTTCCTGAAGCATCACTTTTTCTGGAAGCAGAACGTTTCGATAGACACCTCTATCGTTGCTCCAAACGAAACGATGGATCCAAGGTTGATTATGTTTCAATCTGTTCGCCTAATTATTTGCACGATGCTCATATCCGTATGGCGCTTCGCAATGGCGCAAATGCAATTTGTGAAAAACCAGTCGTGCTAACTCCTTGGAATTTGGACGGACTTCATGATGTAGAATCCGATACGGGAAAAGAGATGTTCCATATTTTGCAACTGCGATTGCATCCGTCTGTTATTGCGCTAAAAAAAATGGTGGACGAAGGGCCACAAAATAAAGTTTATGACTTGGATTTAACCTACATTACGGGAAGAGGAAAGTGGTATCACTATTCGTGGAAAGGTGATGTCTCTAAGTCAGGAGGAATCACTACCAATATCGGTTCACATTTTTTCGATATGCTAACCTATATCTTCGGTGCTGTTCAACAATGTGAGGTGCATTGTCTAACGCCATCGGTAGCTGGAGGTTTTCTTACATTGGAACGTGCCCGCGTACGTTGGTTTCTTAGCGTTGATGTGGGTTTTGTCCCTCAAAATATTCGAAATCAAGGAAAAACAACTTACAGGTCCATCGTAATTGATAATAATGAATTTGAGTTTAGCGATGGATTTACCAATTTACATACCCTTTCTTATCAGAAAATTTTGTCAGGAGAAGGTTTTCGCTTGAACGATGCATATCCGTATGTTGAACTTTGTCACCAAATCAGAACTTCTCTACCTACGGGTATTAAAAATGATTATCATCCTTTCCTGCAATATATTAAGTAGAAATTATGAAGCAATATTTGGATCTATTACAGCGCATTCTTGATGAAGGCGCATACAAGGGAGACCGTACTGGAACAGGTACTTATAGCATTTTTGGGCATCAGATGCGTTTCGATTTATCAGAGGGATTTCCTGTGTTGACGACCAAAAAATTGCATCTCCGTTCAATTATTTATGAACTATTATGGTTTTTGAAGGGTGATAGTAATATTAAGTATCTAAAGGATAATGGAGTTTCTATTTGGGACGAATGGGCTGATGAAAATGGAGATCTGGGGCCTGTTTATGGGAAACAATGGCGTGCATGGGAAACCGCTGGTGGTACCGTTATTGATCAAATTCAACAAGTCGTTGAACAGATTCAGAAAAATCCAGATTCACGCCGTTTAATTGTAAGTGCGTGGAATGTGGCTGATGTAGATAAGATGAAATTGCCACCATGCCATGTGCTATTCCAATTTTATGTTAATAATGGTGAAATCTCTTGTCAGCTGTATCAGCGTAGTGCAGATGTCTTTCTTGGTGTTCCTTTCAACATTGCTTCCTATTCGCTATTACTGCTGATGGTAGCGCAGGTTTGCAACCTAAAACCTAAACATTTTGTGCACACTTTCGGCGACGCACACCTCTATTCAAACCATATTGATCAAGCAAAATTGCAACTTACTCGTACGCCCAAAACATTGCCAGTTATGTTGCTAAATCCTGAGGTTAAGTCGATTTTTGATTTTAAATATGAGGATTTTTCACTGCAAAATTACAATCCCGATGCGCATATCAAAGCTGATGTTGCCGTTTAATCTTTTATCTGCATAATTAATAAATAATCTCTCCGATGGTAATATCGTGAGACTCTTTGGGAATAAAATCAACTAGTTGAAAATCAAAACACAATCCGATAGTTGGGGTGTTTGGATGCTTGACTAAAAACCTATCGTAAAACCCTTTCCCGCGTCCTAAACGTGAACCTTGCTTGTCGAAGGCCATTCCCGGAACAACAATAAGATCTATACTCCCTGTGTAAGGTGCATTCTGTGGTTCCAAGATGTGAAAATCGCCCTCTTGCATTATCGAATTTTCAGAACTTTGTACAGGAATAATATCATCGCCAATGACTGTAGGAAGAATTATTGTCTTCATTTTCTGCCACTTATCAATAAAATCTAAAGTCTGGACTTCATCAGGCAACGAGGCGTAAAGCATAATCCGATTTGCATTTTGAAATAGAGGGTGACTCTCTAATTTTCTCAAAATAGGTTCAGATTTTTTTAAAAGTTGCTCTTGTGTATAGGACTTTTTTCTACTACGAATCTCTTTGCGAAGTGTATTTTTATCCATAGCTACCAAAATTTTGGCAAAAATAGAAAAAAATGTTGTATTTCATACTTTTATTGTCTATCTTTGCATTTAAAATAAAAACCAAGTCTATATGAAAAAAATCATTTTTGTAACAATACTTATTAGTTTGATATTCAGTTCATTTGCACAAGATACAGTGAAAAGTTATTGGAGTAATAAAGCACTGATGTCAAAGGGAATAATGCGTAACGGTGAAGAAGATGGCGAGTGGAAATTCTATCATACTAATGGGCAGTTATGGACGCAAGGGAGTTATGTGATGGGGAAAAAAGTTGGTTTATGGCGAACTTGGAACGAAGCGGGACAGTTAAATCAGGAGTATTATGCTGATAATGGTCCATTTAAAAGTTGGTATTCCTCAGGACAATTGGAAATTGAAGGTACAATGAAAGATGGAATGCGTGATGGAGAATGGCGTTTTTATCACTTGAACGGAAAACTTTTTAAGAAAGTAATTTATCGTAATGATTTGGCAGAAGGCTCAGTAATAGAATATTATGATAATGGAAATAAAAAATTTGAAGGGAATTATAAAGCTGGAAAAATTAATGGTTATGCTTATTGGTGGAAAGAAAATGGTGACCTTGAGATGGAAGGAAATTCCATTGATGATTTGCAAGATGGAGAATGGAAATTCTACTATGATAACAATATAGTGGGAAGCAAAGGAAACTTTGTAAATGGTCTTCAGGAGGGCGTTTGGACCTATAATTTTGAAAATGGGAAAAAGTGGAAACAAGGAAACTATGAGAGTGGAAAACGTGAGGGCGAGTGGAAAGCATGGTTTGAAAATGGTGCGCTACAACGTAAAGGTAGTTTTGTAGAGGATAAAGAAGATGGTTTATGGATTCAATGGTACACCAACGGAAATGTTCAAGATGAAGGATATTTTAAAGCAGGTGAAATGCACGGAGATTGGAAAGGATATTATGAAAATGGTGGAAAGAAGTATGAAATCCAATATGCGCATCATCAAAAGAATGGAAAATATCGTTATTGGTGGGAAAATGGAAAAATTAAGGCTGAAGGTGCCCATAAAGATGATCAAAAGGAAGGTGTGTGGAAAAATTATGCGCAAAATGGTAAATTGTTAGAGACAGGTCCTTATCATCAAGGAATGAAAAATGGAAAATGGTCGTTCTATAATGAAAGGAATAAACTTGCTCGTGTTCAGAACTTTAAAGATGATATACAAGATGGTGCTTTTGTAGAATATTATCCCAATGGGAAGAAAAATTATCAAGGCGCTTTTTCTGACAGAGAAAAAATAGGAATCTGGTCTTGGTGGGACGCAACTGGAAAATTAGTACGCCGCGTAGAATATCACAAGAACAAAATTGTAAGAGTTTTGGTTGGTGAGAGATAAAAATGTATGAAAAGAAAAATATCGTTAAAAGAATATATTAAAAATATGAAGATGGAATTTGGTGATTTAAAATTGCAACTTTTTCATTTTAATCCATTTATGGTAAATACAATGCTCTTTTACGATGAAACAAAAGAAGCAGTTATTATTGATCCTGGAAATTATTCTCCAAAGGAAGATGCTATTTTAGAAGAGTATGTAGAAAATCATAATTTAAAAGTGAAAATGATTCTCAATACGCATCCACATATTGACCATGTATTGGGAAATGATTTCTGTAAAAAAACATTCTCGGCGCCCTTGGCTATGCACTCATTGGCAGTGGATTCATATCAAATGGTTGTAAATCAGAGTGATATGTTTGGTTTTTCTCGGAAAGATTTTCCAACCCCAGATCTCATCCTGACAGAAGATAAAAAAGTAGAATTTGGTAGTCAATCATGGAGTGTGTTGTATGTACCTGGGCACGCAGAAGGAAGTGTGGCTTTCTATGATAAAGAACATAAATTTGCTGTAGTTGGGGACCTGATTTTTAATGGAAGTATTGGTAGAACAGATTTGCCAACAGGAGATTTTGCCCTATTGATTGATAGTGTTAAAACAAAAATTTTTACGCTTGAAAATGATGTTGTTTTAATTCCTGGCCATGATGTGGTTACTTCAGTAGAAAAAGAACGTAAATTTAATCCATTTTTTTAATACAAACATAGCAGACTGATGATAGAAGAAGGATACGAACGTAAAGATTTTTACAATCAGGAAAAGATAGATATTATCGCAGATTGTTACCGCAAACTAATTGTTACTTCTGGTGAGGATATTAATCGTGAGGGATTGATAAAAACACCCGAAAGAGCAGCCAAGGCAATGCAATTTTTGCTACAAGGTTACAATATGCACCCAGAAGAGATTTTGAGAAGTGCACTTTTTCACGAAAGCTCAAAGCAGATAGTTGTGGTGAAAGATATTGAGTTGTACTCATTGTGTGAACATCATCTTTTGCCATTTTTCGGGAAAGCGCACGTTGGCTATATCCCCAATAAGGTAATTTGTGGTTTAAGCAAAATTCCGCGTGTTGTTGACGCTTTCTCCCGTCGTCTCCAATTGCAAGAGCGACTAACAGCACAAATTAAAGATTGCATACAAGAAGTGCTAAACCCATTAGGGGTCGCTGTTGTAATTGAGGCTCAGCACCTTTGTATGTCAATGAGAGGTGTACAAAAACAAAATTCAGTAACAACAACATCTGAATTTACGGGGGCATTTATGAACAATTACAATACCCGCCAAGAGTTTATGCACCTGATAGGAACACAATTGCATTAATCATTGCTCTTTAACTTGTCTTTTTTGATGCGGTGGTTTACACGGTAGCGAATAGCTTCCTCTTGGACCTCCGCATCAAATATTTTGGGCTTATGAACTGCTAAAGTGCAAGTGATAGGTCTGCCTACCCAATCCTCAGGAAGACAAATAGTAATTGTGTCAGTTTTCGGAAGTAATTTCAACTTTTTCATAAGAGTTAGTTTTAGTGGATTTTGTATTATTGATAAAAAAGATTTCCAAAAATGGTACTGCTACTTGCAAAAATTACATTTTGAATGTCAAAAGATGTAAGATTCTTGAATTTGCCATTTTTTGAATTTATTTAATTGATGATTAGAACTTTAGATTGCAAATATAGGGAATTTCTAATATAAAATCCAAAATATCAATAAAAATCACAAATAAATTTTATTCCACTGAAAATCAGTAGGATAGATTTTTTTCTCAAAAAAAAAGAGAAAAAGTGTTGTATGTAAAAAAAAATATGTACTTTTGCACACCTAAAACAACGGATGTTTCAGTAGCTCAGCAGGTAGAGCACATCCCTTTTAAGGATGGGGTCCTGGGTTCGAATCCCAGCTGGAACACCACTTAATAGCCGACTGAAAAGTCGGCTATTTTTTATTATTCGCGTACCTATTGTAAGCAGTAATTGCTCTTTTCTCCTCTTTCTACTTTAGGCCTGTTTAATGTGTCCTTTTTTTCCTTATTTTTGCGCTGACAAATCTAAGGTTTGTACCTCTAAAATTAATTAATGGGAATGAAATCATCTTTTACGAATCCTGAAGTAGTGAATGGAAATTGCTATTTTGTTTCCGATTTTCATTTAGGCTCCATGCCAAAGACTGAAAGTGATGCAAGAGAGAAACGAATTGTGGCTTGGCTGGAGTCTATCAAGAAGGAGGTGCAGCACCTATTTTTTCTAGGAGATATTTTCGATTTCTGGTTCGAATATCGTCATGTAGTTCCCAAAGGTTTCTATTCCTTCTTTGCAAAATTGAAAGAACTAGAGGAGCGTGGAGTGAAGTTTTACTTTTTTACCGGAAATCACGATATGTGGGTGAAATGTTATCTGACGGAGAATTTCAATATGAAAATCTATCGCTCACAACAACTTTTCATGATTAATGGTCGCTATTGCTTGTTGGGGCATGGAGACGGATTAGGACGCGGAGAGTTGGGCTATAAGTTTGTGAAAAAGATGTTCGCTTGCCCAGTGAATATATTTCTTTATGGATTATTGCCTTCCTCTTGGGCTTTCGGCTTGGCGCGTTTTATCTCCCAGAAAAGCCGTAAAGCTGATGCCAAACGACATAAAACTTCACGACAAGGTGAGGAGTATATGTTGGAATATATTCAAAATTTTCCCACAGAAAATCCTATTCAGATTTTTATTTATGGCCATCGTCATTTTCCGATAGAGATGAAAATTGGAAAAAGATTCTATTTTAATACTGGTGATTGGCTACATTATGATTCTTATCTCCATTTCCCCGCAGATGGACTCCCAAAGTTATATCAAAAATCCCATTAATATTATGAAAAAAGTTTTTCTTCTTCTCCCGTTAATAACTTTTCTCTTTTCTGTCCAAGCTCAAAATTATGTGACAATAGAGGAGGCTCAGTCTGTTGCGCAACAGGTTTTAAAGAGTTCAGAACTCTCTTTGGATGAATTTTATCTAGATGAGAATTCAGATCCTTCGCTTTATATTTTTAATGGTGAAAATAGTTATGCGGTTATTGCTGCCGATAAACGTGTGCAGCCATTACTTGCTTATAGTTATGAGAGTGAGATTCCTAAAGATGGAAAATCGCCTGCTTTAGAGATGTGGCTTGATAGTTATTGCCGTCAAATTGCTGAGGTGAGAAAAATATCAATGCTTCCTCAAAATGAAACATGGAAGCAATTTTTGGGAAAGGAAACACAAACTCTGATTGAAGCTGAAGTGAAACCTTTTCTGACCTCTAAGTGGGGACAAGGAAGAAGTTATAATTATTATTGTCCAATGGATGATGGAGGTGAAAACGGGAGATGTGTGACAGGTTGTGTAGCTACAGCGATTGCACAAATTATTTACTATTATCGTTTCCCTTCTTCAGGTATTGGTTCTTATAGTTATGAAGATGAAAATTATGGTACTCAATCGGCTAATTTTGCAGAGTCTGTTTACGATTATACTAAAATGCCGGATGTCCCATATGGTATCAGCACCTCTATTTCTCATTTGATGAGAGATTGCGGTGTTGCTTGCGATTTGGTTTATGGACCTGATGGAACAGGAATGTACAATCATAAGGCAGCGTATGCTTTAAGAACTTATTTTAAATATGCACCCGAAACAGAATATATTTTTCGTGATTCGGTAAGTTTGAATTGGGATAGCTTGATGGTGAATAAGTTATCGCAACGAATACCACTTTATTATGCGGGTTGGAGTGTGCCTAATATTATTGGACACGCTTTTGTGTGCGATGGATATCAACAGATGGCGGATTCAACTTATTTCTTCCATTTCAATTTTGGTTGGGATGGTTCTTCCGATGGCTATTTTTATACCGATAATCTTCGTCCTGGGGGAAGCAATTTCGACTTGGCTCAAGAGATTATTGCGGCTTATCCCGATACTGTACAATATAATTACGTTCCGACAATACTTACAACGGGGAGCGATATTTTTGTAGCGGAAAGTGGTTCCTTTAATGATGGAAGCGGAAATCTCTTCGAATGTGCACAAAGTATGGATTATCAATGGATTATTCGTCCGCAAGTTGAGGATTTGATGCAAATCAATTTGAATCTGCATTTTGAGTTTGCTGCTGGTGATACTTTGTTTGTTACATCAACTACTTTAGGTGAAGTTTTCTTTACAGATAGTTGTGGTTATGCAAGTTTGGAAATCTTGGATGAGGAGGTAGCACTTCGTTTGGTTACAGATAATGTTGCACCACAATCTCAAGGCTTTTCAGCATCATATTCTTCTGTTTTTCCTGAATATTGTGTAAACCCTTTGGTAGTAGGTGCCTCTTCCGGTACAATTAGTGATAGAAGCGGAGATGCTGATTATCAAAATCTTACATATTGTAAAACCTATCTAATGGTCGGTGGAAGCAGTGCAATTCATGTTGATTTTACCGAGTTTGATTTGGAGGAAGGAAAGGATTTTCTCTATATTTATAATAATAAAGCCATACACGATACACTAATTTTGGCACTAACAGGTTCGTTGGACGTAACTTCTTATACATTTAATACTAATCGTTTGGAGTTTGTTTTTGTTACAGATGAGGAAAATCGTGCGGGTGGCTGGTCTTTGGATTATTACGGTGGAACCATTAATATTGAAGAGAGTGAGACTTTGACCGGAATGGTAATACCGAATCCTGCAAATGAAAAAATTTTGATTACTATTTCTGAAGAACCAACTTCATCAATTCAATATCAAATTTATGATTTGTTTGGTAAGATGTTGAAAATAGGTAAGATAGATGGGATGCAGACGGAAGTTAATCTGTCTGATCTGTCAGAAGGTGCCTACTTTGTAATGCTTCGGAATAGAACTCAAAAATGGGTGCAAAAGGTAATAATTGCACGATAATTTATCGTTCGACAGAAACTCTAAAACGTAATTTGAAGGCGAAATTGTCAATCGTTTTAGGAAGAGAATAGGCCCCATAACGATAGTAAACGCCCACGCCAAAGGCAAGTAGTTTGTAGATAACCAGCAAATCTTCTACAACTACACCTGTTTCAAAGTAGCCTTTTTCTAAGCCTTGACTTGGTACTCCTTTATGTTTTTTTGCTTCAAATAACATTCCCCAACCTATATTTTGGGCTAATACAATTCGAGGTGAGAAGTTTTTATTTTGCGTCATTCGGCCGAAATTGTGACGGAAGAAAATGGAGAAATAGGTGTTATTTACAAATTCGTTAGGACGCATAGCGGCAAATTGTTCGTTGCTGGCAAATCCTAAAGTTGCGTAACCAGCGCGCGGTGCATATAGCAAAGGGTAGGGCAATGCGCGGTCAATATAACCAGCATGAATGATAATATCTGAAAATCCTAAAATTCTATATTTTTGTCTGTGTAATAGTTTGAAATCGAATCTATTGTAGTCAAATTTGCTTTTTAGGAAACCCGAAAATCCGTGTGTGTACTGAAGCGTGATAATAGGGTAGGGTGAAACACGATAAAAGTTGAAATCTTTAGCATCTATTAGCGATTCTTTGAATCCAAAGCGCAGTGCAGCTGTTGTTGTAAATTGGTCGAAACAGAATGTGGATTTGTTTTCGTAGCAATCTCCATATTGGTAGTTGTATAGGGTATGAAAACGATTGTATTCTGCCTGTATGCTAGCTGTTAACCAGCGAGTTATCTTGCTCTGCAGTTGTGAACTAATGCTGTTTCTTCTGTCATAATGTGCAATGAGCCAACTTCTGTAATATTCACCTGAGAAGATGGTGTAGTCGCGGTCGTAGAATGTCGTACCACCACTTTCAGCTAAAGTGGAGCTATACGCAAGGTTTAACTTTAATTCTCTTGCGCGGATAAATTCAATCCCTATCCTTGCTCCATATTTCCAACTCTTGTCACCAAAACCATAACCGAAAAATCCTCCTAAGAAGATATGTTGGCTCATTCTTCGGTTGGTAGAGAGATCTAGACCTAATCTTGCTTTTTCTATTTTGTTAAAATTCAACACGTTGTTTAGATCTAAGTCGATAGGACCGAAAGCAATTTTTCCAGAGGCAAACGTTTTGGCAAAGAAAAGTCGTTTGTCCAATTTTGCTTTCTTACCAATTGTATCCCAAAGATTATAAGTGTTTATCTCTTGTTTAGTTAATTCTCTGTTTCTATATTGTTCTAAAAGAGATAATTGTTGCGGACGACTTCCTTCTTCAACGGTAACTTCTGCGAAGGAGATGTTGCGACGTTTGATAGGAATATTCACTTTGGTGTTGTGAAAAGTTTGTTCTGATAGAACATAAATTTTGTCGAAACCTTCGATAAGGGGAAGTATTGGGATTTCTATCTGGTAAGAGATCTGGGTAGGAAACCATGTTCCATTTTCAGTTCGAAAATACTCCTGCTTTATTAGAAAGGGACTATTCAGAATGGTGTCAAATGGGGAGATTGTAAAACTGCAAATGCCAAAATCTAGTTTAGAGATTTCCATTTTTCCTTTTAAAGAGGTGAAATGTACGCCCTCCTTAGGCCGAAAACTGATGCAGTATAGGGTATCTTCTTTCTGATTGCTAAGAGAGTCAAGGTGAAATTGATACTTGTTTATGGCAGCAACAGAAAGTGGGTTTGCGTATCGTGTTTCCATTACCTCGATATCGTGAGTATAAAGCGAAAAGTTCTGAATTTGGGTGGCAAAAACCGCAAATAATGGATCTTTTATGCCAGCAGTATGCTGTGCGATAACTGTCACATCTTCTAATTGGGGTTGGAGAAATTGATGTTGGCTGACACTCTCCATTAGGTAAATATGGTGGTTTTGGAAAAAATCGCTGGTGCGTAATAATTGAGTATCTTTTTTTGTAAGAGATAGAGAATCTATAATTTGCTTTTCTTTAATTTCTGATAATTTTTGTTGGAAATCTTTGTCGTTATTGATTCTAGAAGTGATAAGCACGTAGTGATAGACAGTAGTTTGGAATGATTGATTATGATAGGGTGAGTTTACCTTTCGCTGTTGGGTTGCCTTTTTGATAATTGCGTTTGCTGGATTTTCTTTTTTAATTTCAATTTTGTCAAGGAGTGTACGAGAACTATCTGTAAATTGTGCATTTACAGATAAGATATGTAAGATTATAAGTGTAAAAAATATAATTTTTTTCAATGAGATTTCAAAATGGCAAAATTATAAAATATTTCGACTCTCCAAATAAAAAAAAGAGGATGAAAAGTACATCCTCTTTTTATAGAATTATGAAAAGTGAAAAATTAGATGCGTTCTAATTGAACAGTGAAGTGACGCATAAGTTCAGTTTCCCAAGTAATTCTTACACCATGTTTGATTTCATTGCGGCGGTCGAAAACGTTTTTCAATGCTGCAGCGATAACGTCCATGTGGTTGTTTGTATAAACGCGGCGAGCGATGCAAAGACGAAGAAGGTCTAATCCACCGAATCTATTTTCGCGAGTTACAGGGTCACGGTCAGCCAAGATGTAACCGATTTCGCAACCACGAACACCAGCTTCGAGGTAAAGTTCGATAGCAAGAGTTTGTGCAGGGAATTCCTCTTTAGGAACGTTAGTAAGCACGCGGTCAGCATCAACAAAAATAGCATGACCACCTACTGGGCGTTGGTAAGGAATGCCATATTCATCTAACTTAGCAGCTAAATATTGAACCTGTTTAATACGAGTTTCGATATTGTCAAGTTCTGTATTTTCGTCAAGACCTACTGCAAGAGCATCCATGTCGCGACCATTCATACCACCATAAGTAAGGTAACCTTCAAATGGAATACAGAAACGTTTTGCGCCTTCGAACCAATCTTCGTGGTGAGTAGCAATAAAACCACCCATATTCACGATACCATCTTTCTTAGCAGACATAGTCATTCCGTCTGCATATTGATACATCTCTTTAACAATCTCTTTGATAGTTTTGTCAGCGTAACCAGTTTCACGAGTTTTGATAAAATATGCGTTTTCAACAAAACGAGCAGAGTCAAAAATCACGCGTTTGCCATATTTTTCTGCAACAGCTTTTACTTCGCGGAGATTTTGCATAGATACAGGTTGTCCTCCAGCGGTATTGTTAGTAATGGTAACGATTACGAAAGGAACTTTATCAGCATTTTCGGCCAAAACTTTTTCAAGTTTTTTCACGTCAACATTTCCTTTAAAAGGAACTTCAAGTTGAGTGTCTTTAGCTTCGTCAATTGTACAATCAACAGCAAATGCTTTGCGGCTTTCGATATGACCTTTTGTAGTATCGAAGTGTGAGTTACCTGGAACGATGTCCCCACTTTTTACAAGGTGACTGAAAAGCACGTTTTCAGCAGCACGACCTTGGTGCGTTGGGATTACATATTCAAATCCAGTAAGGCGGGTAATCACCTCTTTGAGGCGGAAGAATGAAGATGAACCAGCATAGCTTTCGTCACCCATCATCATTGCTGCCCATTGACGATCACTCATAGCACCAGTACCTGAATCGGTAAGACAGTCGATATAAACTTGATCTGCTTTAAGATTAAATAAATTGTAATGAGCTTCTTTCATCCATTGTTCGCGTTGTTCACGAGTGGATTTTTTAATAGGCTCAACCATTTTAATTTTCCAAGATTCTGCAAATGGTAGTTCCATAATTTTATTTTTATTTGGTTATTAATTTTAAGAATTATTTTGTGTTAACTGACCTTCGTTATTGTAAGTCTCAGTTTTTGTTAATTGTCCATTTTCGTCGTAATATCTCCACTCACCAATCATCTTTCCTAAATCATAATTGCCTTCATAGCGAACTTGTCCGTTGGGGTAAAAAACGCGGTAAAACCCATCTTCTATGCCATCTTTATAACTTCCTTCAGACCATACGGTTCCATCTTCATAGAACGATTGCCAAAGTCCATCACGTTGCTTGTTTTTTATACTACCTCCCATATAGGTTTTTTCATTTTTGTGAAATGTCAACATTCCTACTATTTCATCTGTATTATTGCCCACTGAATCTACTGCATGAATGTAGATGGTACGAGGAGTTGAGTCGTTTTCAGTATAATTATAGTCAATGATTTCTACACCAGGACTATTTTGGTCAAATGGAAGACGATAGATAGCTGGAGATTTCTCATTGATGGTTTGAGAAACAGTGTTGTCTGTGCTATTTTTACAGGAAAGAAATGAGAAAATAACTAATATAGTTGTTATGTATAAAATAGTTTGTTTCATTTCAAATAGAATTTTTTTTGCCTTTAAAAACACTTAATACTAAAATATGTTGCATTAATTCTTTTAAAGAAGGGAAGTTATCCATTCAGATGCACAAGTTCGCAAAAATACAATATTATTTTGAATATTGCAAGTGGTCAATAGATTTTTTGGAGAATAATTTTCAATTGATAATTTGAGAAACAATCAAAAATTGCGTTGAAAAAAGTTGTATTTTTGCACTTTGAATTTTAAAACAGAATAATTATGGCAGAATTTACCTTAGAAGAGAGAGTAAAAGAGATTATTAATCAACTTCGTCCTTTCCTTCAACAAGATGGCGGAGATATAGAATTTGTTGAGTTAACAAGTGACAATGTGGTGAAAGTTAAGCTTAAAGGAGCTTGCGGAACTTGTCCTCATGCAAAAATGACTCTTAAAAATGGCGTTGAATCTACGTTAAAACAATATGTTCCTGAAATCGTTAGAGTTGAGGATGTTGTTTTAGGATTTTAATCAATAAGTTATGGGTTTAAAATGTGGAATTATTGGTCTTACGAATACAGGAAAGACCACTCTTTTCAATTGTATTTCCAATACTAAAGCAGCGGTTACTGATTTCGCTTATAGTACGAACAAATCCAACGTCGGCGTTTGCGATGTTCCTGATAATCGTTTGGAGCATATCAATACTTTTATTAAGGCGGATCGTCTAGTTTATACTACATTAGATGTTGTAGATATTCCAGGTTTGGCTAAAGGCTCGGCACAAGGTGAAGGTTTGGGTAATAGTTTTTTGTCAGATGTGCGGTTGTGTGATGCTTTAATTCACGTTTTGCGCTGTTTCGATAATCCTAATTTGCCACACGTAGAGGGTTCTGTGAATCCAGTTCGCGATATTGAAATTATTGATTTTGAGTTGCAAGTAAAGGATTTGGAACAGATTAATCGCAAGTTGGCAAAGGTGGAAAAAGCTGCTAAAGTTGGGGATAAAGCTGCTAAGTTTGATTTCCAAGTGCTTACAAAATATAAAGAACATATCGAGAATTTCCAGAATGTAAGCACCCTTGAAGTAACACCTGACGAGAAAGCTGTAGTCGCAGATTTGATGTTGTTAACGGCTAAGCCTCAGATGTTTGTATGCAATGTCAACGATGATGATGCCGTTAATGGTAATGCGTATGTAGATCAAGTGCGTGAATATCTGAAAGATAAGAATGCAGAAATGGTCGTAATTGCTGGAAAGATTGAGTCGGAAATTGCAGAATTAGATGCTGAAGAGGAGAGAATGGAATTTTTGGCAGATGTTGGCCTTACGGAGCCAGGTGTTAGAAAAGTGATTCGCGCAGCCTATAAACTGTTGAATCTAATCTCTTTTTTTACTGTGGGTGGAAAAGAGAATCGTGCGTGGACTATTACCAAAGGAATGTTGGCACCTCAAGCTGCTGGCGTTATTCATAGCGATTTGGAACGTGGTTTTATTCGTGCCGAAGTTATCAAATATGATGATTTGGTAGCCTTAGGTTCAGAATTAAAATGTAAAGAGGCAGGAAAATTGTCTGTAGAAGGCAAAACTTACGTTGTGCAAGATGGTGATATTCTCCATATCAGATTCAACGTGTAGTTTTATAACGTCTCAATAAGTGAGAGAATTTCTAAAGGATTTTTAACAATATAGTGCGCGCCAGCTTGTTCAAGTTCGGCGCGTTCTCTATATCCCCATAGTACGCCTACCGACTTTAAGTTGCCATTCTGCGCTGTCCGAATATCGGTATTTGTATCTCCAACATAGAGTGTTTCTTCAGCGGATATTTGTGTGTCGGTAAGAATATCGTGAACAATTTGTGCATCTGGTTTGGGCAAGATATTAGGACGAGCACCATATATGGCAGCAAACGAAATATTAGGAAAGTAGCCTTGCATAATAGTATTCATAAATTGGTGAGCCTTGTTGGAAGCTACCGCAATAGCAATGCCACGATTTTGTAACTGAAGCAGCAACTCTTCAATGTTAGGGTAGGGTTGCGTTTTATCCTCTTTGTGAATATTGTAATAGGGTAGAAAAATGTTTAGTAACTTGTCTATGTTCAGTGAGTTGCGTTCTCCTTCTGGAAGAATTCGTTCCATCAATTTTACCATTCCATCGCCTACAAAATATCGGTAAGCTTCCGTTGGATGTATGGGATAATTCAATTGTCGAAGTGCATAGTTTGCGCAATCGGCAAGGTCGTCTAATGAGTTGATAAGAGTTCCGTCAAGGTCGAAAATTACAAGTTTAATCATTCAAATGGGGTGTTAAATTGGTCGAAAAGTACGCCGCAAAGATCTTTTTCTGTCATAATGGGAGCTTCGTCAAGTCCCCAATCAATATTGAGGATAGGATCGTTATAGCGAATAGACATTTCTGCTTCTTTGTGATAGAATTGGGAGCATTTATAGGTGAAGATGGAGTTATCTTCTAAAGCGACAAATCCGTGTGCAAATCCTTCAGGAATAAAGAATTGCCGGTGGTTATCTCCTGTGAGTAGCACAGAGTAATGCTGTCCGTAGGTAGGACTACCTTTGCGGATATCGACAGCCACATCTAGTACTTTCCCTTTGATAACACGAACCAATTTAGCTTGCGCAAATGGTGGTCTCTGAAAGTGAAGCCCGCGGATAACGCCTTTTTGAGAGTAGGATTGATTGTCTTGAACGAAAATTGTATCAATTCCTAATTCACTCATTTTCTGTTGATTATAAGATTCATAAAAATATCCTCGAGTATCGTGGAAAATTCGAGGTTCTAAAATGACTAATCCTTCAATAGGTGTGTATATAATTTGCATAATTGATTAGTTTTCGAGAATTGTGATTTCTGTGCGGCGGTTTTGAGCACGTCCCTCTTCTGTATCGTTTTCGGCAATAGGTTTCCTTTTACCATAACCTTTGTAGGTCAATCTTTCAGGGCTGATACCTTTAGAAACAACATAATTATATACGCTCTGCGCACGTTCTAAAGAGAGTTTGTCGTTAATTTCATCTGAGCCTTGGTTGTCGGTGTGACCGCTGATTTCAATTTTTATCTCTTTATTATTATTCAGAAATTCAACCAAATAATCCAATTCAATGAAAGATTCAGGTTGTAAAGTGCTTTGGTTGAAGTCAAAGAAAATGTTTCTCATTATGATTGAAGAGCCTGTTTGTGGCTTTTGAAGATAAATATCTTTGAGGAAAGGTTTGAGGGAGTCAGCGGTTTCTGTAAGTTTGAAATTTTCGGAATAGAAAAGGTAGAAAGGATGGGAAATGTTAAGCATCAAGTTGCTTCCCGTTAAAATGCAAGCTAAAAATTCGCCAGTTTCTGGATCTGAGATAGTAGAAGTTATAGTTTTGCTTTTGTTCAAATCGATAAGTTCGATGTTGGCTTCGAGTGGTTTGCCCGATTCTTTATCCGTAATTTTTCCCTTCATATAGGTTACAGGTGTAGGACGAAGATGTTCATCAAGGATAAAATAGTATAGGTCGAGACCACCTTCGCCTCCATCTTTGTCAGAGGCGTAGTAAGCGACATCTCCAGTAGCGTTGATAAAGATGTTTAGTTCGTCAGCAGGAGTATTAATAGGATAGCCTAAGTTTACGGGTTTGTTCCAACTGCTATCAGCAAGTAGGGTAGCGAAGAAAAGGTCTCTACCTCCCATTCCAGGGTGACCATTGGAAGCAAAGTAGATGGTGGAGCCGTCGGGGTGGATAAAGGGAGCGGTTTCATCATTCTCGGTGTTGATATTACTACCTAAGTTAACGGGTTCACTAAAGGTTCCTTCGGAAGTCATTGTCGTTTTCCAAAGGTCGAGTCCACCATATCCGCCTGGCCTATTTGAAGCGAAATAGATGGTTTTACCATCAGGCGCGATAGTAGGTTGAGATTCCCAAAAAGAGCTATTGACAGGTGTTCCGAAGTTGCGTGGGCGCGACCAACGGTTGCCAATTCGTTTTGCCCAATACAAATCGCAACTGCCGTAACCTTGGTCAGAATTGCAAAGTGTGTAGAATAGATAATTTCCGTCAGGAGAGACGCTTTGCGCGCCTTCATTATATGAACTATTGATAGGTGTTCCCATACTTTCACGGGGTTGCCATTGGTTGTCCGCCTTCTTGCTCCAATAGAAATCCTCTTCAGTTTTGCAAAAAACACAAGCGGTATTTTCATCGCGTGGGCGACGCACAGTATAGATAATCTCTTGTTCGTCAGCGGTTAAGGTTGCCAAATATTCATCGTGTTCCGAATTGATAGCTGATCCCATATTAATAGGATTCATATTAACAGGATGTTTTACTGCTTCCATTCCGAATTTGCACGTAATAATGTTCTTATTCACCTCCTCTATCAGAGTTGAGTGACCGCCCATAGCGAGGAAGGTTTGATAATGGTTGTACGCCTCTTCATATTTTCCACATTTCATCTCTTCTCCAGCAACGCTGATATAGTCTAATGCGCGAGGTTTTGGGGTTAGCCGGAGTGCGTGATTATAGGCTTCGGCTGCCTCGCACGATTTTAACGATAAATTGTAAATATCTCCTAAGAGAAAGTAGATATTGTGGTAGGTAGAGTCTTTCAAAATCGCTTTATCTAAAATAGTTTTCGCTTTTGCAAAGTTTTTTGCATTAAGTTCAACTTTTGCTTTTTCACAAAGTTTGATAGCAGCTTTCCGATTTTGAGCTTCTACTGCAAAAAATAGAAAACAGAGAATCGAAACAAGGAGAATATGACGTTTCATCGGTTTGAATTTATATCAGATTTAAAGTTGCAAAATTATAAAAAATATGCTTGGAAAACCCAAATTTCAAACTTTTCTACCCATAGAAAATGAAATAGTGAACATTTTTCTCAATTTTCCGATTATTATGGTGCAACTCTTTTTATATGCTTGTTCAAGCATTGATAAATTATGAAGAAATAAAAGTTTTAGTATAGAAAAAAGTTTCGATTTTCTCTTGAAAAACTCCTCCTTTTTTATTAAATTTGCACCCCGAAAAAATAACTTTAGAGTATGACATTTACCATTGAAAATGTATTATTAATAGGTGCAATACTAATATTTGTTAGTATTCTTGTCAGTAAAAGAGGTTTTAAATATGGTGTTCCTACGCTTTTGATTTTTCTACTTGTGGGAATGATCTTTGGTGTAGATGGCGTAGGTATCCATTTTAATGATTATCGCATAGCTCAATTTGTAGGAACAATAGCTCTTTCCGTTATCCTTTTTGCAGGTGGTATGGATACGCAATTTAGTAGCATAAAGTCGATTCTCTATCCAGGAATTGTTCTTTCTACCGTAGGTGTGCTGCTGACAACCATCTTTACGGGTTTGTTTATCTGGGGAGTCTCCTTTATGTTTAATTTTTCTACAGAAGTCTCGCTACTTTTCGCTCTGCTTTTAGCAGCCACAATGTCCTCAACCGATTCTGCTTCAGTGTTTAATATTTTACGTTCACAAAAGATAGGACTGCGCAATAATCTAAAGCCTTTGTTGGAATTGGAAAGTGGAAGTAATGACCCCATGGCATATATGTTGACAATTGTGCTGATTCAAATTATTATGAATGGTGGAAGTCATACTATGTCTGTATGGGAAATTCTGCTAATGTTTGTGCTACAGTTTATTGTAGGAGCTGGATTAGGGGTGATTTTGGGTAAGTTAGGTGCGTGGTTTATCAATCGTGTAAACCTTCCAAATCGTGCATTATATCCCATTTTGGTAGTTAGTTTTATCTTTTTTATATTTTCCATTACCAATCTGCTGAAAGGAAATGGCTTCTTGGCTGTTTATTTGGCAGGTATTATTATGGGAAATCAGCGGCTAGTAGCAAGCAAAAAAATAGATGCTTTTTTAAATGGTATCGTATGGCTATTACAGATTATAATGTTCTTGATGTTAGGACTTTTGGTCAACCCGCATGAGATGATACGTGTGGCAATTCCAGCCATTATTATTGCGGTTTTTATGATTTTTGTGGGTCGCCCTTTATCCGTATTTCTTTCGTTAATTCCGTTCAGAAAGATAAATTTTAAAGATCAGCTATTTGTGTCGTGGGTAGGCTTGCGTGGAGCTGCACCTATTATTTTTTCTATATCTCCAGTTGTTGCAGGTGTTGAAGGAGCTTCAATAATCTTTAATGTGGTGTTCTTTATCACTTTGATTTCACTCATATTACAAGGTACCACAATTCCGTTGGTAGCACGATGGCTTCATTTAGAAGAACAAACAGATGATTCACCAGCCAACTTTGGAGTGGAAATCCCAGAGGAGTTGAATACAATTCTGAAACAGGAGATTGTGGATAAAGATGCTCTGCTTAAGGATTATCCACTTCCTCTCGGTTCATTGGTTGTCATTGTAAAGCGAAATCACAAATATATTGTACCTAATGGAAAATTAATGCTTCATCAAGGGGATAAATTGTTGTTGATTTCAGAAAAAGAGCAGGAAACAGAGAAGAAATTATTGACTGAACTTGAGAAAAGTACACATAACTTATTTAAGAGAAAACAGAAAGATTAATACTTTAAATTATGATTAGTTATAAAGATTTAGGACTTGTAAACACTCGTAAGATGTTTGCAAAAGCAGTAAAAGGTGGATATGCAATTCCAGCCTTCAATTTTAATAATATGGAGCAGCTACAATCCATTATTATGGCAGCAGTGGAAACAAAGTCTCCCGTTATTCTTCAAGTTTCGCGTGGTGCACGTAACTATGCCAACCAAACTTTGTTGCGCTTTATGGCAGAAGGTGCAGTAGCGTATGCTAAAGAATTGGGATGCGAACACCCAGAAATCGTTCTCCACTTGGACCATGGCGATTCATTCGAAATTTGTAAATCTTGCATCGATATGGGGTTTTCTTCTGTCATGATTGATGGTTCTGCGCTTCCATACGATGAGAATGTTGCATTGACAAAGCAGGTTGTGGAGTATGCACACAAGTATGACGTAACCGTTGAGGGTGAATTGGGTGTGCTTGCAGGTGTTGAAGATGAGGTTTGTGCTGAAGAAAGCCACTATACGAAACCAGAAGAGGTAGTAGATTTTGTGACAAAAACAGGTGTAGATTCTTTAGCAATCTCAATCGGAACTTCTCACGGAGCATACAAATTCACTCCAGAACAATGCACCATCGACCCAGAAACGGGAAGACTTTTACCTCCTCCTTTGGCTTTTGATGTTTTGGAAGCTATCGAGAAGGAGTTGCCAGGTTTCCCTATAGTACTTCATGGTTCCTCATCAGTACCACAAGAAGATGTGGATATGATTAATCAATATGGTGGTGCAATGAAAGCTGCTGTTGGTATTCCAGAGGAGCAATTGCGTAAAGCTGCTAAATCTGCTGTTTGTAAAATCAATATCGATTCTGACAGCCGTTTGGCAATGACAGCTGCGGTTAGAAAAGCCTTGGCAGATAAACCTGCAGAATTTGACCCACGTAAATATTTGGGTCCAGCTCGAGATAGAATGAAAGAACTTTATATACACAAGATTATCAATGTGTTAGGTTCTAATGATAAATTATTAGAAGCTTAATTTTTAAAAGGCGGCCATTCGGTCGCCTTTTTATCTTACGATTCCTTTACTTTCGAACTTTTGTTCTTTTGAAATGTTTTATTGGATAAGCAAACAAACATTATTTAAGGACAAAATTTTTGAATCATGAAAGGAAATTTTTTAAAATCGATTTTTGTCATTGCATTGATTGTAATGACGATTATTCCTGTAAAATCGCAAAGTGTAGGTTATAATTACAAACCTCTTTCCTCAAAATCTTGCAATATAAAATTTAGTATCAGTAAGAGTGATACATCTTATCATGTAATAGCCGTAGTGAAATCTGGAAAACGAAAGTTTATTGGAGAAACGACAATGATGATTAAGACTTTTGATGGTCAGGTATTGAAGTTGCAAGGAAGAGAGATTGATGAGGAATCTACTTCTGGTTGGGTAATTATTGATGGATTTTTTATTCCGATGTCGCATAAAGCCTATACTGCGCAGTTCTCTATAGCGCCAGAACAGTTTGAAATTTTGCGTCAAGGAGTGGCTAAGATTTATGTTGCTACAATACCTACGCCGCACGAACGTTCGTTCAAGCGAGATAAGATAGGATTGAAATTATACGAGTTTTATGAGCAGATTCAAGCATTGGAGCGTGAATTTTAGTGAATTGAAGCGGGTACGAACGCCAGATTTAGAACTTAGAAGATGTGGTTCTGGGAAAGTACTTTTCCAAAAATGCGTAATTTTTAAGGTATATTTGCAAAAATGAAATTTTTCAGCATCTTTCCAAAATCGAACAAAATAACTCCATAATTTCAAACTTTACACACTTTTCAGGATAGTATCGTTGTGGTTTTGGGCGAGAAAATTTGCACGCCAATATTAACTAAGCTGAAAAGATAAGACAAAAAAAACGCCCCGAAGATTCGGAGCGTTTTCTGCATATAGTATTAATTTATTGGTTTTTGCGTTGACATTTTTTAGGAACTACACAAGTTCCGCTAGCGCGGCAAACTACGATAGGTTCTGGCAAAACATCAGCAGCGGAAGCTGAAATATCGGTGCGAGGAGCAATCACCTTGCGAGCTTCGAAAACCATTTTGCGAGAGCTATTTCCCACGTGAGTGATTTCGCCAACCGCTTCGATATAATCACCAGCGAAAACAGGAGCTAAGAACTCCACGTTATCGTATGCGCAGAAGAGGCCTTCATCGCCATCTTGGATAATAAGTAATTCGGTTGCTACATCACCGAAAAGGCCTAACATTCTAGCTCCGTCAACAAGATTTCCACCATAATGAGCGTCATGAGCGCTCATTCTCAAACGTATCATTGAGGTAACTTTTTCCATTTTATTCAGATTAAAGGGTTATTTTTTTAGTTCTTTTTCTAATCTTTCGGTGAGAAGTGGAACAATTTTGTTCATATCACCAACAATTCCTAAGTCTGCTACACCAAAGATAGGAGCATATTTATCTTTGTTGATAGCAATGATATAATCAGATTCTTCCATACCTGCCAAGTGTTGGATAGCACCTGAGATACCAATAGCGAAGTATAGGTCAGGACGAACGGTTTTTCCAGTTTGACCTACTTGGCGATCGTGGTCCATAATGCCAGCATCTACCATAGCGCGGGAAGAGGAAACTTGAGCATCGAGGACGTTAGCCATTTTTTCCAATTTTTTGAATCCTTCAGCATTTCCAACACCTCTACCACCAGAAACCAAAATCTTTGCTTCTGTGATGTTGACTTTATCTTTATTTTCTTTTACGGATTCTAAAATACGAACTTTAAATTTAGATGCATCGAAAACAGGTTTAAACTCGATGATTTCGCCTTTGCGAGAAGCATCTCTATCAGCTTTTTGCATAACACCTGGACGAACAGTTGACATTTGTGGGCGGTGTTCAGTACACATAATGGTTGCCATTAAGTTACCACCGAAAGCAGGACGAGTCATCATAAGTTCTCTCTCTTCAGAGATTTCCAAACGGGTACAATCTGCGGTAAGACCAGTACCTACTTTTGCAGAAAGTCTTGGACCCAAATCACGACCGATTGTTGTTGCGCCTAAAAGTACGATGCTAGGTTTGAACTCGTCGATAGCTTGGCATAGAGCTTGTTTGTATTGTTCGGTTAAATAATCTTTTAATTCGGGTTGGTCGATACAAATAACTTTATCAGCACCATATTCAATAAGCATTTGGGCTTGATTGCTGATATTATAACCAGGGAAAAGTGCTACTACTTTCTCATTTAATGCAGCTGCCAATTCTTTAGCCTTACCTAATAATTCGAGTGCCACTGACTGCACATTTCCTTCTCTTTGTTCGATGAAAACATATACGTCTTTATAATCTGCTTTATTCATTTTATACAATTTTAGGAAGGTTAAATAATAAATTTCTCTTTCAATTTGCTGATAATAATTCCTACAGCTTCTTCTGGATCTACTTCATATTGTTCTCCAGCGGCTTTTTGTCCTTTGGTAAAGGATTTTTTTACGCGAGTTGGAGATCCATTAAGACCTAATTTAGCTTCGTCAACATTGATTTTGTCTGCATTCCAGATTTCCACTTCGCGGTCGAAAGCAGTCATAATGCCAGCCACGCGCATATAGCGAGCCTTATTAGCGGAAGCCAAAACGGTAAGTACGCATGGTGTTGACACTTCTAACATTTGGTATCCATCTTCATTTTCTTTCTTCACAATGATATTGTTTTCTTTCCATTCTACATTGGTAACGTAAGAAACTTGAGGAAGGTCTAGATGTTCAGCCATTTGAGGACCTACTTGAGCGGTATCGCCATCGATTGCTTGGCGACCTGTAATGATCAAGTCATAGTCGAGGCAGCGGAGAGCTCCTGCCAATGCATTAGAGGTTGCCAAGGTATCGGCACCTGCCAATTTTCTATCAGTAAGAAGGATAGCTCTATCAGCGCCCATTGCGAAAGCTTCGCGCAAGATTGCGTCAGCTTGTGGTAATCCCATTGTGATTACAGTAACGTGTGCGCCATATTGATCTTTCAATCTCAAAGCCATTTCTAATCCGCCTTTATCGTCAGGGTTCATAATACTAGGAACGCCATCGCGAATCATAGTTCCTGTAGCCGGATTAATCTTAATTTCGGTAGTATCAGGAACTTGTTTTATACAAACTACAATTTTCATATCTTTATGTTTTCTAATTTTCTGTTATTTGAATAATTTAGCTGCAATAACCATACGTTGAACTTCTGAAGTTCCTTCGTAGATTTCTGTAATTTTAGCATCACGCATCATTCTTTCGACGCTATATTCGCGAGTGTAACCATATCCACCATGGAATTGCACCGCTTTGGTAGTAACTTCCATTGCTGTTTCAGCAGCAAACAATTTTGCCATAGCAGCATCTGCAGAGTAAGGAAGTTTCATGTCCTTTTTGTAAGCAGCAGAGCGCACTAACAAACGAGCCGCTTGAACGCGTGTTTCCAAGTTTGCCATTTGGAATTGGGTGTTTTGAAAATGAGCAATAGCTTTTCCGAATTGTTTGCGTTCTTTGGTATATTTAATAGTTTCGTCCATTGCACCTTGAGCAATACCAAGTGCTTGAGCAGCAATACCGATACGACCGCCGTCCAAAGTTTTCATTGCAATACTGAAACCTTTTCCTAATGCACCCAAAAGGTTTTCTTTTGGAACTTCGCAGTTTTCAAAAATAAGTTCGCAAGTTGCAGAACCGCGAATACCTAATTTTTTCTCTTTCTTACCAATGCTGAAACCTGGCATACCTTTTTCTACGATGAATGCAGAAATACCTTTTGTTCCTAAAGACTTGTCAGTCATTGCCATAACGATATAAACGTTAGCATAACCAGCATTGGTAATGAAGATTTTAGAACCATTAAGAATCCATTTATCGCCAGCGTCAACGGCAGTAGTTTGTTGCATTGCAGCATCTGTTCCTGCATTAGGTTCTGTTAAACCAAAAGCGCCAATCCATTCTCCACTACAGAGTTTGGGCAAATATTTCATTTTTTGTTCTTCGGTACCATTTTCTAAAATAGGAGCTACGCACAAAGAGGTATGAGCTGAAAGAACAACGCCAGTAGTTGCACAAGCGCGAGAAAGTTCTTCTACTGCCATAGAGTACATTTGGTTTGTGCCGCCTTGTCCGCCATATTCAACAGGAACAGGGATACCCATTAAACCAATTTCTCCCATCTTTTTCACAGTTTCCATTGGAAATCTCTCTTCTTCATCAATTTCCGCTGCTAAAGGTTTTACTTCGTTTTCGGCAAATTCCCGAATCATCAGTAAAAACAACTCTTCTTGTTTCGTTAAACTAAAATCCATAATTATTTTTTTATGTTAATAAATTGATAGATATATTTCTGATTTACCATTCGTCAACTTTCTCCTCCACAGGTAGCATTCCCTCTTCTAAGGCCTGCGTAATCTTAATTACCTCATCATTCACTTGATTCAGCCATAGATACCAATTAGGTTCCCAATGTGGATGGTCGCGTTTGAACCAATTTTCAATCGGAGCTGCAGATTGTGCCTTTTCGTTAAAATCTGTTAATGTGTAACGATAACGATCGTTTCTGCACTCGATTTTGAAATTGTAATATACTAAGTTCTTGTAATGTTGCTTACCATCTTTCAGAATTGTGTAGATGCGAATGCTTGGTCGCAACATTATAATTCCTTTCTCTTTGTCGCTACTTTGAATGATATTTTCACTGTTTTTAAAGTAGCTTTTTACCCATGCCATCGCGCGGTCGAAAAGGATTTCTGGAGTGCCAGGTTCTTGTACCACTTCTTGATATGTAACTAATTTTGTATCCTCATCAATGGGAAGATTAGGAATTGTTTCATTTCCCTTTTGTGCGAAGAGATTGAATACGCCTGCAAAAGTGATGAACAATGTGAATAGGATTCTCTTTTTCATATTTCTATTTTAAGATAAGGGTTTGAAATTCAATGTTATGTATGTTTTTTTCATCTTTTTCACGGAAAGAAGATTCCGCAATTTGCCAACGATTTTCATCAATTTCAGGGAAGAAAACGTCCGCTTCAAATTCAGATTGTATGCGTGTAATGTAAAGTTTTGATGCGATATTGATGAAAAGTTTATAGATAGTAGCTCCGCCCATGATGAACGCTTCTTCTTCATTTTCAACAGTTTTCAACGCTTCTTCTACGGAGTGAACTACTTCGCAACCTTCAAATTTAGCGTCTCGGTCTAAGGTCATTACGATGTTCCTGCGATTAGGAAGTGGCTTAACGGGAAGGGTGTGCCAAGTAACATCGCCCATAATAACAGTGTGCCCACTTGTAATCTCTTTGAAATGTTTCAAATCTGCAGGGAGATGACATAAAAGCTGGTTTTTAAACCCCAACTCATTACGTTTTCCGATAGCAGCAATCATACTAATATTGTTCATAGTTCTTTATTTTCAATTGTTTTGATTCTATGTTTGTTATTTTCCTCTTTAAGATATAGATTCATTAGAACGATGATAGCAATTGCACCCCAATAGGGAAGTGCCAGCTTGTCGGTTTCTAAGAAATTGTTGAGAATGCCATGGGTATAGTAGCTGATAAGGGCAAGTGTTGCCGCAAGTGTTAGAAGTCTGGCTGTGTGATTTTTGAGACGAATATGTGTAGTTATACCATAGTAGATTACGATAAAAAACAGAAGAACCGTTGTGAGCAGACCTATAAAACCACTCTCTACACAAGGTCGGATATATTCGCTGTGCGCACTTCCTACATCACCAAAGTTAGTTGAGATGATGGTTCTATACTTAACACGCTGATATGGAGCATACAAAAATTGATAGGTTCCTGGTCCCCAACCTGCAATAGGACGTTCCTTTATCATTCGGAAGCCAGCGTCCCAACGATTTAAACGTTCAACATTGGAAGCATCAGTTTTGATATTACTGATTGATTTGACGTGCTCTACAAAATTTCCAGAGGAATCTTGTGTATTTTTCTCCATTTTGTACAAAATATCGTCAGCAAAATAGAAGAATGTTAGGAAAATTAGTGCCCCGCCTGTTAGTAGCCACGAAAATTTAATACGCATACGAATGGCAAGCCAAACGCCAGTAAAGATAATTACGCTGAGCCAAGCTGCGCGACAATAGGAGAGGTAGAGCGCCATCAAGAGAATTAGTGTTGTAGTAATGTAGAATATACGACGTTGTTTTGTATTCTCTTTCAGGAAGATAAAGGCGATGGAGAAGGGGAGCATAAAGGCAATGGCTGCTCCGTACGCAGTGTGGTCGTTGTAGAACGGCGACATTACCCAATGCATTCCGCGTTCGGGAAATCCCCAAAGCGCAAACTTAATCGTTACAATGATAATCACAATTGCCAATCCTGCCAAATAGCAACTCATATAGTTGATAGCATCTTGAAATTTCTTACGAATAAGCAAGATAACTAAGAAGTAGCTAGAGGTAATAAGCCAAAGTGTAGAGGCGAGATATTTGAATGAAATTCCTGGTAGTTCGCTAGTTATACATGTAATCAACATCCAAATAAGATAGCCGAATAGCGCAAGTGTAATCGGATGTTTGAGCACACGTCTATCATACCGAAGGTCGTAAAGGATTCTCAAGACGAACAAAAGTGTGGCAGAAACCATAATCACTTCAGTAGGCATGGAAAGGCTTAGGTTGATTTTTGCATTTTGAAAAGGAATCGAGAAAGGGGTGGCAAATGCCATAATGTAGAGTAGTGTGTCGAGTTTATATATTAGCATATAGAGTAGAACAACGCCGACACTCAGTAGCGGAAGTAGAAAAAATTCCCTACTGATAGCGTAACTATTCAATGCCAAGAAAGCAATGGAAGTTGCAATGGTAATATATAACTGCTTTCTATTCACTATCTTATTCCTCTTTTTTATGAGATGGAGCAATTGGATCCTCTTTGATGTTGTTGATAATTAAAAGGGTCATTAAGGTGAGAATAAAAGCTCCTAAAGTGGATAAAATCATAATGACAGATCTTTTAGGATATGCTTTTTTATCGTGAGCAATTGCATTATCGATAACAAATTTTACAGGCATTCCGCCGTCCATATCCATCTTTGCATCTAACATTTTGGATTTGCAAAGTGCTTTGAAATGACTATATTCCAACTGCTCGTTTTGGAGCGAGAGTACGGTAGGTCCCCAAAGTGCAACCTTTTCAATCTCTTTTTCTAAACGGCTCATGGCTGCTTGATTGCCTTGTGCCACAGCAATGGCATATTGTTGGCTCAAACGGTCGCTCTGTTTTTCAAGCATCAAAACGCCCTTTTCTCCTAAAACTCGGAGAGAGTCGTCAATACGTTTGATTTCGGCGTCCATCTCTACAACTTGTTGCGCAAGAAGTTGATATGCAGCTTTTGCACGTTCATACTCTATGCGGTTTTTGATTGTATCTAGTTGGCGAGTGATTTCGTTGGCCATATCAGCAGCAAATTGGCTGTCGTGGTCAGCTACTGTTATTGAAATCGCACCAAATTCAGTGCGTTTAATATCCACCTTATCCTTTACTGCTTTGTAAAGTTTTGTTTTCCAATGTTTTTTTGTACTGTCAATGTCGTAATGTACAGATAAGTTGAAAGTTTCTATCAATTTATCTTGCATTTCGCGAGAGTTCAGAATCTGCATCATCTGCTCGGTTTCCTCTTCAACAGCGTACGCTTTAATATCTAAACGTTCGTTGTAATTTTGTTCGTTTGTCAAAATTTTGGATACAGAATTGGTTCGTGGAGCATATACAACAGCTGTGGATTTGAATTGTGGATTAATGAAGCAAGGCATAGAAAAAATAAAGGACAAAATTGCTGCTGTAATGCTGACGGCAATTAGAAGAATACGCCATTGCCACATAAAGCGAATGAGTCCAAAGGAGTTGAAATCGTTGTTTTTTTCTTTCATGTTTTTATAAATGATTGAATACTAATTAAATGCAAAATAATGTGCAAATCACAAAAATACGATTTTTTTTAATACAAAACGCCATTTTTGAGAGTTTATTTTTCTTTCTTTTGATGATGAATCTCCTTTTGCTTTTTTCTTGCGCTCTTCTCTCTAAATCCCTATTTATGGTGAGTTTTTATATTCATTTTCTTACTAATGATGATAAATTTCTGAAAAAGAAATGTTATCTTTGCATTTCAAAAATATATTGTACTTTTGAAGTTTATACACTGTAAAAATAAATAAATTTACTTTATATGTTATTGAAAGATTTAAATATAGGAGAGAAGGCAGTGGTCAAAAATGTGGGCGGTAAAGGTGCCTTGCGTCAGCATTTTTTGGATATGGGAATGATTCCTGGAACTCAACTTACGCTAATGAAGTTTGCTCCTATGGGGGACCCAATGGAACTACAAGTCCACGGATATTCGCTGACATTACGTCTTGCTGATGCAGAACAAATTGAGGTGGAAAAGATTGATTGTCAAGAAGAAATAGAAAATGTTGATAATCATATTTCTCTTAAAGAGGAGTTCTCTTATTTTGAATCTTTGCACGATCACAATGCGCACCCTGGTTTTGGAGAGGAGGGTAAATTTCACTCTAAAAAAGATGAAAATCCACTTCCTAAAGGAACTCAATTGACCTTTGCTTTGGTGGGGCAGCAGAATTGTGGAAAAACAACCCTTTTTAATCAGCTGACAGGCGCTAAACAACATGTAGGAAATTTTCCTGGTGTAACCGTTGATAGAAAGGATGGAGTGATAATGGGGCACCCTGAAACTTTAGTTACAGATTTACCAGGAATCTATTCTCTATCTCCATATACAGCGGAGGAGTTGGTGGCTCGGAAGGTGATTATGGATGAGAAACCGAAAGCCATTATTAATATTGTTGATGCTTCAAATATTGAGCGAAATCTCTATCTTACAGTGCAATTGATGGAACTAGGTATCCCTCTTGTGCTAGCATTGAATATGATGGATGAGGTTCGGAATAATAATGGAAGTATTCGCGTGAATGAGTTAGAGAAAATTTTAGGAATTCCTGTTGTTCCTATTTCTGCAGCTCGCAACGAAGGTGTCGAAGAGTTAGTTGAGCATGCTATCCATGTGGCAAAGTTTCAGGAGTTGCCCGCACGCCAAGATTTTTGTCAAAAAGATGAGTCTGGAGGTGCCGTGCATCGTTGCATTCATAGTATTATGCACTTGATTGAAAATCATGCTGAAAAGGCTAAAATTCCAGTTCGTTTCGCAACACTCAAGTTGATCGAAGGCGATAATCTGATTTTGAACGTGTTAAATCTGCCTCAGCGTGAAAAAGATACGTTGGAACATATTATTGCGCAGATGGAAGAGGAGCGTGGTTTAGACCGCGCAGCGGCTATTGCAGATATGCGTTATGCTTTTATTCAGAAATTGTGCGAGCAAACAGTGGTTAAACCTAAACAAAGTAAGGAGTTTATTCGTAGCCGGAAGATAGATAAGGTTTTAACGGGAAAATGGAGCGCAATTCCAATCTTCCTAGCTATTATATCTCTAATTATCTACTTTTCAATAGAGTTACTCGGAGCTCCTTTGCAGGATCTGTTAGAAAATGGTATTGCCTATTTGGCAAATCTTACGGACCGCGCAATGGAACGTAATGATGTTAGCGTTACGGTGCGCTCACTCGTTGTTGACGGAATTTTTGGTGGTGTGGGAAGTGTTCTTTCTTTCCTCCCTCTTATTATTATTCTCTTCTTTTTTCTTAGTATTTTGGAGGATAGCGGTTATATGGCACGAATTGCCTTTGTAATGGATAAGCCACTGCGAAAATTAGGCCTTTCTGGGCATAGTATCGTGCCGTTGCTGATTGGTTTCGGCTGCTCCGTGCCAGCAATTATGGCAACCCGAACTCTTTCTTCTACCAACGATAGAAAAAGAACAATTATGTTGACGCCTTTTATGAGTTGCTCCGCAAAGATTCCGATTTATGTTTTTTTTGCGGGAACCTTCTTCCCCAAACATGCTGGTTTGGTGGTCGTGCTCCTCTATCTTTTAGGTGTAATTGTTGGATTGATAACAGCCTTAATAACAAAGAAGTTGTATAGAAGAAAAGAGGCATCTCCTTTTGTAATGGAGTTGCCTAATTATCGTTTGCCACAAGTTAAAAATGTTGGGCATTTGTTGTGGGATAAAACTATGGATTTTGTGAAGCGAGCATTTACTATTATTTTTGTGGCTTCGGTTGTGATTTGGGCATTGCAAACGTTCGATTTCCAATTTCATGTTGCATCAGATTCTGCAGAGAGTATGTTAGCAAGAATTAGTGGTGCGTTGACGCCAATTTTTGCCCCAATGCAGTTAGGAGAATGGCAAATCGTAACGGCTTTGGTTACAGGTTTTATCGCAAAAGAGATGGTAGTGTCAACATTGGGTGTTTTGGGAGTAATGTCGGTAATTACGCCACTTACCGCAATTCCGATGTTGGTATTCTGTTTGCTTTATACGCCATGTGTGGCAGCTATCGCTTCTGTAAATCGTGAGTTGGGAGCAAAATGGGCGTTTTTTATTGTTATTTTACAATGTTTTATTGCTTGGATATGTGCTTACTTATCGTATCTATTAGCAGCAATTTTTATCTAAAATTTGTATATGAATGCAGCCACCTGTATCGTTTTGTTCCTCGTTTTATTGGCATTTGCCGTAGCTTGCTATTTCGTATTTCGACGAAAGAGTTCTTCTAATTGCTCGAGAGGGTGTAGCGGATGTAATGTTTCAGATTGTCCATCACGGCACTGATTGAGGTGGAAATTTCTTCTTCCCCTTTAAATAGTGTTGAAAATAATAGGATTATAAAAATTTAAATTTCTACAAATCCAATATGCTATAATTACAATTCCCCATATATAGGCTGCCCATCTTCCGAAAAGATTGAGACGCAGCCATAATATAAGTCTATTCTTCATATCAAAAAGCTGAAGTAATCCTCCAAGTACAACGTAGGGTAATGCAATTATCAATAGAGGGTTAAAGTTGAATGCTTGGGAAATGTTCATGTGCAACAATGCATGTATTGCTCTTTGAGAACCGCAGCCTGGACAAAGTAACCCTGTCAATGCATTAAACGGGCAACGAGGCATATGGTATTTGGAAGGATCAATATAAAAATAGATTACCCCCAACATAATTACTCCCGCAATTATGATTCCCCAAGATGTCAATTTTTTCATGTTTTATAGAGGACCTATTAGAGTATTTCTAGCATCATCATTGCAACAATAAATATTATGTAAAGTAGAACAACGGTGCATCCTACAACAGCAGATACGATAGTCCACTTTTTTGCATTTCGTGAATATTCTATTGCTCCTGCGTAGTCTCCTCGGTTAAAAGCAGAATCCACCTTGCTTGCATTTATTATGGCTGGAATGCCAAAGGGCCAACAACAAAATATTGTTGCTAAAATAGCCCAAATCAAATAATTTTCAGGTGGAGTTTGGGAATGTGTAGGTTGTGGGGAAACTTGAAAATTGGGATTTATCTCACCCATTTCAATAGTAATTTTCTCTCCACATTCAGGACAAAATCGATGATTTTCACTTATAGGTGCGCCGCAATTTTTACATATCATATTATTCATATTATGTTTGTCTTTATAGTTTCGGCAAAAATACAATATATTTTTTAAACCTCAACATATATTTATCGAAAAATTGTACTTTCGCACGATTTTATTTCCTATCAAATTTTAAAATCAGAATTAATATTTAGGATTAAAAATAGAATCTACAATATATACAAAGTATTTGATAATTAATATATTGTGTATGACTTTAGAGGAAAGAGTTTTGCGCCTTGAAGATATTGAAGCGATTCGTTATTTGCAGGCAAAGTATCAAAGATGTTTGGATACGCGTGATTTTGATGGTGTTGCAGAGTGTTTTGCAGAGGATGCTGAATCTTCGTATGGAGATGGTAAGATGGCTTACCATGGGAAAGAGGAGATTATAAAGTTCCTTTGTAAGGTGATGTCGCTGAATATGCCCTCAACACATCTAATCCACGGAGGCGAAATCGACATCTTAGATTCTTCAAATGCAAAAGCCCAATGGTATCTTGAAGATTTTCTTCAACATAAGATTTTCTTTGTAAAATTGCATGGAGCAGCAATTTACAATGTCTTTTATACGAAAATTGAAGGTGCATGGAAGATAAAATCTATCGGTTATAAGCGTTGTTATGAGTATTTTGAATTGCGTGGTCTGATAAATCTGTTTTCGTTGCGCAAAACTAATTTTCTTAAAGAAGCAAGAAGAAAAAATCCTGAACGTTTGGGAAAGTATGGTAAATATTTTTTATCCAAGATTTGGCGAAACAAGTGATTATAAATGAAATGTCTATTAATCTATTTTACAGGAACCTTTAATACTCGTTATACTTCAAAGATTTTAAAAGAGAAGTTTGAAAAAGCGGGTGATGAGGTTGACCTTTACGAAATCGACCCGTTGAAATTGGAACGACTGGATTTATCACGTTATGATATTGTTGGATTGGGCTATCCAATTTATGGATACAACGCGCCATGGCCATTTCTTAAATTTATTCGTTACCAAAAATTTCCTAGAGGAATCCGGACATTTATCTATAAAAATTCTGGAGAAACAGAGAAAGTTAACGATGCCTCTTCGCTCTTCGTTTGGCGCAAATTGAAACGATCAAAGGCTATTATTGAAAATGAGTATCACTTTATGATGCCCTATAACATCCATTTCCGCTTTGAGGAAGAATTGGTGAAAGAGATTTTGGATATGGATGAAAAATTATACGAGATTTTATTGTATGAGATAAAAAACCAAATTCCTAATATTAAAAGGTATAAGTTGTGGCATAAAATTGTAACTCGTGTTGTCTCTATTCAATTTATTGGCGGAGATATTAATTCATTTTTCTATAAAGTTAAAAAGGATAAATGTATAGATTGTAATTTGTGTATTAAGCAGTGCCCAACTCAAAATATTTATCGTAACGAAAAAGGCCAAATTAAGTTTCATCACAATTGTCTGATGTGTATGCGCTGTTCTTTCTTCTGTCCTACCGCAGCTATTGATATTGGTATTTTGCAAGGTTGGAAGGTAAATGGACGCTACGATTTTGAAAAAATCCGCAAGATGAACTTGGAAAAACCAGTGATTACACAAAACACGCAAGGATTTTTTAAATGTTATATCGATACTTATAATTATATAAATTCACGTTATAAAGAGTTATTTGAAAGATAAGTTATGTTTTACGTAAGTTCACGAATGACTACACCGCCGCCAGTGTTCAGCTCTCCACTGCAACAGAGCGTGTATGAGTTATTAGCAAAGTTGGAGATCGCTTTCGAGCGTGTAGATACAGACCCAGGTATCACGATGGAGGATTGCCAAAATATCAATAGTGGTATTGGAGGAAGAATTGTCAAAACAATTTTTCTCTGTAACCGTCAGCAAACCCGTTTCTACATCTATGTTACCCGTGACGATAAGCCCTTTGTAACACGCGATTTTAGTCAGACATTGGGAATTTCGCGTGTGTCGTTTGCTTCTGCCGAGAAGTTGCTGGAAATTGCTGGAACAGAGCACGGGGCTGCTACTATTTTGTGTGCATGCGCTCAATCAACACAAAATGTTGTTTTTGTGATGGATAGAGAAGTGACAGAACAACCATACTATTGTTGTACAGATGGTACAGTTAGTTGCTTTATAAAAATCAAAATGGAAGATCTTTTGGGAAAGTATCTTCCTGCTTGCAATCATGAATTGATATTGATTTAAAATTTATTAGACTTCTGCTTTCTTTCTATTTCCTAAAATTCAAAAAAGTAATTTAAATCGAATTACTTGTACTTGCTTATCTTAAAATGAAATATTCATTTTCTTTTTAAGTAATTGAATATTAATATATTGTACTTTTTGTAAAAAGAATGGATATGTTATCTGTTTTTATTGGAATATTTACTATATTTGCAAAGTCATTTTGTTTAAAGATTTTTCGCAAAATGAAAGAAAATAATATAAGTAACAAATTGAAAACCATTTATTGCTATGAAAAAGTTTTTTTTATTCATCTTCACATTTGTGACGATTCTTCTTTTTTCCTCTTGTAACAAAAGAGAGTGTTCTTGCCATGTAAGAGCATACGACGATTGGGATTATAATGGTGTAACGTATGGAGATATTTTCTACGAAGACCGATATGAGGTTGTGGAAACCAATAAGGAATGTTATGAAGTTACGGTAGGCGATTTCTCCTCAGGAACACAACAACTGATGCAAGAGTCTTCTTCTTATGTGTATGATTGTCAAGAATATTGGTAAAATTAGAGTTTATTCTGAATATTATTTGTAAGATGAAATAATATTCAAATATTTTGCATATTAGTAGCACTAATCTCGTCGATTTTGTTTAAAGGGCTTCGCAAAGTTGATGGAGATTTTATTAAGAGTTTAATTAGAAGTCCTAATTTTAAAAACAATACAATTATGAAAAAAATTTTTGCATTTTTAACATTAGCAATCGCCTTGGTTATGGCAAGTTGTTCTTCTTCAAATAGTCCTGAAGCAGTAGTGAAAGATTGCTTAAAAGCACGTCAAGCTCACGAGTGGGGAAAAGTTGTAGATTTAAGTAAGGATGGCATTGGTATGAATGACGAAGAGAAACAAGGTATAATTGGTATGATTGCTGCTTTTGGTGCATCTAAAGAAAAGATTGAATCATTTACTATTGGTGAAGTAACTATGGTTGATGATGCAAATGCTGAAGTAGCCGTTGAAATCGTTTTCGATGAAGATGGTGAAAAAGTTACCAAAAATAAAAAAATTGAGGTAGAGAAGATTGAGGGTACGTGGTACGTGACAAATCCATTACAATAATATTAAACGCTTTGTTCTATGAGAAGAGTTCTTTTGCTGCTAATTTGTACTTTGTTGCTTTCATCTGTAAGTGCGCAAGATCAACCCAAAGAGAAAAAACAATCCAAATTTGGAAGTTTTATTCGTCGGGTTGGGGAAAGTGCTACGGGCATCAATATGAGTAACGAGCTGTTTATTAAATTTGCGCCTAAAGCAAGCACAGCTGCGCAATTTATGGAAGTTACTTGTGTGGGAAATCCTGCCAGTGAAGAACTCTTGGTTACGATCTCTGTGCAAGCAAAAAAGGATGGAACCACAATGGGCCTCGGTTCTAGCAGGGATGATTTTGCTGCTGACGCAAAGGGAAACAGATTCTCGGTAAATGCCCGTAACAATAAATCAAAAGGTCATTTGGATTTATTGGTGGATGTGCCCACGCGTTATGAGTTTGTGGTGAAAGACGTTCCTGCAGATCTTGCTGTATTAGAAGTACTTTCTTTGGGGTTTTATATTATTACTCCGGATTTTCGAATCAGTGACGGCCCGGAAATTGAACCTGTACAGATTCGTAATATTCCGATTAAATGGGAAACTATGCCTACGCAAAACATCGTTGATGAGAGTTATGAATTGTCCGCAATTACCCAATTATATATTGTAAGTTGCGAAGGTGAGAAAGCTACTGGCAATGTGACACTGGTTATTGGAGCGACAACAGAGCATAAAGAAGCAAGTCTCTCTCTGGGTTCCGATAATTATAAGCTTGAGGCTTTCGACAAATCTGGAAATAAATACATAAGTACAAATGGCGGTGGTTCAGTAGGTGAAAAATTCTCGAAAGATTTACCTAAAACGTTTACCTATTATTTTACAGATATGGGTGCTTTAGAGTCTATCTATCTGTTAAGAGTTGGTTTTTATGCGATTGGAGGTGATCTTAGATTGGGAAGTAATATGGCAGGCGTGAATCCTGTTTCCATCAAAAACATCCCGATTACTTGGAAATAGACTTTTAATTATCTATCCTACAAAAAAAAAAGCCGTAATTGAAAAATTGCGGCTTTTTTTATGATATGAGTTTTTAGTTTTCCTCTTTAGGATTAACAGAGATTCCCAATTCGTCAAGTTGCTCTTGGCTGATGAGGGTTGGAGCATCTAACATCACATCTCTACCTTGGTTATTCTTTGGGAAAGCGATGCAGTCGCGAATACTATCTAAGCCAGCTAAAAGGCTGACGTAGCGGTCAAGACCGTAGGCAATTCCTCCGTGAGGTGGTGCACCAAACTTGAAAGCATTCATCAGGAAGCCAAAGTTGATTTCAGCGCGTTCTTCAGTAAATCCTAGAACCTCAAACATCTTTTTCTGTAACTTGCTATCGTGAATACGGATAGAACCTCCACCTACTTCAACACCGTTGATAACCATATCATAGGCATTAGCGCGTACTGCACCTGGATTACTATCTAATAACGGAATATCTTCTGGTTTTGGAGCTGTAAATGGGTGGTGCATAGCATAGTAACGATTGTCTTCTTCACTCCATTCTAATAATGGGAAGTCCACAACCCATAAGCAGGAGAATTTCTCTTTATCACGCAATCCTAATTGAGAACCCATCTCAAGACGAAGTTCACAGAGTTGTTTGCGGGTTTTATTGGCGTTGTCACCGCTCATAATCAGAATTAAGTCGCCTGGTTCGGCATTGAAAGCCGCTTTCAGTTGCTGTAAAATTTCTTGGGTAAAGAATTTATCTACGTTTGATTTTACATTACCATCGGTTTCTACGCGTGCGTAAACCAAACCTTTGGCACCAATTTGAGGACGTTTTACGAAGTCAGTAAGAGCATCTAACTGCTTGCGTGTGTAGCTGCCAGCTCCTTTGGCACAGATACCGCCAATATATTCGGCATTGTCAAATACAGAGAATCCGTGACCTTTCATTACATTCATCAATTCGACAAATTTCATA
Organism: uncultured Bacteroidales bacterium; assembly: GCA_937901925.1. Lineage (GTDB taxonomy): Bacteria > Bacteroidota > Bacteroidia > Bacteroidales > WCHB1-69 > JAEZOU01. The sequence goes on along the minus strand of CALGTS010000016.1, from coordinate 48,552 downwards.
TCGAAGCGGGTGTCTGGTTTGTCAGAACCATAATATTTCATAGCGTCTGCCCAACTGATACGTGGAAATTTGGGCAAGTCGATTCCTTTTAAGCTTTTGAAAATATGATGGCTCATTCCTTCAAACATTTGAAGAATATCTTCTTGTTCCACAAATGACATCTCGCAATCGATTTGGGTAAATTCGGGTTGACGATCTGCGCGAAGGTCTTCATCACGGAAACATTTTACAATTTGGAAGTAACGGTCAAAGCCGCTAACCATAAGTAATTGTTTCAAAGTTTGTGGACTTTGAGGGAGTGCGTAGAATTGTCCTGGATTCATACGGCTAGGAACGATAAAATCGCGGGCACCTTCAGGAGTAGAGTTAACCAAGATTGGCGTTTCCACTTCTAAAAATCCTTGGTTGTTGAGGTAACTTCTTACTTCGAAAGCTACTTTGTGACGAAGTTCTAAATTACGGCGAACCACTTCGCGACGCAAATCTAAATAGCGATATTTCATTCGCAACTCATCACCGCCGTCGGTATCTTCCTCAATGGTGAATGGAGGTACTTCTGAAGTGTTGAGAATATTAATTTTATCAACGATAATTTCGATATCTCCAGTAGGAATATTTTTGTTTTTATTGTATCGTTCGGCTACGGTTCCTTCAATCTGAATAACCCATTCTCTACCTAAATGTTCCGCTTTTTCACACATTTCTGCATGGGTTTCCGCATTGAAAACCAATTGTGTAATTCCATATCTGTCACGCAAATCCACGAATGTCATTCCGCCTAATTTGCGCACCTTTTGAACCCATCCGCAGAGGGTTACTTTTTGATTAATATGAGAACTATTGAGTTCTCCGCAAGTGTTTGTTCTTAACATAGTGTATGATTTTCAATTAAGGTTGCAAAATTACATAAATTTCTGTTCTCTCTTTACAAGAAAAAGTTCTTTCTCGATTCTGGAAAATAGCAATAATAAATTGCAGAATCACAAAATTATGCTAATCTCTTTTTTGTTTTGATTCGCTTATAAATAGAATAAAAAATATGCGAAATCAATGATAAAAGCATTATTCCGACAGCAAATCTGGCTAAATAATCTCCATTTTTTGCATAGAAAGTGATTTTTTCATTGGGATAGATGGTACCTCTGATAGCTGTGCGTTCGTTGTAGCGGGTTTTCTTTATCACTTCTCCTCGCGGGTTAATGATGGAGGAGATTCCTGTATTTGCAGCGCGAATTACGTAACGACGAGTTTCTACTGCACGAAGTTTTGCATAAATGAAGTGTTGCTGGTGCCCAGGTGTTTCTCCCCACCATGCATCATTGGTGATGATGCCGAGGAGGGAAGCTCCATTCTGAACAAATTCTCCGCAAACTTCTCCAAAAACAGATTCATAGCAGATGGGAACGCCGATTTTTATCTTATTATCGGTAGAAGCAATGAGTGGATGAGAAATGCTGTCGGTGCCTAAAGGGGAACGCGGTCCCCCTAAGTTAATCACTACGTTGTCAAATCCAATGGCGTGAAGTACTTTTGCAAATGGCATCTTTTCAACTCCTGGTACTAAATGACTTTTGTGGTAAAAGTCAACGGCCCCGTGGCGATTGTAACTCATTGCTGTGTTAAAAACGTCCATAAACATACCATTACCATTGTCTTGCGCTGTTATTGTTGCTGGGTAATTGTAGAATTTAACGGAAGAGATTCCTGCTATGACATTGATTTTGGGATAATACTGAAATAATGAGTCGAAAAGAGTAATGCCATAATAACTTGGGTTTTCGGGAGAGAATTTTCTACTTACTAGTAAATTTTCGATAACAGTTCGATGGATGGAGGATTCTGGGGTAAGAATGATTGCTGTGCTGTCGGTGATTTTAGGTATAGCCGTTTCAATAATTCGTGCTACAAAGTCGTCGTTGCCTAAATAAAATTGCTCTGAGTAAGGATCAGTATTGGGTTGAACAACGACTGCTTCAATGCCATTCTTTTCAGGTATTTTGTAGTTTGCAAATGTAATTACTGAAATAAGAATAGGAATTAAGAATATGGTAAATGTGATGAGAATATTGCGCCACATCACTTTTTTATCTATCTTTATTGATTTTATAATATTGAAAATCAGTAGATTGATAATTAATATCCATAAAGTTCCTCCGAAAGTTCCAGTAACGGAATACCATTGTACATATTGGGTGCAAGGTGCAAAAACATTGCCCAAGTTAAGCCAAGGCCATTGCAAATCCCAATGAAGATGCAGAAATTCAAAACTCATCCATAGGGAGATTAAAAATATGGAATGCGGAATTAGGGTGTGACGACGAGTTCGGTAGTGAGTCCAAAAACCAAAAATGATACTCATAAATAGTGCATTGAGGATAAATGCTGCTAGAGAACCTTCCGCAGTACTATTCCAAATCCACCATGTAGTAGCTGCGTTCCAAATTAAGAATGCTGGAAAACTAAATCCTACACCTTGCCAAAAGGGATGGCGCATAGATGAATTTACGATCTTTTCGCTGATGAAAAACAAGGGGATAAAAGCAAAAAAGATTAGGAAAGTAATGCTGATTGGGTACCAAGATAACCAAAGCATAATTCCAGATAAAGCGCTGAGTATAAAAAATATAAATTTGTTTTTCATGCTCGAAATTTTTAAATATATTTATCGTGAATGAGAATAATATCAGAATCATTGAGGAGGTAATCCGGAAGACCTCCCTGTGTAAAGCATGCGATATGATAACCCTCTTTCTTCAGTTTCTCAACAGTTGTCTGCGGCGGAATGATTGTGTAACTGTCGCATTGGGAGAAGAAGCAGCATTCAATGTTAAGATGGCTGTCTTTTCCCTTCACATTGAAAATAATCGTTTTTTCAGGAAGCGTTTCCTGTAGTTTGGTAAAGGTTTTGACATTCAGTACCGAAGATTGATGCAGATAGTAGTATTTTGAGTGAAATGTTTGAATGCGAGGAAAGTTTATCATATAGATTGCAGAAAAAATAAGAATCCCTGCCCCTAATAGATTATATATTTTTTGATTTCTGATAAGCGTCAGAATTTTTCTGAATATCAAGTCCAAAAAGGCACCGATGCTGGCAAACCAAATGACGCTGACAATGAAGGGGTAAGCGACCATTTTGGTCTGAGCCAAAGAGAAGAAGAGGTAAACAAAAATCAGTGTGCTCAGCAACGTGATTTTATGGGACATTTTCTTTAACGAGAATACTAATGTGATGAGGCCTGAGAATAGAATGATATAGGTTATAATCTGTTTGACGGCAATCGAGAAGGCTGAGGAGAGATTGGAGAATCCGAAGAAAGTGTATGGAAGTTTGTGGAGATAGAAGTAGAAAGGATGTTCGTGCTCTTCAATAGGTTGCGATAGGTGGAGAATGTTGTATTCGTGCTCCGCTTTCGCCACTTCAGGAAAATGTGTCAGCGTGTAAATCTGCCAAGGAAGAGCAATGGCAATTGTCAGCAGAAGAGCGACAAGGTAGTGGTTGATCTTCCACTCTTTAAGGTTGAATTTATATTCGGATAGGAGGTAGATGCCCCAAACGAAGTAGAGGAGCAGTCCGGCAAGCCATTTTGTGAGGATGGCGCAGCCGGAAAGAAGGGCCGCCAGCAATATCCATTTCCATTTTCGGCCGCTGCGCAGATATTCCATCCAAGCCCATAGGGATGCGGTGACGTGAAAGAAGAAGCAGACATCGTTGTGGTCAACTTCGCCTTTCCCGCTTACTAAATTAAGCAAAAACCAGGAGAAGGTGAGCGCAATGGCGGAAAAATAGCCTTTCTGTTTGTCTGTGAGGAGCGAAATCATCCTGTAGCAGAGCGGAATGGCTAAAGTGGCCATAATGACACTGGGAACTCTCAAGGTGAATGTGCTTACGCCCAATGTTTTGAAACTAAGTGCAATGTACCAAGTGAATAGAGGTTGCTTATGGAGCCAGATGTGCGCTGACCCCCATTCCAAATAGTTGTTCTCCGGAACGACCGCATCTTTGAATAATCTGGGTAGTAGCAGATTGTCTTGTGAATTTAGTGCTACTAAAGCGTGAAATCTTTCGTCCCAAAGGTTGAGATATGGGTCTAAAAGTGCGCCGAAAATAAAAAGGGAAGCCCCACACAGTGTTAAACTGAGTAGGGCGAGTTTATCTTTTTTTCTAAAATATGCGAGTAGAGAGATACAGAAAAAAAGGAATCCTATGCTTAACCAAGCATATTGATGTACTTCAAAACCATTTAATCCCAAGAAAGAGAGCATTCATCTATTCTTTATTGTGTTTTTTCTTGAATGCTGCAATTCCTTCATCTAAGAATTTGAGGTAGTTGTCAACGTTGAGTTCGTAGGCGATAGGGCCTGCCAACACGCTTCCGTCGTGATCAACGATGAGGTAAGTAGGTTGTGAGTTTACACTATATTTGGTGTTAGAGATGAAGTAGTTTTTCTTTCCCAATTTAGTGATAGGTTCATTATCTTTATCCAAGATTTGGTCTTCTTCATCTAAAACTACAATTTTATCATCAACATATAAAGCGGAAAGAATAAGTTCATTTTTGAATCTTTCTTGCACGCGAGGGTCAATCCAAACTGCATTTTCTACGTTACGGCAGTTGGTGCAGCCGTGCCCTGTAAAGTCAATGAATAATGGTTTGTCTGCAGCTTTAGCTACGCGCAAAGCTTGGTCATAGTCGAAGTAACCCTTGAGTCCGAAAGGAAGATGCAATGTTTCAGCATATTTAGGAGCTTCCAATCCGGCATCGTTTTGTGTTGCGTCTGATAAACTGATGGTTTTTCCGTTGTTTACTTCGTTACGGATAATAGCGTTAACATCGAAATCTTGAGTGGTCATTGGAGGCATCCAACCTGAGAGTGCTTTCAATGGTGCACCAAACATTCCAGGAATTAGGTAAACGACAAAAGTGAATACAAAAATCGCTAACATATATCTAATCCAGCTATGTTGAACAGGCATTTCATCATCGTGTGGAAAGCGTATTTTTCCGATGAGGTAGAAACCAAGCATACTGAAGATTACAATCCAGAATGCAAGATAAACTTCGCGGTCTAGGATTCCCCAGTGGTAGGTTTGATCAGGAACATTGATAAATTTCAACGCAAATGCCAATTCTACAAAAGCTAAAATAACTTTGAGTGTATTCATCCAACCACCAGATTTTGGAAGAGTTTTTAGCATACTTGGGAAAAATGCGAAGAAAGTAAATGGAACAGCAATTCCCAATGAGAAACCCAACATACCAATAATAGGTTTGAGGAAGGAGCCGTCAGCAGAACCTAATGCTACGGCACCCGCAATAGGAAGTGTACAGGAGAAAGATACTAATACTAAAGTTAATGCCATGAAGAAAACCCCGATGATACCGCCCTTGCTTTTGTTTTTTGCCGATTTATTTACCCAACTGCTTGGAAGGGTAATTTCGAAATATCCTAACAATGAGATGGCAAAGATGATGAAAATAATTGCAAATAGAATATTTGGTAACCAGTGTGTTGAGAGCATATTGGCAAATTCAGGTCCAAAGATGGCTGATAGAATAATACCGAAAAGAAGGAAAATCACAACGATAGAACCACCAAATACTAAAGCGTAAAGTTTAGCTTTTTCTTGCATTTTTACAAAGTATGATACAGTCATGGGTATCATAGGAAAAACGCAAGGCATTAGCAAACCTACCAATCCACCAAGGAAAGCCGCTAAGAAAAATTTCAACATAGATTCTTCTTCCTCATTAGCTGTTTCGGTTGTTTCTGTTTCAGCATTTTTCAAAATGGTATCTTGTTGGGTTGATTCTTGTGCAACTTCAGCAGGAACAGTATCCTCTTCAATAACTGCAATTGCGAGATTGTCAAACCCATCTACATTAAAAGAAAATTTATCGTCAATTGGAACACAACGCCCTTCAATACAAGCTTGTCCGCTGAATTCTCCTTTTACTACAAAAGGTTCTGCATTTTGTACTTTAATTTTTTGCTTGAAAGTGACTTTTTTCTCAAAGTAGAGAGAAGTGTCATCAAAAATAGAGTCATAAAATGAAATGGGTTTGGGCTCCCAAACATTGCCAATACGTTTGTAGTCTTTGGAGGATTTAAATTCAAAAACCAATGGATTTTCCATTCCTTTGTGACTTTGTGCATATAGATGCCAATGGGGCTCAATAGTGGCTACAAATTGTAATTCAGCTATGGAATCATTGACTTTTACTGTGTTGAATTTCCATTTAACAGGATTTGAAATTTGACCATGGAGTGGTAGAACTCCTCCAATGGCAATAATCATAAAGGTAAAGATAGTGAGAATAAACTTTTTCATATAATTATATTGTTAATGTCTGCAAAAATATATATTTTTTTTACTCTTTCGATATTTTGTTTAATCCTTCATATATTTTTTCATGTAGAATAAGTCTTATCTTACTTTTTGATAGGTTGTTAGGTTCTGTGTTTGGGTGGACTCTATTGGAGAGGAAGATAAAAATAAGTTGGTTTGCAGGGTCGCACCAAAAAACAGTCCCTGTAAATCCTTGGTGTCCGTAAGTGGTTTTATCAGCTTGAGAAGGAATAATTCCGCTTTCGCGATCGAAGTCAGGAGTAAAAAATCCTAGTGTTCTGCGATTGCAATTGTGTATAGAATAGGTTTGGGTGAATTTCTTGACGGTACTTTCTTTGAGCAATCGTTTGCCACCGAAAGTTCCATTCTGCATAAGCATAACCGATATTTTTGCAATCTCTTCGGCAGTGGAGAAAAGTCCTGCGTTTCCGCAAACGCCTCCACTCAAAGCCGCAAGTTGGTCGTGAACATAGCCTTGAACCACCTGATTGCGGAAGGTTTTGTCGTTTTCTGTAGGTGCAATCTGTGCGCTATCGATTCCATGTTGCAACGGATTAAAACAGGTGTACTCTAATCCCATCGGAATATAGAAGTTGTTTTCAACATATTCACTCAAACTTTCTCCTGTAATTTGTTCAACGATTTTCTGCAAATAGTAAAATCCTAAATCGCTATAAACATATTTTTTCGCATTGAGTTTAGAGCTTTTGATACGCTCAGCAATCCGTTTTTGATAAGCGGGCTTGAGATATAAGTTATGGGCAATTTCGATGGAAAACTCTTCAGAGTAGATGTCGTTTAAGTATTCGTAGCGATTGCTATCAAGGGTTAGAGCTTGGTGGAAGGAAATAAAGGCAGGAAGTCCTGAGGTGTGCGTTAGCAGTTCGGCAATGGTAATGTTCTGCTTGTTGCAATTTTTGAGTTCTGGAAGATATTTGGAAATATGGTCGTGAAGCTCGTATCGGTTTTCTTCATAAAGTTTCATCATTGCTAAAGTGGTTGCCAAAGATTTTGTTACCGATGCCATATCGTAGAGGGTTTGGTCTGTCACGGGATGATTTTTTTCATAATGAGTATATCCGTAGTTCTTTTGGAAAATGATTTCTCCATTTTTCAATGCCATTACCTGACAGCCGGGATAGATTTTCTGGTCAATTCCATATTGAGCAATAGAGTCAATTTCTTTTTCAATTTCCGATGGTAAACGGAAAGATGCCGTAGTGAGTGTGGGAAGAGAGGGTTTTGTAATTCCGCTTCCAACAGGGAAAGTTCCACTGCTTACTGGAAGCTTTCCTTCAAATGGAATATGACCGTAAAGTGCATCTATTGCAGATGTTATGGTGTTGTAGTTTTCCTGATATGCTACTATAATTCCTTTTAATTGGGTAATATTAGAGAAAGATTCTAAAATGTATGGATTGCCAAATATAGCAAGAAATGTGTTTTTTTGAGTTGCCAATTTTCGAATAAGTTCAATGCTGCTTGTGGTTACGCCATAGTTGCGTTTAGGAAGTTGGCGAGTGTTCGTTAAAGCAACAATAACATTGTCATATTCTTGAATTTTGTTGAGTATCTCTTGCTGATTTTTAGCAGTTACCTCTTTGTTGATAAAAAATAGAGGAATTTCGTAAAGTGATGATAATGAGTTATATTCTGTTTTGCTATTTTCGTCACCAATAAGGACAATGCAGTTTTTTTGTTCTTTGTTGAAAGGAAGATATTGTTCTCCTTTGAGTAGTGTTAGTGCATGTCTCTCGATTTCTGCGATAATTCTTTTAGCGTTGTAGTTATTGAGGTGCTTGTAAAGATTATGTGTTGACAAAGGTGAGTTTTGGTGAATGCCCATTTTCTCCTTCATAGTAAGCACGCGAAGGCATTTTTCGTTAATTTGCTGCTCGGTTATTCTTCCCTCTTCAATCGCCTTTTTAATTGCAGGAATAACAATGGTGAGTTGGTCTGGAAGAAGGAGAATGTCGTTACCAGCAATCAAGGCGCGAATTTCAGCTTCACCATCTGTAGGGAAATGTTTTCTTAATCCTTCCATCTCCATTCCATCTGTAATTACCAATCCTTTATACCCCATTTCATTTTTTAGTAAATCGGTAATGATAGGTTTAGAAATCAGGGCAATGGAATTTGTTTCATTGTCTAAAGCTGGAACATTCAATGGTGAAATCATCACCATATTGACCTCATTTGCAAATAGTTTTTTATATGGATATAATTCTAAATCAAGTAGTTGTTCTTTATTTTTGCGAATAATTGGAAGTGCTAAATGTGAATCTACGTCGGTGTCTCCGTGTCCTGGGAAGTGTTTTATACAGCCCCAAACGCCCTGTGATTGCATTCCGCTAAGGTACATCCAACTTTTGCGTGCAACTTTATCTTTGTCTTCGCCAAAGGAACGAAAATTGATGACGGGATTGTTTTTGTTGTTGTTTACATCTACTACTGGTGCATAGTTGAGGTGAATTCCTAATCTTTTGCATTGGCGTGCAATTTCTTCGCCCATTTGGAATATCAAACTATCATATTTTTCATCTAATGCTCCTAAAGTCATAGCGCGCGGAAATGCCAAAGTGCTGTCCAAACGCATTGCAACGCCCCATTCTGCATCCATCGAAACTATTAAAGGAATTTTGCTTACGGCTTGAATACGGTTAGTAAGTTCCAATTCTCGCATTGGTCCACCCTGAAAAAAGCATACGCCTCCAGGTTGGAAAGTTTCAATTTCGGAAACCATTTTTTTGTTATATGTTTCATCAAAATTGGAATGGATTCTGATAATGCAAAGTTGCGCAATCTTCTCTTCCAAACTCATTTGTTGTAGCTGATAATGTGCCCAAGAAATTTTTTTTTGCGGATTTGTATCGGAGCAAAATGTTGTAAACGTAATTGTTATAAGAAATATAAGGGTAAATAATCTTTTCAGCATTGTTTTTCTTTGTTAATTGATAATGGTCATCTCTTTGAGTAGATAGCCTGCTTCTGCATATTTGTCGATTAGAAATAGTACATATCTCATATCCACGCAAACGGTTCTTTGTAGCAACGTATTATAAGCAATGTTATTGCCTAATGCTTCACGATTTCCATCGAATGCGCAGCCAATAATTTCGCCATTTTTGTTAAGAATTGCACTGCCCGAGCAGCCTACTGAGTAGTCGTTATTGGTGATAAAGCAGATAGGTAAAAATCCATCAATATCGTAATTACCAAAATCTTTATGCTCAAACATCTCTTTCAATCTATCAGGAATGTGAAATTCAGGGTCATCAATTTTTGTTTTTTCCAAAATTCCTTTGTGAGAACTAATATAACTATACCTGATAGCATCTTTAGGTTCATAACCACAGACTTTTCCGTAGTTGTATCGTAAGGTTCCATTAGCTTCTGGATAAAGTTCAAATTTGTAGCTATTGCTAAGTTCTTTTAAGGCAGAATGGTATAGTTTTTGAGGTTCGATAAGTTGTTGTGTATATTGCGCTAATGGCTTTTCTCCTAATTTTATGGTGTTAACAATGGCATAAAAATATCGCACTAATGGGTCTTCCGAGAAATCTAACGAAGAGTTTCTTTTTAAGAATTTTTGGAATTTTTTTTCTGTAGAGAAGATCGATTGGTTGACAACCGCTTTGGCAAATGCAGCCACATCTCCCGCATAATATTTAGTAATATATTGGTAGATTTGTGGACGGAGATCTTCCGGAAGTTTTTTCCATAACTCGAAATGGGAGGTGATGATCTTAACCTCTAAGTCGGCATTAAGGTGATGTGTAAATTGTCTGTATTTTTCTAGAAGTTGCTCAATTTCAGATGAATTGTATTTTCGTTTTCCTTTATGTGGCCGACATTCCTGCAAGTGGTATGGAAGCATCATCGTTTTGGACGTAAGTAGGGAAATATTGCCGAACCAATAACAATTGACCAAATCTCCATCTAACTTTTTACAAATTGAATCAATATTGGCAAACATTTGTCCATATTTGGTATTTAGTGTGCTATCTGTGGATAACCATTGACTGATAATTTTCTCTAAATTTTGTTTGTTTTGTAGTACGTTTATATCATTCAAAATGCTATTTTCTCCTTTGATATGTTTGTTATAATTAGCAAATTGAATATAGGTGGAGCCATAACCTAATCTAATATTTTCATCTTTAAATATGGCACGACGGATAGGAGGGAGAATTATGTCTAAAGCATTGTAATATGCAGGATTAATTTTGTGAATTAGGTTGTTGATTTCAAAAGAGGTTTTATAGCGTTGGGTAGTTGTTGGAAAACCTAAATAGAAGGTGAAATCATCTTCCATAAGTCCTTGTATATTAATAGGAAGTGCATATTTTGATTCTATAGGAACGTTGAGTGAATCATATTCTGCAATGGTGCTATCAGGAGCCATATATATGCGAAATAAGCTAAAATCAGCAGCATATTGAGCCCACGACCAGCTATCTTGGTCTCCGCCAAATTGTGCAATATTCTGAGGCGGAACTCCTACCAATCTTACATCTTTATATGTTTGATATGCAAATAGATAATATTCAATACCATTAAAAAAAGGTTTGATAGAAATGTTATATTTTCCGTCACGTTCTCTTTTCTCCTTTAAAAGTTGGATGTTATTTTCAATCCATTTTTCGCGCATGAGTGGAGTTGCATTTGATGGAATCTTGCTAAGAATTTCCGGTGTAACATTTTCAACGCTAACGATAAATGTAGCTGTCAAACCAGGGCAAGGAAGTTCAGATTCTTTTTCTTTTGCCCAAAATCCATCTTTAAGGTAGTTTTGATCTGCAGATGAGTGATGAATAATAAAATTATAAGCATTTGTGTAGCTGGTAAGTAGTAAACCCTCTTTTGAAATGATAGCGCCAGACCCCTTGTTATCTCCCAACATTACAATAGCATCTTTTATGGAGGGCGTTTCTGTGCTGTAAAGTTGATCTTTTGTCAGTCGAAGTCCCATCATTCTCATCTTATCATAATTAAAATTCCTCTGAAAGAAAGGTAGCCACAATCCTTCGTCGGGAGTAATGGCAAAACTACTCCTCAAAGAGAGTGTAATGAGCAAGAGAAGAACTATTTTTAATTTCACAGACTTTACTTTTTAATCACTTTAAGTATGCCGTATTTTCTTTCACTTTTTGCTTTAACGATGTAAATACCAGGAGGTAACGAGGAGATGTCAAAAGTTAATTGTTGTTGATTTCCTTCTACTTTTGTATTGCTAATCATTCTTCCTCTGATGTCGAAAAGGTCTACTTGCGTGATAGGATCTTCAAAACTTTCTAATGTAAAGTTTTGGTAACAAGGGTTGGGGAATAGGCTAAAGTTGCTTCTGTTGTAGTTAGCAATGCTTGTTGAGTCTTCAGAATCTCGGTTCTCGAGGTATGCTTGGAAAAAATCTGGAATTCCGTAGCCCATTAGTGAGTCGGGAGTATTGTAAAGGTGTCCATTTTCGCGAATAATTTGCATAATTTCAGATGAAGTTTTGTGTGGAAGGGCTTGCCACAAGCACGCTGCCATACCTGCAATTACAGGTCCTGACAAGCTTGTGCCATTATTTTGACCAATCCATTCTCCGTAATTGTCATAGTAAAGTACGCACCAATTATCCCAACCCACAGCGCAGACATCGGGCTTTACGCGTCCGTCTGCACTATAGCCGCGGGAGGAGAATTCAGCGATAAGGCTGTCTTTGTTGCAAGCACCTACGGCAAGTACGTTGATGGCATCTGCAGGGCGTCCTAGTTTAATCCATTCACTATTGCCTTCATTTCCAGCGCTTATAACTACTACAATTCCCTTTTCCCCAGCAATGGTTGCAGCTCGAGAGGCTATACTAGTAACGCCGTCGTTGTGTGCTTGTGTAAATTCTGCCTGCGGAAAATCGGGGAAGGTAGTGTATCCTAATGAGGAGTTGATAACATCAGCGCCAATACTATCGGCAAATTCAGCGCCAGCTGCCCAAAAATCCTCTTCGATAAGTTCTTCAGAAAGAGGGTTCTCAGTGCGAATAAAGTAGAAGCTAGCGCGCGGAGCCGACCCAATCAATTCACCCTCTAAGGCTAAGCCGATAATAGAGGTTACAGATGTTCCATGTGAAGAGCCATTATACACTGAGGTTGTGCCTGGAACGTAATCTTTGGTGCCTAAAAGTCGTCCCGATTGTACAAAATCTTCAAAATATTGAGATTCTGGCAATCCATCCCAACCAGCATCTAAAATGGCAATTAGCATACTATCTCCTTGAAATCCAGCTTGATGAAGGTATTGACCATTGTGAATTTGAATCTGCTCAATGCTATAGCCATAATCATAATCGTTGGTAAGTAACGATTTCTCTTTTTTTGCAGGAAGTTCTTTTATGTATCCTCCTTTCTTTCCTAATATACTAAGGTTATAGTTGGCAACGGGAAGTATGCTATCTACAAATGGAAGTGCAGCAATTGTGTTGAAATCATTGGTGTGAAGTGAATATACAACTGCACAATTCATCCATTTTGAAGTGGATAAAATTTGCACGTTTTCAGAAACATGTAGTGCCTGTAGATAATTGGGATTGATAGGAAAATCTTGTTCGGTAATAGGTATGTTAAAACGCTCGCGCTTGGCAATAGCTCGCGGAGATAGAAACTCTTCTGGTTGCGTAATGCTGTAAGGTGAATCTGCTTTGTCGTGCAGGTAAACTCGATAACAAGTGGGCGTCTGCGCTAAAAGATCTACACAAATTCCTATCAGAAGTATTAAAATGAATACTTTTCTCATAAAATTATAGGTTAATAGTTTTTGATATGTGTTGATATAAAATCTCAGTGGCTCCGAGATTGGATTGTACAAAGTTCTGGCAGATTGTACAAACTCGCTTATATTCCTCTTCATTTTGGTCGAAAATCGAAATTTTACTAAGCATCTGGTTGCTATCGGTAATGGAAAATGCTCCGCCCGCTAGTACTAACCGTTTGGCTTCATCAAATTTCTGATACTGAGGACCAAAGAAGATAGGAACTCCAAATACTGCCGCTTCCAAAATGTTGTGTAAACCTGTTTGAAATGCACCTCCAATATAGGAGATTTCACTATATCGATATATCTTTTTTAAAATACCAATCTTATTTATAATCAAAATGTTATAATCATTCAGATTCTGGCCTTCAATTTCAGAATAGCAAATAGTTTTCTCTGCAGGAAATAGTTTTTTTATCTGCTCAATATGGCTGTTCTCTATTTCGTGTGGTGCAATAATCATTTTGTAGCTATTTGCTGTTTGTTGATGTATCTCCTGAAGAACTTTTTCATCAGGAAGCCACGTGCTACCCGCTACAATTAACTTTTTATTCTGTTTGAATTGTTCTACAAACTCTATAGGTTCTGCATCTTCGGCAATACGATAGACTTGGTCAAAGCGAGTGTCACCAGCAACAGAAACTTGCGTAATTCCGATGGAGTTGAGAAGTTCTTGGGATTCTCTATTTTGAACAAAAATATGGGTGGCTTGCGCAAGTTTGTCGGAAAACCACGTTCCATACTTTTTGAAGAAAATTTGTTGTGGCCTATAAATTGCAGAAATATAGTAAAATGGAATATCTCTGCGAGAAAGTTCCTGCATATATCCGTACCAGTATTCATATTTTACAAATATGGCAGCGATGGGTGATAGGGCTTGGATAAATTTACGTGCAGCACCAGGCGTGTCCATTGGTAGGTAGGTGATGAGGTCTGCACACGAGTCGTTTTTTTTAATTTCGTATCCAGAAGGGGAGAAGAAGGTAACGTGAATAAAGAGCTCGGGGTGTTGCTTCCGAATCTGCATCATCAATGGCTTTCCTTGCTCAAATTCACCTAACGAAGCACAGTGAAACCATACAACCTTTTTTTTCTCTCGATAAGTTCCTTTTAAATGAGTAAAAAGCCCTTTGCGTCCCTTAATCCATAATTTTGCCTTGTTGTTGAACGGTGCAGCAATGGCTATGCCTAATCTGTAAGTTGTAGTGAAAAGGAAATATAAAAATCTCATCTGTTAGTTAGTATATAAAGTCGTGGTTAATTTCTTTTCATATAGAGGAATATTCCAACCGATTTTAAAACTGATAAGTCCCGAGAATTTACGAGGAAGTGCATCGGTGGGGCCTAAAACGAAAACATAGTTTCGGTTCGGTTTGGTCCACATCTCTGTAATTTCAACTCCTGCATAAAAACTTACTACACGTTTATGTCGCATAAAAGTGTAACCAATAAATTGGGACATACAGAAGCCGCCCGAGCGTTGGTCGTAACCTTTTCTATAGGTGTGTTGTTCAATTTGATGAGTAAGGTTGTCGGGGTCGGTAATTTGAATTTTGTGTCCAAAATATCCGAAGTTGTTCTGAATCCAAATTCCAGAATTTTTCCAGCGAGAAACAGGAATAATCTTTCCTAAACCAGCGCCAAAACTCCAATATCTTCCTTCAGGATAGATGGTGGCTTTCATTCCGTTTCCATCAATAATGTCACCATTACTATTAATCATATCTCCGAAAATCTCTTCGGGGTCGCATTTTAGATCGGAGCCAAACATGTAGTTGAAGTAAGCGTCAAAGGTCCAATTCGAGGCAGTTTTTAACACAACATTTGCGCCAATATTTAGGTTGTGTTTGAATGTGGTTGCTAAATAGCCTTTCCCAAATGGAATTTGATAGGAGAAGTTTGCGCTTGCCCATACCATCGTAGTCGAGGTATCTACATAGTTGGAGTCAAGAATTACTTTGCCAGTGTAAGGGTTAACTCGTTGTGCTAAAGCACTAAAAGATAAAAATATGATAAAGGCTGATATGATAAAATATTTTCTTTCTTTCATACGTATTTTCAAATTTGACTCTTCGTTAATCAAACGGCAAAGATATAAAATTATTGAACTTATCACCCTGTTTTTTGCGTAAAATTCTCTCTTTTTTTACCTTTTTATTCTTAAAAATATCTATTTTTGTTTTCGCAAAATTTTTCTCTTTTTTCTGTGGCGTTTTTATCCTAAATATTTGATTGCACGAATGAAACATCTTAGAACTTATATTCTTCCAATTGCCATCATTTTGGGTTTTATCTTCCATAATCTGTGTGATATATTGAAGGTTTTTCTCCCGTATTTGATATTTCTGATTTTGTTTCTCAATTTTGTGGCTGTAGATATTCGTAAAATGCGATTTAGAACAATCTATCTCTGGTTACTGTTTTTTCAAGTTGGCGTAAGTGTAACTGCTTATTGCTTTTGTAGTTGGCTTCATCTCTCGGAAATTATTTCTCACGGCGTTCTTATGGGTGTAATCTGCCCTGTGGCTGCTTCTGTGGTGGTAGTGGCGTGCTTGTTAGGTGCCAATCGCGAAACAGTTACTTCTTATACAATTATAGATAATATGGTGCTTTCCTTGTTGATTCCACTTATTTTTTCTTTTGTCGGACATAATAATTCTATTCCATTTTCACAGTCGTTTATAGTTATTATTTCGCGCGTGGGTACGGTTATTGGTTTGCCTTTTATTTTAGCACTCTTTTTACATTTTCTGATGCCAAAGCTAAAACAGCAATTGGCTAAATTTTCGAGTTGCACTTTTTATATCTGGGCAGTTGCTTTTTTTATTACAATTGGTCAAACTATTGGCTATCTTTTTGCGCACGGGAAAGGAAACGAATGGAATGTTTTCGCCTTGGCAATTCTTTCTCTATTTTTCTGTGTAGTACAGTTTTACTTTGGTAAAAAATTGGGAAGACGTTACGGTGATGTGGTGGCTGGTGCACAGCTAATGGGACAAAAAAATACGGCAATGGGCATCTGGATTGCAAACACATTTCTCAATCCTTTGGCATCGTTGTTTTTGGCATTTTATTCAATATGGCAAAATCTTTTCAATAGCTGGCAAATTTATCGCCACGATAAGATGATGAGGTAGTTTTTTATTTGGGCGTGCCGGCTCTTTCCACCACACGATGCCGCCCGCTCGCCGTCGGGCTTTCCGCTCAAATTTCGCGCCTCCTGCTTGCGCTTTATTTTCTCCCTAAAATCTCAATTTCAACTTCTACACTCTAAACCCTAAGTCCCAAAACCGGCGCTCATAACCGCTGCAATCCCTCACGCATACCAAGTTGCGAAATTTTTTGCGCATTGCACAATCTTATGCTGCAGCTGCTAATACCTCGGATGATGTAGTGCTATTGTACTACGCAGATAATCATGGTCTAAATGTGTGTAAATCTCTGTGGTTGTGATGCTTTCGTGTCCTAGCATATCTTGCACTGCGCGCAGGTCTGCTCCGCCCTCAATAAGGTGTGTGGCAAAGGAGTGGCGCAAGGTGTGTGGACTAATATTTTTTTCAATTCCTGCTAAAAGTGCTAATTGTTTGATAATGATGAATATCATTTCTCGTGTAAGTGCGCTTCCTCTTCGATTCAGAAATAGTATTCCCTCCATTCCTTTCTTGATTTTTACTTTCGTTCGGCTACCTTCAAGGTACGCCATTACCGCATCTATCGCTGTTTGACCAATAGGAATTAAGCGTTCCTTGTTTCCTTTACCAATTACTCTTATATAGTTTTCTTCAAAATGTAGTTGCGAAATTTTTAGTCCTATTACTTCGCTTACACGTAAACCACAGCCATACATAATCTCTACGATTGCTTTGTTGCGCTCGCCTTCTGCTTTCGATAAATCAACCTGAGCTATCATCTTTTCAATTTCTGTAACACTCAGTACTTCAGGGAGTTTTTTGCTGATTTTGGGTAATTCAATTAATTGAGTAGGGTCTTCGATTATCAATTTTTCATATACTAAATATCTATAGAATGAGCGCAATGCCGATATTTCTCGGGCTTGCGAGCGCGCCTGAATTCCTGCAGAATATAGAAAGTTTATGTAGGCTTGTATTGTTTGAAATTTTACTTCTAATAACTCTTTGTCGATCAGATTTTTATCTTCAATACCAGGAAGCAAAAAGTTTGTAAATTGTTGAATATCACTAATATAAGCTTCAATGGTGTTTGCCGAAAGTGATTTTTCTATATATATATATTGTTGGTATTGCTCAATAAGAGACATCTTTTCCTATTTAAAAAATGCGACTAAATCAATCTCTTCTATCGCTTTAATTCCTATTTCGGTTAATATGGGAGCGATGAGGTAATAAAAGAAGCGACTTTCTATCTTTTTACTTACTAAAATACTCTTTGTAAGTGTGTAAATAAAATAGTTTAGATATTCGTCGCTGCTGCCTTCTTCTTTAAAATGTTTTGTTTCAATTCCTGCTTCTATAATGGGAAAAATCGTCTCTTTTATGGCGTAAATTTCGTTGTTTTCAATAGCTTTTTGGTAAAAATGTTCAGCTTCGTTTTTACGTAGGTTGAGTTCGTGAATAAAAAGAAGTAGGTTTTCAATAGAGTTATTGGTATAAGGATGTTTTTCTACGCATTTTTGGGATATCTCTTCCAACCAATATTGGATAGCGGCAGTTTCAATTCCTTTTCTCGATTGGTAGCGATTGTAAAGGGTTGCTGGAACCACGCCAATTTGTAAAGCTATCTCCTCAATGGAGTTTTCAAAACCTTCCTTGAGGAGATAGTTATATAGAGATTTTAATTTTTCCTTTTTTGAGGACACAAACTACACCTCCTGTTTGATTAGTCTGCTAAAGAACTACCAAATAGCATACTGCTATCATCTGTAGAACTTGACATAGAAATTTGGTAAATATCTTTAGGTTCGCAGGTTATTACGTGTGAATTTTGTGTCATTGTATTTGCTCTTGTATTTGAGATAGCAGGAGTTGTGAGTAGTGTTGTAAAATCATCATCGTTATCAAAAAGGGCATCGAGGTCATCTGTTTGAAGAGGTGCTTCGATAGGTTGTACATCTTGAGGTTCGAATGTAGCAACCTCTGTTTCATCGGCAGGTTCTGGCTGGTAAACGTCTGTAGGTTGCTCCTCTTCAGTAGTAGAAGTTTCCATTACGGGTTGTTCTACTTCTATTTCAACTTCTCTATCAATAACCTCTACGCCAGCAATAGGTCCATTATTGATGATGATATTGGCGTTAATTTTTGGAGCGATATTTTCAACTACCTCTTGATTTTGTGTAGCAGTAATGTCGGTAGTTTTAATCTGCTCTGTATTTGCTTCGTAATCGGTAATAATAACGGATAGTTTTACTTTATCGCCTAAAGCAGGATCTTCGGTTCTACCCCAAATAAGGTCAACATCTTTGCTAAGTAATTCATCAAATCTACTAGTAAGATCGCCAAGTTCGCTCATTTTTGCAGGTCTATCAGGACCATAACTGATGCAGAACAAGAATTTGCGTGCATTAGCCACTTTGTCTTGAGCCAATAATGGGCAGTCGAATGCTTCGGTAAATACCTCTTCCATACGATTTTCGGAGTTAGATTCTCCGATTCCCATCATTGCGGCACCACTGCCTTGAAGAATTGTTTTAATATCGTTAAAGTCGATATTTTGTTCCAAATTAACGGTGATAAGTTCTGCAATACATTTTACAGCAGTTTTAAGAACATTATCAACGCGGAGATAAGCTGTAGGAATATCATCATCAGGATAGAATTTCAAGATGTTTTGGTTGTTCACCACGATAATAGAGTCAACATATTTCTTGAGTTCTGCAATTCCGTTTTCTGCGCGTTCTAACATTTTTCTACCTTCCCAAGTGTAAGGTGATGTAACCACTCCAACGGTGAGAATGCCCATCTCTTTAGCAACTTTTGCAATAACTGGAGTTGCTCCGGTACCTGTACCTTTCCCCATTCCCGCAGTGATAAACAACATTTTCGTGTCGTCACCAATCAATTTCTTAATCTCATCAATACTCTCTTCTGCATATTGACACGCAACTTCAGGTTTTGCGCCAGCGCCCAAGCCCGTTTTACCCAATACTAATTTGTTAGGAACAGGATTGGAGTCCAATGCTTTTTTGTCTGTGTTGCAGATTAAAAAATCTACACCAACAATTCCTTCAGTGTACATCGATTTTACAGCATTTCCGCCCGCACCGCCAACGCCAATAACTTTAATGCTGCAGATTTCTGTTTGTGTACCATAATTTGGACTGAAGTTGGTTTGTTCTCTCATAATTGTGCTTTATATTTAATTTTAACTCTATTTCTTATTTATGTACTTGATAATTATTTCTTAGGCCGTGGTATCACCAAGAAAATTTTCCCACCATTTCTGTGCAGAAACTTTTTTATTTCCTTTGGGATGTTTTCCAAAGATGCTTTTAACTTTTTCCTTAAATCTATCTCCATTTTCTTCAGGTTCTTCCTCTTCTAAGTCATCAGTATAAAGATTTTCGAAGCCATATTTTAGAAGACCTATTCCTGTTGCATAGATTGGATTTCTTAGTTCAGAAGGAAAATTTTTGCCAAATCCAACATCTGGATATCCAACAGAAGTGGGTTTCCCAAAAACATATCTGCAAAGTTCTTCTAAATGTTTTAGTTGAGCACCTCCGCCTGTGATGACAACACTTTTTACAATGTTGGCATATTTTGATTTTTGCAAAGTTTGTTGTACAAATTGCAACATTTGATTAATACGGCAGAAAATGATTTCAGCTAAATAAGGTTCGCTAATTTGTCGGCTATCGCCCCCACTTACTGGGAAGTTGATATGGTGGTCTTTATTACTTTTTTCTACAATGCAAGTACCACATTGTGTTTTGAGGGTTTCTGCCATTTCGTAAGAAATATTGCAAGTGGTTGCAATATCGCGGGTGATAGTTTTTCCGCCTATAGGAATTACTTTGGTAAATACGGGGTTTCCTTCATAAAAAATAACCATATCACTAGTACCTCCACCAATATCAAGAAGAAGCACTCCTTCCTCTTTTTGTGTTTGGTTTAAGCATGAAAGCCCTGAGGCTATAGGTTCTAGTATAATAGTTTCTGTTTCAATTTGAGCATCTTTTACACAACGAATAATTTTGTTTACCTCTCTTTCATCTCCATAAATAATCTGGAAATTACCTTCAAGGCTTTCTCCGATGCAACCTACAGGGTCCGTAGTGCGGTCTTTTTTATCAACGATAAAATCTTGAGGAATTACAGTAAGAACTTTCTGTCCAGGTTCTCCTGTGGTTTCGAGAAGACGTTGACACATTTCGTCAATTTCTCTTTGTTCAATAATCTCATTCCCATTGGGACGGATAATTTCATATCTTCGTTCAATGCTTTTGATGTGACGTGCAGCAACGCCTACAATAGCTTTGTCGATATTGGTTAATCCAGCTTTATCTATAGCATAATTTTTAGAAATGTTAATTCCTTGAGTGGTTTTAGTTAGATTTTGGATAGTGCCCACTTCAATACCGCTAGAATCTCCTTTCCCGTATCCAATAATTTCCAACCTG
Source organism: uncultured Bacteroidales bacterium (assembly GCA_937901925.1). Taxonomy (GTDB): domain Bacteria; phylum Bacteroidota; class Bacteroidia; order Bacteroidales; family WCHB1-69; genus JAEZOU01. Next base: position 27,811 of record CALGTS010000016.1, on the reverse strand, counting down.
CCATCTGGGGTTTTGTGCCCGATGATGGTAGCAATTTTGGTTGTGCCTATATCCAACCCAACGATTACTTGGTAATCTTCATCTAGTTCCTCTATTTCAACTCTCTTTTTTGCCATAACTGTTTGATTAACTTGCAATGATTTTATTCTTAAATCTTACATCTAAATGTTTGTATTCGTCACCTCGGTCTGTTGTTGTTACTTGTTGGAAGAAGTGGTCTAATGCCGCAAATTTTTCTTCCATACGAGAGGTATCCCCAAACAATATCGTATAGTTTCCGATAGTAGGCACCAACTCAATCTGTTTCTTACTATTGAGATGAATTTGACGATATTGTGCTTCTCTATCAGAAGTTTGTGTAATATATTTTGCCATTGCAAAGATGCTTTGCATAGTGCCTTTTTGAATAGAAGCTTTTTTTTGTGTAGGTAATGATTCTCCATTCACAATAATTAACCGCTCTTTGATGCGTTCTGTGTAAGGTAATACTTTCCCATTTGTGGTGATGAAGTAATGCTGCTCATTGGCGCAGAAGACTTGCATTAGTATCTCTTCAAGGGTTAATTTTACAACTAGGTTGCTGCCTCTAAATCCGATGTGGTCGATGCTTCTAATTAAAGCGTTGTTCGCAATAGCATTGTGTACCGCTTTTAGGTCAATCTCTTTTACTTGTTTTCCTAAAGCAACATCTGCTTTCTGGATTGTTTCTGCAATTTCAGCCTCTGTAACGGGTAAATTTTCGCCTTCGTATGCAATTTCAATGTCAATCTCATTGCAGGTTTGGTGTGCGCGTTGGGTAATGGCAAAAACCACTCCGACAACCACAACAATAACCAACAAAATCCTAAGCAAAGGTTTGACAAATTTCATCTAAAATAAAGTTTTTTTAGGTTGCACAAAAGTACATTAAAAAGAGCATATATATTAAAGATATTTCTGTTTAGAATGAACATTAATTTGTTAATATTCAGTTTGTATAAAAAAATGATTATCAGGATTTTATTTCTCCCAATAATCATTTTCTGAAATCATTTTCAATTAGACAAAAATCTAATTGTGTATGTTAGAATTTTTTTTTTGTAAAGATTTACTTTTACAAATCTTGAGAATAAGGAACCACAATATCATCGCAGAATTCGCAGCGGTACGAGCGTTTTTCTTTATTGACTAGGTGAAAAACGTGATCGAAATAGTTTTCAATAGAGGATACGCAGCGAGGATTTTTGCAGCGGATGATATTGGTTACCGTTTCAGGAACTTCTAATTTTACTTTTTTTACGGTTTTGCCGTTTTCAATGATGTTGACAGTTGCATTTGGGTCAATCAATCCTAAAAAGTCGTAATTGATATCAATAACATTGTTAATTTTGATGATATCTTTCTTGCCCATTTTTTGACTATAGGCATTCATAATTAAAGCTACATTATATTCTGCCTTGTCAAGGTTTAAGTAGTTAAAAACGGTGATACCATAACCGGCTTTAATGTGGTCAATTACAACGCCTTTTTCTATACTGGTAATGTTTAACATATTTTCTGATTTTAATAGATTCCTAAAAGTTTGCAGATTAATGCCATACGAACGTACATTCCATTTTTGGCTTGATTGAAGTATTGCGCACGTGGATCGCTGTCAACTTCGGGGCTGATTTCGTTCACGCGAGGAAGTGGGTGAAGTACGTATGTGTCGGGGCGGGCATACGACATCTTTTCCATATCCAAGATGAATCGGTCTTTTAAGCGGATGTAATCCTCTTCATTGAAGAAACGTTCACGTTGAACGCGAGTCATATACAAGAAGTCCAACTCGCCCATATAAGGTTCCATTTTGTCAACTTCTTGGAAAGGAATACCTTTCTTTTTAACAATCTCTTCGCGGATATATTCTGGAACGCGCAACTCTTCTGGGGAGATAAAAATGAATTTAACGCCTTCGTAGTTGCTGAGGAATTTAACTAAAGAGTGAACGGTACGGCCAAACTTCAAGTCACCGCAGAAACCATAAGTTTTGTTCTCTACGTTGCCACGGAGTCTTTCAATGGTTAGAATATCGGTGAGCGTTTGTGTTGGGTGCTGGTGTCCACCATCGCCAGCGTTGATTAAAGGCATTTGGATGTATCGACTTGCCATTCGAGGTGCGCCCTCTTTGGGGTGACGTATCGCAGCAATATCAGCATAACACTCAATGGTACGTAATGTATCAGCAATGCTTTCTCCTTTAGCAGTAGAGCTAGAGTTCGGCTCAGAAAAACCGATAACTTTTCCGCCTAAACGTAACATTGCTGCTTCAAAACTGAAGCGTGTACGTGTGCTGGGTTCATAAAAAAGAGTTGCTAGGATTTTTCCCTCACAACTCTTACTATATTTTTCCGGATCTTTGATGATATCATGTGCCAAATCAAAAATTTCGCGAAACTCTTCGCGGGTAAAATCCGAAGGGTCTATTAAGTGTCTTCCTTTTAGCAAGTTAACCTCCTTTGTTTTGGGTAAATATTAATGTGTTGAATTATCTCAATTTCATTCTGCAAAGATACAAATTTTATTATATCTGTCATCTTTTTGGAGTTTTTTTTTCTTAAAAAAGATTAATTTTCTCTGCAAACGAAACTTTTATTCAAATCTCTCGTTTTTTATTCATATTTTTGCACCACGAAACAATTATTATTAACCAAATAAAATCTTAAAAGTATGAAAAAACTATTTTTAGTAATGGCGGCATTCTGTCTCCTTTTTGTTTCTTGTAATACCAAACAAGTTGAAGCTCCTGTAGATGAAGCAGCAACAACTCACGAAGATTGTCAACACAATCACGAAGGTAAAGGATGCTGTGGTTTGACAGAAGAACAAAAAGCAATGTTTGCGCAATGGAAACAATTTGAAACTCTTGAAGCTCAAGCACAAGCTGACCTTGTTGCAGCTATGAAAGCTTTTCTTGATGAAAAAATGTCAAAATGTGAAGGTGAAAAGCATGAAGGTTGTCAAGGTGAGAAACATGAAGGTTGCCAAGGTGAGAAACATGAAGGTTGCCAAAATAAGTGTGAAGGTGAGAAAGATTGTGCTCAAAAACATGCTGAAATGAAAGAGAAATGGAATAACTTCGAAAATTTAGCTATCGAAGAGCAAAAAGCATTAATTGACAATGTCTTAGAACACCAAAAGAAACACGCTCCAAAACATGAAGGTTGCCAAGGTGAGAAACATGAAGGTTGCCAAGGACATAACCACGAAGGTTGCCAAGGTCATAATCATGAAGGATGTGGAAATCACTAATATATAGATAATTTCTAAATGACATAAGCGGTTGTTGTGGCAACCGCTTTTTATTTTCTAAAAATGAGGTCTGGAAACAATATTGAAATTCTAAAACGCTATTTACCAGAGGAGAGTGTCGAAAAAGTGCTCTCCTTTTTGTCTAATCATAAGGTTCTGTTTAAAATTACTTCACATAGAAATTCAAAGTTTGGAGATTTTTGTGCGCCTAATTCACGATGCTTAAATCCGAAGATTTCGATTAATGGAGATCTGAATCGATATATGTTTCTGACTGTTTTTTTGCACGAAGCAGCACACTTGCTGACGTGGCAAAAATTTAAATCTTCTGTTAAACCGCACGGGCATGAGTGGCAAGCGTGTCATCAAGAATTACTACTTCAATATTTGCACATCTATCCTGAAAAGTTGCGGCCCTTTGTGCTGAAATATTGTAGGAAAATTCCAATCTCTTCTATTGATATTGTGAATTTAGAGCGTGCACTACAAAACTATAACAAGGAGGTTGTTAGTAACTTGTTACTGATGGATTTATCATTTGGAGATCAATTTGTGCTTCAATCTCACCCCGATGATATTTTTGAGATACAATCAAAACGAAGAACACGCTATGTTTGCCGTGCATTATCTTCTGGGAAATTGTTTTTAATTAAAGGTGCGGCTCCCGTAATTAAGATAGAATCCTAAACTAAATCGGCATATTGGGCAGGAACCAAGGGAAGTAGATCTTCCGCATTCATCTCAACCTGAAATCCCACTTTCCCTGCACTGAAAAATATAGTATCATAGAGTGTCGCACTCTCTTCAACAAAGGTTCTAAAAGTTTTTTTCATTCCTAATGGAGAGCAACCTCCGTGTATATATCCTGTAAGCGGAAGCAACTCTTTCTGCTTAATCATCAGCACGTTTTTAACTTGTGCAGCCATAGCCGCTTTTTTAAGGTCTAAATTGGCACATACAGGAATCATAAAAACAAGGTGTTCGCCAGTGTTTGCAACGGTTACTAGGGTTTTGAATACCTGCAGTGGATCCTCTTGCAATACTTTTGCAATGCTTTCGCCATCAGTAAGTTCTGGATTGTATTCGTGAGGGGTAAAGTTTACTTTTTTTTGCGTCAAAATACGCATTACGTTAGTTTTTTCCATAGTTAATTGTTTTTCTGCTCATCTATTTTTGCTTTTCAGAAATGATAATAGCAACACCGCCGCATTCTGGTAAGGTTATGTTAAAAGTAGAGTTTTGTGTAACATTCTGTTTTTCAATAATATATTTTGTTTTATCGGTATGCCAATTTTTGTCGGGATTGTCTTTATAAAGGGTTGCGCAATAGTGGATTCTATCAGAAAGGAAATTGAGTGGAATGCTAAGAGGACGTGCATTTTCGTTGGTAGTAGCAGCAATATACCATGTTTTTCCGCTTCGGCGCGCCACTACAATATATTCGCCAATTTCTCCTTGTAGAACATGGCTTTCGTCGTAATCGGGATTGAGTTGTTCCACAAAGTTGAACATAGGGTGATATTTGTAATTGCGGATATCATCAGCAGCCATCACCCACGGACTATAAAGTGTGACCATCAGAGCCAATTGGTGTGCGAGGGAGGTGTGAATGCGAGTGGCTTTCAAGGTGCTGTCGGAGCAGTTCCATGCCACTCTGTTTTTTGCATTTTTGAAAAGAAGATCGAAAATTCCAGGTGTGTAGTCCATTGGACCTGAAAGACCGCGAGTATAGGGTAGGGTGTTGGTGTGCGTTGGCGAATTGCCGTGGCTCCATGCGTCCCACTCCAATCCTCTAACGCCTTCTCGCGTCATAAAGTTAGGATAGGCAATTTCGAGTCCAGATCCGTTTACCGGTTCATGCATATCTAACGCAATTTGATATTGTGCAGCGGTTTCTATAACGCGTTGAAAATGAGAAACAACCTGTTGGCCATGGTGATTCTCTCCCGTAGAAATAGCGCCCGCATGTCCCGTTTTTACATCGTGAATTCCGAGTGCTTGACATTGACGAAAGGCTTCTTCCATTGCGGCTTCGTAGCCGATAATATCACCACCAGTTTCGTGGTGCATAATTAAGCGGACACCTTTTTTCTGGGCGAATCGCGCCACTTTTTCCAAATTGTAGTCGTTAGTGGGTTGCGTATATAGAAATGTATGGGCATTGCCCCAATCTCCCCAACCTTTGTTCCAACCCTCTACTAAAACTCCTCCGATATTATGTTTGGCAGCAAAACGAATGTACTGTTTTGTGCGTCGAGTGGTGGCTCCGTGGCGTTTCCCCTCTTCCCAACTTTGCGTGCCTAAATGGTAGTTCCACCAGATGCCAATATAGGTCATTGGTTTACCAGCGTATGCTTGAGCAGTAGAAGGGGGAATGAGTGATAATAAATCGTTGTTGTTTAATAGTTTAGGTGCATCTGCAGTGATGGTGAACACGCGCCAAGGAGTGGCAAAAGGAGCTTCAAGGTGCGCTTTTTCACCATTTTTATAAGGAGTAAGATACCAATGGAAGTTTCCGTTTCCTTCGTTTTTTAAGGTAGCGTCAGGATAGTTGAGTGTTGCAGCTTCGCGAATGGCAAGGTGTTTTCCGTTAGGATAGCGCATTACCAGAGGCAGTGCTGTCCACGCAGCACTATCTAACGAGGTTTGGTAGTACTCTTTTTCGTAGGTGTTGAAGTCTGCCCAGCACCACCAAACAGTGGGCGTTCCTGCAATTCGAGTTTCTGTCAATTCATGGTTGAGTGTTAGAGAAAAGGTGTCCGTAATGATGTATCGAAAGGCAATAGTTTCGGCATACGCCCGAACGGAAAGGGTTATATGTCGTTTGCTCGGGTGATGAATAAGGTGGTAATTTTTCTCAATGTGTTTCTCGCAAATTTGCTTGTTCGCGCCCCAAGGAAGATGGCGAATGCTATCCGTAATAGAATTTTTAGACGTTATCATTTCAAATCCATCAATCCATTGTTCGCCATCTATTACCATTCCTAATTTAGAGGGATAAATTATTGTATCTTGTTCGTGAATAATGTGATACTCAATTTTTCCAGTAGGATTGATATTCAGATAGAATCGCATCTTAGAATCGTTTAGTGCAAGCGAATCATAATAAGATTGGCTAAAAACTGAAAAAGGAAAAAGGAAAAATAGGATAAAAAAATAGATCAATTTCATCAATCTGAAGTTTATGGTCTTTTAGATTTAATGTGGCAAAAATATACAAAATAAAGATGTGGAAAATGATATTTGGGATTGTTCTTTACAATCATTGATTTTTACCTTATGCTGATTTTGTAATAAAAAAGGCGCTGACCGCGATGGTCAACGCCTGGTTTTTGGGATATGCAGACACGATAAGTTGCGTCCATTATTTGTCGCCAAGTGATACCGTTGCTATCTGATTTCGCGCACGAGCATACCAGGATAAAAACCTTTACCCGACACAACTTCGAAGGTGGTATATTTCAGCAAAGCGTTCTCCGCCTCTTCCTCCACAGCCATATAGCGGTTATCCCAAATTTTGTTGACCACTGGTTTAATGACACCTTTTCGCTGATAACTTATATTACCCTCAGCATCTTCCACACGCTCTAACACTTCGTATTTTGAATTGGCACTCACTCCCTCTTTCAAACCAATCTGAACAAGAACATCACTATTCTGCACTTGGTACACAGGAACCACCACCTTGAAAACATCAAATTCCTTTTGCAGAGCCACGATGTTTTTGTCGATGGCACGCGCCAATACTTTACGAAAAACCTCTTCATCATTTTTCACACCACGCATCACAGTTTTGTCGCTGGTAGCCTTGTACGAGCCAATATATTTCAGTTTGAAAGTTTTTTCATCAGCCTCGTAAGCTGATTTCTTATCCTCATCAATATTTTGCGCATCGTAATAATATTGACTGTAGAATGTGCTGGCGGTAGCATCATCCCATACCAACTGGAATAGGTGGCTTTCTATTTTCACTGTAAAGCCAGCCACCATATCACTTATGCTTCCACCCAGATCAGAAATACTTTTTGCCAAATCTGCCCCACTCCCAACGCCACCTCCAATTCCAGAAGCCGCGCCTGCCACAGCACCCAAAACCTGAAAAAACGCGGCGGCATTCTCAGCCCTTTCCTGCTTATCCACGTAAGTCACATCACTCACCACAATAAAAGTATTGGGTATCAGTTGTTCGCCGGCATCTGCCAACATAGCTTGTCCGCGGACGGTTTTCAATGCAAGGTTCAAATCAGCTTGGGAAGCATTGTAATAACCCCTGTCAGCCACCAAATTGATTTCAAAAGCCCCTGTCTCCTTGTCACGGTTAAACCATTTGGATACCATACGCTTAGCCACCTGGTTCTCGGCGAAAAACTTGGCCATATCCTCTTCGAATTTTCCCGCATCCTTGCTGTCAGCGGCATTCACTATACGCAAACTCAGGCAATGGTCGTTGAATTTGTCCGGCACTGGCAGCTCCCACAAGGCGGTAAATATTTCGTCAAACATCTTGGTTCCAGGATGTGTGACATATAAAGGATAGATAGAGCTTCTGTTATATGGCTTATGCTGATTATCTTGTCCTGAAACGGTCGAAACGAACATCAGTATTGCCAAACTCAATATAATATATCTTTTCTTTTTCATACGCAGTTGTTGTTTAGAAATCCCACAAGGCGTCAGGAATGACATCTGTGATTTTATATACAATTTTCACGCCACGGGCAATAACTTTTCCATCTTGGTCTATCCAGCTGTTACCCAGTTGGGAATGAGTAAGATAGCTGAATATTTTTGTGGAGGTTTTAAACTGTGTCACACCGAAACGCCGAGAAGATCTGGTATACACTGTTCTGGCAATTTCTTTACCCTGGGTGTTCACCAAACCGATTGCACCTGCTTTGGAAAAAACGGCAGCCACATTATTATAGAAAGGCATCACTTTGATATAGCGGGGTTGTAACAATATCTCCCCTTTGCCATTAATCAGTCCAAACAAAGACTCGTCATTTTTTACCCATGCCACATTCTCTACAAATCCGCTATAATCAATATACACAAAATCAGTCAGCAGATGCCCTTTCTGATCAGACAAGGCATATTTGCCGTTTTTTTCAAGCCATACCACCTTATTGTTATAGCAATCAGACACACTTTCATATTGACAGTCAATGGTCAGTTCTCCCTTATTGTTAATCAACCCATATTGTTTGTTTTTGACCACCCAGGCAGCTCCATTATAGAAATTGCCAACTTTGTCATATTCAGCAGAAACAACAAGTTTTCCAGTACGAACATCCACGTACCCCCACTTGCCTCCCTGCATATTATTGTCTGACATCACACCTCCCACATTCACAGCCACCAGTTCTTCAGAAGGCATAGCCACAAAATCGTACTCTAACGGACATACAAGCTCTCCCTTTTCATTGATCAGGCCCCATTTTCCGCCAACAGGCAGATTATTTTTCTTCACCTTACCGCCACGATTCACCCATGCGTATGCACCAATAAAATCGCCTACGGCATCATACTGAGGTGCCACCACAAAAGAGTCCCGTTCATTGACAAAACCCCATTGCTTTCCCTCTTTTTTTGCTGTAAGGGACTGTCCAACGACAGTCCCCACAAGCAATAATAACACTGAAAAAGATAATATTTTTCTCATCTCACAATATTATTTCACGATATCCCAAACCACGGCAGGAACATCTTCATCATAAGAAATTGCCATTTTCTCATTGACTTCACCACCATCCACAATCTTCTTCACCTGTTTCACAAATTTCTTGGTATCGATGATATTTATATTTTCAGGAATAATAAAGTTCTTACCATCTATTTGGACCTCAGTCATTTTCAGAATGTTTTCCGTAGAGGTCAAGAACTCATTGGACAAATTACGTTGGATACAGAACGACTGATAATCGGCATGGGCATAACCTTCTACTGGGAATTTGACACAAAGCACTCCTTTATACGTAACAGTATCAACCATTTCACCTCCGACATCTTCATATTTGAATAAATTATAGGCAGGAATACAAGTAATGCCATTGATTTTCTTCGCATCTTTTGTGGGATCCACAAAATGATTAACCGTAAACATTTCCTTGATACTTTCATTGGCAGCATACTCCACTTTACATCCAATGCCCAATTTCGGATACAAGATATAATCCTTGCCTTCTCCCGGGAAACGGACAATGACTCTTCCTAATTCAGGACAGAAAGAAACCCAACGATTGTTTTTACCATCAATCCACAGATATTGGGTAAACTTTCCATCAGGGAAAGAGGTGATGTGTTGTTCTGTTTCTTGACGGGTGACATAATTCTTTACCAGTGCTTTAGCCATCATCTTTGCCATTGCTTTGGAAGCGGCCGGAATTTCAGGATTTTTATCCACATTGGCTTTAAATTGTTCAACCATCCTGTCCTGATCAGTTTCATACTTGAAGGAGTATTTTCCTTTGTAGGTGCCTTCAAAAACTTGGGCATTCAATCCATAACAGAAAAGCAATACAATTGCCAGTGATAAAAGTTTTTTCATAATGATATTTTTAAGGTTAATAATATAAGTTGAAAAGTTGTTTTCTTACTATCGTAACAGCCAGTTCACATAGTTGCTGATGGGTTGCTGGTGGTTGCCGTAGGCCACACCGACATCGCGCCAGGCTCTGATGCGTTCTTTCTCCAAGTTCACACCGTCCTCGTAAATCCTCATCACAAACTTCCAGTCATCAAGCACCTTGCCTTTGATTTCGCGGTATAAGTCCATACCTTCCTTATAGCATTTGGCATCGGGATAGATATAGGCCAAATACTCACCGGCTTTCTTTGCCCCTTCCGCATTCTGTTCGGCTGCCCATACCATACGCGCCTTCGCCAAATTCACATCGCACAGATAGTCAATATACTGCTGAAAAATCTCAGCGGTGGCTTCCAAAGCACGACCGTAACACTTGCACACATCAGGGATGGCGGTAAGCTCATACAAGGCCGCCTCATAGTTCTTCTGCTTGGCCAACGACTGTGATTTCTTGATGATATTGTCGCACTGTGTCTCATAATAGGCAATAATTTTGGCCTTGCCAGTCTCCGCAAATTCCTTGAATTGTTTGGAGTTGGTGTTAATGTGTTTCATCGCATCGATATAGGATTTAGTCTCATTGGTACCGACCCCTCTGGCGTTTACCGTAGTGGTGGCAAAAAGTTGCTGGTCGAAGCCATCAGCGATGTATAGGGTGATGTCAAAATTCTGTGCAATTTGCTGTGGAGGTCCTGCCACAATATCTCTGCTCGTTGGGGTAATCACTGCTGTAATGAAAAAACGGGAATAACCTTCTTCCGCTGCCAGTCCGTTTTGGGCAGCCGCTTGTTTCAGTTTGTTGACCAGATAAGTTTCAGCCCCTATTGGCAGCGGCTCAGTTTGTTCTGGCAGCACAACGGACAAGGCAATTCGCGACACCTCTTCTTTGAAATCATTTTGTGCGTTTGTCTTGTTGACAATTAGGAAAAATAGGAGAGCTAACATGGAATATAATGTGATTTTTTTCATAACTGATGGATTTTTAATTATTTTTCACCAATGACTAAAATAGCTCTACCCAGACCGCGAGTCATCACCTTTGACTGAATCTGGTACTCTTGACGCAGGTAAGTGCGCAGATTGCGCACAAAACTTTCCGCATCCATGGTAGCACCATTGGCCTTGTACAAAGGTATTCTCACTTGTTCATATTGGATATAATTCTCGCTGGCGTCGGACTTGTTAAAGATATGGTTTACGGTGTTGGCATCCATCCATTCATCAATGATTTCCGTCAATTCAACGCCGTTAAACTCTGTTTCCAAGTCCATCTCGCCCGTATCGAATACTCTGATATCTACAGAGACTTCGCGTCCTTTGTCCACCAGATCGTCAAAAAAACTTTGCAGTTGGAAACAGAAGTTGTCCATATGTGTCAAAACTGCCTCTTCCAATAACACAGGAGTTTCTGCGCTAAATGATGGATTTCCCGTTCCTTGTGCTCCAGCAATCTGCTTGTCGGTATAAGAATCAATGCCTTGCAGATTGTATGTGATAGACCTTTTCGGTCCAGTAGTGTTCACTGTCCATGTAATCTGCATGATGATATCCGCTTTTGCCGTGCGACGCAAGCGGTCGAGTGGCGATTCAGCCAACTCCGCACCCGAGGTCTTGCTGATGGTCATGTTGTCTTCCGCCATACGCTGCTCAATGGATTTCAGTACCGACTCAAGATTCTTCAGTGGAAATCCTCTGTCGGCCATCAACGTGTTAATAGTGCCTATGACCAATAAAAGGTCCGCATCATTCTGAAATGCGGTTTTGTAGTCTGGCACTTTCTGCAGAGTGCCTTGGTTGTCGAATGTGGTCATATAACCATTTCTGTTGCACCACACGTCGCTGGGAATCACCATGATGGTGGGCTTCTTCTCTTGAGCCGTCAAACTTAAAGCAAGACAAAGAAAAACGATAGTCAATATGGGTTGTCTCATATCAGGGTAAATTAAAATTCGTAACCTATTTTAAACAAGATACTGTTGCCGAAACAAGTATTACCAGGATCATAATGGACTACTTGTCCCATGTAATTGGCACTCATCACAAAGTTGTTTCTTTTGGTGCCGACCTTGAATCCGATGCCAGCGTCAAAGAAGAAATTGTCAAATATGGCGTATCCTATGTCAGCGTTCCAGAAAGGCACGCACATACGTGGCTTCTGGCTAATAATATTTCCCCTTGCATTGATGAAGAGGGGTACGCTCATTGGAGCCTGGATTTTATGCTCTTTTCGGAATAGCAAATAATTGTGGTCGTTATTCAGGTTACATCTTGCTCCAATACCGACACCTATTTTCAAAAATTCTGAGAAACGATATCCGTTGATGAACGTCAATGCGCAAATCCCCATTCTACGGCTTTTATACCACGATACACCGGCAACTGCTTCCGCGGCGCACCACCAGCCTTTGTCTAAGTCGGAATAGTTAACGAATTTTGCACCTTTGGGTTCTTCGGGAGTCTTCACCTCTGCACTGCCAATCTGTACTTCCCTGACTTCTGCTTTACGATAAGTCCAAGTTTCCCCATTACCCAACACAACAGATACCTCATCGGTGTTTTTTACCACTTTCCCCCTCACTACATTACCATTATTCAGATAAATTACATCCTGAGCGTTCAGGGATGCAGCAAACAAAAAGCAGCAAACAAAAAGCAAAAAAAATCTTTTCATATCATTAGGGTTTGATAATTTTGTCGTTAATCAGTCGCTGCAGCAACTCGGCGCGAAGCACACGCACTGTCACACCATACTTGACTTGTGTCTTGGTGTTTTCTTTTTTGTTTGTTAGCGGACGACGATCTTCCATCGTAACATACTGTTTGTAATCTCCGTCGTCTTTGAAGAAAATATTGAAATAATACTGGTATTTTTCTTCTGCGTTCACTTCGTAAATAAGAGGGCGCATTTCACACTCTTTGCTGCCGGTGCGAATTCCTTTGAAAATTACTTCCTTGACGGCATTCTTTTGGGCTTGCTCAAGGGCATCGGTTTTGTTGCGCCCAATTCCCCATACTCTTAAGGTTTGCGATCCATCGCCTTCCACTCCCATACACTCAATAGTTGGGAGTCCATATTCTCCTATTTGTCCGAACGACACCAGCAATCCACACAAGAAAGCGAGTGTCCCTAAAAATTTTCTCATATTACAATTCATTTTAGCCATTGTTGTCTAATATTTTAGAATATGACAAAAGTCTAATATCCTAAAGGTTTAAGTATGCCGGCCTTTTCCAAATCTTTACGCAACATATCCTTTTTTACGGAAAGTACTTTGGTTACTTTGTATTGCTTTTTCCCCACCTTCACCACAGACATACTCGTATTCGTATCATCTTCCAAATATTTGCCATAGTCTCCTGATGAACTGAAGAATTTGGAAAAAAAAGATTCGTATTCGGACTCCAACTCTGCCTTACTCACCAAAGGTTTCTGCATGCACTTGCCGTCCATGCCTTTAAAAAGAACACCGTGTACCGCATCTTTTCTCATCTGTGCAAGAGCTGCGTCAACAGTTTTGTCATAGCTGGTTACTTCCACCAGAAAGTTGCCTTTCACTCCTATGCCAGCGCAGGAAATCTCATAATGCCACTCTTGCGCTTTTATATTTGTTGAAAAAAGTAGAATGACAATCGTGAACATCAAGAGTTTTCCGAATAAACTATTGAATTTCATATTAACCTATTTAAGTATAATTTTTAAAAAAAAATAACGCCACAAATGTATAGTAAATTTCTTGGAAAACAAATTGCAAAACCTATTTAATGTTGATAGTAAAGCCTATCCATTTTGGATAAAATCCTCAAAGAAATTATAATCCAAAATCAGGGAGATACGCTTCAATAGGTCGGTGTTGATGGAGGACTTGTCATACACCTTGTACAGATGATTTGGGGAACAAGGAATCTGTGTGGCCAACCAGACGGAGGTGCGCCCTTGCTCTCTTAATTTCGCTTTGATGCGTCTGCCAATGTGTATGTCGTTGATTCCTGTCATAAAAAAACGTGGAATTTATTCCTTGCTTGAAGTCCGGGTTTCCACGCCCACTCATCTAACAAGTTATTCCACGCCGTGATACTACGGCATTCATAACTAATCCTTGATGAGTTGTGTCCTCTTTCGAGGACGATGTGGAAATTGGACTTCAAGGATAGCCACAAACGCTATCTAATATAATATGTATATGTTAGTTTCTTATCTCAATCGATATTATTTTTGTTTAAATTATTTTCTATCTCTTCGATGGTAGGCAAAGCGGAACGTAGTTGTCGGGCAAAGCCTATCCATTCGTTTTTTCTATGTAACAATGAATCTGTTACAGATTGCAAAAATACAATTTTTTTACATACACCTTTGGTTTTAAATAAAAAAAGAGGAGGAAATCACCTCCTCGAAATCTATTTACTCAATTTTTATTTTCCTTCATTGAGTTTTTTGTAGCCTTTGTAACGAGCTTTCGCGAACTGTGAGGTGTTGGCGAAGAGTTATGTTTCTTGGCCATACTTTTCAGTAATTCGGCAATCTTGGTTCGCAACGACAACGGCTCTAAAACCTCAATATGTAGATTCATTGTGAGTAGTTGTTGGATGAAATCGTATGTAGGTTTCAGTCGCCAAGAGAAAATCGAGTAATCATCCGTTGTTTCAATGATTTGCTGGCTGTGGTGTAACGGCAAACTCATCAAGTAGAGGCTTTGGTCTCTGTCTGCCTTTACCACAATACGTTCGGTGGCGATTTCGGGATTCACATACATTCCAAAGGCATCCTGGAAGAGATCGTCCAGATCGAAATCCGAGGGTATCTGGAATTTCTCATCAAGGGATTTCACTTCCGCTATGCGGTCAAGGGCGAAAAAGCGTATTTCACCCACGCCCTTGTCCGCTATCAGATACCACCGCTGCTTAAAGAGTTTCAATGCCAAAGGTGCACAGTTCGGGTATGAAGTTTTTTCTGTTTCATACTCCTTTTGGTAGAGGAATGAAATCTTGCTGAATTGTTGCATAGCTTCCATGATAGGATCCAACCATCGGTTGCCACCCGGAATTTCCTCAAAGCGCACCCGTCGTCGAAGTTCCAGATTGCCCGACAGCCGACTGTGCATAGCGAAACTGTTGAGCAGCCACATTTTCAGTCTGTCATCGTACAACTCGTCGCGATAAGGGATATAGTAGGCGTTATACCTCTTGTCGCAATCGATGTCAATGCCGAAAACGTTGGCAATGTAGTCCCGCAGTCGGAGGAAAGTGCGATATGGGATAGGGTCTTTCTCGGGGTCGGCGGTCCACTTGCGGTTGAGTTCGGTCAATGTGATGCCCGCATCACCAGCTGCCGCTACCGTGTTGACAATCCAGATGCACTTCTTGAGCTTATCCATATTTTTACTTTTTGATGCAGCAAAAATACAACTATTTCCAACAGCAATGGCCTCAGATCTATAATATTCCATATTAAACTCTCGCCCAACGCATCCTTATTCTACTTCTTTAACCTGATCCCGCCATTCCGGTAGCATCTCCGAAAACTTTTCTTTGCAGCCCTTGGGTACGACAATATTCCTCAGATTTTCGCACATATAGAAAACGTTTTCCCCGATTTTTGAAAGACTAGCAGGCAGGCGGATGGTTTCCAAGCGGTGGCAGAACGAGAAGGCGTCATCCTCGATGGTAGTAACACCCTCCGGGAGGGTCACGTTTTTCAGGCTCAGGCATTTGACAAAGGCGCTATAGCCGATGGTGCGGATATTGGCTGGAATGGCGACCGACTTCAAAGCGAGACACTCGGCACAACAACCTGATGGAATCTCCACCATGTTTCTGGAGAATGTGATGGAACGCAGCAGTAGGCACTCGATGAAGGCCCGTTCGCCCACTTCCACAACGGTGTCGGGAATCACCACGGTTTCCAAATTGCCGCAGTGAGCGAAAGCGTCGTGACCGATAGATTGAACGCCTTCCGGCCAATCAATGTGGTCAATCTCCGTTTCACTGAACGTCCCCACCTCAATGTTGACGAAGTCAGAGCCTTTCTTGATGTTCTCTTTGTTTATTGTTTTCGCAAAAGAGAAAATCTCTTCCGATGAATTGTTCTTTTTCATGTCTTGAATTTTAATTGTTGATGAAAAGGTTTTATTTTGATGCGGCAAAAATAGGACGCCACCCTGCCAAAAAGCGGCTGGGTGGCGGAGTAAGGTGTGGAAAACTGACGATTATTATGAAAAGGTTACATACATTATTCTTTTGACAGATGTCTTTTAATGTTTTCTTGTATAGCTTTGTACATAGTCATGTTGCGATAATAACGAGACGAGCCACAACCAAAAGCAGCTATTCTTATGCTTTCTTCGTTTAATCTTACATCGTATTCGTTCAGTGAAATATTCATGGAATCAGCTATAAAATCAGCAATATCTTCAAACAATTTGAAGGATATCGTGTATTTTATTTGATTATGATTAAAGATGCACATAGAATGACAATCGTCTGTTTCTTCTATGTTATTTATTGGATTTATTATTGTTTCTAAAAGTTTATATGATTTATAATCTTTTGTTTCGTAATAACAACTTGTTATTTTGTTGTTTTCACATTTACAATGAATGAAACTCTTTTGTTGAAATTTCAAAGACAAAGATTCTGCAACAAATGATTGCGCATTTATCAAAATAAGTGAGTTTTCTGCACCATCAGGATTTTCATCAGTTTTGTAACCCCCCTTTTGTGATATAAACAAAATTCTCTCTTGTTCAAGTGCCTTTTTTAATTCAGACATTCTTATTTCGTTTTCGGCACGTTGCAATTTTTCTCCTTTAGGATTTTCAGCTGTTATAATCGAAAAAGTTTTGAGACTTTTCCCTATGTTTGTGTTGTCCAATGTGTCGAGTCCATTCTTTAGTGCTTCCTTGTTCATCTTTCCGATTGCTTCAAAAAAATGCTGCTCAAATTGATTTTCCATTGTTTTGATGTTTTACAGGCACATTAACCTGATTTGTTTTATTGTTGTTGGAAGATGTTTGCCGTTTTATTCAAGATATGCTTTGGCCTTTATCCCGCAATCGCTGATAATCTGCTTGATCAGCATTAGCTTATAATAGGTGCTATGATCCCCTGTGATGTATAGTTTTTTTCCTCTTACTTTGCTTGCATTACGGAGTTCATTTCCCTTTTCGGACAAAATGGGAATGGGGAAATAATTGTTGTTTTGAAGTTCCTGCACATCTTCAAGATGCTCCATAATGAAGGCCTTGAAAGTTTCAGTTGAATTGTCCATACACAACTTCCCCTTTTTGGCATATTCCACCACGATATTGTGCCGGTCTTTCCCATCATAGTCTCTTTCCCGTTCTGGAAAATTAGCATCGGCAAACTCGTCGATGCGCTCATACTCCAAATATTCGAAAAAGTTCGCGAGTTCCTCATCCGTGTCCGACAGAAAATCCACACAACCAATCAGATCCCCGCTTCTTTCGTAGGCCATCCAGATACGCCCGTTTGTCAGTATCCCTATCGGTACGGAATCAAATCTTGGATCATCCAAATAGCCAAGAAGCTGTTGGAAAATATCTTCATCGTCTAAATCCTTGTCTATGGATTTCACCTCAATCAGCGCCATGCATTTCAGATAGTCGTAGTTCTTTTTATAGAGGGCAATATCGACACGTTTCCCTGTTCTGCCTTTTTGTTCCCGCGAAAGCTCGGGGAAGTGCCATCTTAAAGCATTGAGAATCCGTTCAACAATTTCTATCCGCACATTTGTTTCGTTATGATAGAAAAGATACTCCAGGTTGGTTATTATATCCCTGACGGATTCAATGGTTTCTTTAAGGTTCTCCAACACCTCGCGTTGTTCGACGATTTCATCTTGGTTTTTCTGAAATTGGGTCTCTTCCTTTTTTATAAAGGAAACGTTTAACACATTCCCTTCCAATTCCAGATTCACCGCATCCCCTTCTGAAACGAGGTTTGCTCTGTACAGGCTTGTTAGGCCGTCTATACGATTTCTTACAGACAAATGCATTCTTTTGCTATACTCTTTGCCTGTTGCAACATCATGTATGGTAATCGGTTGGTAGTATGACGGCAATCCTATACCGTTTTCCTTCTCTTTAATGACCAAAATACCATATTTCACTTCTGTTTTTGTCAATTTGTGTTCCATAATCAGTGTTTTTTTATTGTTTGTTCTTGTTTTTTGCCTGCTCATTGAGGGATTTTCGCTATTCGTCCATGTTTGCGGAATCCGCATTATTGGATTGTCGTTTCAGTGCATAAAATATGATTAAAACTCTTCGATTATTTCTTTTGTTCCTTTGGTCCCTTCACGGAAGTTCTTTATCCATTTGCAGTATTCCGGAAATTGTAGAAGGTAGTCGTACTCAATTCGTCTGGTCTTCTCGTTGTCCACCAGTGCCCGGGCACCGATATCTGTGATGCAGAGACCGTAGTTTCCGAAGAACTCAACTAATCCGGCCGCTTTTAGGTCTTGTTCGTTGGTTGCGACACATTTGTAAAACACCTTGTCGTTAGGGCAATTTTCATAACATTCGTCTAGTTCTTCTTCGTCCATTCCTATGATATCGTCCAGCCGATGGGTGATTTCCGTTTCGGTAAGAGGTCCATTTTGTTGCAGCATCAGCAGTATCTGGTACCTCAATGCTGCGCGATCGTTTTTTTTCATTTTTTTGGAATTTAAGGGTTATAAAATATTCTCTCAATTTCAACGCGGCAAAAATAGAACGCCACCCTGCCAAAAAGTGGCAGGGTGGCGAGTGGGGTGTGGAAAACTGACGATTATTATTTCTTTGTTTGACGTTCTATCTTATTTGTCATTATGCAGTTGTTTATATCAGCAAAAGTAGAAAGCGCTTTTTTATATCTTTTTGATTCTGGCATATTCAAAATCCATGCTACATCATGTATGGCAGCGTTCTCAATCAAGTCTAAAACATCAAAATATTCGCTTTGGATTATACTGTAGCGGTAATGTGTGAACCCGTATGACGGATCGTTTTCGTCATCATAATGTTTCTTGATGCGTTGCAAAAGGTTTTTGGATTTGCCGATATAGAAATTGTTGTTGTTAGAATTATACAGCATATATATTCCTGGAATATCTAATAAATAAGATTTATCTTTGTCAATGTTATCCGCCGTTTTCCACGGTGACAGTAGTTCGGGTTTGTAGAAATCGTTTCTTTCAGAGTCATCTTGTGTTTTCAGTTTTCCAGAACTGATGTCTTCCAAAGAAAGGAAAGAGGCATAATTTCTCGCATACTCAAAAAAAGGGTTGTCCAATGGTGTATATAAATTCAAAGAAGACAAAGAGACTGTTCTGGCTTCCAAGTCCGAATAGTCGAAAGTAAACTCCATGGATTCCATTTCTGGAACATCTTTTTTTGCATATAGATAAGCCAGAGTACTGACAAACAGTTTTTTGATTTGTTGCAAAAAGATATAATCGATAGCACAACGAACGACCTCTCCTTTCTTGCCTCCCCTTTTGTAAGGAGAAGTAAATATTCTTATTTGAACCTTGTCATTATCAATCATGTTAAGTATTTCGCTTATGAAGCCGTCTTTCGCATACTTTTCCTTTACATCCTTTGCAACGAATAATGTATAACTGCCAAGACAATGTTCTTTGTTTCGTCCCAATCCATTATATTCTTTTATAGGGAAATTGAAATACCCGTGCTTAAAAAGTGTTGTACAGCTGTTACCATCCATATTGTATGGTAGTTTAAAAAATTTACTCGGTGTGTTACTTTGGGTTGATTTATTATTCGTCATAATAATAGATTTTTATTCTTTCGCCTACTCTTTGAGGGATTTTCGGCTGCCTCCCATATTTATTGAATTTTTATGTTAATCGCGGAGGCAGCGGACGGAATAGGCATTAGCTTTAGCACATGTGTCGCTGTTTATATTCGGAGAAAAATATACCAAATACCACCTGATTCCATGCGTACTGCTGTTTTCGGTAGCACTCCAAAAATTGGCATAATAAGATGAATTGAAAAAGCTACCCATATGCAGGTAACTACCTGCCGGCAAGGCACTGAAACCAGTGGCATTGTTTCCACTTTGCAAATAGCCTACGTGACAAGTGTTTGTTACGTGAACATCCCATCCAGTAGTACTCGCCAAGGCTTTAGCAATATAGGTGTTGTTGTTACCACATCTGTATTGACTTTGGCTTCCCACATACTGTGTCAATTCTGTCCACTCACTATCGCTTGGAACATGCCAACCCATCGGACAGACACCTTGTCGCACACCGCTCGGATCCCAGCCACTGGTAGATGTGGCATAAGTCATGGCAATCCAATTGTAAAAAAAACCGTACTCCGTGTCAAAGCCAGGATTGTAATAATAAGGATCACTGGAAGAATATTGGGAAACAGTTGCTTGTGCAATAGTCCTGCCGTCAGCGAAGTGCGTGGTTCGCATATTCTCTTTCATCCAACATTGGTCACCAATCTGTACTGTATTATATTCGTTTCCATCATAATCACTTACCGTGTGTACTCCACATGTTATGGAGGTTGTAAAAGTCACCTCTGCGCCGTAAGAAGTCCCATTAGCATTAGTGGCGTATGCACGTGCATAATAGGTAGTGCCATGAGTAAGTCCCGTGATGTTGCTAATAAAACTCCCTATGCCTATTCCATTATTAGTATGAAAGTCATTTATTGTAGGATTAGGTGAGGTTGACCAACATACACCACGAGAGGTGACAGGTGTTCCACCGTCTGATACTATATTACCGCCACATGTGGCAGTCGTTTCAGAAATATCACTCATCGAATTAGTAATGACAGTGGGTAATCCAGCCGAAGAAGTACCGTCACGGAGACAGCGAATGGCAAGACCAACACTTTTATCATATGATGAAATATCTACAGTAGGGCTATTGTAGTAAATCTTCATGGCGTTTGCAAGCGATGTTGTTCCTATTTCCCCTGTTGCAGACCAAAATGTAGCAATTGCAACAGAAGACCAATTATTCCCATTATTCCCAAAAATTCCAGCAGGCATTGCACTAAAACCCGTACCATTGTTGAGGATTTCATTGTTGCCCACTGCACAGTAATCTGTACTATTAGACCAAACTGAAGATGTAGATGCTAATGCTTTTGCAATATACGCATAGTTATTATCACAGGCATATTGGCTTTGGCTTCTTACATATTGAATTAACAGCAACCACTCCTCAGCACTTGGCACATGCCATCCCTCTGGGCATATTGAATTCACACCGTCAGAACCCCATCCTTTCGCTGCCGGCCAATTATAATAGTGGTAGCCGCCGTTGTTCGTGTAATAAAATGGGATGGTATTCGAACTCCCACTACCTTGGGCAAGTGTGATAGCAGTGCCATCTGCATAATGCGTGGTGCGCAAGTTTTCTTTCATCCAACATTGGTTGCCAATTTGTACCGTATTGTATGTGTTACCGTCATAGTCGGTAACTGTTGGTATGTTGGGACATGATTGCACCTGGAGGGTAGTGAATTCCAATTCACCACCATACGCCACCCCTATATTATTGATTGCAAACGCTCGTGCGTAATACGTCGTTCCAGATGCGAGTCCTGAGATGATACAGTCAAAATTGCCCGTACCACTGCCGCCATAAGTATGGTTATCTACAATAGTGGGATTATGGGAAGTGCTCCAACATACTCCTCTTCCCGTAACTGTTGTACCCCCATCGGAAATGACGTTGCCGCTGCAAGATGCCGCATGCTCCGTGATGTTTAATACGGGCGAAGTTGTCACTGAAGGCAAAATGACGGGTACAGCCGTCGTGAAATTCACCTCGTTTCCATAAGCTGTCCCAATACTGTTTGTCGCATACGCCCGAACATAATACGTTGTGCCGGGTGCAAGCCCTGTAATACTGCTTGTGAAACTGCCCGTGCCACTGCCATCAGAGGTATGACTATCTGCAATAGTAGGATTATGAGAAGTGCTCCAACATACGCCTCGCGCCGTTACGACAGCGTCAAATTGATTTGTGCCCGTACCTGTTACGTTGCCGCCACACACAGCCGATATATCTGTGATGTCGCTCACGCTGGCTGTACTGACTTGCGGAGTGTGCAAGATTATTTTTTTGAAGAAAGTGCTGCCATAAAATGTCACTCCTGCCGTTGTGATAGCGTAGGGACGGAAGTGATAATAAACATTCGGCGTTAGACCTGTCATGGTATATGTCACACTTCCTTCTCCAGCCCCCAATGAGATGTAATTATCAGAAAGAGTGGGTGATTGGTAGTAGTGACTATTCGAAGTGGTCCAGCAGAAACCTTTTTCAACAATAGAATCTCTGCAATAAGTAGTTGGATACCATGTTACATCAAACGAAATCTGCATGGTGCTTTCATCAATAACAGTCGGATTACTAATGTTGTCAAAATAAGGAGTAGGATAATAACCTGTTGTCACAGATCCGTCATAGCCTCCTCCATTCACAGGTCCACAGGTTATTCCCGCATTATTTCTGGCATACACTGAAAAATAGTATCTTGTTTCAGGGTTCAAATCTGTTATAGAACAACTATAAGATCCGACACCACCACCAAAACTCATATAGTTATCGGCAATTGTAGGATTAGGTGAGGTTGACCAACATACGCCTTTTTCCAAAACCGGGCTGCTTCCCTCATAGTCAACAGATCCTGCAATATGTACGCATGTGTACTGATTATAGGTGATATTTCCCGTCACTGATGGCAATATTTCATCCACTGTTGTAAAAGCAATTTCTTGCCCATACGCCGTTCCCACATTATTCGTGGCGTAAGCTCGGACATAATACGTTGTGGAGGATTCCAATTCCGTAATATTACTCGTGAAAGAGCCAATGCCAGAACCTTCTGCGGTCAAGCTGTCATTTATGGTAGGATTATGAGATGTGCCCCAGCACACACCTCTTCCCGTCACTGCACCGCTACCTTCATCCGTAACACTCCCCCCGCATAAAGCAGAGTTTTCCGTTATTTCCGTTACCGCACTTGTAATAACTGTCGGCAATCTGTGTTGCTCTCCCTGAAATTGCATCACAAATGTCTGTGAAGCGCCTTGCGCCTGGGTGATGCGCTGGCTCTCCTCTTCACTGCCATTGATGACAGCATAGCCCACATATTCCATTTGGTCGCCAAAGGTGAAGGGATGCGTGGTGCTGGACTTCAATGTATAGGAGATGGGATTCCCACTTCCCTCGTAGAGGATTTCATTGCCCTTTGACGTACCCTTGTTCACCATTTTAACGGAGGCACTCCTTGCACCTTGCCGGGCGGTGAGGATGTAGGTTTGCGCAACCGCCAAACGTATCCGAAAATGGTGCCCGCCTGGTTCCAACATCCTCGAAAAAACAGCAACGGACTTGCCCGTAACATCGCTCACTGTAAGAAAAACTTCACCAGTTGCATCTGTGACCATAATCACCTCGGTTTCTCCGGAAAAGGGATTGGGTACATTTTGTGCCAAAGAGAAACCTTCTCCCAACCCGTTCTCGCTTATTCCCGTACTGTTTTGCATCGACAATGTTGTGTCGGGCCAATAAATGGTTTCTTGCCAACCTCTTGTGAGGTTTGTAACACATACTCGATGGAGTTGCACGTGTTGGCTGCTGGCATCACGTCCCGTGAAAGTCAGCGTTACGGTTTGGGCATTCGCAAGAGAGAATGCCCATAAAATCGCTAAAAATGTAATCATTCCTTTTTTCATACGACCTATTTTAAGTGGTTATTATTTCAGTTTCAACGCGGCAAAAATAGAACGCCACCCTGCCAAAAAGTGTCTTAGTAATGTTTTTTTGCCTCATATCGTTTTTTTTCGTGAATTGCATAAAAAAAGCGTGGAACTTATTCCTTGCCTGAACGTCAGGGTTTCCACGCCCCACCAATCTAACAAGTCATTCCACGCCGTATTACTACGGCATTTATAACTCTCCTTGATTGGTTTTTGCCCTCGCAACGAGGACGTTGTGGAAATTTGACGTTCAAGGATAGCCACAAACGCTATCTATAATATGTATTTAGTTGGTTTTTAGTCTTTTTCTTTTTTTTGTTGTTTTTTCGTTAATACTATTTGATATTTTCGACGGCAAAAATAACAAAAATATTCATATTGATGCACCGTTGATTCCAAAATAGAAATAATCCTCCTTCCATTTTAGCGGGTTTTGCGCCATGTATTGGACAATGTTTTGATACGATTCATCATTTCGGATGATGTGTTCGTAATAATTGCGTTGCCACGGGGAAAATCCCATTTGTTTGGTCACCCCGATTTTGAATCCGCGCACCACGGAACCCACCGTTCGGGATGTGCCATGGGGACGGGATTGCGGGGTCCGTAGGGGCGAATAATTATTCGCCCCTACATCCACGACATTCGCCCCTACATCCACGACATTCGCCCCTACATCCACGATATTCGCCCCTACATTCACGGTATCCGTACACATACCCGTATTTGCACCCGTGGATTGCGGGTTGTTGATTTCGATAATGCCATGCACGTGGTTTGGCATGATAACGTATTCATGCAAAACAATTTGCGGAAAATGTGCCGGGATTTCCTGCCAGCATTCGTTCACCAGCCATCCATAATTTAACAGATACATTTTGCCATCGCGAACATCCCCAAAGAGACATTCTCTGTTTCGTGAACATATGGTCAGGAAATAATTCCCATTTTGGACGTAATCATATCCGTTCAGACGGATGGATCGACGATGATATCTCTTCGTTTTCATATTGTTTATAAAATTGTTTTCATTCCCTGCAAACATACAAAATATTCCGACACAAAAAAACGGGCATGATCGAATTTCGGTCACGTCCGGTTTGGGGATGGGTAGGGGCGAATAATTATTCGCCCCTCAATTATTCGCCCCTACGGACACGGATGATTTTATTTTCCGTCATTTAATTTCTTATACCCTTCGTATCTCAGTTTTGCGAACTGCTCGGTCTTGGCGAACAACTCATGGGTTTCCTCTGGAAAAATTCGTACCACATTCAAGCTTCGTTTAGGGCAGTTCTTTGTTACCGTATCGTTTTATCAGCGTCCGTGCCTCGTCCAAGAACTGTTTCCGCAACCATTTCGGATGTGTGATTTCAATGTCCGGACCGATGGAACGCAGGGCTTGCAGAAAGTCGGGGGTGGGGACAAGGTGCAGTTCAAACTCACCGGGACGGATCTCTTTCTGGCTATGGTGCAAGGGTAGTGAACGGAGATAGGGCGTTCGAAAATCACTGGCTTTCAGACGGATAGTCTCTACATTGGCATCGGTAATCATCGCTCCGAAGAAAAGGGAGAAATAGTATGAAGCATCAAAGTCCTTGGGGAGACTGAAGTTTTTGTTCGTGACCACAACTGCACTCATACGGTCGAGGGCGTAAAGACGCAATGCGGTGTGGAAGTCGGTTTTGGCGAGCAGATACCAGCGATGATTGGCGTAGCGGAGGGCATACGGGCAAACCTCAAACTCGCGAACCTGTCGCATTTCAAAACTCTGGTAGGTAATGGCGATGCGGCGGTTGTCGCGCATGGCGGCTGTGATCTCCTGCAGAAAAGCGTTGCCACCGGTTGACACATTGTCCATCAGGATGCGGGGCATCATGTCCTGGTTCTCGCGCAGCAGGTGATTCACGGAGAAGGCGGAGAGCAGGAACTTTCGGACATTCTGGGTCTGTTCTTCCAGATTGTCTGCGATGTAATAGACGTTGTTGGAGCGGTCGCAGGCAATGCGGATGCCGAACAGTTCATCTATGGCATCGCGCATCCGTGCGAACGTGCGGCGCGGAATCACCTTCTCGCCATTTTTGTTGAGGGAAGACATTTCCCAAAGCCGGTCTATCTCCTCCTTGGTGAGCCTACGGTTAGGGGAAAGTTTCTCCAAAAGCCAGAGGTAGCGGTTGAAAAGGTTGGTCGGGGTCATAGGGTTACCAGTAGCGGGTTTTTAGATAGGTGATGAGATCTTTGTATTTGGCATTGCTTTCGAGCGGGGAAAGGAGGGATTGGGGGTCGATGATGAGGAATTTGGATTTGTCTTTCAAAGAATCTTTAAAAGTCTTAGCTTCTTCCATCATTTCTGTATTATCATTTGGACAAACGACAATATGTCGATAATCGTCTGCATCGAATGGTTTGTTAGAAATAATCTGTTCCATCAGTAATGTTTGTCGAGTCAATTCATATTGAGGATCCCAATTGTACAAATCTTTCCAGCCACCAAGAATAGAACTATTTTCAGCAAGTGAGCGGTAACGGTTTTCAATAGTTGCATCATCAGCTTTATTATCATTTGTTTTTTTGTATGCTTCTGTATATTTCCATTCAATAGCAATGAGAATGTGTTTTTTTTCTTTGTTTACTGCATATACAAAAGCATCTACCGAAGTGCAATTAGCACCTCTTTGATTGCATCGCTCACGGAGCAGTTCTTTGTTATTGTATGTGAATTCGAATGATATATACGAAGGTGTTTTGTATGGATATTTGTCCATGATGCAAAACTTTTCATCAATTGGCGAAACTTCTATTTCGGCAATATCTGGTAGAATTGTTTGAATAATTTTAAGCACTGCATCGTGGTCTGCTCGTATGGCAAACAAGTGATTAAGACAATGAATTTGTGAAGAGAGAGTATTTCCATTAGGGAAATATAAATCCTCGTATTGTTTCCACCATACGATATTATTTAGTTCAAAATACAAAAGAGCATCCTTTCTTATGTTTTTGAATAAATTTTTGACACTCTCGCGACGACTGATAACCTTTGAAGAAGGTCGCCAGCATTGCTCATCTTGTAAATAGAAAGGTTCTCCTTCTGCGTTATCAAATACAAAGGATTTGGATTTCATTAACTTTCGCTGTTTCTTTTCTTGTTGTGCTTTATATTCTGTTTGTAAATATTTATTATTTTGATTTTCCATAATTCTTAAAAATCTTTAGCGATTATGTAATCTCTATAACTCAATTTTTTGTCTCTTTGAAGAAACTTAAATTGTGTCATAACATCTTAAATTTCATCGATAATAATATAATCAATCTTTTCTCTTTTTAACTTTTCCTCCATACGCTGACGATGATTATCTCGTTTGCTATGTGGTTTTTCCCATCGGTTAAAAATTATCAATAATGGTTCTACACATATTGAAACAGGTTTTTGTGCTGGCAAAGGCAACTTTAATGATTGTTTAATCTCATAAATCTTATTGTAATATTTCAAAATATCCTCTCTATTTTTGATAGCGAACTGTTTGTAGTTCTTCATTTGCGTAATAACTTTAGGATTGTCATCCGTTTTTTTCAACATTCTATCATCATCCAATCTTTTTAATTCCACAAAACGAATCTCTCCATTAACGCATTCTATCAAATCAATACGAATATCAGTTTCTTCATTTTTGTAAGCAAATTCGGAATCAATATATTTTGTACGTCCGTTTTCAATTAGGCGACCTTGAATATATTTTTCACTCCATTTTTCTTTATTAACACCATTCTTCTCTGAATATATTCCTTTAATTCTTGATACAATATTGTCTATTTCTGCATCTAAAATATCAATACAATTTAGGTATTTATTCTTCAATTCTTCGCGCCCTAAATATTTACAATGAGTAAATGCTTGTAATACATTCCTTTTAGAGCAATAATGTAATCTAACAACATTGCCGCCTTCATGATATACGTTAATTTGATTGTCTTTGCGGACTTCAATATAAAAACTTGATTCCGATTTAAATCTTTCCCACCACGCAAAATTGTTGTTGTTCAACACTTCGAAAATTTTTGAAGAAGGATTAAGAGTTTCAAATGTGACTTTTCTCATAACTTTCCTATTTTTAACAATTTAATATCGATACTGTCCCAAAAAGTGTGTGAAAATTGTTTGTGCAAAGATATATTTTTTTTGACATTTGCGAGTAATTTTATAAT
>CALGTS010000015.1 GCA_937901925.1 uncultured Bacteroidales bacterium | reverse complement strand
ACATTTTGCGTATTTTTGCAAACTTGTTATTTTAGGAAAATTATTATTCAATTCTCCGGAATGACAAATGCCTGTATGTCTTCAGCTATAGAATGTATTAATTAAATAGTCTATTACGTTATGACAATGAAAGATAAAAAACTAAAATTTATGTTCAGATATAAATATGCCTATTTTATATTAAGTAGTTTTGTTTTGTCATTAGTTTGTACGTCAATACCCGATCTAATCAGTTCTGATCCAATTACCCTAAACGGGATTCTTAAAAATACGTTTCTAGGCTGGGGTTTTTTCTATATTACTTCTTTCGTTATATTTGAGCAGGCAAAAAAACATAACAAAGAGAAGTGGATACAATATCAAAATTAGAAAAACTAAAACTATATGAATTGAACCGAAACAAAATTTATAACAAACTGACAAACAACAATTTATTATATCTGAAAGATTATAAAAATCCAATAAATTTTGACAAAAATGAATTATAACTTGTAACTACATTCTCACAATTTTGCTTAACAGAACTTTGTCAGATTGGAAAAGTTTCTAAAACCATCCGATTTTTATAGCTGACAACATAAATAGAAGTGATAGATTTGAAAATCAAAATGGGTCTAACGTAAAGTTAGCTCCATTTTTTTCTAACATCCAATATTCTAAAAAAAATATCGTTTCTTACCTTTGCGATACAACATTTTGCGTATTTTTGCAAACTTGTTATTTTAGGAAAATTATTATTCAATTCTTCTGATAAAAAGTAAAATTAAATAGTGTTTTTATGAATAAAACGTACAAACTCACAAACAACATCTTAGGATGGATTATTGGCATTGTGGCTTCTGCGGTTTATATTATGACAGCAGAGCCGACAACCTCTTGGTGGGATTGCGGCGAGTATATCGCAACCGCATCCAAACTTTTAGTAGGACACCCTCCTGGAGCACCTACGTTCCAAATTCTTGGTAACGTTTTTAGCATTTTTGCTGGTGATGATGTAACCAAAATCGCATTCTGTATCAACTGTATGTCAGCAATTTGCAGTGGTATGACCATTATGTTCCTCTTCTGGACCATAACACAACTCGGAAGAAAATTAGTGAAAAAATTGGGTGAAATGACCCCTATGCGCACCATCGCTATCTTCGGATCTGCACTCGTTGGCTCGTTAGCATATACTTTCTCCGATACCTTCTGGTTCTCTGCTGTTGAAGGTGAGGTGTACGCAATGTCCTCTTTCTTTACTGCATTAGTTTTTTGGTGTATCCTTAAATGGGACGAAGAGTTTGATAATCCGAAAGATAATGTAAACCCAAATCGCTGGCTTGTACTTATTTTCTATTTAGTAGGTCTTTCTATCGGTGTTCACTTGCTGAACTTGCTTACCCTCCCAGCTATCGTTTTGGTGGTTTACTTTAAACTTTCTAAAAAAGCTTCCGTTTGGGGCGTTGTTCTTACGCTTGCCCTTGTCTCTTTTGTGGGTTCCTTCTTCTTCGCTCCGTTGGCAATGGTTTTAATTTGGCTTTTCGTTTCCATCCCTTGCCTCTATATGGCTATCAAAAAAGGTGCGTTCAATTCGTTGGCAGAATGGGGCGTATTTCTCTCATTAATAGGTTCTTTCATTCTTTTAGGCGTTATCCTATACGGAATTATTCCTGGTGTAGTAAACTTTGCTGGAAAGTTTGAAATCTTCTTTATCAATAGCATTGGCTTGCCTTTCAATTCAGGAACTATCATCTTCTTCCTCCTTTTGGCAGGCTTGGTAACTTGGGGAATGTTGTACAGCATTAAAAAGGATAAACCCGTTCTAAAAATCGCTCTTTACTCCTTTATCTTCCTCATTATCGGCTACTCAACTTTCCTTACTTTGGTTATCAGATCCAACGCAAACCCAACAATCGATGAAAATAACCCTGAAGATGCCGTTGCGCTTTTGGCTTACCTAAACCGCGAACAATATGGCTCAAATCCTCTTATTTATGGAGAAACTTTTAACTCTCAACTTATTGATTTAAAAGATGGTAATCCTGTTTATGTAAGAGATAAAAATTCCAAAAAATATATCATCTCCAACGACAGAAAACGTACAGAATATGTTTTCAATCCAGACCACGAAATGCTATTCCCTCGTATGTGGTCACGCGAAAAACGTCAAGAATATATCAATTGGTTAAGTAATCAATCGGAAGATGGAAGTCGTGAAGTGAGAAATTTGGAGAGAGGAAAAATTCCGACAGGAGAACAAAACAAAACCTTCTTGCATACATATCAATTTAACTACATGTATTTCAGATACTTTATGTGGAATTTTGTAGGAAGACAAAACGATTTCCAAGGTCGTGGCGACATAAACAATGGCAACTGGGTAAGCGGTATCAAACCTATCGACAAGATGTTGGTGGGAAGATATGACAATCTTCCATCGTCAATGGAACGCCCAGGTCACAACACCTACTACTTCTTACCGCTACTTTTAGGAATTATTGGCTTGATTTACTACTCGAAAAAAGATGGAATTAACTCTTTCATCGTAGCTATGTTATTTGCAATGACAGGCTTAGCTATTGCTTTCTACCTAAATATGTATGCTTTCCAACCACGAGAACGTGATTATGCCTTCGCTGCTTCGTTCTACGCCTTCTCAATATGGATTGGCTTCGGTGTGTTTGCGCTGATATCACTGCTTGAAAAACTTAAAAACTCTAAAGTTCAAGTAATCTCTTCCGCATTGATTGTTGTGCTTTGTCTGGGTGCAGTTCCTGGAATTATGGCAAAAGAAAACTGGGACGACCACGACAGATCTAACCGCTACACCGCTTTAGCCATTGCGAAAAACTACCTCGACTCCTGCGAACCTAACGCTATCATATTCACTTTGGGCGATAACGACACCTTCCCGCTTTGGTACGCTCAAGAGGTTGAAGGCTATCGTACCGACGTTCGCGTGTGCAACTTGTCGCTGCTCAACACAGGCTGGTACATCGACCAAATGAAACGAAAAGCCTACAATTCTGATCCACTTCCTATCTCAATGGAATGGGAACAATATAAAGATGGTAGCCGCGACCAAATCGTTTTCGATAAAGGTCAAAATCAATTTATTGATATTAAATCTGTTGTGGATTATATCAAAGAACCACAATTCGACAATATGCGCTTTATCACTTTGGCTACAGGTGGCTATCAAGCTCCTTCTGGAAAAATTATTCCAGGAAGTTTCTCAATCCCTGTTGATAAACAAAAAGTGATTGAAAATAAAACGGTTGCATTAAAAGATACCGCTTTAATTGTCGATAAAATCGAATGGAATCTTAAATCAACAGATGTTTTGAAAGCTTACCTTGTAATGATGGACATTTTGGCCAATAACAATTGGGAACGCCCTATCTATTTTGCAGGAACTACTGGCGCAGAAGGCTATTTTGGTTTGGAAGAATATTTCCAACAAGAGGGTTTGGCATACCGACTTGTACCTATCAAAACCCAACCTACCAGCGGAAACGTAGGTCATATCAACACAGATATTCTTTACGACAGATTGATCAACACCTTCAACGACCATTCTCGTACCGACAAAGTAAACAATCCTAATGCTCCTCAAAAAGAGGCATATCCTTACTTATGGGGTGGTATCAACGACCCACGTGTATATAATTGCGAAGACAACATCCGGTTATACTCACTAATCCGCAGCTTACACCAACGGTTGGCAGAAAAACTTATCACCGAAGGTAAATTCCAAAAAGCTGAAGAGGTGCTAAATCACGGAAATAAAGTACTTGACCCGGCCGTTAACCCTTACCTTACTCTGTCTCAAATCTACTACTCTTTCTCTACCGTTTACTATATGAATACCTACTTCAAAATTGGTACCAAATCGGCCGACGAAAAGGGTATGAAAATGGCAGAAACTCTTCTTTTAGACTTGAAAGAAACTTTCGATTGGTTTAACGAATGTGATGAAAGAACTTTAGAAATTCAATCTGAAAATATCAATTACTGCACCATAATTCTTTCTGAACTTACCTCTCGTTTGCCAGCTGAAAAAGTGGAACAACTCAGACCGATCATCAGTCAAATCAACCTTTCTGGCATTCTCAAACCTCAAGTTACATCTATTAGCAAAACTATCAACAAACAGATCCCTAAAATCTCTACTTTATTCCAAGAGATTTATCAAAATCTATCTGAAATTCAAAGAATTAAGGATATTGCACAATTAATTGGTGATACAGATTTGTACAACTATTGTAACTCAGAAATTGAAAAACATTTGACAACCATTAAGGGAATTGACCCCAGAATGGAAAGTTCATATCGCGAAGCATTGTAAAAACATTAATCGTAAAATTATGAAAATATTAGTCGTAGGAAGAGGAGGAAGGGAACACGCAATGGCGTGGAAAATTTCACAAAGCACAAAGGTTTCACAAGTTTACGTTGCTCCAGGCAGCGATGCTATGGCAGAATTTTGTAAATGCGTACCTATTAATGAACAAGAATGCGAAAAATTGGCAGATTTTGTTCAAAATGAAGGAATTGACCTTACCTTAGTAGGTCCAGAAGCTGCTTTGATGAAAGGCATTGCTAACACTTTCCACCAACGCAATCTTCCTATCTTTGCGCCAACACAAGAAGCTGCAATGATTGAAGGCAGCAAGCAGTTTGCCAAAGAGATTATGATGAAATACAATGTGCCCACTGCGCAATTTCAATCATTTGCCGATTACAACGCAGCAATAGCATACGTGCGAGAAAAAGGCGCACCCATCGTTATTAAATATGATGGCTTGGCAGCGGGAAAAGGTGTTGTGGTTGCCATGACCTTTGAAGAAGCAGACCAAGCACTGAAAGAGATGCTTGTGGATAGCAAATTTGGTTCCGATAAGGTGATTATTGAAGAGTTTTTGCAAGGACCAGAATTTTCTCTTATGGCATTGGTTCACAACGATATAGTACTTCCGTTGGCAATTGCACAAGACCACAAACGCGCTTTTGATGGCGACAAAGGTCCTAACACTGGCGGAATGGGTGCTTACAGCCCTGTGAAAATCATTCCACAAAGTGCTATTGATACCGCGCTCGAAACCATTATGAAACCTGTAGCAAAAGCGCTCGTTGCCGAAGGAAAACCTTTTACGGGCATTCTTTACGGAGGACTTATGCTCACCGCAGAAGGTCCGAAAGTAATTGAATTCAACGCTCGCTTTGGAGACCCCGAAACAGAAGTAGTACTTCCTAAAATGAAAAGCGACCTCGTGGAAGTTATCCTCGACCTGATGGCAGGAAAGACAACTTCTATTGAGTGGCACGACAACTTCTATGTTGGCGTAGTTTTGGCCTCTAAAGGCTATCCTGAAAACTATGAAAAAGGTGCCGAAATTAAAGGACTTGAAAACTGCCAATCGATTGTATTTCATGCAGGAACTGCTAAAAAAGAGGGCAAATGGATTACGCAAGGCGGACGCGTGCTGATGGTAGTTGGCGAAGGCGAAACGCAAGCTGAAGCCACCCAAAACGCATACAATGCTATTCACAATATCGACTGCAACAACCTATTTTATAGAAAAGATATTGGTTATCAATCCTTATAATCCAACAATAGTATGAATTATTTGGATTTTCTTATACTGATTCCGGCCGTGTGGTTTGCCTACAAAGGGTTTACGCACGGCCTGATTCGTGAACTATTCTCACTGATTGCTCTCTTTTTGGGCATATTTCTCTCTTTTAAATTTACAGACTTTGTAGCAGAATGGATTGGAAATGAAAAGATTCCGTATGCTGTCTATTCTGCCCTTAGCTTCCTAATCGTGCTAATCATTGTTTTTTTTATTGGAAGAATTGTAGAAAAAATTATCAAGTTAGTAATTCCCGAATTGATTAACAATCTCGCTGGAGCTATTTTTGCTGTTGGAAAAGTTTTAACCGTGTGCAGTATGCTGATTTTCTTTATGGAAACCTTAGACACGCACGAACTATTTTTTAAAGCCCAAACCAAAGAAAACTCATTTCTCTATCCACACACGCAACCCATCGTACCTAAAATTCAAAATTGGTACGAAAAAAACCGCATTCACGAAAAAATCCCTTTTGAGAAAGCAAAAACTCCTGAAATACCATGTAGTGAATAGATGGGGTGTAAAAATACTCCTTTTCGGAACCATAGAAGCTAAAAAACTACGGATAAAAATGAAATCACAAATCATTTTTCCATATCCTATTTTTGTATATTTTTGCAGATGCAAAATTAAAGTTTCTAGTTGAAAAAGAAATTACTATGAATAAAGAGATTTTCAAAAAAATTTTTCCCTATGTTGTTGCAATAGTAACTTTTATAATTTTAGCTTTGGCTTATGTATCTCCCGTATTAGATGGGAAAATTATCAATGCTGGAGATACCAAAAGTTGGCAAGGAATGGCACGAGAAGTTCAAGAATATAGGGAAACAGGAAATAATACGTATTGGACAGGATCTATGTTCGGTGGAATGCCATCCTACCAAATCAGTTGCCAATATCCGACTCCCGCTGTTGATATAAACTTTAGAAATATTGCTCAACTCTTTTTTTCATCTACTTTGGCACAAGTTTTATGCCTATTTTTAGGCTATTTTATACTACTTCGCGCATTTAATATCAATATTTGGCTCTCTATTATTGGTGCTATTGCTACAGCTCTATCCTCCTATTTTATGCTTATCATACCTGCTGGACACAACACCAAAGCAGACGCATTAGGATTTCTTCCTGTAATTATAGGTGGATTCTATTTGATTTTTAGGAAAAAATATGGGTGGGGAATCATTCTAACAATGGTATATACCTCTTTCTCACTTATGCTACACCCCCAAATGACCTATTATGTATTTATGCTGATTGGCGTTCTCTTCTGCGCAGAACTATATACGCACATTCGTGAGAAACGTTGGAAAGATTTAGGACTAGGCATTCTAATTTTTGGTTTATCTTTTGGCATTGGTATGGGTGTTCAAATCACGCCGTTTATGGTGAATCAAGAGTATGCCAAGGAGACTATGCGTGGTGGGCACTCCGAATTGGTACAAGATGATTCCGATAATAAAACCGACGGATTAAGTTTATCGTACATGACCCAATATAGTTATGGTATCGGAGAAACTGCCACTTTACTGATTCCTGGCGCTCGCGGATACGCTTCTGCATATAACGTAGGCACCGACTCAGAAATCTATAAAGCAATGGTTAAAAATGGAATACCTCGAAGAGAAGCTGCCGCTATGTGCGAAGGTATGCCAACCTATTGGGGCGGCGACGAAGGTACTTCAGGTCCAGTTTATGTGGGAGCAATCGTTTGTTTCCTTTTTGCTCTAGGTTTACTTATCGTAAAAGGTCCTTACAAATGGGCTTTGCTCATCGCTACTTTATTCTCTATTTTCCTCTCTTGGGGTTCAAATTTTATGCCTTTAACTGAACTTTTTGCCAACTATTTTCCAATGTACACAAAGTTCCGGGCTGTAGAATCTATCTTAATTGTAGCGGAAATTACTATGCCTCTCTTAGGATTTTTGGCGCTCAAAGAGATTATGGATCAAAAAAAACAAAACAATTTTGACCACAAAAAACTAGTTAAAAACCTCTATATTTCTGCTGGTATTACCGCTGGTTTCTGCCTAATTGCCATCTTGGTAAGCTACTCATTTTCCTTCTCTTGGGGACGAGACGAGGATATATTTGCTCAATGGCCAGAATGGTTATCTAATGCTGTAATTGCTGAACGCGGCGCTATCTATCGTGCAAGTGCAATTCGCTCACTATTTTTCGTTCTTCTTGGTGCTGGAACTCTTTGGTTATATATTACCGAAAAACTAAAATTTGGCTATTTTGCAGCTATACTTGGAGTGCTTGTTTTAACAGATATGTGGTCCATTGATAGAAAATTCTTTAATGAGAATAATTTCGTCAGTGCAAGACAAGACAAAGCTTACTTCACCGAACAACCTTGGGAAACAGAAATTCTTGCCAAAGAAAAGGAAAATCCAAGTTATAGAGTTTATAACCTTACCAATCCTCAAGGACCTTTCAATGACTCTCGTACCTCTTATCGACTCAAATCCATTGGCGGTTATAATGCCGCAAAATTACGCCGTTACCAAGATTTAATCGATGCTCACATTACAGAAGAAACCAATCCAATGATTCAATCAATTCGACAAGAAGGAAATCGATTAGTACTTGCCCAAAGTGATACTACAGATTATCAGGTATTGAATATGTTGAATATGAAATATGCTGTAGTGGGTCAAGAACAACCTTTTGTTGTAGAAAATCCTAATGCATTTGGCAATGCTTGGTTCGTTGATTCAGTTGTGATTGCCAATACACCTAATGAAGAATCTGACGCATTGAAAAAAATCAATCTCCGCAACACCTTGGTTACAGATGTTAAATTCCAAGATTTTGTAAAAGATTTTCAACCTCAACATGATAGTACAGCGGAAATTAAACTCACAAAATATGCGCCCGACTATGTGGAATATGACTACACTGCTTCTGCACCAGGTACTGTTGTTTTCTCAGAAATATACTACCCTTACGGTTGGAATGCTTATATCGATGGTAAACCCGCAGACCATTTCCGCGCCAACTACACCTTGCGCGCTATGAATGTTCCTGCTGGAGAACACCATATTCGCTTTGAATTCCGACCTGCAACTGTAGAAAAATGGGGAAAAGTTGCTATAGCTTGCAAATACACAATGTATCTTGTTATATTAAGCATTGTAGGATTTGCTATTTTTAATAGTATGAAAAAAAGAAAACAATTGCAAAAATAAAAGTTTAAATATTAAATTTATCCTCATTTTGCCACACTATTTTCTATCATAAAACGATATATATCATCTGCAACTTAATGGTATATATCATCTTTCATATAAAATAGAAAAAAATAATATGTGGCAAAAGTTGCATCTATAAAAAATAAATTGTATTTTTGCCACGTTTTATAAAAACATTTTTCATTCAAAATTTTATGAAAACTATAATCGGTAAAAATCTGAAAATGTTTCGTGAAGCAACTAATTTTACTGCACAACAATTTGCTGATTTATTATCTATTGAGCGCTCAACATACGCAAATTATGAAGCGGGTATCCGAGAGATGCCATTTGAGTTGTTAGAAAAAACTGCAGATTTTTTAGGCTGTGATTTAAGTGCTTTATTATCGGAAAATGCAAACAAGGCTGATTTGATGTTGTGCGCTTTTCGTATGGATAACCTCACATCAGAAGATGCCGAACAAATTTCAAAATTCAAGAAATTCGTCAAGAGTTATCTAAAAATGCAAAAATTGTTACAAGATGAGCAGACTAAACATTCAACAAGCCGAAAGATTAGCTCAAAAACTTCGTGCTGATTTGGGGTTAAATGATAGCGAACCCATTCATACAAAAACGATATTGAGAAAAGAAAATATCGTTACAATGTACCTGCCTCTATCTGAAAATGTTCATGGACTATCGTTAAAACACGAAGGACATAAATTTATGCTCATTAATAGTACTCGCACACGTGGAAGACAACACTTTACAATTGCTCACGAATTATATCATCTTTATTTGGAAGATAACCCTTCTCCCCATATCTGTAGCAATGGGAAAGACACTACTGAAAAAAATGCTGATATGTTTGCTTCTGCATTCCTTATGCCAAGCAATGGAATAAATTCAAATATAACCACAGTTGAAATCAAAAACAAAAATATATCTCTTGCTACAATTATCCGTTTAGAGCAATATTTTTCTGTTTCTCGCAAAGCATTACTTATTCGTTTGCGAAATCTGAATCTATTATCTCAATCTCAATTTGATGAATATTGCCAAACTTATCCCATTAAAACAGCTAAAGATTATGGATATGATATTTCTCTATATAAATCAGACAATACAAATCTTGTATTAGGAGATTTTGGAACATTGGCACGCACTTTATTTGAAAACGACATCATTTCTGAAGGCAACTATTTTGAGTTATTAAATCAAATTCCTTATGACGAAGAGTAAGTTCGTTCTGGATGCTGATGTTATAATTCACTTTTACAAAGGGGGATTTTTGACACTTTTGCCTAAAATCTTCCCTGAGTATCAGTATATTGTCTTATCACATGTCTATAATGAGATAAAGGGAGATATTAAAAACCAATTAGATAATCAAATACTCTTTTTAAAGGATATTAGTATCATAGAATTTGCCCCTAAAGGAAAAATGCTACTAGAATATGCCGAATTGATTAAAACAAGAGGAAAAGGAGAGAGCGCATGTATGGCCTACTGTAAGTACAATCACGATGTCTTAGGTAGCAGCAATCTAAAAGATATAGCCGATTACTGTCAAGCCAATGATATTGTTTATCTAACAACCATTGATTTTATATATTTTGCCATCAGAAGTCAACTAATAACCATTGATGAGGCGCATTCTTTTATTGCAACGGTGCAGGACAATGGTAGCCGTCTGCCAACAATTGATTTTAACACATTTGTAAGCACTAAATTACTGTAGAACTTGACTACTATTACTGCAAATCATACTTAAATTTTTCTATTGAAATTTGTGTAAAAATCTTTCTTGACACTGATTGAAACTTGTAAAAATTGCACTATTTTTGCAAGCACAACAAAATTAATTAAAAAACACCCTACCTATGTTATCTATAATTATTTGTACATATAATCGCGAGAAATATATTGGTCCATTGTTGGAAAGCATCGCCAAAAACGACTATCCAACAACGGACTATGAAATTGTATTGGTCGATAACAATTGCACCGACAATACGCGTGGAGTATGTGAGCAGTTTGCCACTACCCATCCTGAAGTGGCACTACGCTATGTAGTAGAGCCAGAGCAGGGACTATCTGCTGCGCGCAATAAAGGTATAAAAGAAGCCCAAGGTGAGATTATCATTTATGTGGATGATGATGCGTTGGTAGATAGCAACTATATCCGCATCTATGCAGAACACTTTGCTACTCAACCAGAAACGATGGCAGCAGGTGGGCCTATAGAGCCATTATACGAGACCTCAGAGCCCGCATGGATGTCGCCCTATACCAAATCGTTGCTGACAGCATGGATGAATTATGGCGATAAGGTGCGCGAATATCCTAAGGGACGCTATCCAGGAGGTGGAAATTCCGCATATAGAAAAGTGGTGTTTGAGAAGGTAGGTTTATTCAATACCGAACTTGGCAGAAAAGGCAATTTGCTTTTAGCGTCCGAGGAGAAGGATATCTTTGATAAGATGAAGGCTTTGGGTATGAAGGTGCTCTATCTGCCTACTCCTGTACTCCACCATTGCATTCCTCAGGCAAAGTTGGAGGAAGACTATTTTAATCGCTTAACTCTACAGATGGGTCGTAGCGAGCGCATGCGCACGCGTGCTATATCTAAAGGTAAGTATATCAAACGCCTTTTGTCCGAAGGTGTGAAGTGGTGCGGAACATTGGTATTGCTTTGTATTTACACGCTACAAGGCGCGCCCAAGAAAGGTTGGAAACTTATCCTCTTCCGCAAAAATGTGACGAAGGGATTGTTGGGACTAATAGAAGAATAAGTTGCATGCTAAATAGGAAGGATTTAATCCTTTTCACCATTCTGATTTCTGTAAAATCGGGTTCCTATTATCAGCAAACTCCAAAAATTAGAATATAAATCAAAAATGGTTGTTAGTGTGTGTGGAAAATTTCACATATCCTCCATGGATAATGCTTTGTATTCAACCGAATATTCGCTGAGATGAGGATAAAGGGTGGCGCTTTTTCGACGCAAATGCGCCAGGTCAATGTTGCTCTTGTTCCGTTTGATTTCTGCAATTGTTGCGGTTTTATTTAGTTCGTTTAATGCGATTAGGTCAATTTCATTTTCTCCTTTACGGTCCCAATAACCGCCAAGTTCTGTGTATTGCTTTTGTTCCACAAATTGTGCCCGAAAATATTGTTCTAAGGCGTAGCCAGAAAAAGTGGGATAATCCCTTTCAATAAGTTGCGCTAATAATTCCTCTGCACCAGATTCAATATAGCGACTATATTTGTATATGAATCTAAACCAAAAACGCAGAAATTGATCTTCAATAAAATATTTCACATTCTTTGTTTCCGACTTGGAGAAGATAGGCACTCGCTTTTTAATCAGTGCATAATCCCTTTCTAATCGGGTTAAGTACCCGCTAATTTCACGTTGAAGCAGATTTTCAATAGCAGTTCTACTGGTCTGTCCGGATGCAAGGGCTGCTAATATAGAAAAGTAGATGGTGTATTCTTTTCCAAACTCCTCAATCAATAAATTTTTGCCTTCGGTGATAAAAGGAGAATTAGGTTGAGTAATAAAAGTAATCATCTCCTTATGTGTTAGCAACTTACTATCAACAAATAGTTCTACATATTTGGGAACTCCTCCTGTAATTGTATAT
The DNA here is from genome assembly GCA_937901925.1 of uncultured Bacteroidales bacterium. GTDB lineage: Bacteria > Bacteroidota > Bacteroidia > Bacteroidales > WCHB1-69 > JAEZOU01. Next base: position 184,637 of record CALGTS010000015.1, on the reverse strand, counting down.
AGAGCGAGTAAATCCTCTGAAGTATAGTTGGGGTTATTTTCAGATAGAATTTTCTTTAAAACAGAAGGCGAAAATGGATGTAAGAAGATACGCTGCGTGGCTCTGCCAAAAAACGGTTCTCTATGGTCTTCAAATATTTTGTGCATTAGCGAGTTGATGGACCCGCATAACAAGAGATTGATTTTACTCTCATCCTTATTCACATCCCAATAATGTTGCATATCGCTATATACGGAGGGATTGATGTTATAAAACTCCTGGAATTCGTCAATAATCAGGTTGAACTTCTGGTTTTTAGAAATTTCCATTAGCATTCTGAAGAGTTGTGAGAAGGTGGAAATCTCACCATAAATAGGCAAATGCAGCTTTGCTTGCACCTCATCTAAAAAATCCTGGCACAACAGAATTTCTGCTTTTCTTGCCACAAAAAAGTATAAGGTTGGACTGTTTTTCGTAGCTTCTAAAAGCAATTTAGTCTTTCCGACACGCCTTCTTCCCACTATGAAAGTCATTTGCGCATTGTTATAGGACAACTGCTCGATTCTTTGCAGGTCTGCTAATTCTGAATCTCTATTATAAAATTTCATATTTTCAGGTTAAGAAACACACAGTTCCGAACTCTACGTTTCGGAACTGCAAAAATACAAAAATTTTGAATCTGTGCAAATGGTTTTTGATATAAATCTAGAATTTGGGCAAAAAAGGATGTAAATAGAATATTTTTGGAAATGAGTCGCGTTTCCCTATAGTAACGGAGCATTGGAAGGTGCTTTTTCTGTTTTCTTGAAACATAATTTTTAAAAGTAGGCAATTCTGGGGTTCATATCAGGCAGCAAGAATTATATTCGGATAAATGAGATTTTTGTAGTTAAAAAAAGGGATTATGTGAAATATGAACGATAATTTATCGGGAAAATGTGAAAAAATGGCATTTTATGCTGCGGATTATGTGAAAAGTATTATCTTTGCAGGTGTAATCAAAGATTTTAGATATGGATAAACTGCTTAGAAGAAAGGTTGATAGCTATTTGATGGCTTGGAAGAATAATCCCGATAGAAAACCTCTTATAATAAAAGGTGCCCGTCAGGTTGGAAAGACTCGCTCTATTGAGTGGTTTGCTAATCGGAACTACAATAGCGTTGTTCAAATTAATTTCATAGAACAACCTAAATATAAGAATATTTTTGAGGATGGTTTTGAGGTTGATGCGATTCTAAAAAACATATCGTTGCTAAATCCGGAACTCAAGTTTTTACCAGGAGAGACTCTTTTCTTTTTTGACGAACTACAAGCATGTCCCAATTGTGCTACTTCATTGAAGTTCTTCAAACTTGATGGACGATTCGATGTTATCTGTTCTGGTTCATTGATGGGCATCAATTATAGAGAGATAGAATCCAATAGCGTTGGTTATAAGGAAGATTACGAAATGCATTCTATGGATTTCGAGGAGTTTCTTTGGGCTAAGGGATATTCCGAGGATTTTATTGATGAGCTATACCAGCACATGTTGGAAATTAAGCCGCTTACAAACTTGCAAATGGATCTTCTTTTTGAACTTTTCCGTGATTACGCTACTATTGGGGGTATGCCAGAGGTCGTAAATAGATATATCAGGAGTAAAAACTTCAGCGGAACACTGGGCATACAGAAACAGTTGCTCAAAGACTATGAAGAGGATATTACCAAATACGTAGAAGGATTGGATAAAGCTAAGGTTAAAGCTATCTATAGTCATATTTCCACCTTCCTGGCCAAAGAAAACAAACGTTTCCAAGTTACCAAGATTGCAAAGAATGCAAGAAATAGAGATTATATTGGATGTGTAGAATGGCTTGCTGATGCAGGTGTTATAAATGTCTGCTACTGTATGAATCATCCAGAACTTCCGCTGAAGGGGAATTATGATCCCAAGCTTTATAAGATTTATTATAAGGACACAGGTCTCCTCATTGCATCACTTGATGAAGAAGCTCAGGAAGATTTGAGAGCCAATAAGAATCTTGGTACATACAAAGGTGCTATATACGAGAATATAGTAGGAGATATGCTGGTAAAACAAGGATATAACCTCTATTATTATAATAGTGATAAGCCGTCTCTTGAAATGGACTTCTTTGTGCGCGATGCCAACTCCCTAATTCCTGTGGAGGTAAAAGCCAGCGACAATGCAACAGCATCATTGAATAGACTGCTAAGTGATGATAAATATCCTGATGTAAAATATGGAATTAAGTTGGGATATAAAAATATGGGTTTCAATGGTAAATTCTATACCTTCCCATACTTTTTGGCTTTCTTGTTGAAAAGATTTGTGGCGGAAGTAAATAAATGATTAGGTAGTATCCCCAAAAGTGTCAACAGGTGGTATATAAGTCCCTGTAAATTTACACCAATAAAATTCTATAAAGCAAACAAATCATCCATTGTAAGTTGGATATGGATGTTATTTGCCCATTGGTTGCGCTTCAATCCATATGATGTAATCATCAACAGCGATACGCCTTTTTTTGTCTTAGTTACCTGTTGAAAGATAGATAGTTTTTCGCGCAAAACTTTATCATATGCTTCTGTAATCTCATACTCGCCTTGGTTATACTTAATCTCGCACAAATTAATTGTTCTATCTTCTCTATCAATCAGCATATCAATCTGTGTGCCTTTCTCATTGCCATTTTTAGGTGTATATTGCCATGAAAAGACGCTACTTGCAATGCCAGAGATACCAATTGCCTGCTTGATTTGCTCGATGTGTTGCATGCACACTCGCTCGTAGGCAAAGCCACTCCAAGTGTTGAATAGGGGTTGATTAATCTTTTGTGACCAGTATGCAGATGTCCTGTTGTAATTAGCCATAAATTTAAAATAGAACAAGGTGAAATTATCAATTAGCTGATAAGTCATCTCCTTCTTGTTCTTGCCCAATGCACGGAACGAACGAATGAAATCACATTGCTCCAATTCCTCCAGAATAGTGGTTAGCTGTCCACCTATATTCAATTTGGTAGCGAGGATGATTTCTGAGCGTGTCATGCCTACTTTTCTTGTTCCTAATGCCCTGATAATCTCAATATATGGTTGTGGATTACGGAAAAGTGAGGCGTATAGTGCGTTAAACTCATTTTGCAGCGGGCTACTTTCTTGGAAGAATAGCGCATCAATGTTTTGTGCCCAACTATACTCACGTTGCAGAAACTTCCAATAGTAAGGAACGCCGCCAAGAATCATATAGGTGTCCAGTACATTGCGACGACTCATACCTAAGTTATTGGCTATAGCAAACTGCTCGCACTCTCGCAAAGAGAATGGTTTTAACGGAATGAGACAGGTCAAACGGTTATGCAATCCGCCATAGTTCTTGACAATCTTACTGATAATCCATGAGGTGGCACTACCGCAGATAACCAAAATTATATCTTTTCTCGTTGTTGCCCAACCATTCCAGAAGTGATCCAACGCAGCCACGAGATTGGATTTAGGAGTGTCCATCCATGGTAATTCGTCTATGAATACCACTTTTTTCTCTTCGGGACGACTTTGCAAAAACTGCCCCAAAGCAAAGAAAGCATCCGACCAATCGGATAAGCGTGGCACTTTTGCCATGCCTGCCATTTGCAATGAACGACCAAACTCTTTGAGTTGCCCCTTGCGGTTAACGTTTTGTAAACCTGTGTGTTGAAAGGTGATTTGATTGGCGTATGTTTCTCTAATCAAATAGGTCTTGCCCACACGGCGACGACCATAGATTGCCACAAACTCTGACTCTGTTGATTCTAACAAAAAAAGCAAAAGTTTTTGTTGTTTTTCACGTCCAATTAGCATACTTGTTCTCCTTATTTTGAATTTGCGTGCAAAGATACGGATAACTTACCAAATGTGCAAGAAAAAAGTGAGATTTGGTAAAGAATAATGCAATTTTTGCGAAAAAATGCGTGATAGTTCACCAAATGTGATTAAAAAACAGTAGATTTGGTAAAGTATCGTACTTTTTAACACTAGTTGAGACATCGCTATAGGTAGTTGCTCAATGGTTACTGTACCTCCATTGATAACTTCCAAAGATGTACAACATTTTGTTTATACATGCAAATTTATTTTGAACAATTCGGTAATTTGAGATTTTTACCTTGAAATTATATTTTTCTACTCCATTCCTAATAGACCTCGGGTTACATTGGTGCGGAAAGAAATCAATTTGTTACCCTTCTGAGGTTGCAAAATAAGCAGGAAATAGAACCATAGCACAATCGTTCCGCCCCATTTGATACCTTCTTTGAGGAGGCGAGTAGCATATTTGGATTTTGAAATTGCGAGTGTCCGTTGACGCTCGCTTTTTCCCATCTGTAGCGTGAGTCTATCGAAATAATCCTGCTCTAACTTCTTCTGCGGAATGATATGGTGCAAAATCATTTGGGGCAAATAGATCGGTCGCCAAGCTTTGGCGCGCATTTTATCAAAGATATCTTTCTCCTCTGCTCCCATTAAACTATCTCCTTTGCGACCAAGATCAGTATTGAACAAGCCCACTTCTTTGAAGACATGAGCTCGATATGCAGCATTGCCACCTCCTGGATAACGCTCCCCAGGATAGACACGTTCTTTATCTCCAAAATACATGTAGGCGGTCAACAATTCTTTGGTCCAATGGCTCATCCATTTAGGTTCTTCCGGTACTGTCCCCAAAAGTGTGTAATTTCCAGCAAATATGATATATTTGCAAAACCAATTTTTACACACTTTTCGTGAGAGTATCGAAGGTGTGAAGTGGTGTGGGACATTGGTATTGCTATGTCTTTATATGCTACAAGGCGCACCTAAGAAAGGTTGGAAACTTATCCTCTTCCGCAAGAATGTGACAAGAGGGTTACTAGTCTACGATAAAGACTAGAATTGTTTTCGATAACTGGGTTCTGTAGATTTATTTCTTCGAGTTTTGTGGTCATCTTCTGACCAATTTTCAATCCAATCGTCGGCATCTACAAAGGCGATATACTCTCCTTGAACTGTTGGTTCTGAATTGCGGGTCAATGCTGGACCACTATTTTGTGGAGATGCAATAACATGCCAATCCTGTTCCAAATGATGTGATACAATATAATTGTGAATCACATCAATGCTATTATCACTTCCCCGATCATCGACAAATATAACTTCTATATCGTATAATGTCTTGGATAATAGTGAATCAAGACATTGTGACATATGAGGCAACGTTGTAAACGGGTAATATGATAGATATCTTATATGACATAAGAGTTTATATTAAGCAGTCTTCTTTTGTAGGATACCACAAATATTTTTCATAGAATATCTTTCCAATTAATTGTAGAATTATACCATATATTTTTCTAATCCAATTGATATCATATACACAAATGACTGCTTTTTTGCCCAGTATCTTAATATGCTTAATTTCATATTTATAATACTGGTAATTCTCATATTCATCATTCATTCGATAATATCCATATTTCAATGCATTGGTTTTGTTGTTCGGTTTTAAATCTTTATTATAGATATAAGCATTAAACTCTCTTAGGTCCTTCGGGGTGTAACAAATGTCTAATAGTGAGTAGATACAATACGACAACAAAATAGTAGGTTTTCCCAAATATGCGGATTCCGGACCTGTTGTCGAACCAAATACAACCACCTTATCACATTGATCCATTAATGCATACGTGCTAATTTTCGATTCTGGTTCAATGATGGTAAAATTGTCTGTATGTTTAAATAATTCATACAATTTAGTGTGATATTGATACTTTATACCTTTTAAATTAGGGTGAACTCGAAGATAGAAATGATAATCTTTATCGTCTTTGAAAGTATCAATCATGTATTTTAACCCTTGTAGTTGTGATTTGAAGAGGGATTTGTTTTCAAATTCTTCGCCGAGAGCAGCATATTCATCTTCTGAACTATTTAAGATAAGTATATTATGTTTGTTATTATCCCAATCTTGTGGCATTAATCCCTGTACCTGATCTTTTACATATAATTTGTCACCCGATGGAATAGAGTGTTTGCGTTTATAGAAAAACTCTTCTGCTATTCTAGTCTTTTCCTCTTGAGATAATTTAGTGGAATTCCATAGGTCATTGATTAAACGGGTGTTTTCTTCAACGTTATGTGGTGTTGTGTTAAATGCAATTTTTGCTTGTTTCCCATTGGCATTGTAGGTCGTTTCATAGCAGAGGTGTTTTATATTTAATTCTTTGGCTATATCTACTATAGGTCGGGCGTACAAAACTCTTGAATTAAAACATCCTATTATATCTGGGGTAGTATCTTTGATAATGGCTCTGACTATGTCGCTATATTGACAACAAATAGTCATTGATTTTCTCATATAATCGATAAATTCATTATCAAATAATGGATTTAGATTTCTAGATAAAGTTAAATAGGTAGAGAATGCCGCGTATCCTATTTTAACTCCATTATATTCCATTCGTTTTAATTCTCCTACGTTAGAGAATAGGGGTAGAGAATAATCTTGCTGTATTAAATGCTGATATTTAGATAATGGAATGTAATTGATGCCTTTAGGTAAATATGAGAAAAGATTGTTTTTATATAACATGCACACGTTACAGATGGATGAGCATGATGAAAGATTGCTAGAACATGTGTTTGTGAAATATTTATCACAATAAACCATGTTGATAGTATGTCCTTTTATAGCAAGCTCTTTAACTCTTTCTAAAATATTAGCCAAATGACCTGAGGCTATAAAACTGCAATCAAATTGGGTAAAAATGGTGTATGTCATAATAATATCTTTTAAAAATCAGTTATGCGAACTCGATCTCCTTTGTGCTTGTCGAGTTTTACTGTTTTTCCTATAATTTGTTTGTAATATTTAGGATGTAATCCATATCCAGGACGAACAGAACGAATATTCTTTTCTGTTATTATATCGCCTTGCTTTATATCTTCTGCAACATATAATGAACGAGCAAAGCATCTATTGTCCTGTTGCTTTTGTGTTAAATCATACGATATAGTGCCTAATGATGATTCTGCCATTCTAACATCTTTAACCATCTGAGCAAATTCTTTTTCATCCATAGAAAATGCGGCATCAGGTCCACCGATAGAATGGTCTAAGATAAAATGTTTTTCTATCATAGTTGCCCCCTGTGTGATAGCCACAATGGGTGCAATACTACCTATCGTATGATCCGAAAGCCCAGTCTTTACCCCAAAACGCTCAGCCATTTCTTTAATCATAGATAGATTAGCTTCTTCTATTGGGGCAGGATACGAGGATGTACACTTTAGTAAGGTTATATCATTATTTCCAACCTCACGGCACGTATCTATTGCTAATTCAATGTCTTCTATTTGTGCGATTCCTGTAGAAAGAACTATTGGTTTCATTTTCGATGCGGCATATTCAATCAATGGTATGTCGGTAATTTCAAAGGAAGCTATCTTGTAGATGGGGTTATCCAAAGTTTCTAGGAAATCTACTGCAGTTTTGTCAAATGGTGTAGAAAAAATAATTAGTCCTTCTTCCTTTGCTATACGAAACAGCTCAGCGTGCCATTCCCAAGGTGTATATGCTTCCTTGTAGAGGTCATAATATGTTCTTCCATCCCACAAACTACCATTGTTGATTGTAAAATCTGGAAGATTGCAGTCCAATGTTAATGTATCAGCCGTATAAGTCTGTAGTTTGATAGCATCTGCTCCAGCTCGTTTAGCTGCTTTTATTGTGTCAATTGCAACTTGAAGACTGCCAGCGTGATTGGCTGACAGTTCTGCAACTATCATTACCCTATTCATAATTTAACAATTTTAGCAAATAAGCGTACCGATTATCACTTTCATATACATTATATCCATTTTTATAATGAAACTTCAACGATCTAAGGTTGGTATGCAATACTTTTGCAATAATTTTGTTTATATTTAATTTTTTCAATAGTTTCTCTGTAGCTAGCTCAATTTTACTACCTAAAGAGTTTCCTAAATACTGAGGATTAACATAAATACCTCTCTCCACTCGTTGTTGTGACAGGTATAATATGTTTACCGATCCAATGAGTATATTATTGATATAAACAGCCCAATACTTGCGATCTTGACGGGAAAATAACTGCTGAACAAATAAGCAATGTTGCTCCCAAGGTATTATTTCCATTGAATCCATATTTAGACGGATTCGTTCATCATTGCGCATAGCCCATATCTGCTTGTGTTGCTCAATGGGCAAAGCAGTATAATCCACGAATGTTAGGTCGTCTATGTAAAGTGGAGTGGACAAAGAATTGAAGATAAGATTGTATGACAAATGCGTTTGATGAAAATCATGAGATAACGGACGTAGTTGATATTCTTTGTCTATATCTAAACCATTGACTATATTTAAGTCTCCTAATGGAATAATATGTAGATTGGACGCCAATAGGCTATAGAGGTTTTGCTGATTGTCAACAAAATATCCAGCCCATACTTTGCACCCTTGTGATAATGCTTCCATACAAATCCCACTCGTTGGTAAAATCGCATATTCGCATCGTTGCATTAGTTGTGCAACATCGGAGGCAGAGAGATTTTTATACAAAGTCAATCCCTCTTCTTGTTGAAGTGTATTAGAATATTTGTATGAGTCACCAAGCAATACAGAAATGTGGGAAACACCTTTCATTTGAAGAATTTGTACAAATTTTGATGTCAAATTATTGTAATCTGTTCCGCCGAAAGCAATTAACCAGTGGTCTTTTTCTTTTTTTGAGTAATCAATTGTTTGCAAAAAAGGCTTACGCAATAACGTGTATTGCAAACCTAAACATAGAGTGGTATATGTTTCTATTGAAAATGCATCTTTATTTATTACATAGGGATTGATGACTATATCTGCCAGATAGTGCTTATCATGTAAGTCGTCGATACAAACCAATTTGCATCCCTTATTTTTAATTACTTGTTGATATTCTGTTGTAAAGAAATAATTGTCAAGCACTACAATCTCATCCCCCATCAAGTACTCTATAAATTTGTCAAATCGCGTCTCGTCACTAGGTAAAGGATAGCATCTACAAACATTTTCTATCTCTTGTCGTTGATATGGTGATGGGGTTTGAGTAAAGAATATGCAATCAAAGTTATCTTTCAATATATCTGCAAGAGCCAAAGTACGGACAAAATGTCCATATCCTATACTGCTATCTGCATCTGCCCGAAAGAAAATTTTTTGCTTCATGCTTCTTTATTGAGTAGTGTGTATTTAATTTCTGCCAATTTCCAATCTGTAGGAGTATCTAGATCTTGTACTTCCAATTCACTTAAGATATAAGGTGCTGTATTGTTACCCCACAATGATTTGTTTTTACGCACATTTTCTACGGTGGAAAAATAAAATTGTCCTGCATCGTGGTAGTGAATATCCAAATCCTGTGAACGAGAGTTCTTATATTCAGGATAAGCCATTTCAATTCTCTTATCTCGCTGTATTAGACTTCGTTGAATAGGATATGAATAAGGCACAACAGTAAATGCAGAATCGATATTATCTTCAAGTAAAGAAAAACAATTCTTCAATTTATTTGCATTTACAAATGGTGCGGTAGCATACAGGCAACAAAGAATATCAAAATTCTGACCCAATTCTTCATAACAATTGATGACTTCTAATAACACATCTGCTGTTGTTGCATAGTCATTGGATTGTTCTTTAGAACGCATGAAGGGTACTTTTGCACCATATTGACGGGCTATAGCAGCAATCTCCTCATCATCTGTAGAAACCATAACTTCATCAAAAAGCTTGGATTGCAAAGCTGCTTCAATAGAGTATGCAATTATAGGTTTACCAAGAAAATCTTTGATATTCTTGCGAGGAATACGTTTACTTCCACCTCGAGCTGGTATAATGCACAAATTTTTCACAATCACGACAAAAAAATCTCCTTTAATTCTGTAATATCTACTATATACTTGTTATTTATCAAATAATTAAGTGTCAAACACAATGCTTTTATTTCTGCACAATCTCGTATATCTCTAATCAATCCTGAAATTTTAGGATTTTTATTAGCATCTATTTTTTTTGTGTATTTTTTAAAGCTAGGCAATGAAGATGGTAGCCCGTACAAACTCATATCTTTACCAGTCTCTTTTACACAATGCAATATAAATGATTCGACTGCTGGGTTAATCATTATGAAGTATTGTGGTTTTTGATAATGTTTGTACAAATCCAAATGGCTTCTACTTGCAATTAGTTTAAATTCTTGTATATAAGATGGTTGCTTTTTATCTTTATCAATAATGCCTACACAAAATTCATCTTTACAGCTCATTATCTTTGCAACAGCACCACATCCCTTTTGATGGTTAACATTTGCATCAATCAATGTGGATATCAAATTTGTATCCACGAAACATTCTGGAATGATGTAAAAATGGTTTGTCATTTTATAAATGCCTCATAATTAAAAAACATATCAAGCCCATTATCATATATTTCTTGCAGTTCTTCTTCTGTTGCTTGATGCACGGTATAATTACATCCAGTTGCCTCATTACTTTGATAAGTAAAGAACAATCTAAAACCTGGAATTTTTTGTTGAAGTAAGTGTGTCAATATGTACGGACTATGAGTTGTAACAAATAAAGATACTGTTTTCTTTCTCCGTTTAGACAATTCTATTAACCAATCCGTAAACTGACATTGGGTCGGAGGAAACAAATTGTTTTCAGGTTCTTCTAAATACACATCTGAACCCTGAATCAATGTATATCTGTTTACATAATCCTTAAATGCATTTGCACTATCTTCGTTTCCAAAAAGGAAATCCTCATTTGCTATTGTAAGCTGTATTGGTATTCTCTTATTTTCTGATTTAATTTCAATATTTTTGCTCTGATTATACAAGTTAAATAAAAGATTGTTATATTTTTCTCTTTCTAACTCAGTCCTTTTTTTATCTTTGTCATTTTCAGCATTATATATTTCTCGAGTAATATAATCTAAACAAACATACATAGGTACGATAGATTGAACGCCACTTGAACTATTAGTCAATGCTATCGGAAAACCTGTAGGTAAATATATATTATCTTCTTTAGTCGTTTCATCATACTGATATCTTAACCCTAAATTGAGAATATCTGGTGTTGTTTGAACATACTTTCGTGCTATATCCCAATCCTTCATAAAATCTAGTACACAATCATAAGCCGACACCTGCGATTTCCAATCTGGGATAAGTGAGACAATGTTTCGCTCCGATGGAATATATGAAATTTTAGGTCGTTTATATTCCATTCTTTTTTTCTTCCATTCAAAATAAAATGTTCCATTTACATGCTCATATGAAAAATGCATATAATCACTTTCATACTCAATGCTTGTATCTTTTTGAATGTAACCTTTTAATTTATGATATGAAACAAAATTTTCTATAAAATTTATTTTACCACTCACAAAAGAATCTGCTGACTGTGCTAATTGTATATATTTTTCAACCCAAGCACAATAACATGCTGTTTTAAGAACACAACTTTTTCCAGAACTTTGTTTTCCTATTATCAAATTAAAACGTCCCAATTCTATCGAAACAGATTTCAAAGGACCAAGGTTTTTTATGCATAATCGTTTCATAGGATTGTTTTCTTTTATTAATTATAAAAACAGCATATTTTTTCAATAACATATTCCTGCTCTTCTTCTGTTAGCGATGGGAACATTGGTAATGCCAAACACTTAGAATAATAATCTTCTGCCACAGGAAAGTCACCCTCTTTCCAACCTAATGATTTATAGTAAGGCATGGTATGTGCAGGGATATAAAGCACTTGGGAATATATTTTATTTTCTTTTAGAAAATTATATAGTTCTTTGCGTTTATCTGCATCAACTTGAATTACATACAAGTGAAACGCATGCCTTATATTTTTATTGCGAAAAGGTATTTTTATAGGTAAACTTTTAAAGGAATCATCATACTTCTGAGCAATTTCGTTGCGCCGTTGAATACTCCAATCCAATCGCCTTAACTGACTTATCCCCAATGCGGCTTGAATATCTGTAATGCGATAGTTATATCCTAATTCCTGCATTTCATAATACCAACCTCCATCATTTTTTGTAAGAAAATCTGGATTCTTAGTAATCCCATGCGTACGATATAGTGCTACTTTGTCATACAATTCTTTCTTGTTTGTTGTTATCGCACCTCCTTCTCCCGTTGCGATATGTTTCACAGGATGGAATGAAAATACGGTAAGATCTGCAAATTTGCAATTACCAACCATTTGTTTGTCACCATTGCTATCTATGAAACTTCCACCAGGAGCATGACAGGCATCTACAACAATTGAAAATTCATGCTCATCAGCTAATTTTCTCAAACGCTCTTCATCAATCGGATATCCAGCAAAATCTACAGGAACAACTGCTTTATAAGTTCCTTTAGGTGATGCTTTCAATAGCATTTCTAGTTTGTTCAAATCTAAACAATAGGTTTGGGGATCGATGTCACAGAAAACAATTTCTGCACCTTCATACCGGAATCCATTGGCAGAAGCTACAAATGTAATAGGCGAAGTGATGACTTTATCTCCAGGTTTGATTCCTAAAGCCATTGCGCATAGGTGTAAAGCTGCTGTTCCATTGCTTACCATACATGCATACTGACTTCCACAATAGGTCGCAAAATCCTTCTCAAATTCCGAAATCTTAGGACCTTGAGTCAAATAATCAGATTGTAGCGTCTCAACAACTGCTCGGACATCCTCTTCAGAAATATACTGACGACCATAAGATATAGGACGATTTATCATTTTACTTCGAAATTAGAGTCAACATATATTTTGATTTTTTGGCGAATAGAATCTACAGTTTCCCAATCTATGTTTGTATCAGAACTATAATAAAATCCATCTGGAACAAGTTTTGCATTATGATGTTTCATGAAATCTTCTCTTGTATGCACGAAACTAACAGATGGCATAATCACATAATATTTGCCTAAATCTATAGTATCAAGAGCATCCGTTCTAGTGATCATCTCTTCGTGTAATTTCTCGCCTGGACGAATTCCAATCTCTTTTTGAGGTAATTCTGGAGCGATGGCAGTAGCAACATCGGAAATTTTATAACTTGGGATTTTGGGTATAAATATTTCGCCGCCAAGGTGATTTTTTAATGCATACATTACCATTGCAACACCCTCTTCCAAAGAAATATTGAAACGAGTCATGCGCATATCTGTAATAGGTAAAAAATCCGCTCCATCTTCTCTTTTCTTTATAAAGAAAGGAATTACACTTCCTCGACTGCCCATTACATTTCCGTAGCGAACAACAGAAAAACGAATTTCTTTACATCCTTTAACATTATTGGCTGCTGTAAACAATTTGTCACTTGTCAATTTTGTAGCACCATATAAATTAATGGGGGCACATGCTTTGTCTGTTGACAAAGCCACAACATCACTAACACCACAGTCAAGTGCAGCCTTAATTACATTTTGAGCTCCATTAACATTGGTTTTTATACACTCATCTGGATTATATTCTGCTGTATCTACTTGTTTTATAGCTGCTGCATGGATAATAACATTAACACCTTCACAAGCCATTTTCAAGCGCTCGTAGTCACGAACATCGCCTATGAAAAAACGCAATTGAGGATATTGATTACGAGGATATTTTTGCTGCATATCATATTGCTTGAGTTCTCCTCTAGAGTAAATAATAATTTTCTTTACTTGTGGATAATCACGCAAAATAACCTCAACAAATTTTTTTCCAAATGAGCCTGTTCCGCCTGTTATAAGTACAACTTTACCATTCAACATATTTTCTATTTTAATGTTTCAGATTTTTAATCTCTTTTCCACCTCTCCCCACAAATTAATCCCATCTAATTCCGCCGCAAAAGTACCTGAAATTTTTGATATATGCAAATTCATTTAATCTACGGTTTTGAAGATTCTACACACCTTCTTTAATTGTTATTTTCTTGTTTTGTTCTTCGCCTGGGACGATGTGAGGAATTAATATTCTCGTGCGAGCCAATGCATAAAGAATACATCGTATATTTGATAAATGGTGTGCTTCTTTTGTGGGATAGGCAAAATTAGTTCTTTTTCAATCAAGGAATTGACCGTCCTTCGGGCTGTAGTCGTACCGCTAATTTTGTATTTGTTCAAGAAGCTTCCTGCTGTAATTTGAGTCACTTCCCTCTCTTTGGCAATAGCCACCAACATTTGCCATTGCATAGGCGTGAGCAATTCTTTGTATTGTATATAATTGCTTTCGTTTTCAATTAGTAATTCACTACATACCACTTTTACAGAGTCAAGGTCAATATGTTCTAAATGCTTTGAGAAAACTCTATTGCATACACATTGTGTGTAAAAGGTATGGCGTCGTGTCCAATGCAGGATAAATTGAATAACGTCTTCATCTATCTGTTGTCCTCCCTCGTTGAAAAGTCGCTTGATGAAAGACGCATATTTGTCTTCAGTAATCTTGTCCAATGAGAGTTGTTGTGTTTGTGAGAATAGTGGTCGTTTAGGTGAAAAAAACATTTCTGCCATAAGCGATTGCTTACTACCCGAAAAGATGAGATGAATATTGTGTAAGTTTTGAATATATGAGCGCAATATTGCCTCCATTCGTTCAGGATATTCGGTCACTTGTTGAAATTCATCCAATGCAAGAATTATCTGTTCGGGTTGCCCATTGAGAAATTCTAATATGTTACGTAAATTTCGTTCTTCTTCACCTGCCATTTGGTAGGTGAAGGATACCTGTGGCTCACCCGTTAGCGAGTCGTATGATAGAATTGGGCGAAGACGTTTCAAGAAGTCCCAAACTCGTTTGCCAAATGATGTTTGCTCGGGGAATTTAACGAGTTCCTCTGCTAATGCGTTTATAAAATCATCTATGGAGCGAGTTTGTAGCAAATCAACATAAATACACTTTATAGGCAGTTGCTGCTTTTCTATCTGATGAAACAAATGGAATATCAGCCCCGTTTTTCCGTATTTACGTGGAGAAATTAGGGTGGTGTCAACGCCATTTAGTGCGTTTTGTAATAATCTTTCAGTTTCTAATTCTCTGTCACAAAACCACTCATCTTTGCAAAAACCACGAACTAAAAAAGGGTTGTGCTTGTCGTTTTCTACCTTCATATTCTTTTTGTAATCAGTTTGTTGTGTTGAATGTTCTTTGTCGCAGCCTAAAATAGGCAGCCTATTTTAGGCTGCAAAGGTACAACAAATTTTTGATATATGCAAATTCATTTAATCAGCGGTTTTGAAGATTCTACACACCTTCTTTAATTGTTATTTTTTTTGTTTTCTCCTTATGTATCGCTATGAAAAGTTTCCCCCTCTTTATAGCGGAAAATTTCAAAAAGATAATGTATTTTTGCCAACTTAAAAAAGGAGAGAAAAATGGGAAAAAAGCCCTTGATTTTACACTTAGAAACAGCCACCGAAATCTGCTCTGTTAGCTTGTCTTCTGGAACAGAATTGATTGCAAAAGAGGAAATTGCAAATGGTTTTTCGCATGCCGAACACCTTTTGCCATTAGCAGAAAAGGTTCTGAAAAGTTGTACTTTACAAGCGCAAGAGTTAGACGCAATTGCACTAAGCGAAGGTCCTGGTTCTTATACCGGACTCCGAATTGGAGCTTCTACTGCCAAAGGTTTGTGCTACGCATTAGAGATACCTCTGATTGCAATCTCTACTTTGGAAAGTATTGCTCGCGGTGCCCAAAAAGAGATTTCTGAGGGCAACGCTTTGCTCTGCCCCATGATTGACGCCCGAAGAATGGAGGTTTTTACCACCCTTTATACCGCTAATTTCGAGCAAAAAGAGGAGATTCGTGCTGAAGTTGTTGATGAAAAAAGTTTTCAGGATATTTTAGCAGAAAATCACGTGATTTTTTGTGGCAATGGAATGCCAAAATGCCAAAAATTACTACAAAAATCGCCAAATGCAATATTCAGTTTCGCTCCCCTATCCTCCTGCAATATGATTATTCCTGCTTTGCAAAAATTTGAAGAAAAACAATTTGAAGATGTAGCCTATTTTGAACCCTTCTACCTGAAAAATTATATCGCAAAAAAATCTACCGTGAAAGGACTTTACGACTAATGGAAGAGCCCAAAAAGAAAACGCAAATTATTGTTATAACGGATAATACCGAATATGGAGCTTGTGCGGAAGCTTTTGGTGCCAAAGTGGCAGAAATTTTCAAGGCTTCTCTTTTTATTAAACCTTACCAACAGATTGGTAATAAGGAGTATTTTTTACATCAAGCGGAATCTGCAGATACCTCAATGTTGGTAATTGGCGTAGATAAGAACCATCGAAAAGCTACCTTTACGCTAAAAAAAGCACTCAAATTTATGAAAGATTCCCGAATTCCAATCTTGGTGGTAGGGAAAGAGTTGCCCAAAGAGAACCAATTTCAGAATGTTATTCTTCCTATTGATATTGAAAAAAATACGAAAGAAAAAGCGCTATGGGCAGGCTATTTCAGTCGCTATTACGGTGCTACTATCCACATTTTATACCATCAGCATAAAGATGAATTTCTTCAAAAAGAGATTCAAGATAACTTAGATTTCATTCATAAACTATATAACAACCTTGAAATCAATTATAAAGACCATCTTCTAACGGATAAGAACCGCTGTTCAGACCTTGCATCGCTTAGCTTTGCACCTCAAGTTGATGCCACGTTAACCGTAATTATGCTAACGCAATATTATTCGTTGATAGATTGGCTTTTTTCTCCTAAAGAGAAAGAAATTTTGCAAAAGGCGGAGAACTTTCCCGTACTTTGTTTAAATGCACGCGACGACCTATACGTGCTCTGTACCTAAAAACATCAGATTATGACCATTACAAACTATGCGCGCTCCATTGCGAAAGCTTTAGGACTACCAGAAAAGCAAGTAAGCAACACCCTTGAACTATTAGATTCGGGGGCAACTATTCCCTTCATTGCTCGTTACCGAAAAGAGGCAACAGGTACCCTTGACGAGGTTCAGATTACCCAAATTCGCGATATGAAAGAACGTTTGGTAGAGATTGACAAACGAAGAGCTTCCATCATAGATTCTATTGAAGAGCAAGGTAAAATGAATGCCGAACTGAAGAAAAAGTTGGAAAATGCTAATAGTTTGACTGAATTAGAAGATCTTTACCTTCCGTTCAAACCTAAACGAAAAACCAAAGCCAGCATCGCCATTGAGAAAGGTTTAGAACCTTTGGCAATTGTCATTTATGACCAATCATCTGTGGATTTGAAAAAAATTGCATTGAGTTACATCGACAAAGAGAAAGGACTCAACACACTTGACGAAGTTTTGCAAGGGGCTCGCGATATTGTAGCAGAATGGATTAGCGAGAATTCTCAAATTCGCGAAACGATGCGAAATCTATTCATCAAAGAAGCATTTATCACATCAAAGGTAAAGAGAGATAAAAAAGAATCGGGCAGTAAATATGAGATTTATTTCGATGCTTCAGAAAAATTAAACCGCGTACCTTCTCACCGACTTTTAGCTATGCTCAGAGGCGAAGAGGAGGGATTTCTTTCGCTAAGTATAAAACCAGATAGTGAACGTGCCATTCGAATGTTGGAAAAATTCACGCTCAAAGACAGAAATACCTGCTCTTATCAGGTGAAAGTGGCCACTGCTGATGCTTACCAGCGACTTTTGCAGCCGCAAATGGAAACCGAAATGCGCAAACACTTTAAAGCCTTAGCCGACGATAACGCTATTGAGGTTTTCAGTACCAACTTACGTCAACTGCTAATGGCATCGCCTTTGGGTCAGAAAAGAATTCTGGCTATCGACCCTGGTTTTCGTACAGGTTGTAAGGTTGTTGCATTAAATGAACAAGGAAAGCTGCTCAACCACACCGCTATTTACCCACATCCACCGCAACAAGAGTACAAAAACGCCTCTGAAACCATTAAAAGTTGGGTTTCCGAATATCAGATTGAAGCCATTGCTATCGGAAATGGAACAGCGGGACGCGAAACCGAACACTTTGTCAAGTATATCCCTTTCGATCGGAAAGTGGAGATTGTTCTCGTAAACGAAAGCGGTGCCTCTGTTTACTCCGCTTCAGAGGTTGCGCGGGAAGAGTTTGGCGACTACGACCTAACCGTGCGCGGCGCGGTTTCCATCGGCCGACGCTTGATGGACCCACTTGCCGAATTGGTGAAAATAGACCCCAAATCGATTGGAGTTGGCCAATATCAACACGACGTAAACCAAACAAAACTACAGAAAAAATTAGGTGAAGTGGTGGAAAGTTGCGTGAACTTTGTCGGCGTAGAACTAAATACGGCTAGTAAAGAACTGCTATCCTACATTTCAGGTGTTGGAAATGTATTAGCGAAAAATATTGTAGAATATAGAAACAAAAATGGAGCTTTTAAAAGCAGAGAAGAACTCAAAAAAGTGCCTCGATTTGGTGAAAAAGCTTTTGAACAAGCTGCCGGATTTTTACGCATTCATAACGCTCAAAATCCATTAGATTCTAGCGCTGTACACCCAGAATCGTACCATATTGTGGAAAAAATGGCTATCGACCAACACTGCCATATTGCCGACCTTATGCAACAAGAGGAACTCCGTAAACAGATTGACCTCAAAAAATATATCTCTGCAAAAGTAGGAATGCCCACATTGCAAGATATTATGCAGGAGTTGGCAAAGCCTGGTAGAGACCCAAGAACCCAGTTTGAAAACTTTGAATTTAATGAAAATATACATACTATCAATGATTTAACTATAGGAATGGTAGTTCCAGGAATTGTTACCAATATCACCAATTTTGGCTGCTTTGTTGATATTGGCGTGCATCAGGACGGACTGGTACATATCAGTCGCTTAGCAAATAAGTATGTAACAAACCCAAATGATGTCGTAAAATTACGCCAAAAAGTGATGGTGAAAGTGGAGGAAATTGACATTCCACGCAAACGTATTAGTTTAAGTATGGTACTATAAAAAAACGGAAATTGCAATTTTTCTCTATTTTTCTGCTAAATAAAAAAGGAAAAAAATAATTTTACCCTACTAAAAAACTTGATTTTTACTCTTTTTTCTACTAAAATTGAATTTTATTAAACTGATTATCAGACTAATAAAAAAATAATTGAAAAAAAACAGAAAACTGACTGCAGCAATAGAAAAAAATCTTATTTTTGCGGTCACCTTAATTAAGGAACGCACATTGAAATTTTAGCCGATGTAGCTCAGTTGGTAGAGCAGCTGATTTGTAATCAGCCGGTCGGCGGTTCGAGTCCGTCTATCGGCTCCCCGAAAGGGAGGGTACCAGAGCGGTCAAATGGGGCAGACTGTAAATCTGTTGGCTAAGCCTTCGGAGGTTCGAATCCTCCCCCTCCCACAACCGCGGAAGTAGCTCATTTGGTAGAGCGACAGCCTTCCAAGCTGTAGGTAGCGGGTTCGAGACCCGTCTTCCGCTCAACAGCTTAAGAATTAAGCAGCAAACTATTGTTTGCTGCTTTTTTTTTACATCTTTCAATCCCCCTAAAATCTCCAAATATGAAAAAATTATGTTTTTTTTGTTGTTGTCTCATTACATTGACAAGTTGGGCACAAAATCTTAAAACTTCTGATATTCAAAGTTTTCCATCTCCTTGGCTCCGCTCGGAAGGTTTGATTACCACATTTTGGACACAAGATTATCCCTACAATGCACTTTGCCCAAAAGACCCAATTCATGACTACTCCTATAGTTATGCCGGTTGTCCTGCAGTTGCAATGGCTCAGATTCTCAACTATTTACAAACAACTCAAACAACACGATTTTCCGATAACGACGACTATACACACAACTACCTTGGTCGCTATTTTAATATTGACGACGATTGGGAAACATTGCAATTTCCATCTTTTCCAAAATTGAACGAAATGTTGGATTCTGTTGACGCCTCTTTTCTGCGCCACGAAGAACTTCCTGACCCATTAGCTGCCGCTTTGATCTTTGCTTGCGGAACCGCCTGCACACAAGTTTACACATCAGAAGGATCTGGCACATTCTCTGTAAATCAAGCTTTTGAGGCTTATCAGAGATTCGGATTTACCAACTGCCAACTATTCCGCGAACCCGATTCATTAATGTATGCTACATTAATTTCAAACTTGCAAAATGGATATCCAGCCCATTTAGCAGTTGAAAATCCAGAAGGAACTGCCGGACACAATGTGGTGGTTGACGGCTATCGTGAAGAAGATGGAAAATTTCACATGAATTTCGGCTATGGTGGCTCTTTTGATGGCTGGTACAATATCCCAGATCCCAACTTCTTTTATGGTTTAACAAAGTTGGAAGGAATTATTTTAAATATCATTCCAACAACCTCATCTGTTGTTCAGGATTATTCTCAACTACAAATAGAGATTTATCCTAATCCCGTTTCTGATATTCTCTACCTTAAAAATCTTCCTTGCAACAAGGTAAACTACTCTATTTTCAATATTTTAGGGCAGAAAGTAACTTCTGGCTCCTCCTTCGGGTCAATTTCTGTTGCAGATTTGGAAGAAGGTCTCTATTTTTTACAAATCAAAGGTGAAAAGTTCAAAAATTCAACCCAATTTATCGTAAAATAAATTGATTTTGCAAATAAAAATATTTGCTGGAAATTACACACTCCAGAAAAGGTACCAAACTCTTTCTGTAACGCTCAAAAACTATTCTCCTTTTCGTTTCTGAATCTCTTCGTGAATTTTGTTGGCTAATTCAAACTCCTCGCTGGCTATAGCACCCTCTAATAAATCTTGTAAATCATTAAGAGTCATATCTTTCAGATTACTATCAACAAAGGCCTCCAAATTATCAGATTCTGGAGATTGGGGTGATATTGGTGCAGATTCTTGCAAATTATCCACATTTTTTGTCTGATTTTTACGAAAAACCATCAAACTTTCCAAAGTTTCCTTCCGAATATAGATAGGCACTTTCGCCAACAAGGCAATGGCTACAGCATCAGAAGTGCGAGAATCCAACTTAATCTCTTCTCCCGACTCATTCTTCAAAATGATATATGAATAGTAAATTCCCCCTTCATAATGATAAATCACAACCTTAGAAACTCGATTGTGTGTTGCCTCTACCAACTGATTAAATAGTGCGTGTGTACTTGGTCTTCTTGACTCAAAATTATTGATTATTAAAACTATAAATTTTGCCTCATTGATACCAATAATAATCGGTATCATTCGATTTCCGTTTCTTTCTGTAAGAATTAGCGCATACGCTTCTGAAGGAACATTTGAGTTTTTTATGTCCGAAACTTCCAATTCGATGAGGTTCTCCATAGTTAATCTTTTTTCGGGGTTTCTGATGCAGGTTCTACATATTGAGGAATATCTTTTCTTTTGATATAGGAATAAATGAGCAAACCTATTCCAATGATAATAAACGGAATACTAAGCTTTTGTCCAATATTAAGCGACATTCCAATCTCTTTATCAACCTGAACCTCTTTAAAAAATTCGATAATAAAACGAGCCACAAAAATTACAGTCAACAATATGCCTGTAGTTCTACCAGGAGCGATTTTTCCTTTTGTAATTTTGAAGTAGTAAATCAACATAAAGATAAAAAGAAGAAGATAAACCGTTGATTCATAAACTTGTGCAGGATGTCGGAAAGTACCTGCAACTCCTGGCCCGCCGTAAATAAAGTCAAAAGCCCAAGGAACGTCGGTGATACTTCCGACAATTTCGTGATTACAAAGATTTCCTAAACGCACCAATGCCGCAGGAATGGGCACCGCAACACAAAGTCGATCTATTAACCACAAAACGTTCATTTTGTGTTTTATAGCAAAATAGGTTAGGAAAATAATAAGCGCAATTACTGCTCCATGACTTGCTAAACCTTGATAACCGATAAAGTGCCAATTTTCATCAAAAGGTAACAGAACTTGCAACGGATGAGCAATCAAATATTCGGGTTGATAGAAAAGAAAATGTCCTAATCGCAAACCTATAATCGTCCAAACAATTGTCCAAATAGTCAATCTATCTAATAATGGTTGTGAAATTTTTTCATTTTTAAAAATACCCTGCATGGTAAGGTATGCTAAATAAAATCCTGTTGCCAAAAGCACTCCATACCATCTAACTTCCAGATTACCAATAGAAAACATTACAGGGTCAACCTTCCAAGTAATAAAAGCAAGTAATTGATTCATATTTATGTATAGGTTTAATAAAAAGAATGGCAAACATACAAAAAAAAATATAATTTTGCACCTAATAAATTCGCAGAGAAAATTATCAATAAACAACAAATAAAATCTAAGAAAAATGGCAAAAGTTTTAATTATTGGCGCAGGCGGTGTAGGTGCTGTTGTAGCTCACAAATGTGCATCTGTTCCAGAAGTATTCACTGACATTATGTTGGCAAGTAGAACCAAATCAAAATGTGATAAAATTGCAGCAGCTGTTGGCGGAAATAGAATTAAAACCGCTCAAGTAGATGCGGACAATGTAGAGGAGTTGATTGCGCTTATCAATAGTTATAAACCAGAATTGGTAATCAACGTGGCATTGCCTTATCAAGATCTTTCTATTATGGATGCTTGTTTGGCAACCAAAACCCACTATATGGATACAGCAAATTATGAGCCGAAAGATGAGGCTAAATTTGAATACAAATGGCAATGGGCTTACCAAGAAAGATTTAAAGAAGCTGGTATTATGGCCCTTTTAGGCTGTGGTTTTGACCCAGGTGTTACTAGTATCTATACCGCATACGCAGCAAAACATCATTTTGATGAAATTCATTACTTAGATATTGTGGATTGTAATGCTGGCGACCACGGAAAAGCTTTCGCTACCAACTTCAATCCTGAAATCAATATTCGTGAGATTACTCAACGCGGAAAATATTGGGAAAATGGCCAATGGATAGAAATCGATCCAATGTCAATCCATAAATCAATTAACTACCCAAATATCGGCGAAAGAGAATCCTATTTACTTTACCACGAGGAACTTGAATCTCTAACAAAAAATTATCCAACAATTAAAAGAGCTAGATTCTGGATGACTTTTGGTCAAAAATATTTGACTGTTTTAAATGTTTTACAAGAAGTAGGACTTACCAGCATTAAACCAATTGTGTATGAAGGACACGAAATTGTTCCTTTGCAATTTTTGAAAGCTGTTCTTCCTGAACCCGCTTCTTTAGCAGAAGGTTACACTGGACAAACCTCCATCGGTTGCCAAATTAGAGGTATTAAAGATGGAAAAGAACGCACTTACTACATCTGGAACAACTGCGACCACGCTGCCGCTTATAATGAAATTGGTGCACAAGCAGTTTCTTATACTACGGGAGTTCCTGCCATGTTAGGCGCAAAAATGATTTTAACAGGCACTTGGAAAGGTGCTGGTGTTTTCAACGTAGAAGAGTTTGACCCAGACCCATTTATGGCTGAAATCGGTAAATATGGCTTGCCTTGGAATGAAAGTATTGACCAACCTCTTCCTGTAGAACAGTAAAATTATATCGATGAACTTTAAACATTTCTCCTTCTTGGCTGTGTTATTGTGCAGTTTGATGACAACAAAAGCGCAAGTAGGCGGGAAATATGTTTATCCTTTCCTGAGCACTCCCTATTCTGCACGTTTAGCAGCGTTAGGCGGTGCTCTTGTTTCTGTTAGAGATGAAGACCCAACACTGATAATGTATAATCCCTCTTCAATTTCCCCAACATTCCATACAAGCCTGTCTGTCAATTGTATAGACTATTTCAACTCCGCAGTTTATGCTTCTGCACTCTATTCACATACTTTTGAGAAAGTTGGGAGTTTTGCATTTGAATTTAAAACATTAAATTATGGTAAATTTCAATATACCAATGAATTTGGTGAGGAATTAGGAGCTTTTTATGCGGGAGATTATGCAGCTACAGTGGGCTGGGGACGACAATTGGACAGCAATTGGTCGATTGGAGCAAACTTAAAGTTGATTCTTTCTGATTACGAAGATTATAACTCTTTCGGAGTGGCTGTCGATGTCGCAGGTTCCTATTACAACCCTGAAAAACGCCTTTCGTTGTCGTTATTAGTGAAAAACTTAGGTTCGCAGATAAAACCTTTTACACCAGGAAATTACGAAAGATTACCTTTTGATATACAATTTGCTCTCTCGCAACGATTACAACATCTTCCGCTTCGTTACCACATCTCGTTTCACTCTTTATACAAGTGGAAAATGGGTTATGTTGGAGAAAATGACCCAATGTTGGAATATGATGTAATTACTGGCGAGCCGCAATATCCTTCCAGATTTTCTCAAGAAATGAATAACTTTTTTCGACATATTGTTTTCGGAATTGAAATTATACCGATTAAGCAACTTTCTCTCTTTGTAAGCTATAATCACCATAGAAACAGGGAGATGTATATTTTACAAAAGAAAACTTTGGCAGGTTTTTCTTACGGTTTTATGTTGAACTTTAATAATATCCAATTTGCTTTTTCTCGCGCTCACTATGCAGCAGGTGCAACCCCTAACTATTTTTCTTTCTCTTTGAATATTAATGATTTATCAAAGCTATCAAAAGAGAAAAAAACACGTAAACTATCACGAAAAACAGATAATTAATGGTAAAAGTTCCCTTTTCCCCTCCACATATAGACAATAAAATTATTACTGAAGTTGTCGATGCTTTACAATCAGGTTGGATTACAACTGGACCCAAAACAAAGGAGTTTGAAAGGAGATTGGCTTCGTTTGTTGGTATCTCTAACGTTCTGTGTGCCAGTTCTAACTCGGCAGGTCTTGAACTAATGCTTCGCTGGTTTGGAGTTCAACCAGGTGATGAAGTAATTGTGCCTGCATATACCTATTGCGCAACGGCTAACGTGGTCGTACATTGTGGTGCTACGCCAGTTATGGTAGATGTAAATCCCGATTTTAACATCGCTGTCGAAAATGTTAAAAAAGCTATCACTCCGAAAACAAAAGTGATTATGCCTGTTGACATAGGTGGATTTCCTTGCGATTACGATGAACTAATTTCATTAGTAAAAGAAGAGAAAATAAAGTCACAATTTACTCCACAAACAGAGGAGCAAAATCGTTTGGGACGTATCTTAATTCTGTCAGATTCTGCGCACTCCATAGGTGCTTGGTACAAAGGAAAACGCGCCGGCTCAATGGCAGACCTAAGCGTCTTCTCTTTCCACGCCGTTAAAAATTTAACGACAGCAGAGGGAGGCGCCATCTGTTTGAATCTTCCACAACCATTTGATAATCAAGAACTTTATAAGAAGTTGTGCGTAATGTCTCTTCACGGTCAAAGTAAAGATGCACTTGCAAAAACACAAATCGGGAATTGGCGCTACGATGTGGAATACGCTGGTTATAAATGCAATATGCCAGATGTACTAGCTGCAATGGGACTCGTTGAGTTGGATAGATATGAAGAGATTCTGAACCGCCGCCAACAAATTTTTGACCGCTATTCAGAAGCGTTCTCTCGCTATCCTTGCTTCGAAATTCCAAAATATATCAACAAAAATAAAACCTCCTCCTTCCACGTATATCTTCTTCGTATTAAAGATATTACTGAATCAGAAAGAGATGAAATTATGCAGAAAATATTTGAACAAGAGGTATCTGTAAATGTACACTTTATTCCTCTTCCTATGTTAACTGCATACAAATCAAGAGGTTATGATATTTCTCAATATCCTATTACATACCAAAATTATTCCCGTGAAATCAGTCTTCCTGTATATTACACGCTTACTGATGAACAAGTAGAAACTGTTATCGAGGCTGTTTTGAAAAGTTGTAAATGTAAATAAATTAATCTATGAAAAAAATAGTAGCCATTCTTTTATTCCTAATAATTAGTACTTTATCATTCTCTCAAGACGTTGAGTTTGAACTACTAGAAAACTCTCCTTCTGAAATGAGAATCAGGGTTACTTTTCCAGATTATTCTTTGAATTCAGTACAAGTTGATGGTGAAGAGATGCACGAAATCTCTATGGGAAATGCTTATCCTATTGATAATGAAGGATACCCACAATTTTTAAAATCTACTACCTCTATTATTATTTCTGAAGAGAATAATCTTCCTGACATTGAAGTTGTTGATGAAGATTTTATTTTGATTGATAATTTTAAATTGGCACCATCTCGCGGTAAAATTTATCGTAATATTGATCCCAATACCATAGCTTACAGAAAAGGTTCTGCTTATAGCGAAAATCGCTTTTTAGGAGATAATCAAGGAGTTTTAGGAGAATTCTACCAATTGCGCGATTTCAAAGGGGTTTCTATTGCCGTTAGTCCATTCGCTTACAATCCTGTTTCTGAAACCTTAAAACTTTATCGTTCAATGGTTTTAGTTGTACACTTTCCACAAATTAACAACATTTCTGTTGCTCACAAGAACACCTCATCTTATCATCAAGTATATCAAAAACATTTTTTAAATTATACACTCAATAGAGCTACTCCTCTTGACGAAGAGGGCGAACTATTGATTTTAGCTCCCGATAACTTTGTTAATGCCTTGCAACCGCTAAAAGAGTGGAAAATCAAGTGTGGTATTCCAACAGAAATTGTCCCACTATCGGTTGCAGGAACAACCAAAACCGCTGTTAAGTCGTTCATTACTAACTATTACAATAATCACAACTTAGCGTACGTTATTGCCGTTGGCGATCATGCACAATTTCCCCCTTATATTATGAATACGGGGTGGTATACGGCTGCTGCCGATAATTATTATGCTGAGGTTGCAGGTGGTGATAAATACCCCGATTTTTTCTTCTCTAAACTATCTGCTTCTACAATAGAACAAGTAGAAACGCAAGTGGCAAAAATATTGATGTATGAGCAAGTTACTGGCGAAACAAGCCATTACACAACCACCTGCGGTATTGCAAGCCAAGAGGGCCCTGGCGATGCTGGCGAATATGATTTCCAACATATCCGTAATATTCAAAATCAACTTCTAAACTTCACCTACACAGATATGTATGAACTTTATGAAGGTTCTCAAGGTGGAAATGACGCAAGCGGTTATCCTAATGCAACATTGGTTTCCCAAGCTGTAAACGCAGGTGTAGGAATTATAAACTATTGCGGGCATGGTGACTACAATATGTGGGTAACTTCTAGTTTCAATAGTAATCACGTAAATCAGTTAACCAATTATAATAAGTTACCAATTATTATCTCAACTGCTTGTGTAAATGGTGAATACAATTCAAAAACTTGCTTTGCTGAAACTTGGTTGTGGGCAAAAAAAGATGATCAACTTACAGGTGCTGCCGGTACGGTAATGTCAACCATTAACCAAGCTTGGAATCCTCCAATGTGCGGCCAAGACCAAATGATAGATTTGCTGACAGAGATGAATCCTAATTTAGCAAGACGTACTTTCGGAGGTATTGTTTTTGGAGGTCTTTTCAAAATTCTTGACCAATATTATGATGATGAAACAACCCGTACTTGGCTCATATTTGGGGATCCTTCAATGCAAATTAGAACAGATATTCCTCAACAACTTACAGCCTCACATAATGCTATTATTCCGTTCGGACTACAAAATATCGCCATTGCTTGCCCTACTGATGGCGCAAAATTCTGCTTGAGTAATGGCGACACCATTTTTGACGTTGCTACTGTTCAAAATGGAATGGTTTCGCTGACAATTCCTCAAAATCTATTGCCTTTAGATACACTTTTTGTAACAGGAACCATGTTCAATTATATCCCTTATCAAGCACAAGTTACATTTTCACAATATGTTGAACCCTATATTCTTCTAAAATCTGTTTATTTTACTGATAATCAAGAAAATATCATTAATCCAACATACGCAAAAAACTGCAACTTAAATCTGACTGTGCAAAATATAGGTCAACAAATGGCAACTGAAACTTCGGTTGAAGTTACAATTTCGGACCCTTATATTACAACTAATAATACTCAATCTCAAACTTTTAATCTTAACTCTTTTGAAGAATATCAGATTATCAATATTTCTAATTTGCAAATTGCCAATAATGTACCATACGGTTATCAACTGCCTATAACCTTTACAATTCGGAATAATGGAACTACAAAAGACACCACTTTTATGCAAAGAGTGTACGCTCCAGTTCCAGAAATTACGGATTTGGTAGTGATTGATGAAAACTCAAATGTAATTGAAAATGGAAGTTTAGATATTGCAGAAAATGCTATTTTGCAATTTACTTTAGCCAATAATGGCGATGCTGCGGCTGTTCCAGGTTCCGTTTTATTAGAATCTATAACACGAAATTTATCTATCAATCGTCCGTTGAATAGTATGGAAAGTTTGTTAGAAGAAGAATCTAAATCATTGAATTTCAGAGTTTCTGTAAAGAATGATGTACCTGCAAATACAACAGAGCATTTGCGTATTACCTATAGCTACGAAGGTTATTCCATCTCCAAAGATTTCTATTTAGTAATTTCTCAAACTATTTCTATTACCGAAATGGAAAATCAAGAAGTTTCGCTATATCCAAATCCAACTTCAGGTTCATTAAGAATAGAATCTTCTCAAGTAATGCAAACCATTCAAATTTATGATATTGCAGGTAAGTTTATCGATTCTCATTGGGTAAATGATACTTCTACCAATATTAATATAAATAATTATAAATCAGGAATTTATTTCATTAAAGTACTCAATACAGAAGATAAAATTATCAATATGCAAAAAATTATCAAACAATAAAACTATGTCAAAAGAACGTCCACTTATACTAATTACCAATGATGATGGTTACGAAGCTAAAGGATTGGCATCTCTAATTGAAGCTGCAGCTCCTTTTGGGGAGATTATAGTAATAACTACCGATACTCCGCGTTCTGGCAATGCGCACGCCATTACGATGAGTACACCATTGCGTATTAATCAATACAAGCAATATGACAATGTTACCATTTATCGCACTAATGGAACG
Source organism: uncultured Bacteroidales bacterium (assembly GCA_937901925.1). Lineage (GTDB taxonomy): Bacteria > Bacteroidota > Bacteroidia > Bacteroidales > WCHB1-69 > JAEZOU01. Next base: position 155,637 of record CALGTS010000015.1, on the reverse strand, counting down.
CCTGTAGATTGTGTAAAATTAGGCCAAAGAGTGGTTTTACGCGACCGAAAAATAGATCTTGTACTTTCGGGTATCAATCACGGATCAAACTCCTCCGTAAGTCTAATTTATTCTGGAACAATGGCAGCCGCAATTGAAGCAAGTTTTGAAAATACACCAGCAATCGGTTTTTCGTTATTAGATTATGCTGCTGATGCCGACTTTTCAGGAGCTAAGATGGTTGTTTCCAAGATGATAGAAAATGTACTCCGCGATGGTCTTCCTGATTTTACTTGCCTTAACGTAAATATTCCTGCTATTCCTGCCGAAGAGATTAAGGGAATGAAAGTTACACGACAAACGATGGGATATTGGTATGAAGATTTGCATGAAAATATTGATACTTTTGGTAGAAAATATTATTGGTTATCTGGTTATTTGAAAAATACTGATGAATCCCCAGAGGGGACATGCGAATGGGCTTTACAAAATAATTATGTTTCTATTCAGCCCGTTCAATTTGATATGACAGCACATAAACACATTAAAGATTTGAAAAAATGGGAAGAATAATAGATACATTAAGACGCGATTCCCTTTGGATGGGGATTTTAATCGGAATTCTTTGTCCTGCACTTATTTTTGGACTTATCGAATTGATTATCTTTATTATAGGAAAGAATTTTGAAAGAGTTGCAGTAATTGAAATCCAAAAAATTCTTCTCTTGAGTGTAATTCCAAACCTTTTTATCTTACGCCATTATCTATTAAAATTAAAATATGATTTAACGGGACGTGGAATTTTGTTAGCAACCTTCTTAATTGCTATTTTATTCACAATCTTAGAGTTTGTTTAATTCTAAAGATTCTGGTTTCACTCTTTGATAAATCGCTTTTTCTGAAAAAATCTTCATAAAAACGCCACGCAGTAGCAGGAATAGTAACATTGCAATCCATAATGCGTGATTGTTGAGGATTGTGCGTGTACTGAAGAAAAATATAAAATAGACTGCCGAAGCGATAATGATAGCATTACGCATCTCTTTAGCCGCCGTTGCACCGCCATAGATTCCATCCCAGATAAACGCACCCACTCCGCACAAAGGAACCAACATAACCCAATATTTATATTGCTCTGCTTGCGCAATTAGTTCTTGATTGTTCGTAAGCAAAAGAAGAATCTTATCTTGAAAAAATAGATATAAAATTGTGAAAATTAGACAGATTCCCCAACTCCAACGAAAAATATATTTTACACTTTTTCGAAGCGAAAATGAGTTTTGCGCACCAATATATTTTCCTGTTAAAGATTCGGCTGCGTATGCAAAACCATCTAACAAATAAGAGAAAAGATAGAAAAGTTGTAATAGTAACGAATTGATTGCTAATACCTCATCACCAAAATAGGCTGAAAAAACAGTAAAACAACTGAAAACAACAATAAAGCAGATAGAACGGATAAAAATATCAGCATTTACTCTAAAAAACTGTATCAATTTATGTGGGATTAACACTCTTTTGAAAGAAAAAAACTGCGCGTGAGCCCGATAATATTTACAGAACCACAAGATGATAGAGCAAAGCAAACCACAATATTGTGCACAAATAGTACCATACGCCACACCCACAATATCCATTTGATAATGAAATACAAAAAGAATACTAAGCGGGATATTTAAAATGTTGATAAGAATAGTAACAATCATCGGAATACGGGAATTTTGCATACCGAAATACCAACCATTTAGAGCAAAAAGTAACAGATTACACGGAGCTGCCCAAATTCTAATGAAGAAATATTGTAATGCTAACTCTTGCGTAGTTTCAGAGGTATCAATGAGCAGGAATGCGACGTGCGCAATCGGTTTCTGGAGTGCTATCAGCAGCAGCGCAACCATTGCACCAACAGAGACCGCACGAAGCAAAATATCGGTACATTCCTGCATATTACGTCCACCAAATGCCTGCGCAGTAAATCCGGTTGTCCCCATTCTGAGAAAACCGAAAGCCCAATACAAAATATTGAAAATGGTACCCGCAATAGCCAATGCACCAATGTAAGATTCTGTACCTAAATGTCCTACAATGGCAATATCCACCATACTAAGTAATGGCACGCTGATATTACTAATAATGTTGGGAATGGCTAAACGTAAAATCTCCTTATTCATCGCTTCTTTTTAATTCTTCTATCCTCCTCTAAGGCTTTCTTTAAAAATGGCCATGTTGCCCCTTTTTCTGCCTTTACAACCTCGTTTGGCGTACCCGCAATTAATATCTCTCCTCCATTTTTTCCTCCTCCTGGACCCATATCTATAATGTAATCTGCCATCTTAATTACATCAAGGTTGTGTTCTATTACAATTACTGTATTCCCTTTATTCACAATATCATTCAAAACATTAAGTAGAATTTCAATATCGTAAAAATGAAGTCCAGTTGTTGGTTCATCAAGAATATATAAGGTGTTTCCTGTCTCCTTTTTAGAGAGTTCAGTAGCTAATTTTACGCGCTGTGCCTCCCCACCCGAAAGAGTTGTTGAGGGTTGACCCAAACGAATATAACCCATTCCTACATCGACAAGCGTTTGGAGTTTTTGGGTAATTTCTGGAATATTTTGGAAAAATTCGAGGGCTGTTTCTATATCCATATCCAAAACATCACTGATAGTTTTTCCTTTATATCGAATTTCCAAAGTTTCATCGTTGTAACGTTTGCCATTACACTTTTCACACGTTACACTAATATCTGGAAGAAAGTTCATTTCGATACAACGTACGCCACCGCCTTTACACTCTTCACATCTTCCTCCTTTCACGTTAAAGGAGAAACGCCCCGGTTTGTAACCTCTAATTTTCGCCTCAGGAACTTCTGCAAAAATCTTTCTAATATCTTCAAAAACACCAATATAAGTGGCTGGATTTGAACGCGGTGTTCTTCCGATAGGCTGCTGATTGATTTCTATAACTTTATCGATATTTTCCAATCCTTCAATACTTTGATATGGCAATGGCTTCTTTTCAGCTCTAAAAAAGTGATGATTGAGAATAGTATAAAGTGTTTCGTTAATTAAAGTCGATTTTCCACTTCCTGAAACTCCTGATACACAAATAAATGTACCTAACGGGAAGGTTACAGTAACATTTTTCAGATTATTCCCCGAAGCACCAATAAGTTTCAGTTTTTTGCCATTTCCTTTGCGAACTTTTTCGGGAACAACAATAGCACGCTTGCCTGTTAAATAGTCGGAAGTGATCGTATTTTGTTTCAAAAAATCTGCTGTCTTGCCAATTCCTACAATCTCACCACCGTGCTCGCCAGCTCCTGGTCCTAAATCAACAATAAAATCTGCCGATTCCATCATCTCCTTGTCGTGCTCTACCACGATAATAGAGTTTCCGTTGTCGCGAAGTTTTTGTAACGAACTGACTAAAAGATTATTATCTCGCTGATGAAGACCTATACTCGGCTCATCAAGAATATACAAAACATTTACCAATTGGGAACTTATTTGCGATGCCAAACGGATGCGTTGCGCTTCACCTCCTGATAATGTTTTGGAGGAACGATTTAACGAAAGGTATTGAATCCCAACCTCTTTCAAAAATCGAATTCTGTCTTTTATTTCACGAATAATCTCAAAAGCTATCTGCTTTTGCATATCGTCCAAATATTGCTCGCAAGTGTCAACCCAATCGGAAAGTTCAGAAATATCTAAAGCTGCCAATTCCGCAATATTTTTCCCTCCTATTTTGAAACACAAAGATTCTTTTTTCAACCTTGTTCCTTGACATTCAGGACATTTTGTTTCGTTTACAAATTGATTTATCCACTTACGAATGCCAGAAGGTGCAGAATCGTAATCAAAATTGCTCATAAAGTTAACGATTCCATCGAAGAATGTTTTGGAAGGTGAAATTCCAGAATAGTTAGATTTGATATAAACGGGATCGGTGCTTCCGTAAAGAATGATATCGATAATTTCATCAGGAATGTTGCTAATAGGCTTACTTAGAGAGAATTTATACTTCTCTGCCAACGCTTCTAACTGCTTGAAGATTGTGCTATTTTTGGCTGGTCCTAAAGGCGCAATTCCTCCATCATTGATAGATTTAGTTCTGTCTGGAAGGATTTTGTTTAAGTCCAATTCCGTGATATAACCCAATCCACTACATTTTGGACAAGCACCATACGGAGAATTAAAGGAAAAAGTATTGGGTTCTGGCTCTGGATAGGAGATTCCAGTTGTTGGACACATCAACTGACGACTAAAATTTTTAAGTTCGTTTTTCTCTACATCTAAAATACCTATTGATCCTTTTCCCTCTTTTAGAGCAATGCGCAAACAGTTAACAATTCGCTCTTTAGAGTACTCCTTCACTGTAAAATTATCCACCACAATTTCAATATCATGAACCTTGTAGCGATCGGCTTGAAGATTGAGCGCAAGATGTGTAATTGCACCATCTAAACGAACTTTGGTAAAACCACGCTTGCGAATATTTTCGAATAGTTCCTTGTAATGCCCTTTTCTTCCTTTTACAACAGGAGCTAAAATAAGAATATTTCGATTAATATATTGATTCTGAATCAACTCTATCAATTCACGCTCTTGGTAACTTACCATTTTTTCTCCTGTTGCATGCGAGTATGCTGTAGAAACGCGTGCAAAAAGAAGACGCAAAAAATCGTAAATTTCTGTTATAGTTCCTACTGTCGAACGCGGATTTTTATTTACAGTTTTCTGTTCGATAGAAATAACAGGAGAAAGTCCTGAGATTTTATCCACTTTTGGATATTCAATATTGCCGATAAAATGGCGAGCATACGAAGAGATTGTCTCCATATAACGGCGCTGACCCTCCGCATAAATAGTATTAAAAGCCAACGACGATTTTCCACTTCCACTTAAACCAGTAATTACCACTAACTTATTTTGTGGAATTGTTAAAGAGATGTTTTTCAGGTTATTTTCCCGAGCTCCTATAATTATTAATTCATCTTCACTATATGGATTCTCTTTCATTTTCCAATCTTTTAGTAGGAATTATCTATCACTAAATCAGCAGCTTTACATTTTTCCTCTTGCGAAATTTGATTTGCAATTCTTGACTTTATCTCCTCTAAGGTTAAATTGGGATTTCTCTTTTGAATACGAGAAATCCGAACTTCCAAGGGAGCGTTTACTACCCAAATTTTATCAAAAAAAGAGGTCAGTTTGCCTTCAAAAACGATGGCACTTTCCATAATTACCACAGGAGTTTTCTGTTGTTTCGCCCACAAATTAAACCTTTCCATCACTAAGGGATGAATAAATGCATTAACTTGCGAAAGTTTTTCAGTATCTGAAAATATCTCTTGCGAGAGTTTAGCAAAATTCAATTTTTCATTATCAAAAATTGCTTCTCCAAAATTTATTCTGAAAAAATCGAGAACAAAATCCTCTTGATATAATTTTTTGGCTTCATCATCCGCATAATATACAGGAATTCCCATCTCAATAAATTGCTTTGAAATGTAAGTCTTTCCTGTACCTATACCTCCTGTGAGTGCAATTTTTAGCATAATTACTTGAGATAGAAAGTAAATCTTTCTGGATGATCGATAGCAATAAATCCATTTCCAAAAATCTCTTTTTCTCTAATATACTCTTCTAATATACTTTTGTCGTAAGAATATGCTCGACGAGTTCCTTTAGATTTGGTAAGTTCTTGTATCGAAAATTTAATCTCTCTACGTTTGTCAGAAAAAGAGGGTTTTATGAAGTTAAAACCTTTCGTTTTGATAGTTATATACATTGTACTATCGGAAAGAGAAACCTCATCAACATTTTCTGGAATATCATAACAAGTTATTTTATAAGAAAGTGTTTGTGTATATTCCTTAGAAAGGTGGATTGACAACCATGTAAATGTTGCCAAAAGCAAACAAACAAGAAAGGCCATTGGAGGTCTTCTTGATGTAATTTTCTTAATGGGATTTTGTTTCTCTCTATTCATGCCAAAACTATTTCTTTGCTTCAGGAGCAACTGGCTCTGTAACGATAGAAGCCTTGTCAATTTTTATCACAACTCCATCAGCAATTTCAATCATACATTCGTTATCTTTTACGTCTGTAATTTTGCCGTGAATTCCTCCAGCAGTTATAATTTTATCGCCTTTTTTCAAGTTATTACGAGCTTCTTCAATCTGTTTTTGTCTTTTTTTAGATGGTCTGATGATTAAAAGCCAAAAAAGTAGAATCATCAATCCCATAAAAATCCACACCTGACTACCGCCTCCTGCTGGTTTTGCAGCCTCGCCATTTGTGGTTGCTTGAGTTGTCGTAGCGTTTTCTCCTTGAAGAAGTGTTTCGTTAGTAGATTCACTTTGTGCGTTTGCAAATAAAAAAATTGTGTTTGAACTCATAATCTATTATCTTATTTATTATTGTGGTGTTACTACATCTGCGGTCAAAGTTAAAACGGTGTTGTTAGGATAGGTATTTGAATAAACAACTACTGTGTTTTTAACAGGACCTTTTTTTGTTTTTGAGTTGAAAGTTACCTTAATCTCGCCCGACTCTCCTGGTCTAATAGGTGCTTTAGGTGGAGTAGGAGATGTACAATTGCAAGATGCTCTTACATTGGAAATTATAAGGTCACTCTTGCCTGTATTCGTAAATTTGAAATTATAAGTCAACTTTTCTCCCTGAACCACTCTCCCTAAATCGTATGTCAGTTTGTCAAAGGTGATGATTGGCATTTTTTCTGCCACTTTAGGGTCAATACCTTCGGCAGTTGCAGGATTTTTCACATCTTCAGGAGTAAAAACCTTCTCTCCTCCATCTTGTTTACAAGAAAACAAAGTGACAAGAATCGTGAGCAAAAAAAGTGTTCTAATTATTTTCATATTTTGTACTATTGAATAAGTCCACGACCAACTTTCTTGATTCTATCTTCTGCTTTAAACTCAGAAATAATTTTATCAAGCATTCCATTAACAAAAATACCACTCTTGTTAGAACTATAATTTTTTGCTAACTCAATGTATTCGTTAATGGTAACTTTAATAGGAATATCTGGAAATTCCAAAATTTCGCACATTGCCATTTTTAGAATAATAATATCTAAACCTATAAGACGATCTGCTTCCCAATTTTGCAAATTCTTTTCTATAATACTTTGATATTCAGTATCATTTAAAATGGTTTTTTTGAAAAGATTTTTGTAGAAATCCTTATCTTCCATCTCATCTTTCCACAAAGGAGTTATCTTGATTTTATTACCATGACTCTCTTTGAAAGTATCAATATTTTTATACAACATCAACAGCGCATCGTTGTAATCATCAAACCAATGAACATTTTGCTCTTCCAAAAACCAATGAAGCAGTTCACTATTAGCGAAAGTATTTTCCACAATTTTGAGCACAAATTTTTTATCCTCTTCATAGCTTTTGCTCGTATTATTCATGTAAACATCAAAATACTCTGATTGTGCAATTTCGTTGTAAATAGAATGAACTACATCTAAATTATCACCCCAATTAATTTTATGCTCACTAAAAAGTTGCTTTAAAATTGCGCAATTTTCAATTTGAGTTATTACTGCATTATCCACAAATTTGGTATTCGGGTTCAAATCTGCTTCTGTTGGGTTGAATTTTTCTTTCAAACTCTCTAACTTCACTTCCCTATAATGTTTCATTTCTGGAAATAGGGAAAAAAGGTAAATGAATAATTTATAAAAGTCTTGAATAGAGTTGTTTAAGTTTTTTTCTGCTTGAGGATAATCCTTTTTCTTGTTGATTTCAAAAGCGAAAATCGCCTGCATTACTTTGGTTCTAAGATACCTTCTATTAATCATTTTTTTGAGATTGGATTAATTTGCAAAAATACATCAAATTTTCCAATTTTACGCATTCTTTCTCTATTTTATTTCTGAAAAATTTCTTCTAAAAAATCAACTTTTGGAAAGAAAAAAATGGCTGAATTTTTTTTAAAATTATTGACTGAACGTGTTAAAAAAAATTGTATTTTTGCACCCGCATTTGCCCAGGTGGCGGAATTGGTAGACGCGTCGGTCTCAAAAACCGATGAGGTAACACTCGTGCCGGTTCGATCCCGGCCCCGGGTACAGAAAAGAGGAAAGTTGAAAAGTTTTCCTCTTTTTCTTTTTTATATTCTCAACTTTCTGATTTTCAATATATATTTATCAATCTTCAGAAACCCATCTCTTTGTCCAAGATAGTAAAAACTGTGAAAACTCCCAAAATTAACCTCTTCAATACCGCTTTTTGTAGTTGCCTTTTTTCTTCTATAACTCCCCTATAAATCACACTCTTTTCCCAAATGTGTCGTTCAATTTCTGTAAAAAAATTACTCATTCAAACAGAAATCTACAATATCTTTATTCTGCGAATAAAGCACCACATCAGGAGAAAGGTAAGCTACAAATGACTCTTTATAAATAGGAATTTTCAACAAATTTTCCGATTGCGGTGCATTGGAAATTAATACAATATCTAACTCCTACTCCTGCTCAAGTTTCTGTATTAGTGTGCTGAGCGTAGATTGCGTAACACCACACGCTTCCGCTGCTTTGATAAAGTGACGGTAACGGTCCACCGCTACAATATATTCCATCTGTTGTAAAGTCATAATCTCAATCGTTTTTATCGATGCAAAGATATATAAATTCTATCAAATAGATATTGTTTTTTGCTATATTTTTGCGACAGAAAAAAAGAGATAACAAGAACAAAAAAATAGAAGAGATGAAAACAATACAAATAACGCTACAAGATTTCAAAAATAAGATTACAGATTTAGATAGTAATGAATTTAAATATAAAGGAGACAAACCCGCCATCATCGACTTTTATGCTTCGTGGTGCGGACCCTGTCGCTCTTTAGCGCCCACATTGGAGCAATTGGCGCAGAAATACGATGGAGATTTGTACATTTATAAAGTAGATACAGAGCAGGAGCAACAGTTAGCAGCGATGTTTGGTATCGTAAGCATTCCGACAATGATTTTTATTCCGATGGAAGGAATGCCCACAATGACGCAAGGAGCGCTTCCTAAAGAAGAGATAGAAAAAATCATCAATCAAGTTTTACTAATAAACAAATAGAGAATACAAGGGTTATTTAAGAACTCAATAAAACAAAATATAAACCAATTAAAATTTAAGATTATGGAAAATCAAGTAAAAGCAATGCCAAGAATTGGCGATAAAGCTCCAGAATTTCAAGCAAAAACTACACAAGGTATTATCAATTTCCCAGCAGATTACAAAGGAAAGTGGAAAATATTATTCAGTCACCCAGCAGATTTTACGCCAGTATGTACCTCTGAATTTATGACTTTTGGCAGTATGGCGGAAGATTTCGAAAAACTTAACTGTCAATTAGTTGGCGTATCGATTGATGGATTGTACAGTCACATTGCGTGGTTGCGCACTATCAAAGAGAAGATTGATTGGAAAGGAATGAAAAATATCGAGATTATGTTTCCGCTTATCGATGATGTAAAGATGGAAGTAGCAAGTTTATACGGAATGATACATCCAGGCGACAGCGACACTTCAGCTGTAAGAGCGGTATTTTTCATCGACCCGAACGATAAAATTCGTACCATTATGTACTATCCGTTGGCTTTGGGTCGCAACTTTGATGAAATCAAGCGCGTGCTGATAGGTTTGCAGACAGCCGACAACTTCGGCGTAGCGCTTCCAGCAGACTGGAGACCTGGAGACGAAGTGATTGTTCCGACCGCAGGTTCATGCGGAGTAGCAAAGAACCGTATGGAAGGCAAAGAGGGCGATTTTCATTGCTACGATTGGTTCTTCTGCACCAAACAACTCTCTAAAGAGGAGGTTGAAAAGAAACTGGGATTTTCAAAAGAAAACAAGTAAAAGAGTGATAAATTTGAATTGCGCCAAGCACCCTGCATTGTCGGGGTGCTTTTTATTTGAAAAACAATACTTTATAAAACTAAATTTTTAAAATTCAATATTTTCTCTCTTTGCTCAAATTCTCTCAAAACTACATGAATGAAATCTTTTTCAACTTGCAACAACACGTCAGGAAAAAGAGTATCTTTGCACGCATAAATTATCACAAGAATGAAGATAGTTATTTTGGGTACCGCTCATCCTTACAGAGGAGGTCTCGCAACATTTAACGACCGTTTAGCATTACAATTTGTTAATGAAAATAATAATGTAGAAGTTTGTACTTTTAAATTACAATATCCATCGTTCTTATTTCCAGGAAAAACTCAGTTTACAGATAGCCCTGCTCCTAAGAATTTAAAAATTGAACGAAAAATAAACTCTTGTAATCCCCTTAATTGGATTAAGGTAGGAAAAGAAATTGCTCTAAAAAAACCTGATTTAGTAATTTTCGCATATTGGATGTCATTTATGGCTCCATGTATGGGAACCATTGCACGAGTAATTCGAAAAAATTGTGAAGCTAAACTTATCTCGCTTACTCACAATATGATTCCGCACGAACCTAACTTCTTGGATAAATTTCTTCCTAATTATTTTGTGAAAACAATGGATGGATTTATCGCACTATCTAAATCTGTAATTGAGGATATTAATAAGTTTGATAAACGAAATTGTCCTAAAATTTTCTCTCCACACCCTATTTACGACCATTATGGAGAAAGATTGAATAGAAATGAGGCTCTGAAAGCTCTAAATCTGCCTACAGAAGATAAATATGTGTTATTCTTTGGTTTTATACGCGCATACAAGGGATTAGACCTTCTTCTAAAAGCATTTGCTCATCAGAAACTTAAAAATAAAAACATAAAACTCATTGTTGCTGGTGAATTTTATAGTGACGAGAAAAATTATCAATCTTTAATTGATGAATTAGAGATTAGAGAACAAGTAATTTTACGAACTGATTTTATTCCTGATAGTGAAGTTAATAAATATTTTAGTGCAGCAGATATTGTGGCACAACCATACAAAACAGCAACACAAAGTGGTGTAACGCAAATAGCTTACCATTTTGAAAAGCCAATGTTGGTAACCAATGTTGGCGGTCTTGCGGAAATAGTCCCTCATCAAAAAGTGGGATATGTAGTTAATCCAGACGCAGAAGAAATTGCAGAAGCTTTAATCGACTATTTCGAGACCGACAGAATGGAACAATTTGAGAAAAATATGGCTGAAGAGAAGAAGAAATATCTGTGGAGTAATCTTACAAAAGCTATTAGCCAGTTATAATCTGTTAATAATGAGATTAATTATATGAGAATTAGAAGTAAAGCACCCTTAAGATTAGGTTTAGCAGGCGGCGGCACCGATGTATCTCCATTTTCTGATATTTATGGCGGCGCAATTCTAAATGCTACCATCAATATGTATGCTTATACAACTTTAGAACCTACTGAAGAGGGTAAAATTGTATTTGAAAATCCTATAAATCCTGAACTAAGCGAAACGTTTGATAGCCAAGACTTTCTTCTTCCAGAAGGATATTTTGTACTGCACAAAGGTGTTTATAATCGAATTGTGCGCCAATTCACCCACAAACCACTCTCTTTTAAAATTTCTAGCTTTGTAGATGCGCCTGCTGGTTCTGGATTGGGTACCTCTTCCACTTTGGTTGTATCTATCTTGGGAGCTTTTGTTGAATGGCTGAAACTGCCTCTAGGTGAATATGATATCGCTCGATTAGCTTACGAAATAGAACGCGAAGACCTCAATATGAGCGGCGGAAAACAAGATCAATATGCTGCAACTTTTGGTGGCTTCAATTATATGGAATTTAAAGGCGACAACGTGGTAGTGAATCCACTACGAATCCGACAACGTTATATGGACGAACTTGCCCACAACCTCGTGCTTTATTATACAGCAACCAGCCGTGTGTCTGCAAAAATTATCGATGACCAACGCAAGAATGTGGCTGGGAAAAAACAAAAATCGATCGATGCGATGCTGAAACTGAAAGAACAAGCTCAACAGATGAAAGAAATTCTGCTGAAAGGCGACATCGATTCCATTGGAAGAATTCTCGATTTCGGTTGGCAATACAAAAAGCAAATGGCAGATAGCATTAGCAATGAACTTATTGATAATGTGTATGATGCAGCCATGGCTGCTGGCGCTTCTGGCGGGAAAATTTCTGGCGCAGGAGGTGGCGGTTTTATGTTTTTCTATTGTCCTTCTACCACCCGCTACCGTGTTATAGATGCTCTTGCCGCTTTTGGTGGAAAAGCCAAAAGATATGAATTTGTGAATGAAGGATTGAAAACCTGGACAATGTAATTATGAAAGAAGCAATAATCTTGGCCGGCGGCTTCGGAACTCGTTTACAAGGTGTTATCAAGGATTTACCTAAACCGATGGCACCCGTCCATAATCGCCCATTTTTAACCTATATTCTTGATAATCTTGCTGCTGCAGGCTGCGAACACGTAGTATTATCAACGGGCTACTTGCATAAAAAGATTGAAGAATATTTCGGAAAAAATTATGGAAAATTACAAATTTCTTATGCGCAAGAAAATGAACCTTTAGGAACTGGCGGAGCAATTCGATTCGCTCTTACTTTTTGTCAAACAGATGAAGTATTGGTGCTTAATGGCGATACCATTTTCAAAGTAGATTGGTCGAAATTTATACAATTTCATCAGCAAAAAAATGCTCTTTTATCCGTCGTTCTTCGTCAAGTTGATGATGTAGCACGCTATGGTTGTGTTGCCCTCGATGCTCAAAACAGAATCTCTCTTTTTGCAGAAAAAAATGCTGTTGCAGGAAAAGGTTTAATTAATGGAGGAATATATCTTATTAATAAACAGTTATTTGATAAATATCCACAACCCCAAAAATTCTCTTTTGAAAAAGAGATAATGGAACAATTTTATAAAAAAGAATCTTTCTATGGATTGGTTTCTGATGGGTATTTCTTAGATATTGGCATTCCTGAAGATTATGCTCGCGCAGAAAAAGAACTATAATTTCTCCTTTTCTGTAGTAACTACTTCATTGTTGTATAGACTTTGCAAAATAGCTGCTATTTTTAAATTTAAGAAGCTCTTTTAATAAAAAAGACACCAAATACTTATTTCTATTTTTGTGCGCTCTATCACGTTATTTTGCATTCTATTTTGCAAATTTCTTCTTTTTTTCTCCTATTTTTCATTTTTTGCATTTTTGTTATTTCCGAATTAATTTTTTCATTTTTTACTCCGTTCTTGGCATTTTTAAATACAAAAGTGTATTTTTCGCAGATTTTTTTTCAATAAAATCATTTTTTCCATTTTTTTATTCTATTGATTATCAGATAAATAAAATTTATTGCAACTATGAGATTCATTAATAATTTTTTTACCTTTGAGCAAATATATAATATGAATAAAATAAATGCTTTTCTCTTTATCAAAGACCCAATGATTGAACAAAAAATCAAAGAGTGCCTACAAAGATTTCATTCAATCAACATTATCGATTTTGCAACCGATAATATAACATTTGTAGAACGTTATCGATATCAAAGTTACCAGCTCCTAATTATCGATTTAACGCAGGATTTTATAGAATGCTTAGATGTTTTGGAAACCACTCAAAAACCCTCACTAACTTTAGGAATTATATCCAATATCAATCAGGCGTATCAACTACTAAATAAGGGATTTTTTGATGTAATTGCCGATAATTTTACAGCTGAATTATTTACAAAAAAAATTGGGAAAATAAAAAAAACGATTGATTTCATCAATAATATTCCCCAAGATGTAATTTTCGCTGCTGAAAATAATAGTCTTTATAATGCATCCAACAGAAATCCAAAATTCTGCTTTCTGAAATATAAACATGTTAGCGTTCGCGTACAGTTTGAAGATATCGTACTAATCAAAAATTATCAACGCTATTTAACAGTAACGCTATCAAATGGAAAAATTTATAAACATTACTCTTCGCTAAAAAAATTCTATGAGATTTTACCAAAACGGCAATTTGCTAGAATCAACAATCGCACCATTGTTAATATTTCGAACGTAGAAAAGATTGAAAAAAATAATCTTTTTATTTTGAACGAGGTTATTGAGATTACCCGCATCTATTTGCAAAATGTCCGGCATCTCATCGAAATTCGATAATTTTCAAATATAGATATTATTAACTTATTGATAATCAATATAGATTTTTAAAAAATGGATTCTAAGAAAAGAAAAATTAATTTTGATAGTAAATTATCTATCAGATATCGCCGCTGATAAATAAATCTTAAAATTATAAACCTCTGTAAATGAGTAGTTTATAAATTAACTTTTTAAATATATCATCAAAGCGGCAATATCTGATGGATTTACTCCACTTATCCGTGATGCTTGTCCTAAATTTTGCGGATTAACCTTTGTTAATTTTTCTCGAGCCTCCATTGACAAAGATGGGAAAGAAAAGTAATCAATGTCATGTGGTAATTTTATATTATCTAATTGAGACATTTTTTCTGCCAACTCTTTCTCTTTATTGATATAATGCTGATATTTTATCAAGATTTCAGCAATTTCCAACTCCTCTTGCGTTGCATTAATTTGTGTTAAGAAAGCGGAAAGTGAGGAGGAAGCCTTAATCAAATCTTCCAATACAAGCTGTGGGCGTAAAAGTAAACTTTCTAACTTCACTTTTTGCGTTAATTCTGGTGTTTCCAACTCCTTTAATCTATCATTAATCTCCTTAGGATAAATAGAATTTTGACTTATAAAATCTACTATTTTTTCTCTCTGATTATATTTTTTCTCCATCTCTTGAAGTCGTTCTTCCGAAATCAATCCCAATTTAAATGCCAAAGGAGTTAATCTTTCATCGGCATTATCTTGACGCAAAAGGATTCTATATTCAGCACGAGAAGTAAACATTCTGTATGGATCCTGAACACCTTTTGTTGTTAAGTCATCGATTAGCACCCCAATATAGGCTTCAGAACGGCTTAAAACAATTGGTTCTTGTTCCAAAATAGCTCTATGAGCATTAATTCCTGACATTAAACCCTGACATCCTGCCTCCTCATAACCTGTAGTACCATTTAATTGACCTGCAATATAAAGGTTGCGAACTATTTTAGACTCCATAGAAGGGAACAACTGTGTAGGATCGAAATAATCATATTCTATAGCATAACCAGGACGAAGAATTTTAGCATTTTCTAAGCCAGGAATTTTATGCATTGCTTCCATTTGAACTGACTCTGGAAGAGAAGAGGAGAAACCATTCAAGTAATATTCGTACGTATTTCTTCCTTCTGGTTCAAGAAACAACTGGTGACGATCTCTGTCTGAAAAACGTTCAATTTTATCTTCAATTGAAGGACAGTAACGAGGACCCACACCTTGTATGCGACCTTGGAACATTGGCGATTGTGCAAATCCTGTTCTTAAAATATCGTGAACTTCATTGTTCGTATAAGTAATCCAGCAACTGCACTGATTTTGCAATTTTGGAGTTTGTGTAAAGGAGAAACCTGTAGGATTTTCATCGCCTTTTTGCTCCTCCATTTTAGAAAAATCGATCGTTCTCCCATCAATTCTGACTGGAGTTCCTGTCTTTAATTTTTTGGTTTCTATTCCTAAATTCTTCAATTTATCTGAAAGGAAAGGTGAGTTTTGTTCTCCCATTCTTCCTCCATCAAAATTGATTTCACCTATATGAATTTTTCCATTAAGAAAAGTTCCATTTGTCAGAATAACTTTTTTGGCGAGAACAGTCAAACCTTGCTGGGTAACCACGCCCGAGATGTAGTCATTTTCTATCAAAAGGTCGGTAACAATATCCTGACGCATATCAAGATTTTCTTGATTTTCGAGTAGAGAACGCCAAAAGATTGAGAACGCTTGCTTATCGCTTTGGGCTCTTGGGCTCCACATTGCTGGGCCTTTAGAGCGGTTCAACATCCTGAATTGAATCATTGTGTTATCGGTAACAATTCCAAGCATTCCTCCAAGTGCATCTATTTCGCGAACAATTTGTCCCTTTGCAATACCACCAATTGCCGGATTGCACGACATCTGTGCAATAAGCGACAAATTCATTGTGATAAGTAATGTTTTTGAACCCAATTTTGCAGATACCATTGCTGCTTCACAACCTGCGTGACCAGCACCTACAACTACAACATCATACTCTATTTTCATCTTGTTCCACGTGAAACAATTTTATAACTGCTTCTATTTTATATATTTACAATAAATTCATCTCCTCTGAAAGCTTAATTGCTTCCTCTTCTTTTTTTCTCATTTCTTGCGCTTCTTTTTCCGTTTTATCTTTATATCCACAAAGATGATAAACCCCGTGAGACAATACACGTAATAATTCCTCCTCAAAAGAAACAGCAAATTCTTTTGCATTTTCAGTCACCATCTCTACACTGATGAAAATATCACCTGCTATCATATTATCTTCAGAATAATCAAAAGTGATAATATCAGTATATGTATCGTGCTGTAAATATTGAACATTTATATCTAATAAATACGCATTATCACAAAAAATATAATTCAACTCCCCTACTCTTCTACTCTCATTTTTTGCAATCTCTTTCAGCCATTTTTTATAGCTATTTTTATTCTTTAGTTGGAAAGATGTTTCTGAATGAAAATATATCATAGGCTACCTTTTTATGATTCTTTCTGAAATAGTTGTTTGCTCATCTAGTAATAATACTACTTGATATACACCTTGCGGAAGACTCTCTATAGAGATCGATTTTGAATTTTGATTCCACTCTGAAACTTGCACTAATTTTCCATCTAATCCATAAATTTTGCAAGTTACTCGCTGAATATTTTTATCTCTAAAGTTTATGTGCAAAATATTATTAGTAGGATTTGGATAGATTGAAAAATTCATTTCTGCATTTTCTTGTATAGAGGAAGTTGCATCAATAGTAATCTCCTTAGTATCGGATAAACCACATTTTTCTCCAATAAGACGAACAAGGTACGAACCTGAATTACTATAAAAATATTCTGGATTTTCCTCCGTCGAACTATTTCCATCACCAAAATCCCAATAATAATCTTCGCAATAACGAGATAAATTTTGAAAATGATAGTGATGATTTTCATCTTCTGTATAGGTAAAATCAACATTTGGATTATAGGCTCCTACAAACCAATTGTCAAGAGAATCATATACTACTTGTTTTACTACATTACGAATAATCTCAGCTTGTTCAGGATGAGCAGAACCTGTAAACGTAATTTGTGTAGGATCATTTTCAAAGATAATAGTGTAAAATGTACAAGCAGCTGCATAAGAGCCTATATAAGAAGGATGACTACCATCACCAGAATAGAGTTGAATTTGTGGGTAATTTTCTCTAATATGACGCCACACTCTTCCTACTGGTGCTACCAAAGCATCATTATCTTCTGCCATTATCATATAACGGCGGTAAAGAGAATCGTCCATTCCTTCGTACGTAGAGATAGGTGCCCATTGTGGATCTCCATTCTCACGACCCCAAGTCATATAAAAAATAGTTTCTGCACAAGGATTATATTTTTCAATAGAATCATTCAAACGTGCTGCAAATGGAAAAACCTCATTTTGAACTTGTGTGATTGGAAAAGAGGGATATTGACTCTGCTCTTGTAATACTACATAATCCCAACCTCCTTGACAAATTAAGTCCATCGACTGATTATTACAATGTTGTTGGAATGTACAACCGCCAGGTGTATTGGAACTAAATTCTATACTCTCTCCTACCGAATTAGCAACGCTTTTTATTAAATTGGGTAAATTATTTACTTCAGTATAACTATTACCAATAAAAAGTACCTTCGGAACCTGCGCAACTACTACATCACTCAAAAATAGTAATAAAAAAAAGAAAAGTGAAATTTTATATTTCATAATCATTCGCATTTATAAGGGTTTCTACATTTACTCGGTTCAAATTTTGTAACATTCGAGGTGTTAAAGGCTGACGTTTCACGTGAAACAAAAATGTAACTGTATTATTTTCAGAATTATATGATAAATTATCAACCAATTTTGATAAAATAAAAGAGGACTCTTCAGTCAGACTATCTAAAATATTTTCCGATTCTGAAAAATGAAAATTAAATTTAACTGTGTGATTATCAATTAAATACTCAATATCTACTTTCTGATTTATATTATGAACAGAAGAAAATAGTTCAGATAAAGCTACAGAAAAAATTCCATCATAATTTTGTAATTGAGAAGGAGTAAGAATATCTTCTAACAATTGCAAAGCTTCTGCGTATGCACGCTTAATCGAAATATTTAATAATTCTACTTGATACATATTACTCTATGTTATAAAAGTATTGATTTGCTTTCTCTTTATAATAATAGTGCAAAGAAGGAGGTATCGTTTTTAACATCTCCAACTGCTGCATTTTTTCTTTATCAAAATTCCACTCTTTAGGAGGCGTAGGATTGATTTTTTCTCTTCCTTCAGTAGATTCTCTTTTTTCCTCCTTTTCGCGCTCCTGCTGCGCTTTTTCGCTTTGTAACATGCGCGTTTCTATATTCTTTTGACGATTGATTGTTTGCTGTGTAATTACTCTATTTACCAAATCCTTTTCTGTTGCTTCCATTTCTCGTATTAGCTGGTCCAAACTCTTATCCCCTACCCCATTCTGCGAACGATTCTCGTTTTGCATCTCTTGCATCATACGACGAATTGCTTCCTGCTGCGCTGCCATCTTTGCAAACTGCTCGCTCATAGATTGACCCTGCTGAGTTTGCCCTTGTTGCTTACCGCCTTGCTCCATAGAACGCTTCAACGCCTCCATTTGACGATTTAATTGCTGCTGCAATTCCCGTGCTGTTTTTGCTTTACTCTGCTTCTGACTATTTCCAGGCTTGCTACATGACCCTCCGCCACTCTTTTTGCATTTTCCTTTACATTCCTGTTGCTTTTGCTTCATATTTTTCATCGATTCAGCCAACATTAAGGCCAAATTATTCATCGATGTTAACGCAAATTGTTGATTTCCTACCGCTTGTGTGTTTCTTCTATCTATCATCTGTTTCATCACAAGTTCGTGGTAGTCTTTAATTTTGCCAGATTCTTTTTGAACAAAAGATTGAATTTCTACTTGACGACGCGCTAAGGTATTCAACGAATCATCTATCAATTTCATCAAATCTTGAATATTTTTTTGCTCTTTAATAAAATCATTTAATGAACTTGAACGTGAATTGGTTTTGGAATAATTCTGCATATTACTTTCCTGTTTGAAGGAAACTTTTACCAAATTATCCATAATTTGGCGCAACATCTCAATATCCTCTGTTATCTCTTCTAACTCATTTTCATTCTGTTGTTGCTCCATTTCATCAGCCATTTTTTCCATCTCATCTGCCGCAGATTTCTGATTCTGTTCTGCTTTACCACGCTGATTTTTACTTAAAGCATCTTGTGCCTGGTTCAACATTTTTTGAATATTCTGCTCCATCTCTTGCGTATTCTTCATCTGATTGGGTTCTTCCAATTGATTATTGAGATTTTGCAAATCCTTAATATCTTGAATTATATTTTTAAACTCATCATTTATTTTCTGCTGCTCTTGCTGCAAATTATCCTTTGAAATCTCTTTCTTAGGCGTTTGCAAAGATTGATTTTTCTGCTCTTGAGAGAGATTTCTTAGTTTATCAAGTACTTCATTAAATTTTTGCTCATATTCCAAATACTTAAAGAGTTGTAATTGCTGATCTAAACTTTTATTCAAATCTTCTGAACTACTCTTCATCTTCTGAATAGCATCCTGCATCTTATCCTTATTGGCATCTTGCATCATCTGTTGAATCTTCTCCAACATCTCTTTAATTTCATCAGAAAGAATTTCATCATATCGCTTTTGCAACTCTTGCTGTTTCTTTAAAATCTCTTCTGGATTAGATTTATATTGTTCCTCAATATTTTGTTTATTTTGCTGACTTTCTTTGATTTGTTCAAGTTGTTGTTTTAATTCATTAAATTTCTGAATTAAATTTTCCATTTTCTGTTTATCTTGCCAAGAGATATTCTCTTTTTGTAATAGTTGTTTACTGAAGTTCTCAATCTCTTTCATTAAGTTGGCAGATTCATCCATCATTTCGCTCATCTCTTTCTTAGTTTGCGAATTCATCTGATCAACCTCCTTCTCAATCTCTTCCAAAGTTTTAATTTTGAAAGTTTCTGTTTTTGATTTCGCTGATTTTGAACCATTTACACCGTCATTATCTCGAATTTCAAAATAGTAATCTATCTTATTTCCTGGTTCCAATTTTAACAATGCCGCATCAAAATAGAAATAGAAATTTTGTAAAGTAGATTGTTTTTCTATTTCAATAGGAATTTTAATGTTCTGTTGAATAAGTTGACCATCTTCACTAAATTTGGAGTAAACAAAATTTAAATCATTAAATCCGTAATCATCTTTTACAGAACCTTTAAAATAAACTCTATCTGCAAATAGTGAATCTCGTTGATTTTCTACTAAAATCTCTGGATAAGCATCCTTTATTACTGATATTGAATAATTTAAAGTATCAGCATTAGATATATATTGATTTTTATTAACAACGGCATAATCAAAAGATTCGAGTACACGTACTGAATATTTATAAATATCAGATTCTGAATCTATTACATTAATTTTATCATTAATAATAAAGGATAATTCTTCTGTATTTTTGGTATAAAATCTCCATTCAATTTGTGTTCCCTCAGGAATCGTTGCGTCACCATTATTTTCAATTACTTCACTATTTTTATTAAGATAAGAGGGATAATTAAGTTGCAAAACGTAACTTATCATAATAGGTTTAGGAAGAACTTTTAAAGTGACTGAAGGTGCTGCTACTTCTTCCGTAAATAGTTGAAATTCAGTATCTTTTTGTAGATTTTTAAAGGTATAAAGAAAATGTGATTTATCAATTTTAGTACACTTATAAGTTCGTTTTCCAATTTTAATAAATATATTTTCAGGAACCTCCTCCCCTACTATTTTAGCATTAAGGGTAAAGTCATCATTTTGAAAAACTGAAAGTTTATCATTTTCTATTTCAATAGAATAGGGAGCTGGTCTACTATATTCTTTATTATAATTAACAATTCGATGTGTAGATTCTGTAAAAACTTCACTTTTAATAGAGAAAATCATCACCATCATAAAAACAGGAATCAGTGCCCACTTCAAGTATTTGATATTCTTTTTAAAAGGAATTGCTTTAACAAAAGAGAAAGGCTTAATTTTTTCTGTTTTGGTATCAATTGCTGCTAATAAAAGCTCGTGACTTTTATATTCCGAACTTTCTAATTGTTGCTCTAATTCCAAAACATTCAATAACTTATCATCTATTTCAGAAAAATGTTTTCCAATAATTTCAGCTGCTTGACGTTGGGTCAATTGCTTACCAAAACCTACCATTTTAAGCAGTGGATAAGCAATAAAACGAAGAAATGTAATTGAAAAAAGTGTAATATACGAGTAAAAGAGTAAAGTTCTTGTGGAAGTATTAAAAAAGGAAAAATACTCCAAAACTGCATAAACTATAAAAACTAAAAGCGTGATTATTACAAAAAATAAAAATCCTTTACAGAGTTCATTCAAATAATATTTTTTGATAAACTCTAATACTTTATTCTTTATAACACTTTCATAATCAGCCATTATTTTCTTCATTTTGCTTCATGATATAGACATTATAGAAATCATCTTTCTGACTTAAAAAGTAGTTCATCAGTTTTTTGTTGTTTCTATAATAACGATTCACAAAGAAATATCTTCTAATTCTATTATTTAACTTATTCATCTTACTTCTCTTCGAGAAAAAGCGTGCCAAATTATTAGCTTTTCTCGATTCATGTTGAGAACGCAAAATTTGCATTTGATATATAAACAACTCTGTAAAAGGTATTAATACAGGACAAACCTCTTTACAATTTCCACAAAGTGTTGTATTTCTAAAAATTTCTTCCTTATCTACATAATTGAACATTATATTATTTCTCAACTTTTCGATAGGAGAATAGGTAGGATCTATTTTATAAATTGGACAAACCTCTTTACATCTTCCACAATTTATGCAGTAAAGTGTTTCTCTAAACTTCTTATCCTCCATTACTTCCGTAATTCCATTATCGTAAAGATAAACCGTAATATTGGCTGGTTTTACATCTTCAGTAGGATTAATAAAACCATCTGTACTTTCATATTGAAGGAAAGGAGATTTTATAATTCTTACGTCATCAGGTAATTTAATTTCTGAAAAATCTGAATTATATTTCAAATAAACTATGGTTTCTAAATCTTGAGTTTTCTCTATTAAATTATTGATACTAAGAATAATATGTATATTAGGAACACTATTAAAAAACTTTCCTGATCTTTTATTTAGTAGAACAAGAGATCCATTTTCTACAATACCGAAATCCGCTTCTACTACTAAATCTGAAAAATTATCATTATCATCAATGGAAACTTCAATAATTTGGTTTTTCTTTTCAAAAAACTTTTCAGGAACCTCGGGAATATCAAAACAAACTCGATTATGACTTTTGGAAGGTAAACTTTTTTTAATTGCACTTACCAAATCCTCTTCACTCAATATCCATTCAACTTTAAATTTTTTCTCTATAAGCTTAGCATCAAAATTGATAAGATGCTTCTCCATAGACTCAATATAATTATTGCGAATGGAATTGGCCTTTTCTCTTACGGATTGTTTGTCAATGTATGGTTCCTCGTGATTCATATTTTGCATTAAATATTAATTTTATCGACTCTTTTTTGGTGGCGACCGCCTTCAAAAGTAGCATTAAAAAAGCTATCAATTATTTTCATAGCTTGCTCATGCGAAATAAATCGTGCTGGCAATACTAAAACATTGGCATTATTATGCTGAACTGCCAATGCTGCTATTTCTTCGCACCAACATAAAGCCGCTCTTACATTTGCGTGTTTATTTGCGGTAATAGCTACACCATTGCCTGAACCGCATATCAAAATTCCTCTTTCATTCGGATTTGATGAGATAATTTCTCCTAATTTATGTGCAAAATCAGGATAATCTACACTTTCAGAAGAGTATGTTCCACAATCATTCCACTCTTCTACATTTTTCATCTCTTTTTTAATGAACTCTTTTAGTTCGTAACCTGCATGGTCTGAAGCAATTACTAATTTCATATTATACAATTTTCCAATTTTGCAAAAATACTACATTATAATAATAAAGGAACAAAAATAGAGAAAAATAAAATAGATTTTTTGATTTTGAAAATCAGTAAATTAACATATCAATGTTGAAAAGTGTTAAAAAAATCTATTTTTTATAAACATTTCAGGTTGGTAAATGGTTTATATTTTTTCAGAATTTTATTTTTCACTTTTTATCCTCAATTTTATCCTCTTTTCAACAGTAGATATTAACAATGAAAAGTTGATTAACTACTTTTACTATCTAATTTATTACGTTTCTAAATTAGAATTTTTCTTTTTCATATTCAACTCTTTGAAGAAACTTTAAAAGTTGTAACTTCTCTTTTCTATTTAACTTCTATGAAAAGTTACAAAATTTATCCACAGTTTCGACAAGGTTATATAAATCATATTTCTTCTCTTTTTTAAAATTAAAATGATTTATTTAGCCAGAAAAATTTTAATTTTGCCGAATGAAAAATAAACATCTATTTCTTTCATCTTTTCTCATCTTTTGTCTGCATTTTTGTATGTGGGCTCAAAGAGAAATACTACAAGGAACAGTGTTAGATGGAATTTATTTCTATCCGATTGAGGGTGCAAATATATACAATTTTTCAACTAAAAAGTATGTTTTTTCCGATAAACAAGGTAATTTTTCAATAGAAGTACAGGAAGGTGATACTTTGGTAATTTCTAAAGGTGCTTATAGGCAATGTGTTGAATTGGTGAATAAAGAGATGATGGTTTTAAAAAAGTATGATTTTATGATGTACTATAAAGCCATTATGTTAAAAGAGGTTCAAGTTTATGCTTTAAATCCTGATTATGAAGGATTTAAAAAGGAAGTAGTTAATATGAAGCTTCCTGAAGTTTATAAAAAATTGGAAGGAATAGAATTAAGTGCAGATGAAAGAAATATGTTAGCTAATGCGAATACAGGTCCTAATCTTTTGCGTGGAACACCTGCCGCTAATCCCATTTCCTATTTTTACAACAAATTCAGTAAAAAGGAAAAAATGAAAAGATTAGCTTCAGAATTGGAAGAGAAACAGGAGGAAGTGGATATTGTTCAAACAAAGTACAATAGAGAATTAGTGAAAAAACTTACTGGGTTGTCCGATGATGAAGTTGTAGATTTTATGATGTTTTGCAGATTTAGCTATTACGATATTATAAGATGGCCACAAAATGAAATAGAAAGTAAAATAAAATCAAATTTTGTTGATTATCAATATAATAAAGCATTACAAGAGAAAGAATAATGAAAGAGTTTTTTAAAAAGAACCTTACGGGTATTCATATTATTGGAATTATTATAGGTGTAGTTTTTGCCTTAATTTATTGGTGGAAAGCGGGGCAGTTTAATGAGATGATTATTAAAAATAATCCCTACATAATTTCAATTATGGGAGCAGCAATTGGCTATATAACGATGGATTTGGTGAAAAATTCAAACCAAAGTAAGAGTGAAGAATAAAAAAATATACTTTTGCACGTTCAAGAAAATTAATATTCACAAAAATAAAAAATTATGACAGAAAAACTTACAACTTTGAGAGACAACGCTGCAATTCGTTGGATAGCGTTGTTATTGTTAGCATTAGCTATGTTTTGTTCATATATTTTTATGGACATTCTTTCTCCAATTAAGGACTTAATGGTAACTACTCGTAATTGGAATTCTACCGCTTTCGGAACTATGCAGGGGGCAGAAACATTTTTGAATGTATTTGTTTTCTTCCTCATTTTTGCAGGTATTATTTTGGATAAAATGGGCGTGCGTTTTACAGCTCTTTTATCAGGAGCAGTAATGTTAGTAGGAGCCTTAATTAAATGGTATGCTGTTGATGGTGCATTTGTAGGCAGTGGTCTTGAAACTTGGTTTACAAATAATCTTAATTACATTCCCGTATTTGAAGAGATAGGAGTAGCACCATTTTATAGAGAAATGCCTGCTTCTGCAAAATTGGCAGCTGTTGGTTTTATGATTTTTGGTTGCGGTGTTGAGATGGCAGGAATCACAGTTTCTCGTGGTATTGTAAAATGGTTCAAAGGTCGTGAAATGGCTTTAGCAATGGGTTCTGAAATGGCTTTGGCTCGTTTAGGCGTAGCAACTTGTATGATTTTCTCCCCATTCTTCGCAAAATTAGGCGGTACTGTTGATGTTTCTCGCTCTGTAGCATTCGGCGTTGTTTTACTCTGTATTGCTTTGATTATGTTTATTGTTTACTTCTTTATGGATAATAAGTTAGACGCACAAACTGGCGAAGCAGAAGAAAAAGACGATCCTTTCAAAATTAGTGACTTGGGTAAAATTTTAACCAGTGTTGGTTTCTGGTTGGTTGCTCTTCTTTGCGTTCTTTATTACTCTGCAATTTTCCCATTCCAAAAATATGCTGTAAATATGTTGCAATGTAACTTAACACTTCAACTTCCAGAAGCAGGTTCATTCTGGGCTGGTGAAGCTGTTACTATTATTCAATATTTGATTATGCTTGTAGTTGCTGGTTTCTCATTCTCAAGCAATTTTATGAAAAAAGCAAGTTTGAAATCTCTGTTTATGGTTATTGCAATCGTTGCTTTGGTAGTATATTGCTATATGGGTTATATGAAAGGAACTGCAGAATCTATTTTCGCTGTTTTCCCATTGTTGGCAGTGGCAATTACTCCTATTTTGGGTAATTATGTAGATAAAAAAGGAAAAGCCGCTTCAATGTTGATGATTGGTTCTTTGTTATTGATTGTTTGTCACTTAACTTTCGCATTTGTATTGCCAATGTTTAAAGGTAGTGCAATTGGTGGAACTATTGTGGCTTATGTAACTATTTTAGTTTTGGGTGCTTCATTCTCTTTGGTTCCTGCATCTTTGTGGCCAAGCGTTCCAAAATTGGTTGATGAAAAAATTATTGGTTCCGCTTACGCGTTGATTTTCTGGATTCAAAATATTGGTTTGTGGTTGTTCCCATTGCTTATTGGTAAAGTTTTGGATAAGACAAATGAAGGCGTTACTGATGCTACAAAATTGGATTATACCTGGCCTTTGGTTATGTTAGCTTGCTTAGGCGTGGCTGCTCTTATTTTGGGTATCGTTTTGAAAGCTTGGGATAAGAAGAAAAACCTCGGTTTGGAAGAACCAAATATTAAATAAAATTCTAGTTATAGAAAAATAGGGGACTATCGTTAGGTAGTCCCTTTTTTATTTTTTTCAATCATTGAAATGTTGAAAATTATTTTTCACAAATATTGCCAAATCAAAAAAAAGATAGATATTTGCAACTTTAAATATTGAATTATGGGAGTAATAATGCGGCAATCGATACGAGGAACTTTGGCTAATTATGTGGGCATTGCCATTGGTTTTGTTACGACCTTTTTTATTTTAACGCATTATCTCACTGAGGAACAAGTTGGATTAACTCGAGTTTTGGTAGATGCGGCAGTTCTTTTTTCGGGCTTGGCACAGTTAGGAACTACCGCTTCTATGATTCGTTTCTATCCCTATTTTAAAGATGAAGAGGAGCAAGATCATGGAATTTTCTTTTGGAGTTTAATTATTCCATTTATCGGTTTTTTTATTTTTCTTGCTGTTTTTTTTATTTTTAAAACACAATTAGTATCTATTTTCGCAGAAAAATCGCCACTTTTTGTCAACTATTTCTACTTTGTGTTACCTCTATCTTTCTTTATGCTTTATATGTCGGTTTTTGAAGTAAATTCCAACGTATTAATGCGGATAGCGTGGCCCAAATTTATTCGTGAGGTAGGGGTTCGAGCCATGTTACTTATTAGTTATCTACTTTTTGGATTTGGAATTATTACGCTAAAAGGTTTAGTAATTGCATTTTGTGTAGTTTATGGTATTGCTGCTTTGTTGAATGTAGTTTTTCTTTTATCTATTAAGAAAATATCTTTTAAACCTGATTTTAAATTTCTTACCAAAGACTTGGTACGTAATTTTTCCTTTTATACGCTTTTTTTAGTAACAGCAGCGTTGGCAGGAAATATTACGCCAATTCTCAACACATTTTTTGTTTCCGCCAAGATGGGACTAACCTTTACAGGAATTTTTGCTATTGCTAACTATATTGCTGCCGTGATAGAGGTTCCTTACCGCTCTTTGGGAACGATTGCGCAGCCGCAAATCTCAGCCGCTATTAAAGAAAATGATATTACAATGGCAAATAATTTGTGTAAAAAAGTCTCTTTACATCAATTATTGGCTGGTTCTTTTGTGTTTTTAATTATTTGGGTTAATATCGATTTTTTGTTTGGAATAATTCCCAATGGAGATAGTTATGGAACTGGAAAGTGGGTGGTTTTTATACTCTCTTTGTCAAAACTTTTCAACTCCTCGTTAAGTGTTGGAATTTCAGTACTTAGTTACTCACGTTGGTACTATTTATCGCTTGTTTTCACCTTTATTTTAACTTTTACTGCTATATTTTTAAATATAAAATTGATTCCTATTTTTGGAATGAACGGAGCGGCATTGGCAACTTTTATCTCCTACTTCATTTACTATTTGTGTGTTCTCTCTTTGATAAATTGGAAAATGAAAACTTCTCCATTCTCTTTTTCTCAAATTAAGGTGGTTTTGTTGGTTGTTTCGTTATTTTTACTCAATGTAATTTGGCAAAATAATCTCTCTTCAATATTTGCTAATTTGCATTTTAGTTCATTTGTTAATGGAATGATAGAAGCTTTGCTAAAAACGGTTCTAATAGTAGGTTTAGGCATATTTTTAACTTACTATTTGAAGATTTCAAATGAGATTAATTCATTGATTAAAAAAGCATTAAATATAATCAAACGTTGAAACAAATAGTGATATCTATTTTTCTTTTTTTCAGAAAAATATTTTCTGGATTTTTGATAGGATTGATAAAGGTTTATCAATATACACTTTCTCCATTTATAGGAAGAAATTGTCGTTTTATGCCATCTTGTTCCAATTATGGAATTGAAGCATTACGTAAACATGGGGCAATAAAAGGCTCCATTTTGACCATTTATCGTATTCTACGCTGCAATCCGTGGGGCGGAAGTGGTTACGATCCAGTACCTGAAAAATTCACGTTAAAACGCGAAAAAAAAGGTGAATTTTGATTTTCACCGAAATTCACCTTTTGAGATTATCCTTCGAAATATCCAAATTTTTTCATCATCAACTCCTGATTGCGCCAATCTTTAAGCACTTTTACAGATAGTTCAAGGAAAACGTGCTTTTGAATGAACTCTTCGATAGCTTGGCGGGAGACAATTCCCAACTGTTTAATAGCGCAGCCTTTATTTCCAATGATGATACCTTTTTGCGTGTCGCGCTCAACATATAACATAGCGCTGATTCGCACCATTTCTTCCTCCTCTTTGTAACTTTCTACTACTACTTCTACGCTGTACGGAATCTCTTTTTTGTAAAGTAAAAGAATCTTTTCTCTGATGATTTCGGAGATAAAAAAGCGAGTAGGACGGTCGGTAAGTTCATCTTTAGGAAAAAATGGGGGAGAAGGAGGAAGAAAAGAGATAATTTTTTCCAATAAAATATCCAAATTTAGCTGTTGTATTGCTGAAATTTCAATGATTTCTGCTTTAGGAAGAATGGTTTGCCATAATGCTTTAGCAGCCGCAATTTCTTCAGCAGTAGCTTTATCAATTTTATTGATTACTAATAAAATAGGAATTTCAAATTTGTTCAATCTTTCAATAATTTCCTGCTGATATTTGGTTTCGCCACATTCTACCAAATAGAGAATCAGATCAGCGTCTTTTAAAGCTTCGTTGACAAATCGCATCATCATTTCCTGCATTTTATAGGCAGGTGTTAAGATGCCAGGAAGGTCAGAATAGACAATCTGATAATCATCTCCGTTGACAATTCCTTTAATTCTGTGTCTTGTAGTTTGGGCTTTGGCAGTGATAATAGAAAGAGGTTCACCCACTAAATGGTTCATTAGAGTACTTTTTCCCACGTTGGGGTTTCCAATAATATTTACAAAACCTGCACGATGTGTATTTTCAGTCATAGTTATCTTATTATAAATTCTTAATTTTCAGAAGCATACCATTCTGCAAAAGATTTAGGGGTTTCCATAAGTTTTAAAGAAAATAGGGAAACATTTTCTGGAAGAATGGCAGAAATTCTTTTAGCAAAATCACAAAGAAGATTTTCGGTAGTAGGGGAGTAGTCCACAAAAAATACTCTTTCAAATTGCTTTTTTAGTTCGTGGTGCAATTGATTATTTTCATCTTTTTTCAAAATGAGTGCGTGGTCCCATCTTTCATCTAACTCTTTATTAATCAAATTTTTCAATACTGAAAAGTCGATTAGCATTCCGTTTTTTGGAGTACTATTTTCGGGTAAAGTTTCACCCTTTACGGTAACTTCTAATTGGTAAGTATGGCCATGAATATTTTTACATTTTCCGTCGTAACCAGGAAGAGCGTGAGCCATATCAAAATTAAAAATTCTAGTAATACGAATTGTTGCCATTTTATTGAATGATAAGTTTTTGGATTTTGGAATAGATGGAATTATAAATTTTAATCAGATAAAAACCTTTTGGGAGATGTGAAATGGAAATTTCTGTATTTTGCTGATTTAAAGAATGCTGTTCTATTAATTGTCCAGAAAGGTTTAGAATTTGGCAGAAAGATTTTAAATTGAGAAATTTTTCGGGAATAAAAATAGTAATAAAGTCTTCTGCTGGATTAGGAGAAATTTTTGTATATAATTGATTTTCATATTCTTCAACAGAAGAAAGCAAAAATATAGCGAGAGTGTCACTTCCAAAAATTTTCTCAACTAAATCAGGAAAGTCGATAAAAGGATTTCGGTTTCCTTGAATTTCGTAAACTGCATTATTTCGTTCAATCTCCTTTTCACTAACGGGGTCATCGATATGCCATTGCAGCATAATTTCGAGAGCCCAAGGTTTTAAATCGCTTCCAATAAAAGCAGAAGATTCGGTTTGCGATAAATCTTTATCCATATAGCGGGTTGCCATATAGAAAAGTGTGCGTGCAAAATCGCCTTTGTAGGCATCAATAGGTTCAAATACAGTTCCGCTATAGCCATTTGTTGAGTTTAGTCCTAATTTAGAGCCATTAGTACTTGTCCAAGTAGCGTTTTCCACTTCCCCGAAAGGAAAATTACCCCGTTTGTTATTTACATAACCATCAGTAGGGTAGAGGTGAAAAAGGTCGGTGTACATTGGATATTGATCGTCAAACCAGCTTTTAGGAACGCTATGTTCGCGGTTAAAGCAGTCGCCTTCGCTATTGAAGTTTCCACATTGGTTGGCAAAGGTGTAAGAATAGGCAGAATTTCCGTCAGGATTATCAGAATACATATCCCAAACCGTTCCGTCATTTTTGGCATCGGTTTGTCGGAAATGTTCCCATAAACTACTGTAACTTTGTTGATTATGATTTTTTATGATATTAAAAAGGGCTATGCGCAATTGATTTCCGCTTTTACCATCAGCAATATTGTAGTAGTAGGCAGGGGCCTGCGCAGAAGCCAAAAGAAATAGCAGTAAGAAAAGAGTACTTAAAGTGAGATTTTTCATTTTAGTATTGTTGAATATCTTCAGAGAAAAATTCCAATTGTACACCTGCTTTTCGGAACATCTCTTCCGATTCAGCACCAGCATGATATTTTTTTTCGCAAACTACGCGGGTAATTCCGCAGTTGATAATGAGCATTGCACAAACACGGCATGGTGTCATTCTGCAATATAAAGTACTGTCGATAAGCGAAATTCCTAATCTTGCCGCTTGACAAATGGCGTTTTGTTCTGCGTGAACAGTTCGTACGCAGTGATTGGTAATGGAGCCATCTTCATGAATGGTTTGCTTCATCTGGTGTCCTACATCGTCGCAGTGCGGAAGACCTTTCGGTGAACCTACATAGCCGGTAACTAAAATTTGGCGGTCGCGAACAATTACACAGCCGCTTCTTCCGCGGTCACAAGTGGCACGTTTGCTTACTGTATTGGCAATTTCCATAAAGTATTCGTCCCACGAAGGACGAACATTTTTATTCTCTTCCATCTTATTTGATTTTTAATTTTTGTTCTGCTTGAATATTTTCTCCATTATTTTTCAGATTATTAAGAGAGATAATCTGTTTAATAGAAACGTTATAAATTCTCGAAATTTTATACAAAGTTTCACCCTGTTTTACAATGTGATAAACAGAATTAGGTGAATTTGTATTTATAATCTCTTCATCTTTTTCTTCATTTTTTTCAAGTTGATTATTTTTCTTTGTAGGCAAAGGCAAAATGTAGAAATCTTCAGGTGTTAATTCTAAGATGTTGGTTTTTAGGCGGCGTGTGGAGTTATCAATAACCTTTTCAGGGTCGAAAAATTCGTTCATAAAGCGCATTTCAAGGTGCAGAATGCAGAGGTCAGTATTTCCGCTCAAGCCTGCATTTCCAATTAAGTTACCCGCTTTTACAATTTGGCCAGGTTTAACAAAAGTTTCTTCTAAATGTGCATAAATGGTTTCCAATCCGTTGTAATGTCTTATTACGATACAATTTCCGTAGTCTCCATATTTTCGTACCATACGTACTACGCCATCGAAACAGCAAACAATAGGGTCGCCTTGTTCGAGAATATAATCTATTCCTGTATGAAATTTTCGGTCGCGTTGATTTCCATATTTAAGGGCGAGTTCTCCTGCGCACGGAAATATAAAAGGTGAGTTATTCTCTTGAACAAGAATAATTTTGATGAGATTATCAAAAAATGGAATTTCTAATTTTTGAGAGCGAATATGAAGTGTATCCCACAAATTATTATAAAGATTAAAAGCGGGAATTTGATAATTTTCATGCACAAAAGATTTTTTTCCGTTGAAATGGTCGGAAAAATTAGCAGATAAGTTTTGGGAAGATACTAAAGTTATGTTTTGCGTATTTTCGTTAATATCCACATTAATTCGTTGAGAATATGCAGAAAAACAACTAATTACAAAAATAATAAAAAGAAATCTTTTCATTTTTGTTTCATTTTATGAATGATATTAGTACTTGAAAATCCATCTACAAATGCAATTGTAATTACTTGACCACCATTTTTTTGTACAAAGTCAGCACCGACAATCTGGTCGATGGAGTAATCGCCGCCTTTTACCAAAATATTGGGAACGATAGCTTCGATGAGGTTTTTAGGAGTGTCTTCTTTGAAAAGAATAACGAAATCTACAGCTTCTAATGCGCTTAAAACACCAGCACGCGCCCACTCAGGATTTATGGGTCGACTTTCTCCTTTCAATCTTTTTACGGAATTGTCGCTATTTAGTCCTAAAACAAGAAGATCTCCCAACTCTTTGGCTTTTTGAAGGTAATCTACATGTCCGTAATGCAAAACATCGAAGCAACCATTGGTAAAAACGATTTTTTTATCTTGCAAAGTGGGTTTCAATGCGATAAATTGCTCTAATGTAATCACTTTATTCCTCATAACTTTTAGATTTTGAATTTTTTTCAATTTGTGAAACATATACAAGAGCTACGATTCCTAAAATAATAGAGGTAGTAGTTTGAACTAACCAATTTACCATACCTACGGTAAAACCTTGATTATAATCGATATTGTAAAGAATTAGAACGCCAGCTACCATCAATGGATATGCGCCCAAACCTCCTTGAGCAATAACAAACGATAGGGTAGAAAAAGCTAAGATTGTGAGTGCTGGCATAGGACCTAAATGTTGTAAAAAGTCGAAAGCGAAAAAGCTTGCGTAAACGCTCAAGAAGTAGAAAATCCAAATTCCAAAAGAGTAGAGAATAAAAAGAGTTTTATTTTTCATATTTTTGACAGAGATAAGACCTTGCCAAATACCTTTCATAAACTCATAGATTTTTAGAAATAAGGAGGATTTTTTCCAATATTTTCGGGTAAAATAGATGGTTCCTACAAGAGCTAAAAAAGCGAAAAATAGGACATATAAGGTGTAATTTGTAGCAATAGCAAAGAATTTATCGCTCAACGCATCTTTCACAGTAGTTCCTTTTTCATCGATAGAGAAATGAGAAATAAGAGTAGAGTTTGTCAATGCAGCAACCAAGAAAAGCAGGAGCCAAATTACAATATCGATAATTCTTTCTGTAACAATGGTTCCTAAACTCTTCTCAAAAGGAATATTATCACATCGTTTTAAGAAGGAGCAACGCAAAACTTCTCCTAATCGAGGGAAAGCTAAATTACCTAAGTAACAAATCATTACAGCAAAGAAAGAGGTTCTTTTCGTCACCTTAAAACCTAAAGGTTCAATCATAAGAATATTGCGCAATCCTCGAACGTAGTGTGAAGCAATTTCAAAAAGGAAGCAGAGAGAAAGAAAAAATATACTTTTGGGATTTAGTAAGTTATTGAGACAATCTTTAATGACCTGAATATCATCAGATTGAAAATCTTTAATAGAAATCCAAACCAAAAGGATTCCTATCCCAAAAAAGAGAATAAATTGTAATATCTTTTTCAAGGTTTTGATTTTCATAGATTGATTACTTGATAATTTTATTCATTATAGAATCAATGGTTGTGTAAAGTTGTTCAATATTTCCATCATTATTGAGGACAAAATCAGCGTGTTGAATACAAGCAGCAAGATTTTGTTTGTTAGGGTCGGTAGATGAGATTTCTCTTTTTTCGTTTTCGAGGAATGTTTCGTAGCTGATAGAGTCCGTTTCGGAGTTTCGTTTTACCACTCTTTGGTAACGAATTTCAGGTTGTGCATCAACAGCTAAGAGAGTAAAATGGTTGGTTTTGCGCAGCGATTCCACCTCACCAGGTGTTCTAATACTTTCAATTACAGCATTTACATTCTCTTTTTCTGCTTGTTTATAAAGTTCATCGGTAATGAAAGAGGGAGAATTTTTTGCGCGTAGGTCGTTGGCAACCATTACGTAAGTATCTCGGTTTAGTGGAAGATTTCTGCGTGTTGCTTCTTCTATAAGATATTGTCTTACAGAGAAATGAGAAAACTTATAATGTTTCAAAAGGTATTCCACAATTGTACCTTTTCCTGCACCGATGGTGCCTGTAATGCCAATAATAACCATTTTCAAAAACTCTTTTATATTAACCTGCAAATTTACATCAAATTTTAATATATATCATTAAGATAAGGGAAATAAAAAAGAGCAACTAAAAAGTTGCTCTTTCATATTGCAAAAAACTCAATTAATACGAAATTTCAGTGATTTTGCTAAAAATGTTATTTAACTAAATCAACGATAGCTTTGAATGCCTCGGGATTATTCATTGCGAGGTCGGCGAGGGTTTTACGATTTAATTCGATACCCTTCTTTGCTAAGCTACCCATAAATACAGAGTAGGATAAGCCATATTCGCGAACGCCCGCATTAATACGGGTAATCCACAAACTTCTAAATGCTCTTTTTTTAGCTTTACGGTCACGATAAGCGTATTGTTGACCTTTTTCCCAAGTATTTTTGGCAACGGTCCATACGTTTCTACGTTTTCCGAAGTACCCTTTGGTACGATTCAAAATCTTTTTTCTTCTTGCTCTTGAAGCAACGTGATTTACTGATCTTGACATAAATTCTCCTTTCTTTTTACGTCAGCGGTTTATCTATATAAACTCTTAATTTGCTGATAGTAAAGTTAATAATTAATTTTTCTTATTGTAAGCCTAACATTTGTTTGATGGTTCCTTCCATCGATTTGTCGGCGATTGCGCTGTAAGCCAAGTTACGTTTTCTTTTTGTACTTTTTTTCGTAAGAATGTGGCTATGATAAGCGTGATGTCTTTTTACTTTACCGGTGCCTGTAAGAGTAAATCTCTTTTTTGCAGCGGATTTGGTTTTCATTTTTGGCATTGCTAAGTAATTTTTAATGTTAATATGATGAGTTTTCTGCTATCTTTTTATTTTTTGGGATTGATAACGATTATCATTCTCTTTCCTTCCAATTTTGGCATTTGCTCCAACTTTCCATACTCTTCAAGGGCTTGTGCAAATTTCAATAAAATCAACTCGCCTTGATCTTTATAAACGATGGATCTTCCTTTAAAAAACACATCCACTTTTACTTTACATCCCTCTTTTAAAAATCGAATGGCGTGGTTTACCTTAAAGTCAAAATCGTGATTGTCGGTTTGTGGTCCTAAACGAATCTCTTTAATAACAACTTTTGCAGATTTGGCTTTTATATCTTTCTGTTTCTTCTTTTGGTCATAAAGAAATTTCTGATAATCCATAACTTTACATACAGGCGGATTAACTTGTGGTGAAATTTCTACCAAATCCAATTCCATACTTTCTGCCAATGCTAATGCATCTCGTAAAGAAAGAATTTTAGGTTCCATACCTTCACCTACTACTCGAACCATGGGAGAGGTGATATATTCATTAATTTTGTGTGCTGCCTCTTTCTTCTGAGGTGCTGTCCTTTTTACATTGTTAGGACGAAATGGTTGTGTTGCGATAATTACTTCTTTTTAAGTTATTACTATTATTTTCTACCCCTATTTTTGGGGCGTGCAAAAATACACTTTTTTTATATTTGTACAACAGCTATCTGAAAAAAAAGTTTTCTAACTGTTTTTATTTTAAAAAGATAGATGATTTTGTTAAAAACATCCACGATTTATAATAAAAGAAGTTCCACCTAACGATGGAACTTCTTGAGGTCTCTTCCAGATTCGAACTGGAGTAAACGGTTTTGCAGACCGGTGCCTAGCCACTCGGCCAAGAGACCCTTTTTTCGTGCCGCAAAAATACAATTTTTTTTAATATATCCAACTCCTTGCCCTTTTTTTATTTTTAATTCCAATCTTATTCCAATTTTCTTCTTTTTTATCCCTGAAAATTTCCTACCTTTTTATTGTATATTTGCCAATGATTATATTCTTTTGAAAATTATTATAGTTGATTGAAAATTAAACAATTAAAAATAGCTTTATGAAAAAATTATTGGTATTATCTTTATCTTTTTTTCTCTTAATGTGCTCTTTTGCACAGGAAAATATTATTGATTTGGAGGGTGTTTTCAAAGGAAAATATCGTGTACAAGGCAGACCAAACTTGAGTTGGAGACCTAGTACAAATCAGATTTCAATTCTTAAAAATGATACAATTTTTCTGAAAAATCCGCAAAGTACGAAGAAAACAGTTTTTTTATGTTTGTCAGATGTTCAAAAGAAAATTGCGGATATTAATACGTTGCGCGGTTTTTCTTGGGTAGACCAAAATTCTATCTTTTTGAGTCAAAACAATCTTATGATTACTGTAACAGAAACGGGTATTCAAGTGAAAGAATTTCCAATCAAAAAGCAGGAAAATATTATTGATTACAACTTGAAAGAGTCGATTTTCGTAGTAAAAGTGGGAAAAAATGTATTTGTGAAGTCCGCTTTGAATAACTTCGAGCCAGTGTTATTATGTCCTGATACTGGAAAAAATATTGTGTTTGGTGAGTCGGTTCACCGTAACGAATGGGGAATAGGAGAGGGACAATATATCTCTTCCAACGGAAAATATATCGCTTTTTATCGTATGGATGAAAGTATGGTAGATGATTATCCTTTGGTGGATATTACTGCTGATGTTGCTGATACCCGTATGATTAAATATCCGATGGCTGGTAGAAAAAATCATCAGGTGAAAGTGGGAATTTTTGACGTGGCAGCGTCAGCACAGAAAAATACGCCCGTTTATCATTATATCAAAACAGATATGGTAGATGGTGAATTTTTGACAAACGTTACCTTCTCTCCAGATGAAAGTAAACTTTATATTAGTCACTTAAATCGTGCACAAAATCATAGTAAATTGATTGAGTATGATGTGAAAACAGGCGATAAAGTAAAAATTTTGATGGAAGAACGCGATTCTCGCTATGTGGAACCCTCTTCTCGTATGCAATTTTTGACAAACGGAAATTTTATCCTTTTGAGCGACCGCGATGGCTGGCCTCATCTCTATTTACATAGCGCTGATGGAAAGCAAATTGCCCAATTGACAAAAGGAGAATGGTGCGTAACTGATTTTTTGGGTTGGGATAAAAAGGAGCAAAATATCTATTTCGTTTCTACAAATCCCTCTCCAGTTGACAGACAAGTTTATGCCGTAAATATCAAAAGTGGAAAGATGACAGCACTTACCACAACTTCTGGCACTCACACTCCCTATTTTTCGGAGGATAAAACCTATTTTATCGATTACTTTACTAACCTTGAAACTCCTTCTGTTATTGATTTGTATAATAATAAAGGAAAGAAAATTGAGGAGATTTTCCGTGCC
This sequence comes from uncultured Bacteroidales bacterium, assembly GCA_937901925.1. GTDB lineage: Bacteria > Bacteroidota > Bacteroidia > Bacteroidales > WCHB1-69 > JAEZOU01. Next base: position 118,196 of record CALGTS010000015.1, on the reverse strand, counting down.
GAAAATCCATACGCTAAAACTGATTTGGGTAAAACTTCTATTTTCACGATTAAAAATAAGGAGAATATTGATTTATATTGCCGAATGATTTTGCCTCCAAATTTCGATGCCAGCAAGAAATATCCCTGTATGGTGTATGTTTATGGAGGGCCACACTCTCAGTTGGTTGACAACACCTTTATGAGCGGTGGAGTGCATTTGCAATATTTGGCACAAAAAGGTTACATCGTTTTCACGCTCGACAATCGCGGAACTGCAAATCGAGGTGTGGAGTTTGAAAAATGTATTCACAGAAATGTGGGTAAGTTGGAGATGGAAGATCAGATGTGTGGTGTGGAATACCTAAAAAGTTTACCTTATGTGGATTCTAATCGCATTGCTGTTGACGGCTGGAGTTATGGCGGTTTTATGACACTTTCGCTCATTACTACTTACCCTGATGTGTTTGCATCGGCAACTTGTGGTGGTCCAGTTGTAGATTGGCGTTGGTACGAAATTATGTACGGCGAGCGCTATATGGATACCCCAGAGGAAAATCCTGAAGGTTATGAACAAACTTCTATCATCAACAAAATCAAAAACTTAAAAACTCCGCTTCTTGTTTTCCATGGTGCACAAGATGATGTCGTTCTTTGGAAACATTCCCAATCTTTAATCAATCAGAGTATAAAAGATGGAGTTTTGTTTGATTATTTTATCTATCCTAACCATCCTCATAATGTTTCTGGAATGGATCGCGTACATTTGTGGCGCAAAATTGAGCAGTTCCATCAAAAAAATTTGGGTATAGAACAGAAGGAGATTAAGAGTAGCTATCCACATAAAAAAAGAAGATAATTTAAAAAAACTATAAAGATGTCTGAATTTGATCATTTTGAATCAGCATTGAATGTGCAGGAGGGTATTGAACAACCCGAACAAGTTTCACCCTATTTGCATTTAAGAAAAAAAAGAGCACGTACTCTGCAACCTGCCGATTACTATGTGCAAGGGATTTTGGAGGGAAATCGTGTGATTTTAAGTCAAGCCATTACCTTGATTGAAAGTGTGAATCCGACCCATTTTCAGTTGGCACAGGAGGTGATAGAAAAATGCCTTCCTTACGCAGGAAAATCGGTGCGCGTGGGTATTACTGGCGTTCCTGGCGTAGGGAAAAGTACTTTTATTGAAGCAATTGGCAAATATCTTACAGGTTTAGGTTTGAAATTGGCAGTTTTGGCTATCGACCCCAGCAGCGAGCGCTCAAAAGGTAGTATTTTGGGCGATAAAACCCGCATGGAGGAACTCTCGGTAGATAAAAATGCTTATATTCGCCCTTCACCCTCTGGTTCTACATTGGGAGGTGTGGCCAGGAAAACCCGTGAAACGATTGTTTTGTGCGAAGCTGCCGGATTTAATGTTATTTTCGTGGAAACGGTGGGCGTCGGACAATCAGAAACGGTGGTAAAATCGATGGTTGATTTCTTCCTGCTGCTGCAGTTGGCAGGTGCTGGCGATGAGTTGCAGGGAATTAAACGCGGTATTATGGAGATGGCGGACGCTATTGTAATTACAAAAGCCGATGGTGATAATTATACCAAAGCCGTTGCCGCTACCGCTCTTTATCGCTCCGCGCTGAAACTATTTCCGCCGCTCGAAAGTCAGTGGACTGTGCCTGTGGGAGTTTGCTCCTCTACGGAAAAGACTAATATTGAGCAGGTTTGGAAAATGGTAGAGGAATTTGTAAATCATACCCAAGAAAATGGATTTTTCCACAAACAGAGAACTGAACAACTGATAAAGATTTTTTACGATTGGATGGATTATAGTTTGAAGGATTCTTTCTACTCGGATAAAGCGGTAGAACAGAAAATAGAAGAAATGGAGTTGATGATAAAGGAGGAGAAAATTACACCTTATCAGGCAGCTTCTCAAGTGATGGCAGTAAGTAAAGAAAAGGTCTAGATCTGTGTAAATTAGATTATAGAGTTATCTCTTATAGAGTTGTACTTTACTAAAAGTTGCAGATATTCTAATTTATAGATTTTACAAATCTCTTTTTAAATATGAAAAAGAGAAGGATTCCAATGTGAAAGGCTCCTGCTGCTAACCAGCAGAAGAAAGTTCTAATTTCTATCCTTTTTTGTGCTAATAAAATAGTTAGATAGATATAAAATGCTAATACAGGAAATATGTAAATGAGAAAGATAAATTTAAACATATTCCTCCTTTTTTAACTGATTAACAGGCATAAATGGAATTGCAATCGCACAAGTAACAAAAACTAAAAATACCCAAAAGATAATCTCTCCGATATCTCGTTTCTCTTTTACCATTGCCACTACCGACCAAACCAAAACCACAAGCGAAATAAGCGCCCATAAGATGGAAAAGACTATCATAAAACGCAATAAAAACATATTCATAGTTGATTAATTTACGTGATTCCACATTCCATCGTAAATTTCATTTCCACAAGTAATTAGGTCACCGAAAAAACTTTGTGGCATACTCGAAATGTAGAGAATTGTCCCTGCAATTGTTTCTAAATGACCATCAATTTGGTACGACAAACAGTTGAGTATTTGGCGTTCGAAGCGAGATTCTCCTTCATTATTCGTATATGCTTCACGTGGCTTCTGTTCTTTTGAAAAAAAACAAAATCCATTTGAAACTCCAATAGTTTTTTCGTAAATACTTTTTTCCTCTTGTTGTTCAAAATCTTGGTGATGAGAGCATCCGAAAAATAAAAACAAGAAAATAGGGAGGAGTAACAATATCTTCATAGCGAGATATTTATGGGGACTTCTATTTTTATTCTTTTTGGCCAACATTCCAGACCTTGCGAATGTCCGTTAGACAAAATCTGAAAAATTGACGCTGCAAAGTTACTAATTATTTTTGATAAATCATTAATTTTGTTGATCTTAATGTTTTTTATATCGGCTTTTTCTGTTTCATTCCACCATTAATTTTCTGCAGATCTACAAATAATTATTTGAATTATAGTAAATTAAAATAAATATCAAAAAACAAACATTCAAGCTAAAGATTTAGGATTGAACATTTGAGTACGTTTTTATCCCATTTTTCAATTAGAAATGATTAGATGTGACCATTATATCCTTATTCCAAATTTTTTGATTCTGGGGTCGATATATTCTTCAGGCACAATCTCTTGAACCATTTGTGCCACAATATTAAGCATTCGTTCTTTTACGTAATCTTTTCGAATTAAAAGCGAAACCTCCCGCATCGGCTCCGGAGTCATAAATTTTCGCACATTTCGCTTCTGTTCTTCCCGCAATAGGTTTAAATGAAACTCAGGAATAATAGTAAAGCCGCCATTTTCATCTACAATTCTCACTAAGGTGTCAATGCTTCCTGCCTCATAAATGGCTGCATTTCCGGGCCGCATTCCGCATACATTCAACACCTGTTTCCCGAAGCACATATCCTCCCGCAACACCCAAATGTGATCCATCGGAAGTTTTTTCAACGTGATTTCCTCCTGCGAATAGATCTCCTCATCAGGAGAAAGATAAGCTACAAATGGCTCCTTGTAAATAGGAATTTCCAACAAATTTTCCGATTGTGGAGCATTGGAAATCAATACCATATCTAACTCTGCCATCTCCAATTTCTGAACCAATGTATTGATTCGGGCTTCCAAAACATGAAGTTTTATTTTGGGAAACGATTCGTGCATTTTCTTCACCATCTTTGGAAGAATATATGGCGCCACCGTAGAAATTATGCCAACATTCAATATGCCCTCTTCAGTTGCGCGCTCCGAATGTACCATTTCTTGCAACTGCGATGCGTTGTAAAGCAACACCTTCGCCTGCGCAATCACCTTCTCACCCATCGGCGTCGGCACAATCGGATGCGCTTTCCTATCGAAAATCTGAATATCTAACTCCTGCTCAAGTTTCTGTATTAGTGTGCTGAGCGTAGATTGCGTAACACCACACGCTTCCGCTGCTTTGATAAAGTGACGGTAACGGTCCACCGCTACAATATATTCCATCTGTTGTAAAGTCATAATCTCAATCGTTTTTATCGATGCAAAGATATATAAATTCTATCAAATAGATATTGTTTTTTGCTATATTTTTGCGACAGAAAAAAAGAGATAACAAGAACAAAAAAATAGAAGAGATGAAAACAATACAAATAACGCTACAAGATTTCAAAAATAAGATTACAGATTTAGATAGTAATGAATTTAAATATAAAGGAGACAAACCCGCCATCATCGACTTTTATGCTTCGTGGTGCGGACCCTGTCGCTCTTTAGCGCCCACATTGGAGCAATTGGCGCAGAAATACGATGGAGATTTGTACATTTATAAAGTAGATACAGAGCAGGAGCAACAGTTAGCAGCGATGTTTGGTATCGTAAGCATTCCGACAATGATTTTTATTCCGATGGAAGGAATGCCCACAATGACGCAAGGAGCGCTTCCTAAAGAAGAGATAGAAAAAATCATCAATCAAGTTTTACTAATAAACAAATAGAGAATACAAGGGTTATTTAAGAACTCAATAAAACAAAATATAAACCAATTAAAATTTAAGATTATGGAAAATCAAGTAAAAGCAATGCCAAGAATTGGCGATAAAGCTCCAGAATTTCAAGCAAAAACTACACAAGGTATTATCAATTTCCCAGCAGATTACAAAGGAAAGTGGAAAATATTATTCAGTCACCCAGCAGATTTTACGCCAGTATGTACCTCTGAATTTATGACTTTTGGCAGTATGGCGGAAGATTTCGAAAAACTTAACTGTCAATTAGTTGGCGTATCGATTGATGGATTGTACAGTCACATTGCGTGGTTGCGCACTATCAAAGAGAAGATTGATTGGAAAGGAATGAAAAATATCGAGATTATGTTTCCGCTTATCGATGATGTAAAGATGGAAGTAGCAAGTTTATACGGAATGATACATCCAGGCGACAGCGACACTTCAGCTGTAAGAGCGGTATTTTTCATCGACCCGAACGATAAAATTCGTACCATTATGTACTATCCGTTGGCTTTGGGTCGCAACTTTGATGAAATCAAGCGCGTGCTGATAGGTTTGCAGACAGCCGACAACTTCGGCGTAGCGCTTCCAGCAGACTGGAGACCTGGAGACGAAGTGATTGTTCCGACCGCAGGTTCATGCGGAGTAGCAAAGAACCGTATGGAAGGCAAAGAGGGCGATTTTCATTGCTACGATTGGTTCTTCTGCACCAAACAACTCTCTAAAGAGGAGGTTGAAAAGAAACTGGGATTTTCAAAAGAAAACAAGTAAAAGAGTGATAAATTTGAATTGCGCCAAGCACCCTGCTTTGTCGGGGTGCTTTTTTTTATGGTTTTTGAGAAAAATTCTGTCGTGTAATCCTTCAAAAAATGTAACAAAAGTGTAACAGAAAGACGACTTTAATGTAATTTAATAAAGCTTTTTTTGCACAACAAAAAAAAAGAAAAAATGAAAAAGATTACTCTATTAATTTTAAGTGTATTATTTATCTTGGCAAAGCCTGTACTTTGGGCGCAAAAAGACAGCACAGCCAACGTTTTCAAACCCAAAGGGAAAATGATTTTAACTCTTTTTGGTGATTTTCATTCTGAGTTTACTGATACCAAAAACACAGGATTCAGCATTGAGCGCGCCTACTTAGGTTATCAATATCAGTTCACCGAAGGATTATCGGCAAAAGTGGTTTTGGATGTGGGTAAATCGTCGGAAGTTTTTGACCTTACGAAACTTGCTTATTTAAAAAATGCGTGTATTACTTGGCATAAAGGGAATTTCACTCTTCACGCAGGGCTCACGGGAATGGAACAGTTTTCGGTTCAAGAAAAAGCGTGGGGACATCGCTACTTGTACAAATCGTTTCAAGACCAATATAAATTTGGTTCCAGCGCCGACTTGGGATTGGTGGCACAATATAAATTTGCATCTTGGGTAAAGGCGGATTTTACCTTTGTTAATGGCGACGGATATAAAAATTTGAAAATGGACCCGTACTTCTTGTATGGTTTGGGAGTGACCTTCAATCCCATCTCTTCACTCACTCTTCGTGTTTATGGTTCGTACCACGACCAAGATTCCACGCTGACAGGACAGGAAAATCTCACTCTCTTTGTGGGTTACAAAGGGAAAAAAGTAGGTGTTGGAGCAGAATACGCTACGATATGGAACGCAAAAGGGGAGTTTGGGAAAAATATGCAAGGTGTATCGGCATTTGTCACTTTGAAACTGCCCAAGAAATTTGAACTTTTCGCCCGTTACGATCTACTGCTTTCGCAACGCCGACAAGACCAAAGCAAGGATGAGATGGCGGCATTGATAGGTTTCCAATACTCGCCAAATTCGCACTTTAAAATTTCGCCAAACTTCAGAGCGGCGGTTCCGCGCGCGGGCGTCTCCGAAATCACCCTCTTAGGTTATTTAAATATCGAGGTAAAATTGTAACAAAAACGTAACAGAAAGACAACTTTAATGTAATTTAATAAAGCTTTTTTTGCACAACTAAAAAAAAGAAAAAATGAAAAAGATTAAAAAAGGAAAACTAATGATTATTGCTACTATAATTTCTTTATTAGCAGTAAGTTGTAAGAACAACACTTCTTCAGTAAACATTACTGGAGCTGGAGCTACATTTCCGCAACCTTTCTACTCTATAGTATTCAAAAAATTTTACGATGAAACGCATAACAAAGTAACTTATGGAGGTATCGGCAGTGGTGGAGGAATCAATAGTTTGAAAGAAGGTGTTGTGGATTTTGCAGGCAGCGACGCTTACCTTTCTGACGAAGAGATGGCTGAGATTGGTGATGTATTCCATATTCCTACTTGCATGGGAGCTGTAGTAGTTGCTTACAATCTGCCAGGAATTCAGGAGTTGAATCTGACGGGTGAGTTGGTAGCGCAGATTTTTGCTGGTGAAATCTCCTATTGGGATGACGAGCAAATACAAGTTATAAATGAGGGTGTAGCACTTCCGCACAAAAAAATCTCTCCCGTTTATCGTTCTGATGGCAGTGGTACCACCTTTGTCTTCACAGATTATCTCAGCAAAGTGAGTGAAGATTGGAAAAATAGGTTCGGTTTTGGCAAGGCGGTCTCTTTCCCGACGGGTATTGCTGCAAAGGGAAATACGGGTATTGCAGGCGTACTCAGTCAAACGGAAGGAACTATCGGCTATATCGGCTCAGAATATGCGTTTGCACAGCAACTCACCTATGCCAACTTGCAGAATCAAAGTGGTAAGTTTGTCAAGCCGTCAGCAGCCAGCATTTCAGCAGCCGCACAAGGGGAAATACCTGAAGATATGCGCTGTATGATTACCAATTCCGAAATACCAGATGCTTATCCCATCAGTTTATTCACTTGGATTATCGTGAAAAAAGATTTGAATAATGGTAAACGCACTCAAATGGAAGCAGAAGGCATAAAAGAAATGCTCCGATTTATAATCTCTGATGATATGCAAAAAATTTCAGAACAGATTCATTATGCTCCACTTCCGAAAGCGGTTCAAACCCAAGCATTCAAAAATATAGATAACATTCAGTATAGTGTTAGTGAAAGCACAAAATAATTGGCTAAGCTGGAAAAGAGTATTAAGAAGAAAAGATGAAAGATAAGATTTTTAAAATTGGGCTATTTGCGACTGCGCTGCTGCTATTAGTGGTAGGAATCGGAATGGTTTACTCTTTGATTACAGGCTCTTTACCTGCCTTCAAGCAGTTCGGATTTTTCAACTTCCTTTTCTCAGCAGAATGGGATTACACAGAAGGTTCTGAGCAATATGGTGCGCTGGCGTTCATTGCGGGCACATTGCTCTCCTCACTGTTGGCACTTCTGATCTGCATTCCATTCTCCCTTTCCATTGCTCTTTTCATTGGAGAATATTTCAAAGGCAAGAAAATAGCTTCCGTATTGGAAACGATGGTGGATTTGTTAGCGGGAATTCCTTCTATTGTTTATGGTTTATGGGGATTCTACGTGTTAAGACCGATTATTGCAGACTTGGGCATTTCGGATCAGGGATTCGGTGTTTTTACCGCAGCCATCATTTTAGCAATAATGATTATTCCGTACGCCGCGTCGTTGAGCAGCCAGTTTATCAAGATGGTTCCTACCGACCTGAAAGAGGGTGCTTACGGCTTAGGGGCAACACGCAGCGAAGTGGTAACGCGAGTGATTTTCCCTTCCGTATCATCGGGAATCATCTCCTCATACATCTTGGCGCTAGGCCGTGCGTTGGGAGAAACCATGGCGGTAACAATGTTAATTGGTAATACCAATAATATTCCTCGCGGTTTGGGTGATACTGGTAACACGATGGCTAGTATAATCGCTAACCAATTTGGTGAAGCGTCAGACTCTCGACTCTCCGTACTGATTGCCATTGCGCTGGCACTATTCTTCATCACTATGATTACTAATATGATAGGAAGATTTTTAATCAGAAAATCAAAAAGATAATGAAAAGAAACAGCATAAGACTATTTCAGGATAAGGCTTTTTTAGCACTCATTATATTCTTTTCTCTTCTCACTTCTATTCCGCTGTTTGCAATCTTAGGAAAAGTATTCATCAATGGAATTGGGCAGATAAATTGGGCATTTTTCACGGAAATCTCTCCTACCACATTGGAAGCTATGTTAGCAAAAAATATTGGAGAGCCAATTCCAGGAGGTATCGCCAACGGCATTGTGGGAATGTTGATAATAGTAGCGTTGGCGGCGATTGTGGCAATCCCGATAGGAATTTTTTGCGGTATCTATGTTTCAGAAAACAGAGAACGTCGTTTTGCCAGCATTATTCGTTTTCTTAGCGAGTTGCTGCAAGGCACGCCCTCTATTGTAATTGGTATCATTGCTTACCTTTGGATCGTTGTTCCGATGGGTAGTTATTCCGCCATTGCTGGTGCTGGTGCACTCGCCATTATGATGTTGCCACTCATCATTCGCTCTACTGAAGAGACGTTAAATTTGTTGCCGATGAGTTTGAAAGAGTCGGCGTTGGCGCTCGGAGCTTCTTACACTTCAATGATTTTCAAGGTTTGGTTACCGTCAGGATTTTCCGGAATCTTTACAGGAATTCTTCTGGCTATTTCACGTGTGATGGGCGAAACCGCACCGCTGATGCTTACCATCTTGGGCAGCGCTTACATCCAATGGAACTTGACGCAACCCAACAGCTCCGTGTCACTGTTGATTTGGGAGTTTTACAACGACCCGAACCTACAGAGCTTAATCTGGAGCGCCTCACTTTTCCTCTTGTTAATAGTGTTAACCTTAAATATCACAGCTAAAATAATTACAAAACGATGGAACCGATAACAAATCCTATTTTACAAATAAAAGATTTAAGCATCTCTTATGCAGCAGATAAATACGCTGTTAAAGATGTTTCCGCTGATATTGCGCGCAACTCTATCACTGCCATTATGGGACCGTCAGGTTGCGGTAAGAGTACTTTGCTACGCGCTATCAACAGAATGCACGAACTGCACGATGGTATCAGTATTTCCGGAGAGATTCTGCTCGAAGAAAAGGATGTATTGAAGATGAATCCTATCGATGTGCGCTCCAAAGCAGGAATGGTATTCCAACGTCCTAATCCTTTCTCTACAATGAGCATTTACGACAATGTGATTGCCGGTTTTCTGTTGAAAGGGATAAAATTGAGCAAGGAAAAACGCGATGAAATCGTAGAGGAGAATTTGCGTAATGTAGGTCTTTGGGATGAGGTGAGCAGTACCCTGCACAAAAAGGGATCTTTCCTCTCGGGAGGACAACAGCAACGTCTTTGCATTGCTCGCGCACTTGCCTTAAAACCAGACTTGCTGCTGCTGGATGAGCCTACCTCCGCACTCGACCCAATCGCAACTCTCAAAATAGAGGAACTTTTGGTGAAACTGAAAAAACAAGTAACTATTATGATTGTTACCCATAATATGTCACAAGCATCCCGAATTTCAGACAACTCAATGTTTATGTATTTAGGAGAATTAGTTGAATATGAGAATACAAGCATTATGTTCACCAATCCAAAAGACAAACGAACGGAAGATTACCTCATCGGAAGAGTGGGTTAATAATTTTGAATTTTTAATGTTACAGTTATGATAAGAGAAGAATCTTTAAAGAAAATGAATGAGGATTTCGCAGCAATGGCTAAATTGCTGACGGAGCAATTTTCGCTACTCGAAAAACAGATTGATGGTCCTATTAACTTAGAAACGACCGCAAAGATAAAAGCCAATGAGAAACAATTGGATCAATATGAGATTCAATTTCGCGAGAGCATCGTAAACGATATTGTCCGTCTTACGCCGCGTGCCCGCGATTTGCGCCGCATTATCGCTCTGCTCAACATCATTATTGATATGGAAAGAATGGGTGATCTGCTCAATAGTATCAACAAAAGGCTTCCTATTATTGCCAATTCTGATGAAGTGTGGAAACCTTATCAGCATAAAATTCGGAGTCTCTTCTCAATGGTGCAGAAAATGAACGAAAATATTATTTACGCTTTCGAAACGGAAAATGATTATATTGCCCGCAATATTATCGCTACGGATGACCAAGTGGATGATTATTACCACGAAATTCACCGCCAACTCTTTCAAAATGATGTAAAAGCAGACATTATGCCTTCCTATCTCAATTTGAGTCGTGTGCTGTATATGTTGGAGCGTATCGGTGATTGCTGCACCAACATTGCTGAAGATTTGGTCTATTTAGTAGAAGGTATTAATGTGAAACATACCGATTTATAGTTTGTGCGGAAAACCTCTCTTCATACGGACTTGTTTCTCTCTTTTATTTATTCGATAAAACTTTTTTGCATGAATAATTTAGGGCTGATTCCATTCTGCAGGATTCAGTCCTCTATGTTATTTTTGTTTCTCCCAAACCTAAAACTATGGGCAAAAGGATATATTTTTCGGACACTAACTATTTTCATTATGACAAAATATAATTTTTCGGCATGTAAATTAATATTTCGACAAAATGTAGTACTTTTGCAGTTTAATAACTAATATGAAACGGTTCTATTCTAAAGGGTGCAGTATTATATTGATTACAGCTATCTATCTAATTGCGAGTTTGATTGGCTGGTTAGTTTTCAGAGAATTGACAGGAAGTGGTTTTCTTTCGTTGCCCATTTTACACCCTCTTTGGGCATTATTTGTGGCAGATGTGATAGCTACGATAGTAGTTTGGGCTTGGGGATTGGTATATGAAAATGTATCGGTATATGACCCCTATTGGAGTGTGTTTCCTCCTATTGCTTTCTTGTTATGGGGGATATATACAAATGTATGGTCGTTGCCTGTGATACTATTATTAGTAGCATCGTGGTACTGGGGATGGCGATTGACACGCAATTGGGTAATTACCGTGTAATCTTTTAGCGCACAAACACTTGACCGATTCCCAATTTCGGCATTTGTGAATTATTATAGAATTTTGGCGCGAATCCCGTAAAATCGGGTGAGCCACCTTAAACCTCACATAGCCGAATACCAACCTACACTTGGCTGGTTTTCCTTTTAAATATATGGGGTTAGTACATTGGCGCATTATAGCTGTTACACCAATTTGAGTTGCAAATGCCACAACTGTCGCTATATATAGCCCATATATACCTTGACAAAGAACGTGCTTTTTTTACGCGGCAAAGGTACAATTTTTTCAAACACAGTAGGTATGTAATTTATTATTTTACTGATAATTATATTTGTTTTGCACCATTTTTTTTAACAACTATGATGTATGAGATTGTATAGTTATATATAATACTGTAAAAAGTGGTGCAATGTCCGCACCTTTAACGCTTGTTTTGGTTTCCGCATCGGTTACATCTCCATTTGTGTTATATCTCCGCATGGTTACACCCTTGTACATGTGTAATGTTCGCATAACGCACAAGTGCAGGTTGGCAACATAAGCAAGGTGAACGAAAAACCACTTAAGCAACCAAAATCCTGCCAAATTGCATATGTTGTAGGAGGAAGATGGGAAATGAAATTTAACCTCAACAATTATAAATACAATAGTATATAAAGATTGATTATGAGTGAATTAATTACGACCAAAACAGAGGAGTATAAACTTGCCGAAGGAAAATCCGACCAATTAGGGCATGCCATAGACAACTTTGTTGACCACTTAAACTTGGGGCTGATAGAAATTGAAAAACGGCTGTACCAAGAGTTAGCGGGGCTGACAGATAAGGAACTGAGGCTGATTTACAAAGTTATAGACCCTGATATGTTACTTTTTGCCGTTCGTCTGGGCTGCACGTATAAAACTGCCATTAAATGTTTTACAACGGCAAAAAGGCAAGGATAGACGAAAAGTGGCGCAATGGCATTGCCGAAAAGATAGAGCGTTTGAGTGATGAATTGGCAATGGAGTTGAGCTACCGAATATATGCCTTGGGAGAAACAAAGTTTTTCCTTGAGAATGAAGCAAAAAACTTGATTTAAAAAGGAGGGGGTGAAAGCCCTCCTTTTTAAATCAACTGTATATAAAAATGTAAATATCTAACTACAAAAGGTTGTTACATTCTACCTCTCTTCCACCAACTGTTTCATCTCGCGCACCTCGCGTTGGAGGAAGCCGTGAACGCGGATTTCGCGGCCGTAAGCGTAGAAGGTAATGGTGGAGAAGCCAGCGAGCGGGGTGTGGATCATCACACTCGACACCGCCTCGTATGGGATGAAGTCGGTGTTGTGGTGCAGCAGCGCCGGTGTTTTGATGGTGATGCCCTCATCATTGAAGATAATGGTGGGCGGGAACAGCACGTTGGATTCGGAAATGCGGGAGGCGGTGAATTGACGGTACATAGTATATAGGGTTTTTGTTAACTTCTATTTTTGTTTGATCGTATATAGTCTATTTTCTTTGTATAAAACTCCAGAGCCATGCATCCGTGCATTGTCCAATAATCCTTCATGGAACAGATCCGACGCTCCATGCGCGCCACATCGTCCTCATTTTCATTATTGTTTTCTTTTTTCAAAGCCTCCAATTTTTCACGGACTTCGGTTTTGTAGCTGTTCGCTTTTTTATAAGTGTAGTTCCAAAAAACATGGTTGAATTTTGCATCAAAACTAAAACCATCCACGGCAATTCTGTCAGACAATTCGTAATCATTTTCTGTCTTTGGCGAGGTGTAAATCGGCACTTTGCAAACTTCTCCATCCACTATAGCGTAATATTCTCCCACAAAAAGATCGGCGGTGTCGTACTTTTGTCTTAAAAGTTCGAACTGGTCAGTTTTCAAGCCGAATGTGGGCACCGGAACTTGACGGTTGTAGGCTTTCTGTTTGCGGGTCAATTTTGTCTTCGGGGTGCTGTCGGCATGGTTATCCTTTAGACGGAGAATGCCGTTGTCATCGACATAATACTTTTTCTCTTCCCATGACACATATCGGCGATGTTTAAACCCATCCACATCATGAGAGAAGTAGGATGGGGTGTTCCACATACGTTGTCGTCCGCTTTGGCGCAGCGATTTGGTTTTGGCGTAAAATTCGCTCAGCATCTCGTCGAATGGCTTGTTGAGGTACTTGTTAAGGAGTCCTTCTATATGTTTTTCATGCAACGATGCCCAACCGTTTCCTTTGTTGTAGCTCATCGTTTTGTGTTTGGAAAGTCTGTGTTTGCTCATGGAGAGCCGTTCACCCTCGTATTCGTTCATGCCGTGGCGCGGGAACTCCGAACCTTTCCCTCTACGACCGCCACGATATTTGTGCGGCACCCGGCTGTCTATCTTCCATTTCTTTTCTGACATTCTATTGGATATTTTACGCTAACCTTATCAACCTTTGTTCATTTTCCTGAAAGTGAGCGTTTCCATTCTTTCCAACCCTTCTCCGAACATGTTGGCATCACAGAATTTGTAGCCCTTTTGCTCATATTCGATAATGGTAGGGTTGTTCTCGTACACACCTGGCTCTCCGGCGTTCAGTGCCACCACAGCGTCCGATCCGAAAGTCTCCTTGGCGGCAAGGGTATGCAGGGCGAGCATAGCATTGATGAAAGTGTTGTCCATGAATTATATTTGAAATTTTTACGATTTGTACTTTTTTTATATGATATTTGAAATGATTGTTTCATAATGTTCATTTGAGACAACATCACGCAACTCGCATAGACGTTTTTTGTAATAAACTACGATGTCTTCTTTACGGCTGTAATATCGTTGTATGGGGACATCTGTACCCCAAAGAATACGGTGAGCGAGACCGAAATGACAGAGTTTTGCGACATGTTTCACAGGCATAAAAGCGGTGTCTGTCAAAACATTGGGATATTTTCGCATAAGCGAAATGGTTTCGTCCAATGGGCGACCGTGTGCCAAAATGAATGTAACAGACGGATTGTAACGAATAGCACGCTCGAACAAAGAAGGATAGCAACCTGGACTTTCTCCTGTGTGAATCAGCAATGGCAGATTCAGCTGTTTGGACAACCGAACCACTTTTTGCAAACGCCTGCTTCCACATTGCCATGCCAACGGATTCAGTTGAGAATGGATTTTCAACATCTTCCAAGGAATACCACTATCCAAAAAGCGTTGCAAACCACCATCCGACAACATTTGCGGAAGCATCCACAGAACAGGTAACACACGATTTACAGCAAGGCGAACCAATTCAGACATTTCCGACAACACTTTTTCATAATTTCCTTCGCATATAGTGGTTGAAGAACAAGCAAACCGCTCCACTTCTACGGAATCCATTACATGAATTAGTTCCGAAGGAGACGTGTAAATGTCGTAGAATTGACCAATATGAGTGTGGTGATCTGTCACGATAGCGATAAGGTATTTTTATTTTCGTCCGAGCTTCTCCATAACCCTTTCAAGGAAACTTTTGCCACGGATTTCAGTGCGCTCGCTATCGAGCAGTTCGTTGCATTGGTTGAGGAGCGGTTTGAGTTCACGGGCAGTGATGTGGGCCACCGTTTCGGGATCCTGGCATTTTCCCTCCAACACGGCTGCTGTGGAGGCGATGCGGGGCAGTATCTGCAAAATTTGCCGCCACGCTTCCGATTGGAGTTCCGATGCGGCAATATCTACAGGTTTGTCGCCATGCAACTCTTTGCAGAACTTTTGCCACAGTGACGGGTTGAAGGTTTTGGAGCCAAGCAATTGCAGGTCTTCCGCCATCTCCTTGAGGCCGTCGGCACACTGGGCCACCTCTTTAGGATTGTCTTTGAAGTTATACACTCTGGCATTGTACACTCCCATACAGGTGAGGATTTCTAATAACTGGATGTAGGTTTGGGGTTGCATAATTATACAATTATATTGGTTAATAACATGCCAAGATCGCTAAACATTTGTCCATGGACTCCTTAATTTGATCACTAATCATTTCATATTCATCCTCATCTTGTATAGTATCAAGAGGCTCCAAAGAGCGGAACAATCTTCTAAATTTGTATATTTCAGCGATAAAATCCGGTCCTAAAAAAGTCTCGCGTTCCAGAATGTCTAACGTGTCATTGACTCTTTTCTTTGTCTCATATTTCATTCGATGATTTTTTTCTATGCTCAACATAGACCATACTAGTATTTCCAAACCCGTTTTTGCTGAATAAAAACTCATAACTGTGATATATTTGTTTAGTACTAATCTTTGAAAAATCATGTTATTCCACATCCCTGACTAGCCGGACCGACTTGGCGGGACCGATATAAGCAGGATAGTTCCAATAGCAGGAGTGGTCGCTGAAATATAAAGCCCAAGCGCGTTCACCGCTATGTGTGGAAGATGTCCAGTAATTACCTTGGGCGGCTGTGGGGATGCCATTGCTGTAATAATGGATGGAAGTGCCTATGCGATCACCACCGGCAGGCAAAAATACGGCTCCATGGCTCTCCAGCTTGTTATTCCAATCCGACAAGCTGATTACATTGTAAGTGTATTCTCCGTTGATAGAGTTGTCGTTTACGTGGCTTAACGAATAGTAAGAGTTGTTCCAATCATCAGGAAGGAGTATGACACCATAGATGCCGTTCACCGTGGCTTTAGCAAAGCGGCTTCCCGAAGAAGTATGACGAGTTTCGAAAAGATATACCAGCTCTGAATACTCCAGCGTGCGCCACAACCCCTTCTGGCCTCCGCCATTGCTTATGGCATTATAAACACCCCAATCGTAATTGGTTCCTGCAATATCAACATAAAGTTCTCCATAGTCTAATGATGAAGAACTGGTCATCCAGGGGTTGCAGTTATTGTAACCGCTGGTGGCCCAACCCATCAGATCCAACCAACCATTGTAGTTTTCTGATACATTAGCATTTTCTGCACCAATGATGTCCCATTGATGCTCGGCGAAACGCCATTTTCGTTGGACCGGATGAAATTGCAGATTCCCTTTTGAGAAATAAACCTGTTCGCCCATTGCTACAGAGAATTTGCCGCTGAGACTGCCCTCTATCACACCGCTATTCGAGTTGATAGGAGTGGTGAAGGACATCTCCTTTCCATAGTATGCCTCATGATGTCCCCGAATAACGTATGCACGCACATAATATTTGGTACCGGGCGTGAGATGAGTGATTTTACAGGAGAAAGGATACTGGTAGTCTCTTGTAAACATCTTATTGTCATTCGGGGTTGGATTGCGTTTTGTACTCCAGCAGACACCCAATTCACTTAAAGGGATGTTCCCGTTAAGCACCACATCACCGCCACACTCTGCGCTCTTAGGTGTGATGTTTGCTGGCTCGTATGTGGTGACTTTCACTTCGGCGTTGTTTTCGCAGCTGGCCACAATGAGGCACAAAGGCAACAAAATTGTAGTAAATAACAAAGATTTTTTCATTTCAGTGATTTTTGATTTATAAATTTTTGATCTATTTTCGAATTAATATTGTTTACATTCACGAGCATTTCAAACATGAACGACTTGCGGTGTGTCCTTTGATCCTTTTCGGAGAACCACTCGCATTCGGCCTCCTCAAGATCAACATCCACCACCATCATAACGGGACTACCGGTTTTCAGCATCACCATGTCGCCGATGCCGCACCCTTTGCGCTTGGCCCGGCGTTTGATAAAATTCAGAAATAGGAGGTCGGAAAGGAGGCCCATGTTGATTTACTTATAAGGTACATAATTTACGTGAAGAAACTTTTCTTTTCCATCATACATTCTCCCTTTCTCCAACTCTTCTATTTTGAAGTATGATGATTGTAACACCCCCTTTTTGTTGTACCATTCACATCTAACCATAGAATCATTCACTTCAACAACCTGCATTTTCAAAACACTATTAAGGTTAGTTGACACAAAATCGCCGACAGAAAATGAAAACGTTTCTGTTGGATGGTATCTTAACTCAGCCTCCGTCACTTCTGAGTTACATAAACTATCATTTTCATCAAACCAATCGCATATCATTCGCCCATCACTATTTATTTCTCTGATTATCATTTCTGGGCCGCCTGTTGGTTTCTGCACTATATCTCCTATTTGATATTTTTCATTGTTTATATCCATGACTATTCCTTTAGATTAAAAGACAGCCCACAAAAAAAACTGTAGGCTGTCTTAGTTCCAAAATATTACAATGTATAATTTTTCAGAATAAATTCTTCTGAATACATAACTTTGTCGTCAACAAATAACCACCTCTTGATTTCGGGAGTTTGATCATTGTAAACAGTCTGTAATTCGCATTCACCTTTCACCACAATAGTTGCAGGGAAAATCGGACAAAGTTTCTCATCTTTAATTTTATAAACCTTAGGGGTGTCATAAAGAGTAATACCCATGTGTTTTTAATTTATTTTTAAGTTTCTCCTACTCTATTATAGCTTTTCGGCTTCCGCTGCTTTGATTAATCCCTCCCTCATCAACAATAATGAGGGAGGAATATGAATTCTACGAAGCCATCTGGCATTCTTCGCAGTATCTGCCAGTCATGTTTTTTCTGCCTTTACTTGTGTCCACTCGGCAGCCTGCTGCGTACGAACCACTCGGGGCATTTTTTGCCACCATTTTTACCTTTTTGTAATTTTTCATTTTTTTTGAGTTTTAATTAAAGCCTACTCTTTATTGGATTTTCGGCAATACTCCATAATCTTATTGTTTATCTTCTTTTAAAATGTTCCGCATTGAATCTATCATATAGTTTATGGCTATAATATTGGACAAAGGGAAATCAGTTTTCAGTTTTTCTAGTTTTTGATAACTTTCCGTTTTTCTGCATCTGCAATTATCAATTGCATACTTCAAATGATTGTTTATCTCTTCCAAAATACTTTGATAATCCTTTTTATATTCACGTACATTATATTGACAGGGATTATTTTGTGCTTGAACTAATTTGAAATAATTTGTTACAAGTCTTCTATATCTGTCCGCATCGGCTGCGTCCACCCCATATCGACTACATTGGTAGATATCGCATATTAACCATTCATAGTGCATAGCATAATCCTCGGCATGGGATGCTGCATATTCTTCCACCACTTTTTTGTTTATAAAAGCTACATCACAAAAGTGCTGGTTGATTTTGAACATGTTACCACCGCTCTCATTGTAATTGCGCACCAAGCACATAGCGCAGTAATCTCGGGCATTGCATTTCAAACATTTAGGGAAATCTCCTTGTGTAACAGCACGTATCTGCTTCATTTGCAGAGAATTTTCCCAAATATCCTTCAAACTCTGCTGATATACATTGCCGCACACCATTGCTTGCCATCCTGCACAAGGATATACATCGCCATTTTCTGTAATACAACAACTGTTGACTCCCGCACCACATAATGGTTGTTTAGCGAATTGTTCGGGATCAAAAGCAATTTTTTCTGAAAGAGGAGAATGTTTCAGGATACCCTCTCTGTAATCCTTGTCCCATTTCATAATATCTTTTAGTAATTGTCCTGTCTCCTCCAAAGAAAGACGATTTGCTAAATTGGTAGTATTCAAATCTGATTGTGCTATCAGAATGTAGTCAGTTTGTGCTTTGCAGCGTAGCGATTGTGCATATTGTAGCACTTCGGCATAACCTTGGTAGTTGGCTTTCATTATAGGGCAGGAAATCTGCACGGGAATATCTGCTGCTACTAACTTCTCAATGGCAGCCTTGGTTTTCACATGCGAGCCTTTCACAGTAGTTATCAAGTCGTGAATATCTGGATCCATACTGTATAGAGAAGTTTGCACAATAGAAACATTGGCTTCTTTAATGGCAGGGATTAGCTCGTCTTTCAACGCAATCAAATTGCTCAGAACGGAAATCTGCATGTCTTTCTCTCTACAATATTGCATTATGGCAATAATGTCTCTGTGCAAGAACACCTCTCCTCCGGAAAGAGTCACGTGGAGTCCACCCATATCTGTGAACTCATCTATCAATGATTTTACTTTCTCAACAGGCATGTCGCCACCCGCATTCTTCTTTGGGTTAGGAATGTAGCAATGAATGCACCTTTCATTACAGCGGCTGGTTAGTTCAAACTGTATACCATTCAGCCGAGGTTCACGTTGCGTGGCTTCCAGCATGAAATCCTGCGTGGTTTCATCCACTTGCTGATCTGTCTCCTGTGTATAATCCTCCACTAAAGTTTTAGGATTCTCCATGCTGTAAGAGAAATCCAAATCTTTTTCATCCAACTCTTCGGGTGTTTCGCCCACTACAAGGAAGAGATGCTTGTCCAAATCCTTGATAAATTCGATGAAGTCCGCTCTCAATTCCTCCGTAGAGACACTATCGTTATAAACTTTGCGCAGACGGGCAACAATATCGTCCACTTCCTGAGGCTGGCGGTTAATCTCTCTCAAGAAATCGGCCCCTGTTTCATTGTAAGTTCTATCGTGTCGAGTCATCTGGTTGGTGATGTACCCCATCTCGCCGATAAACCGGATAAACGTGTTTTTACATTGTCTTACTAACATATTTCTTTCTTTATAATTTATACTTTCTCGTTCCTTGCCGCAAAAGTACCTCTCTTTCCCTCACGCAGTTAGGTTCTTTTTTGGTTCTTTTTCGTCCCCTTCTAGGGCTTCACAAACGGGCATAAAAAAATCGTGAACTTCAATTGTTTATGTGGAGGCTCTGGACTGCCTATGCTACAAACAAGAAAGCTCACGAACAATCGTGAGCGTTTCTCTTTTCTTGTGTAGCATAGAGGAAATTGTCCAGATTTCCACATCCAAAGAAAAGCGAAAACGCCTTTTAATATGTTTTTTTTAATTCGTTTCTTTAATCTCTAATTTCCTATATTACAATTTTTTAAGTTAAAAATACATTTACGGTGCCCAATATGGAACATGTTGGCAAAAATACGAAATTATTTTAAATTATTAGTGTCCAGTAAAACTTTTTTTTGCCAAAATAAAAAAAAGGCTGATTCCATTCTGCGGATTTAGTCCTCTATGTTATTTTTGTTTCTCCCAAACCTAAAACTATGGGCAAAAGGATATATTTTTCGGACACTAACTATTTTCATTATGACAAAATATAATTTTTCGGCATGTAAATTAATATTTCGACAAAATGTAGTACTTTTGCAGTTTAATAACTAATATGAAACGGTTCTATTCTAAAGGGTGCAGTATTATATTGATTACAGCTATCTATCTAATTGCGAGTTTGATTGGCTGGTTAGTTTTCAGAGAATTGACAGGAAGTGGTTTTCTTTCGTTGCCCATTTTACACCCTCTTTGGGCATTATTTGTGGCAGATGTGATAGCTACGATAGTAGTTTGGGCTTGGGGATTGGTATATGAAAATGTATCGGTATATGACCCATATTGGAGTGTGTTTCCTCCTATTGTTTTCTTGTTATGGGGGATATATACAAGTGTATGGTCGTTGCCTGTGATACTATTATTAGTAGCATCGTGCTACTGGGGATGGAGATTGACACGCAATTGGGCAATCACTTTCAAAGGTATAGCTCATGAGGATTGGCGCTATACCAAATATCGCAGTCTGCACCCTGTGCTATTTCATTTGATTAATTTTTTCGGTTTGAATATGGTTCCCACGTTGGTGGTCTTTGTGGCTATGCTTCCTGGGCTACAACTGTATGAATGTGAGTGTGTTGTGCGAAGCGAAACGATGGGTTGGCTTGGGTACGTACTAATGGTGTTTGGCTGTGTTGTTTGTTTGGCTTCTGCTACTATACAACTGATTGCAGATAAGCAGATTCACAATTTTCGTGCTGCTCATCCAGGTAAGTGCTGCAATGTTGGGCTGTGGAAGAATGGTCGTCATCCTAACTATTTCGGTGAAATTCAGTTTTGGTGGGGTATTTGGATTATCTATGCAGCCGTTAATGGGATAGATTGGTATATTTTAGGTCCTATTGCTATGACCGCGTTGTTTATGTGTATCAGTATTCCATTAATGGAAAACCGTCAGTTAGCAAACAAACCCGAGTATGCTGAATACCGAAAGCAAACCCGGTTACTGATTTAAGCATGATCCGTAAGTTGGTGGATAGCATGGATACATTTTTGTTAAGTTGTGCAGAAATAGCATAAACAAACGAGATAGCTGTTGGCTATTATCTCTTTTGATTAAATATTCTGCGTACTATTTTATTCATTATAGATAGTGATATTCTACACTGATGATGACGGGTTGGAATTGGAAAAATGAAGGCTCAGCCTTATAAATACTGTAATTGAAATATATTACTTTGGATTTTTATCAGATACAATAACTTTTTTTATTGTTTTGAGAGAAGCGCATTTTCGTTGTGAAGATGCTAATAAAAAAGAGAATATACCGTGTGATATATTCTCTTTTTATTTATTGAATAAGTTAGCTTATCTTGTAGCTTCGATAGCTTGTTTAATCAATTGGAAAGTTCTTTCTGGATCGTTATCCAAACCTACAGAGAAACGGATAAGACCTTCGCTCATACCCATCTCTTTTTGAATATCGTCAGGAACTTCAGAAGAGGTAGATTTTCCAGAGTTGCTGAATAATGTTTTGAAATATCCTAAACTTACAGCGAGGTAACCTACGCCAAGTTCTTGCATTTTTTCCATAATAGCGCTGGCTCTTTCAGCAGTTCCCATATCGATAGAAATCATACCACCATAACCATAGCCATCATTCATCATACTAGTGAAAAGTTCGTGATCTGGGTGTTCTTCAAGACCTGGGTAGTTATATTTAATACCAGTTTCTTTGAAGCGTTTTGCCAAATACATCGCATTTTCGCTATGTTTTTTCATACGGATGTGCAAAGTATGTAAGTTCTTTTGAATGCTTGATGAACGCATTGGATCCAAAACAGGACCTAATAACATTGCAGTACCATCGTTCACATCAATCAAAGAGTTTACATAATCTTGAGTTCCGCAGATTGCACCAGCAACGCAATCATTCATTCCGTTAACATATTTGGTCATACTATAAATAACCACGTCAGCACCCAAACGGTAAGGAGAGAAAATCATTGGAGTGAAAGTATTATCAACCAATAATTTAGCACCATTAGCATGAGCAATTTTTGAAAGTTCAGGAATGTTAGCGATACGAAGTAATGGGTTGTTCATTGCTTCAGTATAAAGCACTTTTGTATTAGGTTTGATCGCCTTTTTCACTGCGTCAAGGTCTTGCATGTTAACGAAAGTAACTTCAACACCAAATTTTTTAATGTAGTTGTTCAAAAAAGCAAAAGTACCTCCGTAGGTAGTCATACTTGATACGATATGATCGCCAGCTTTTACTTCGTGTAACAAAGCTACTGTAATAGCAGCCATACCAGAGCCCGTAACCCAAGCAGCTTCTGTACCTTCCATAGCGGCCAATGATTGAGACAATGCCAAAGTAGTTGGGTTCCAGTGTCTTGAATATAAGAAGTAACCTTCAGTTTCGCCGTGGAAAGTGTCCGTCATTAGTTGAGCGCGTTCAAACATAAATGTAGCGCTGTCGCAAATGATAGGGTTTACACCACGGTAAGCATCTTTTTTGTCCAACTTTTCAATGTTGGTTGCAGGATCAAATTTTTCCATTTTTATGATTTTTATGATTTAATATTGTACTGAAAATAAAGTTTGCAAAGATAGTTTTTTTTCTTAAAAGATTTTCTCGATTTCACTTTTTTACAAGTTTTCTTTTTTCTCTTTGAATATGATGGCAAAGAGAATGGTAACGACAAGTGCGTATGCGGCGAAAATGTACCACGCATGCTGCCAGCCTTGCCAAATGACCATTGCTTGTTCGTGAATGGTTTCTAATTGTAGAGAGGTGAGTTTATCCCAAAGAATTTTACCTTTTTCAAAGGTTCCAAAGTCGTGTCCGATGCCTAAATTATGCCAATCCACTTTTGGAATACACTTATTAACAACTAATTGCGCACCAAGAGTTCCGATAGTAGCACCAATACCATTGGTCATAAGCATAAATAAACCTTGTGCTGAAGAGCGGGTTTCAGGAGTTGTTTCTTTGTCAACAAAAAGCGAACCGCTGATGTTGAAAAAGTCGAAAGCCACGCCATATACGATGCAAGAAAGGACAAAAAGCCACACGCCATTTCCAGGATTTCCTGCTCCGAGAAGAGCAAATCGGAGGACCCAACCCAGCATAGCAATTAACATAACTTTCTTAATACCAAATCGTTTTAAGAAGAAAGGAATTAGCAGAATACAGAGGGTTTCAGAGATTTGTGATAATGAGATGAGAATATTAGCGTGTTGAACGCCAAAGGTGTTAGAATACTCTTGCAAATTGCCAAAACTATGTAGGAATGGATTGGCAAAACCATTGGTAATTTGTAATGAAACTCCTAATAGCATGCTGAAAACAAAGAAGATAGCCATTCTTGGCTGTTTGAAAAGAGCAAATGCTTTCAATCCAAGCGCTTCTACAATTGATTTTTTGTCGGAGGTTGGATTGGTGGGACAATGAGGCAATGTGAATGCGTAAAGTGCCAATATCACACCTATTGCACCACTGACAGCAAATTGCGCTGCTGTAGTTTGGAATCTCAAAATATCCACAATCCACATAGAAATGATGAAACCGATGGTTCCGAAAACACGAATGGAGGGGAAAGTTTTTACAGTATCCAGCCCTGATCTTTCCAAAGCATTGTAAGCTACGGAATTAGATAACGCTAATGTAGGCATATAAAAGGCTACACCTAAAGTGTACAACGAGAATAAAGGAGCAAATTGCACAGCATCGCCAGCATTAAGTCCGTATATGGCTGCGCAAATCATAGCGATTCCCGAGATTCCGTGGCATATTCCCAAAAGACGTTGCGCAGGAATCCATTTGTCAGCAATGATTCCCATTAGTGCAGGCATAAAAATGGAAACTATTCCTTGAATTGAGTAGAAAATTCCGATTTTTCCTGCCATTTCGTGTGTGGCAAGATAGGCTCCCATGCAGGTGAGATAAGCTCCCCACACTGCAAATTGGAGAAAATTCATAATGATAAGACGAAATTTTAAATTCATAATTCTCTATTTTACTCTAAAATCAAACATTTTTTGTTCTTCAATAAAACCTTGCAAGCGGTCGTTGATCTCAATTCTTCCTACGCCAACGGGTGTACCTGTAAAGATAATATCCCCAATCTTCAGCGTGATGAATTGGGAAACATAAGCAATGATATCATCAATTTCAAACAACATATCTGCAGAGTTTCCCTTTTGCACAATTTGTTCATTTTTCTGTAAATGAAAGTTTATATTCTGTAAATTAGGAAATTGAGATTTTGGAAGGAAGTTTCCAATAATGGCAGAACCATCAAAAGCTTTGCTGAGTTCCCAAGGCAAACCTTTCGCCATAGCTTCCTGTTGTATGTCGCGAGCGGTGAAGTCTATTCCTAAACCGATTTCATCATAATAGGTGTGCGCAAATCGCTTTTGGATAAATTTCCCCACTTTGTTGATTTTAACCAAAAGTTCCACTTCGTAATGAATGTCATTAGAAAAATCAGGAAGAAAGAAAGGTCGATTCCGAAGAATCATCGACGTTTCAGGTTTTAGAAAAAAGAGAGGTTGTTCAGGAGTTTCACATTTTAATTCCTGAATATGTGATTTGTAATTTAGGCCGATACAAATAATTTTCATTATTTTTTCTTTTGATTATTAATGAGTTAAAAACCAAATCCCAAAGAAAATTCAATGCTATGACTGAATGCTTTTTTCTGTTTTCCCTCAAAATTTGTTGCAGCTTTGTTAAAAAATGGGGGAAGAGTACATACATAATTAGCATAAAAAGATAATCGACAATGTTTATGAAAAATATATTCAAATCCAACACCAGCAAAAATAGACTCTGAAATGCGAACAAAATCTGTATTACTTGTTTCTTTGGTTTTTAGAATATAATTTTCATCGAAAACAAATTCGTCATATCTCTTTCCTGTGAGGTATAATTGGTTGTAAAGACCAATATTTCCAGCAAATACGCAACTATTTTTCGGCGTTGTGCGAAAACGTATTCCTGTTGGAATTACAAGGTGCATAGCTGAGAAATGTTGCTGAGCATTACAAATATAACTGCTATCTTGTATGGTATATTCTTCTGTTGAAACGATATTGTAATGGCTGTTTTTTGCCATTGCACCAACCATAAAATAGAAGTTATCAGACCGATTTTTTTGTGAAATGTTGATATCTAAGGTAATTCCATATCGAGTTCCCATTTTGGGAGAATAACTTTCTATACAATCTGATAGAGGCATCAACCATTCACAAGTTGGTGCTACAGAGATGGTTCCGATTAGCATTCTCGGTCTTTCGGGCAAATTATTTGTTTGCGAAATATGCGGTTTTTTCCCTTTTCTTGATGGTTTTTCTTGAGCAAAGATAGATAAACTTGCTAAAAGTAGAAGAAAAAAAAGGAAGCATTTTCTCATAGTACAAATATTAAAGATCGAATAATGAGGGAGATGAATCATTGATTTTAATTTTACCGAGGTGTTTGTATGCGGCAGCGGTAGCTTCACGCCCGCGTGGAGTTCTCATCAGGTAGCCTTCTTGAATAAGGAAAGGTTCATACACCTCTTCAATGGTTCCAGCGTCTTCTCCTACCGCAGTAGCAATGGTAGTAATTCCTACAGGACCCCCTTTAAATTTTTCGATAATGGTTCCCAAAATTTTGTTATCCATTTCATCTAAACCGTGTTGGTCCACGTTGAGAGCAGAAAGAGCAACCTGCGTAATGTCGTATGTTATGGTTCCATCTCCTTTTACTTGAGCAAAATCGCGTACTCGGCGCAACAAGAGGTTTGCAATACGAGGGGTTCCTCGACTGCGGCGGGCAATCTCTAAAGCGGCATCTTTCGTAATGCCAATATTGAGAATGGAAGCTGAGCGCAACAGAATGCGGGAGAGAGTTTCGGCGTCGTAGTAGTGCAGGCGGAGGTTGATACCGAATCGCGAGCGAAGAGGTGCTGTTAGTAAGCCAGAGCGCGTGGTTGCACCTACCAATGTAAAGGGATTCAACGAAATCTGAACACTGCGAGCATTAGGACCGCTTTCAATCATAATGTCAATCTTATAATCTTCCATCGCAGAGTAGAGATACTCCTCTACAACAGGCGATAAGCGGTGAATTTCATCAATAAAGAGCACATCGTTGGGCTCTAAATTGGTTAAAAGTCCTGCTAATTCTCCAGGTTTGTCAATTACTGGTCCAGAAGTTATCTTCATATTCACGCCCATTTCGTTAGCGATGATATGAGAAAGTGTGGTTTTTCCCAGCCCAGGAGGTCCGTGCAAAAGAACATGGTCGAGAGCTTCTCCACGATTTTTGGCAGCTTGCACAAAAATCATAATGTTCTCTATCACTTGCTCTTGCCCAAAAAAGTTTGAAAAATCCGCTGGCCGAATCGCTCTTTCAAATTCCTTTTCAGCCGACGACATTCGCTCTTTGGAAGGGTCAAGGTTTTTGTTTTGCATAGCTTTCCTATTTTAATTTATCCAAGCGATTTAATCCTTTTACTGCAGGTTCAAAGTTGGGTTGCATCTTCAAACAGTATCCATAATCTTGACGCGCATTATCCAATTCACCCTTTAATTCAAAAGCTAAACCTCTGTTGCAGACTGCATTAACAAATGTAGAATCTAAATTAATAGCTTGTGTAAAATAACGAATAGCATCATCATATTTATCTTCATAAACTAAATAGATATATCCCAATTGGGTAAAAGCACCAATATTTTCTGAATCAACGGTTAACAGATAATTGTACTGCTCTTTCGCCAACTCAATCTCACCCAAATCCATATACATCGTAGCCAAATTATGAATAATTTCTTTATCCGATGGATAGTGATTCAATGCAGTACGATAGTATTCAATAGCAATAGGATCGTTCTGTTGTTGATAGAAATATCCCAATTCCAAATGAGCTTTTTTCTCTTTAGGATCTTGGTCCAAAACTAAATGGAGCATACGAATCATATTGGCAGTATCTTGCATCTCTTTGTAACAGAATGCTTTGGTGAGATAAGCTTTAGGATTATGACTTTGCAACTCAATGGCTTCATCTAACGCAAGATTACAATCATCAATCATATTGAGGTGAAAATAGAGTTCTGCCAATTTCAAGCGCGCTTCATTGTTTTTTTCATCCAATGCGATGGCTTTTTCCAAAGATTCTTCTGCTAAGTCGGTTTCTCGTTGGGAGAAATAGTAGTCAGAAATTAACACTTGATATTTAGAAACGTTAGGATTCAGTTCTACAGCTTTTTTTATATCTTCAAATCCTTTATCCATAAATCCATTTTGGAGATAATAGTGCGAACGTTGATAGTAAAGTTCAGCATCGTCAGGATTTTTATCGATTTGTAAGCATAACTCTGCCAAAGCTGCTGGTAAATTGGCGTATTTGTCGGTTTTGGGTTTACAAGAAGTGAGTAAAACAATAAATCCCAAAAGAAGAAATAAAATCTTTTTCATTATAAATATATGATTGATTTTCAATAAATTATAATACCTCTTTAATCTTATTTTCTAATTCTTCAGCTAATTCAGGATTATCGAGAAGAACCTGTTTTGCGGCTTCACGACCTTGTGCTAGTTTGGAATCTCCGTAGGAGAACCAAGAGCCAGATTTTTTGATAATATTTTTCTCAACGCCGAGATCAATGATTTCACCCACTTTTGAGATTCCTTCTCCATAAAGAATATCAAATTCAGCATTACGGAAAGGAGGTGCTACTTTGTTTTTTACCACTTTTACTTTCACGCGGTTTCCAGTAACGGAATCACCATCTTTGATTTGTGAGCTTCTGCGGATATCGATACGAACGGAAGCGTAAAATTTGAGTGCATTACCACCTGTAGTGGTTTCTGGATTTCCGAACATCACGCCGATTTTTTCGCGCAATTGGTTGATGAAGATGCAGCAACATCCTGTTTTGCTGATTGTTGCTGTTAATTTTCTCAATGCTTGTGACATAAGTCTTGCCTGAAGTCCCATTTTCGAATCTCCCATATCACCTTCAATTTCGCTTTTGGGAGTAAGAGCGGCTACAGAATCGATAACGATAATGTCGATAGCACCTGAACGGATTAGGTTATCAGCAATTTCTAAAGCTTGCTCGCCGTTATCGGGTTGCGAAACTAAAAGTTCAGCAGTATTAACACCTAATTTTTCAGCATAAAATCTATCAAAAGCATGTTCCGCATCGATAAATGCTGCAATTCCGCCATTTTTTTGAGCTTCTGCAATAGCGTGAATTGCTAAGGTAGTTTTACCAGAAGATTCTGGTCCGAAAATTTCAATTACTCTGCCTTTTGGAAATCCTCCAACTCCTAAAGCAACATCTAAACCTAAGGAGCCTGTTGGGATAACATCTATATTTTCTGCGGGTTTTTCACCCAGTTTCATAATTGCACCTTTTCCGTAAGTTTTTTCAAGTTTTTCAAGTGTTGAATTGAGCACTTTTAGTCTTTCTTCGTTTCTTTTTTCGTTTTCCATATCAGTAAGTTTTTAGAAGGTTAAACAATGGCAAAATTACAATTTTTTTAAATATGAAAAACGCTGTTTTTTATTTCCATAAATTTTATACTTTTGCAAACCATAATGAACTTCTAAAAGATAAATTGAAAGGTTTTTATAGAAAGTAGATTTTTTTTCCTTTCCCTCTTTTAGAATGTGAATTTCAGTTTTATAACCAAACAATGTAAAGGTAATGAAGATAATTAACGGAACAGAATTAGCGAAAAAAATCAAATCAATTCTCGCTATAGAAATTGAATTTATGATGAAAAAGTATGGACGTGCTCCAAAATTGGCTATCATTTTAGTAGGTGATGACCCTGCCAGCGTGCAATATGTCAATAGCAAAAAGAAATCTTGTTCCGCTATCGGTATCGATTGTGATTTACATATCCTTCCCAACTCTATTCGTCAAGTGGAGTTGATTAAGGTGATTGAAGGATTGAATCAAGATGATACCATAGATGCAATTTTAGTTCAACTTCCTGTTCCTAAGCATATTGATAGAAATGCAATTTTGTCAGCTATTGATTACAGAAAAGATGTTGACGGCTTGCACCCGATGAATGTGGGCTTGCTTAATAGTTCTCAAAAAGGTGTTATTCCTTGTACGCCACGTGGAATAATTTCGTTGTTGAAAGAGGAGGGAATTGAGATTACTGGAAAGCATTGTGTGGTTATTGGTCGAAGTAATTTAGTTGGCAAACCTATGGCACAATTGATGCTGAACGAAAACGCTTCGGTTACTATTTGTCACTCCAAAACTCGAGATTTGGCAGCACTTACACGACAAGCAGAAATCTTGATTATTGCTATTGGTTGTCCCAATTTGGTGACTGCCGAAATGTTGAAAGAGGGTGCAGTAGTAATTGATGTAGGCATTAATAATGTAGATGGAAAATTGGTAGGCGATATTTACAATAGTATTGACGTTTCTGGAATTGAGAAGAAAGCAGCAGCTATCTCTCCCGTTCCAGGTGGTGTTGGTCCAATGACAATTGCTTCGTTATTGCAAAATACTGTAGATTTATACAAAATGCATATTCAATAGTTATCCATTTTTGTATGCGAAAAATTGAACTTCTCTCTCCTGCAAAGGATTTGATTTGTGGTATTGAAGCGATAAATCATGGTGCCGATGCTGTGTATATTGGCGCTCCGCGTTTCAGTGCGCGCGTGGCTGCTGGCAACGAAATTGGTGATATTGAGAAGTTATGCAATTATGCACATAATTTTGGCGCAAAAGTTCATGTTGCTTTAAATACAATTCTGACAGATAATGAGTTGAAGGAGTGCGAAATGTTAATAAAGCAACTCTATGAAGTGGGTGTTGATGTGCTAATTATTCAGGATTTGGGTTTACTCACTCTCAACTTGCCGCCCCTTGAATTGCATGCAAGTACGCAAATGGATAATCGTACACCCGAAAAGGTGAAAATGTTGGAGAATTTGGGCTTCAATCGTGTGGTGTTGGCACGCGAACTTTCTATTTCGGAGATGGCAAAAATTCGACAACAAACAAATATTGAATTGGAAGCTTTTGTGCACGGCGCACTTTGTGTAAGTTGCAGCGGTCAGTGCTACTTGAGCCAAGCTGCAGTCGGAAGAAGCGCAAATAGAGGCGCTTGCGCTCAGTTGTGCCGATTGCCCTATACCTTAACCGATGCTAACGGCAATGTTTTACTTCACGATAAACACCTACTTTCACTAAAAGATATGAATCGCTCTGATTATATTGAAGATATGATTCTGGCAGGCATATCTTCTTTTAAAATCGAAGGTCGATTAAAAGAGGTGGAGTATGTTAAAAATGTTACCGCTTTTTACCGGCAAAAAATCGATTCCGTTTTAGAAAAACTAAATTGTGAAAAATCCTCTTTCGGTAAAATTACATATCATTTTACTCCCAATCCAGCCAAAACTTTCCACCGCGGAAAAACAGAATATTTTCCTTCAGAGAATAAAAATGAATTACAGCAATGGAATACGCCTAAATCGGTGGGTCAATTTATAGGAAAAGTAGAAGCTAAAAAGTATAACTATTTGATTATTGAAACAAATGAGGTGTTGAATAATGGAGATGGGTTTCTCTTTTTTGATGACAATAATAAAGCGAAAGGTTTCCGCGCCAATCGTGTGGAAGGAAATAGAATTTTTCCCAATGAAATGCCTAAAATTGCAGTAGGACAGGAGATTTTCAGAAATTATGACCATAATTTTTTGAAATTTTTGAAGGGAAAAAGTGCAGAACGTAAAATTGCTATTGATATCAAATTTTCGGAAACCGATTCGGGTTTTCTTTTTAATGTAACAGATGAGCGAGGCTGTAATTTTAATTATAAGGTAACGTTGGAAAAGGAGTTGGCTTTACAAGCGGAACAAGCCAACCAACAGTTGCAAAAACAACTTTCTAAGTTAGGAAATACACACTATTTTCTTCGAAATTTCATTAAAAAAACAGAAAATAGTTTCTTTATTCCAATTTCTCTTATCACACAGTGGCGCAATGAGATACTATCGATTTTAGAAGAGAAATGGCAGATATTATGGCATCAAAATCGACAAATGTTTATGCACTTACAAGAGTTTCCTCAACTTTTTGAAAATGAAACGGCAACCTATTTGCAAAATGTGATGAATTTGCGTGCAAAGTCGGTTTATCTGCAGTTGGGATTTTCAGAAATTGCACCAGCTTTTGAAAAACAGAAACCAACAGAAAAAGTGCCGCTTATGTTTTGCAAATATTGCATTAAGTACGCAATGGGATATTGTACGAAGTTAAATCCCAAAAATGTACCTGCGGAACCTTGGTATCTAAAAAGTCAAAATCTAAAATTTACGTTGCAATTTGATTGTAAGAATTGCGAAATGAGATTGTTATAATTCGAAATAATATTATATCTCCTTTTTGTATAAAAACGTAATCTAAATATTAAATTTTTCACTTGTTCATTAGTCTACAAATCGTTAAATAAAGTATAAAAGATGAAGAAGTTTTGTTTTTTATTGGGACTATTAGGTCTTATCTTCATTGGTGTTGCCCAAAACCCTACCACCCTTTCATTGGCAGATTGTATTCGTTATGCAGAACAACATAGTTTGACTTTGCAAACCGCAGAGATCTCAAAAGAGATGTCTGAAATCTCTTTGAGGCAATCTAAACTCAATCTTACACCAACTATTTCTGCTTCTGCATCGCAAGGATTAAACCATTCTATTGGTGATGGCTTATCGTTAAACGGAAATTATGGAATCAATATGGGTATGAGCCTTTTTAATGGATTGTACAACTACAACGCCATTAAGCAGAATCAACTTTCCGTACAACAATCCGAACTCCAACGAGAAAGAGCTTTCAATCAGTTGAAAATAAGTATTATACAAAGTTATCTTTCCATCTTGATGAACTATGAGATGATAGATTATCAACAAGTAGTATTGAATGCGAGCCGTGAACAATTTGAACAAGGAAAACAGCAATTCAAAGTAGGACAGATTTTGGAAAGTGATTTTTTAATGTTGGAATCACAATATAAATCAGATTCTTTAAATATAGAAAATACGAAAATTACCATTGCTAATCAATATGTAACATTGCGGAATTTGTTGGTAATGGAATCTTCGGCAACATTTCAATTGAAAATTCCAGATAGTGTATCGTTAATGCGCCAATTAGAGGTTCCTGAATTATCGGAAGTTTTAAACAAAACATTAGGCTATCTTCCTGATATTAAAATAGATAGTAATAGTGTAAAATTAGCGAAATATGATGTAAAATTAGCGCAATCTTCCTACTATCCATCGCTATCGTTAAATGCAGGAGCAAGTACGGGCTGGTCTTGGTTGTCAAGAAATAATAGCAATCCTATAGGTGACCAAATGAAAAATCGTTTTGGTGAATCTGTCGGTCTGAATTTGAGTATTCCTATTTTTAGTCGGCATAGTGTGAAAAGCAATGTGGATATGAGAAAATTGTCGGTTCAACAAGCAGAGTTGCAGCTAAAACAAACACAAATGGATATCCAGCGTGATATTGAATCTTATTATCATACATTATCAACTACACTCAATAAATTTACCATTTCTGAAATACAGAAAAATGCTTATTTTGCAAATTATTTAGCTTATATACAACAATTTAAATATGGTTCAATTACAGCAGCAGATCTTTTGCAACAACAAAGCAACTACTTAAATATTCTTCATAATTATATGCAAAATAAATACAACTTTCTTTTAGAAAGAAAAATTTTAGATGTTTATATGGGAGAAGAAATCAAATTATAATTTTGTTATAGAATAAAAATCAATAATATGAAAAAATCTATCAAAAAGTTTTTATGGATTACTCTTTCGGCAATAATCATAATTGTATTATTAGTCGTTATTTTCGGGGGAAAAAAGAAAAGTACAATTGAGTTAAAAACGACTACAGTTCAGATTGACAGTGTTACTATTACCGTAACAGCAACAGGAGAAATTCAGCCTGTGTATAAGGTAGATGTAGGTACTCAGGTTTCGGGAATTGTGCAAAAATTATATGTTGATTTCAATTCGCAAGTAGAAAAGGGAGACCTTTTAGCAGAATTAGACCAATCCACCTTATTGGAGCAAGTAAATCAGTCGCAAGCAATGGTTTCTAATGCGGAAAGCAATTTGAGTTTAGCACAACAGAATTACGACAGAATCAAGGCGTTGTACGACAACAAAGCGGCAACGCAAGCGTCATTTGAGCAAGCTACGAATCAGTTTATACAAGCTAAAAATCAACTCCTTACCGCAAAATCCGACTTACAACGTGCGCAGGTCAATCTTTCCTATTCACGTATATATTCTCCCATCTCTGGAGTAGTTTTGAATAAAGCGGTTGAAGAGGGGCAAACCGTAGCGTCTTCTTTCAATACACCAACATTATTTACCATTGCCAATAATCTAACACAGATGCAAGTTGAGGCTGATGTTGATGAAGCTGATATAGGACAAGTAAAAGAGGGACAAAAGGTTACTTTTACTGTTGATGCTTTTCCTAACGACGTTTTCACAGGTATTGTCAAACAAATTCGTTTAGAACCAGTCGTTACTTCTAATGTGGTAACCTATACTGTAATTATTGATGCACCTAATAATGAAGAGAAGCTATTTCCAGGGATGACCGCCAACGTAACTATTGAGGTAAACAAGCAAGTTGGGTTAACAATTCCGATGGAAGCACTTTATTATATGCCGACTCCAGAGAGTATGGAATATTTTAAGCAAAAAGGAATTACCTTCAACGCTCCAGAGATGCCCAAAGGAAAATTAGATAAAAAGGCGGGTAAAGGAAAGATGCCATCATCCTCAATGGATATGATTCCAAAGATGAAACCCATCCATAATAAAATGGTATGGATAAAAAGAGATAAAATTTGCGAACCTATTCCCATAGAAATGGGCTTAAGCGATGGAGCAAAAGTGGTTATTCTGTCGGGATTGGAAGAAAATTGTATGATTATTGTGGGTGAGGAAGCGCAAATGGGAAATGAACAACAACAAATGTCAGGTGGAAATCCATTTATGATGAAACCTCCACAACAAAAAAAGAGATAGTTATGGTAGCTGCAAAAGAGGTAATACAAGTTAGAGAATTAACTCGAATTTTCAAAGTGGGAAGTGAAGATGTTCGTGCATTGAAGGGAATATCTTTTGACATTCACGAGGGCGAATTTGTAAGTATTATGGGCACGAGTGGCTCTGGAAAATCTACCCTTTTAAATATTTTGGGATGTTTAGATAAACCTACTTCTGGAGAATATATTATCAACGGAATTGCAGTAAGTTCATTGTCGCGCAACGAGTTGTCGATAATTAGAAATCGGCAGATTGGATTTATCTTTCAGAATTACAATTTATTAGCGCGTACAAGTGCTCTTGAAAATGTGGAACTTCCGTTGTTATACAACAATACCATTTCGGCGAAAGAACGTCGTGAACGTGCATTGGCAGCTTTAGAGGCAGTGCAGCTTACAGATAGAATTCACCATACCCCCAGCCAACTTTCGGGAGGGCAACAGCAAAGAGTGGCAATTGCGCGTGCATTGGTCAATGAACCCGTAATTTTGCTTGCCGATGAAGCCACAGGAAACCTCGATACTCGAACTTCTTACGAGATTATGACTCTTCTGCAAGATTTCCATAGTAAAGGAAAAACAATAATTTTCGTTACGCACGAACCTGATATTGCAGAGTTTACAACCCGAACTATCAAGTTGCGCGATGGCAATATCATTTTGGATAAAGAGATTTTTCAACAATCAGCTGCCGAAGCGTTAGCATCGTACAAACCGGAACAAGAACATTAAAAATTGTATATGAATATTATTAACCTTATAAAAATTGCTATTACTGCACTCCTACGTAACAAAGGTCGCGCTTTCCTTACGATGTTAGGCATTATTATAGGTATTACTTCTGTAATTGTAATGGTGAGTTTAGGTCAAAGCTCTACATTAAGTGTGCAACAAGAACTCTCTTCAATGGGTTCCAATATGATTATGATTAATCCAGCACGGCAGATGCGTGGCGGCGTAAATATGGGAAATTCCAGCGCTAAGTCTTTGGATATGAAAGATTATCAATCGTTGGTAAATAATACAAAATATGTCAAAGCGGTATCTCCTCTTGTAACCAGCAATGCACAAGCAATCTTCGGTTCAAACAATCACCCAGCTTCCATTCAAGGAGTTTCACCCGATTATTGTGAAATTAGAAAATATGAGTTGACCGACGGAATTATGTTTACCGAAGAGGATGTAAAAACCTATTCAAAGGTTTGCGTTATTGGACAAACAGTTGTAGAAAATCTCTTTACCGAAGGAGAAAATCCTATTGGACAAACCATTCGTTTTGGTTCCATTCCAATGAAGGTGATTGGGGTTTTGAAATCAAAAGGTCAAAATCAGATGGGCCAGGATCAAGATGATGTGGTGTTGGCACCTTATTCAACAGTTCAGAAACGAGCGCTGGGTATTACGCATTTTAGTATGTTTTTCGCCTCAGCAGTTAGTGAAGAACAGTCTGAATTGGCGGCAACAGAAATTACGCATATTCTGCGAAGCACTCATAATATTCCTGCTAACGGAGTTGACGATTTTGATATCAGAACTCAAGAGGAGTTGTTGTCAACAATGAGTTCTATCTCTAATATGATGACAATGCTTTTAGCAGCTATTGCTTCTATATCGCTCATTGTTGGTGGAATTGGAATTATGAATATTATGTATGTAACAGTAACAGAAAGGACAAAAGAGATTGGCTTGCGTATGGCAATTGGCGCGCAAAGCCGCGATGTGTTGTTGCAGTTTCTTTCAGAAAGTGTGATTCTAAGTCTGATTGGAGGGGTGATAGGAATTATTTTGGGTGTATTGTTGTCGAAAGTGGTTTCCTCTTTCTTAAATTGGCCATAC
The DNA here is from genome assembly GCA_937901925.1 of uncultured Bacteroidales bacterium. Classification (GTDB taxonomy): domain Bacteria; phylum Bacteroidota; class Bacteroidia; order Bacteroidales; family WCHB1-69; genus JAEZOU01. The sequence continues at coordinate 81,798 of CALGTS010000015.1, read as the reverse complement.
GTTATCAGTTATAGCGCTATTATTATCTCGTTTGGGGTTTGTGCCATTACAGGAATTTTCTTTGGTTGGTATCCTGCAAAAAAAGCAGCAAATTTGGATCCTATTGTAGCTTTACGTTACGAATAGATCATTTATCAAATTGCTCGAAATGAGGTTCAAATCCTCCTGCTAAAATTGGATTATAAGATGAATTTTAAGAATAAGATTCAATAATTTAGGTCAAATTATATTTGTAATATACTTAAAACCATTGTTTTACTACAATTTTCAGAAAAACTTTTTGAAAAATCAAAAAGGGAAGTTATATCAAAAGAAAATTATACTTTTGCCAAGTCATTTTCTGCGATTTTGTTTAACGGACTTCGGCAAGATTTCGGGGAATGATGAAAAATGTATAAAAAGAGGTCCACATATATAAAAAAGGGTTTTGCAAAAGATTCATTGCAAAGTCGTTGAGTAAAATTATTTAAGATACGAAAGGAATTTTCGTATTTAACGCTGTTAGGGGTGCTAAGTTTTGGGCTTGGCTGAGATAATACCCTATGAACCTGATATGTATAATAACAGCGCAGGGAAACGGTATGGAATTCATTGTTTAGGCTTTTCAAAGAAGCCGTATTCTCTGGGCTGTAAAATAGAATAAAACAATGAAAACCACAATTTCTAACTATCTATTTTTTATTGTAAAAGCTGATGTAATAAGGTTAGAAAATTCTCTTCTGTTCAGCTGTATCCATTCTGTAATAAAAAATGCTGTCAATGCTTTAATCGCTATTGGCATATTTCCTATTATAATTCCTGGGAAAAATGAGATAGAGAAGTTATCCGTAAATATTGGAAGTTTTTAGAGTGGGAGTCATTGTGAATATGAATTTATCAGATATAAATATTCCTAAAAGCTATGACAAAAAGATATTATAGAGTGCTTACAATTGCGGGTAGTGATTCTGGCGGAGGCGCAGGTATTCAAGCAGATATAAAAACGATCAGCGCTATGGGCTGCTATGCTGCATCAGCAATAACTGCCATAACAGTACAGAATACCTTAGGCGTTCAAGCAGTTCATCCTATTCCATTGGAAATATTGAAAGGTCAAATTGATGCTGTCCTTTTAGACATCGGTGCAGATGCAATAAAAATCGGTATGCTTCACTCTTCTGAGGCTGTCAATATCATTGCAGATACGATAGAGAAATATAACATTACTAATGTTGTACTTGATCCAGTTATGGTTTCAACTTCTGGACATAAGCTAATAGAGGAAGATGCAATAGAAGCAATTAAAAGTAGGTTAATCTCACTAACTCGAGTAATTACCCCAAATATTCCAGAAGCAGAGATTCTTGCTGATTGCTTAATATCAGGTGAGCAGGACTTTGATAAAGTTGCTCGCAAGTTGTCGGATAATGGGAATGTGTCAGTACTTTTAAAAGCGGGTCATCTCGATGGAGAGTGTCTTGTGGATTATTTCTACAATGCAGAAAATGAAACTATGACAAAATTGCCCTCTAAGCGTGTGCAGACAAGAAATACGCACGGCACAGGATGCACTTTGTCGTCAGCATTTGCTGCTGCTCTTGCAAAAGGAGAAGAGTTGACAACCGCAGCAAAGTCAGCTAAAAGATATATAGAACAAGCAATTTATGCAGGTGCAAATCAGTCTATTGGTAATGGTTTTGGGCCCGTCAATCATAATTTTAATCCACAAAAAATGTTAATCAATGAGAGTAAGTAACCTAAAACTTCAATTTATAACACACTTTACCGACAAATATTCCTATATCGATTCTGCGCGTGTTGCATTAGAGGGCGGTTGTCGATGGATACAACTTCGAATGAAAGATGTTCCCGAAGCAACATTAGAGCATCATGCATTGATAATACAGAAGATGTGCAAAGATTACGGAGCTACATTTATCATCGATGATAATGTTCATCTTGTAAAGAAAATAAAGGCTGATGGCGTACATCTCGGCAAAAACGATATGCCGATATCTGAAGCACGCAGAATTCTAGGTAACGGCTTTATCATCGGAGGAACAGTGAATTGTTTTGAAGATATATTGAGAATAACCAATAGCTATGAGTCAATAGTTTTAGGTCAGCAACCAATGGTTAACTACTTTGGTTGTGGCCCATTCCGCTATACATCTACAAAGAAAAATCTCGCTCCAATATTGGGTCTAGAGGGATATAAAAATATCATCAGCAATATGAAGAGAAACAATATCGATATTCCTCTTGTGGCAATAGGTGGAATTGGTAAAGATGATATTCCTGATATCTTAAAGATAGGTTTCGATGGCATAGCATTGAGTGGAAATGTCTTAAGAGCAGAAAATCCGATAGAAGAAATGAAAGATATTGTAAAAATATTGAAGTGATTTCCATGGAGACATCACGCAAGGAGTGTCCCATGATATTGGGTATAAATCATAACATATTAACTAGTAATATAAAAGTATGAAATCAGATTTGAAAATTTCATATCCATGTTCGGATAAGGTTTATGTTAATGGAACAATACATCCGAATGTACGCGTAGGTATGCGTATGGTGACGCAGATGCCAACAATTTTCATTAAAGATGGAGAGCGTATAGAAAGAGCAAACCCATCGGTTTACATTTATGATACTTCCGGACCTTATGGCGATAAGAGTATCGACATTGATTTGGAAAAAGGTTTGCCGCTTTTGCGTGAGGCTTGGATTAAAGATAGAGCTACGAAAGATCAAAATGTTGGTCAGATGTATTATGCAAAAAAAGGTATCATTACTCCTGAGATGGAATATGTGGCAATACGCGAAAATATGAATTGCCAAATGCTTGGCATTGAAACTCATATCACTCCGGAGTTTGTCCGCAGCGAAGTGGCTTGTGGAAGAGCCGTCATTCCTGCAAATATCAATCATCCCGAGGCTGAACCTATGATTATAGGCAAAAATTTCTTGACGAAAATCAATGCTAATATTGGAAATTCGGCAACTACATCAAGTATAGATGAAGAAGTAGAAAAGGCGATATGGGCTTGCAAATGGGGCGCCGACACTATTATGGATTTGTCAACAGGTTCTGACATTCATGAGACCAGAGAATGGATTTTACGTAACAGTCCAGTACCAATTGGTACAGTGCCAATCTATCAAGCGATGGAGAGGGTGAATGGCAAAGCAGAGGATCTCACTTGGGATATATATCGAGATGTGTTGATAGAGCAATGTGAACAAGGTGTAGATTATTTTACTATCCATTGCGGAATCAGACTGAAGAATATTATGCTTGCTGCTGAGCGTCTTACGGGTGTTGTGAGTCGTGGTGGAAGCATCATCTCAAAATGGTGTCAGATACATCAAAAGGAGAGTTTCCTTTATGAGCATTTCGATGATATATGTGATATCGCTGCGAGATATGATGTTGCGCTTTCTCTTGGTGATGGTTTAAGACCTGGAAGTATTTACGATGCCAACGATGAAGCTCAGTTTGCTGAGTTAGATACAATGGGAGAGTTGGTTGAAAGAGCTTGGGCTAAGAATGTTCAGGTGTTTATCGAAGGCCCTGGACATGTGCCGATGCATAAAATCAAGGAGAATATGGAACGTCAGGTTGAGAAATGTCATAATGCGCCATTCTATACTTTGGGACCTTTAGTGACAGATATAGCACCTGGTTATGACCATATAACATCTGCTATTGGAGCGGCACAGATAGGATGGTATGGCACTGCAATGCTTTGCTATGTTACACCTAAAGAACATCTTTCGCTTCCTAATAGAGAAGACGTTCGTGAAGGTGTTGTAGCCTTTAAGTTGGCAGCTCATGCTGCTGATATTGCAAAACAACATCCTGGAGCAATGGTACGTGATAATGCGTTGAGTAAGGCTCGTTATGAATTCCGATGGAAAGACCAATTCAATCTGAGTCTAGATCCAGAGAGAGCTTTAGAATACTACAAAGTTTCAAACAATGTCGGAGGTAAGTATTGCACAATGTGCGGACCGAACTTTTGCGCTATGAAAATTAGTCATACGATATGTAACGAATAATAAAAATAACAATTTACATAAAACTTTAAACAATGGTAGAGAAAAAAGTATCACAGGGAATTATTAGTACCTATTTTCACAAGTTAGAAAAGAATTTGGAATTAGATGTCGCTATTGTCGGTGGCGGCCCTTCAGGTATTGTAGCAGCATATTATCTCGCTAAAGCAGGTAAGAGTGTTGCTTTGTTCGACAGAAAATTATCTCCTGGCGGAGGTATGTGGGGAGGAGCGATGATGTTTAATCAGATTGTAGTGCAAAAAGAAGCCCTAGACATTATCAAAGAATTTGACATCAACTACGAACATTACAACGACGATTTGTTTGTCATGGATTCTGTCGAAAGTACATCTGCGCTTTTGTACAAGGCAGTGCATGCTGGCGCAACAATTTTTAACTGTTATTCTGTTGAAGATGTTGTATTTAAAGATAATAAGGTAAGCGGCGTTGTCGTCAATTGGACTCCAGTATTAAGAGAAGGACTTCATGTCGATCCACTCAATATTATGGCAAAGTGTGTTGTTGATGGTACCGGTCACGACAGCGAAATGTGCAAAACAGTAGCACGCAAGAATGGAATACGTCTCGCTACGGATACTGGCGATGTTATTGGCGAGCGCTCGTTAGACGTAGTCGCAGGCGAAAATGAGGTCGTGAATGGAACGAAAGAGATTTATCCGGGACTTTATGTCTGCGGTATGGCAGCATCAGCTGTTAGCGGTACACCTCGTATGGGCCCTATTTTCGGAGGTATGCTTCTGTCGGGAAAAAAGGTTGCTAATCTTATAATTGAGAAGTTAAAGTAATGAAAATCATTGCGATAACAACACCAAAGGTTATTGATGAAGATGCTTCTATCATTACGTCTTTGCTTGATAGAGGCATCGACATCATTCACTTGCGAAAACCAGATTCGGATATTAGTAAGTGTCGTAATTTGTTAGCAAAATTAACGGTAGAGCAACGATCAAAGATTATTATTCACAACTATCCAGAACTGTATTTTGAGTTCTCTTTGAAAGGGATCCATATAAACCGTAACGTAACCACCTTGCCAAGAGAGTATAGTGGATTAAAAACTCGTTCGTGCCATACGTTTGATGAAATTGTAAAGTACAAAAATGATTACGATTATCTATTTTTGAGCCCTATTTTCGATAGCATTTCTAAGATAGGGTATAAATCAGGCTTTGGTAAAGAGGAATTACAAAAAGCATCAAAAGAGGGTATAATCGATAAAAAGGTTATTGCCTTAGGTGGAGTAACTTTTGATAAAATATTGTATTTGAAAAGTTTAAATTTTGGCGGTGTTGCAATGATAGGAGCTATTTATAATATTGATATTTTGAATGATTTGAAAGATATTGACTCATATAGATAAAATGTTATCTTCTGATAAATTGTAAATAGAATTAGGTGAGTTTTTGCGAATCATTATTTCAAATTTTCATTAATAAGAAAATTTGCACGAAAACATGATCTTAGCAATCTACATTGAGAATAATGCGTACCTTTTTGTATGGGGAAGTGGATTGAAATTGTGTTATAATCTCTTTCAATCTCTTTTTTTTCTCTGTTAGTGTAGAGTCTTTGGGTAATTTTAACCAGAAATCTTTTAGATAATAATTTTGGATTCGAGAAACTAAAGGAAATTCTGGTCCCAGAAACATTCCAGAAAAATGTTGTGAAAAGTACTCTTTCAATTCTTGAGACGCTTTGTTAACACACTCTAAATCATTATGTTTTACAGTAATCTTAATAAGGCGATAGAGTGGTGGATAGTGGAAAAGTTTACGCTCTTCCATTTGCGACAAATACATATCTAAATAGTTATTACTAACGACATATCGAAGTGCAGGGTGCCATGGTTGGTAGGTTTGGATAATCACTTTACCAGGAATCTCTTTTCTACCTGCGCGACCGCTTACTTGCGACATAATTTGGAATGCTCTTTCAAACGATCGAAAGTCGGGATAGCTGATGAGGTTGTCTGCCTCTAAAATTCCAACAACGCTCACTTTATCAAAGTCTAATCCTTTGGTAACCATTTGTGTACCAACAAGAATATCAGTTTTATGATTTTCAAAATTGCTGATAATACGTTGGTAAGCATTTTTAGTGCGTGTGGTATCCATATCCATACGGTCAATTATAGCATCTGGAAATAGGAGTGCCAAGGTTTCTTCAACTCTCTCTGTGCCAAATCCTTTCATCTCTATGTCGGGGCTACCGCAATTGGGGCAAGTTTGGGGTACGTCAATAGCGTAACCGCAGTAGTGGCACTTGAGTAGATTGGATCGTTTGTGATAGGTGAGAGTAACATCGCAATGAATACAAGTAGGCATTGTTTGGCAAGTGTTACAAAATTGTCGCACTGCATAACCGCGCCGATTTTGAAAAAGAATTACCTGCTCTTGATTATCTAACGCCTTTTTAATACAGTCAATGAGATAATTTGAAAGCTGTCCATTCATCTTTTTTTGCCTTTGCGCTTCTACTAAATTCTCAATCCAAATTTCTGGTAATTGATTCTGAGAATAGCGTTGCATCAATTGTACCAAACCGAATTTTCCCTGTTTGGCATTGTGATAACTTTCCAACGATGGTGTTGCTGTACCCAAAAGCGTTTTCCCGTGGTGAATATTTGCTAAAATGATGGCGCAGTCGCGGGCGTGATAGCGAGGTGCTGGGTCTTGTTGTTTATATGAACCGTCATGCTCCTCATCTACAATAATCAATCCTAAATTTTGATAGGGAAGAAGAAGTGCTGAACGAGCTCCCAATACTAACGAATATTTCTTGTCGCTCTCTTTTCCAAAGTTGAGTACTCGATTCCAAATCTCTACACGTTCAAATTCATTGAAACGAGAGTGATAAACACCAACTTGATTTCCGAAAAATTTCCTTAACCGATTGACAATCTGAGAAGTAAGAGCAATTTCGGGAAGGAGATATAAAACCTGTTTCCCTTCAGCAAGCTTTTCCTCAATTAATTTCATATAGATTTCTGTCTTGCCACTGCCCGTAATACCATGTAATAGAACAGTTTTTTGCTTTTGAAATTGTTTCTTAATCTCTTGAAATTTCTTCTCTTGTAGTTCTGTTAGGTGGATAGTTTCTGTCGGAAAGTTTCCTTCAAATTCAAAAAGTCGAGAATTTTTTACAATTTTTTCTTCTAAAATTCCATTTTTAAGAAGAGTTTGTAATGAAGAAGCGGAAACTTGAGCCTTTTTAAGTAAATCAGTTTTTTTAATTCCTTCATTGTATTTTTTATTTTCTGCTTGAAGAAGAGAAAAGAAACCCAAAAGCAATTGAACTTGTTTTTCATTCTTTTTTAAATTTTCTAAAGACTCAATAATTTTAAATAGTTCTATTTCAGATTGATATTGAGAATTTAAGAAAATTAAGTGGTCAGTTTTTGGTTTGTAAGGGTCTTTAATTTCGTCAACAATTTTTAGTACAAATTTTTCTACTAACGAGTTGATAATGGGGAAGATTTTAGCGATACCTGCTATTCTACTCACTTCCGACAGAGAAATTTGTTGATGTGCGTTAACAATCTCTACAATATGAAGTTCATTGGGTGTGAGAGATGAGATCTCTCCATTGAATTTTTCGTCTAAAGTAACGGCAGACTCACCTGTAAGTTTTAAAGCAGAGGGAAGTGCAACAGCCATCACTTCTCCCAATGAACAAAGGTAATAATCGGCAATCCATTGCCATAGTTCAAATTGTTGTGTTGTAATAATGGGTTGCGTATCTAAAATATCAAGTATATATTTGGCTTGAACTTGCGGCGTTTGGGTGTGAATTTTAGAAACGATTCCTGAAAGCAGTTTATTACGACCGAAAGGCACAACAACTCGAATACCAAAAAACACTCTGTCCTCTAACTCCACAGGAATTCGGTAGGTGAAGGTAGTGGACAGAGGTAGAGGAAGAAGTACATCAGCAAAGTATGTAACTTTTTCCATTTGAACTATTTAACGCTATCTATATAGGAGATGAGTTCTACAACTTTGCAAGAATATCCCATTTCATTATCGTACCAAGAGATGAGTTTAACGAAGTTTGGGTTAAGCATGATTCCAGCATTAGCATCGAAGATAGAGGTGTGTGTATCGCCAATAAAGTCGGAAGAAACGACAGAATCTTCAGTATAGCCCAAAATACCTTTCATCTCGTTTTCTGCAGCGTTTTTAATCACTTGTTTAATTTCATCGTAAGTAGTCTCACGTTCCAAGCGGCAGGTAAGGTCCACAGCAGAAACATCAAGAGTTGGCACGCGGAAAGCCATGCCTGTAAGTTTTCCTTTCAAATCAGGGATAACTTTGGTAACCGCTTTAGCAGCGCCAGTAGAAGATGGAATGATGTTGCCTAGGGCAGCACGACCTCCACGCCAATCCTTCATAGAAGGACCATCAACGGTTTTTTGGGTAGCAGTAGTAGCGTGAACTGTGGTCATCAAGCCTTCTACAATGCCGAAATTTTCGTGGATAACTTTGGCTAAAGGTGCCAAACAGTTGGTAGTACAAGAGGCGTTGGAAACGATGCGTTCACCAGCATAATTCTCGTTGTTTACGCCCATTACAAACATTGGAATATCCTCTTTGGGAGGAGCAGATAATACCACAATACGTGCTCCAGCTTGTAAGTGTTTGCTCGCTGCATCTTTGGTGAGAAAACGACCCGTGGATTCTACAACATATTCAGCCTCCACCTCATTCCATTTCAAATTTGCAGGATCTACTTCTGATGTAACGCGAATGGTTTGTCCATTTACAACTAAGTTGCCGTCAATAACCTCAATTGTGCCGTTAAAACGACCATGTACAGAGTCGTAACGAAGCATATAAGCCATATTTGTTGCATCTAACAAATCATTGATGCCGACAACTTCCATATCATCTCTTTTAATGATATTACGGAAAACTAAACGACCGATACGGCCAAAACCATTAATACCAACTTTTATCTTTTTCATATCTATTTATTTTAGGTTGATTTAAAGTGATGTTTTTTCTTTTTTTCTCAAATTTCTCCGAAATTTTATTCCAAAAATGAGGTAACTCTTTTTTTAGAGTGCAAAAATACATTAATAATTTTGATTTTTTAAGGTGAAATATAGAAAAACGAATATTTTTCTTGTAATTTGCAACAGTTTGATTATTAGTAATTTTTACTCTTAAAAAAGAAACAAATATCAAAATAAATTGTTTGAAGAAGAAAAAGAAAAAAAATTTTTTCATTTTTTGACTGAGTGAAAGAAAAAAGTTGTACTTTTGCACTCACAAAAACAAGCATGGTCCGGTAGTTCAGTTTGGTTAGAATACATGCCTGTCACGCATGGGGTCGCGAGTTCGAGTCTCGTCCGGACCGCCAAACAAAAAGAGGATGTACAATGAGTGCATCCTTCTTTTTTTATGTAAACCACCGAGGTTTATCAATCTTTCTTTTGGCTTAAATTTCGATTTTGGGTGCATAGTAATATAAAAAAAGTCGGCTATTACGCCGACTTTTTGTCTAAAAACTCATCTTCTATTTTTGTATCCCTTTCATGATAACTTTTACGTTGTTATTTTGTTTTAGGAGGTTGTCAATTGCTAAGCGAATATCTTCAGCTGTAATGCTTTCTAATATTTTTTCATAGTCTGTAAGCATATCTTGGTTATGAAGAAGAATTGTTTTTAATGCTGCAGCAAAATAACTGTTTTCGCGCAAGTTTTCTTGATGTTTCTTAATCATATAATCTTTTACTTTCGCCATATTTTCTGCTGAAGGACCACTTTTGGCAAATCCCGCAATAATCTCTTCAATACGTTGGTTCAAATACTCATATTTATCAGGGTCGGTTTGATAAAATACTTCCATTGAGCCACTTGTTTTTGGCAATGTATTAATGTCAGCGGATATGCTTACACCGTATGTACCACCCTCTTTTTCACGAATTTCTTCGGTCATCATAATGTCAAGTACTTGTCCTGCAATACTATAAGCAAGTTCGTTTTTTAAATTGTAGGTTACATCACCAAATTTATTCATAAAGATGGTAGCAATAGGAGTTTCCATTTCGCGGGAGAATACATTTTCACGAACGCCTTTTCGTGGAGAAGCTCCGAAATCTTTGAAGATTTCTGCTTTTCCTTTTGCTGGAAGAGAAGCTAAATAGAGTTCGATCATCGGAATAAAAGTAGTTTCATCAATATTTCCTGTGAAGATAAAAGTGAAATCAGCAGCATTAGCAAAGCGTTCTTTAGCAATTTGCATAATTCTATTATAGTCAACTTTTTCTACCTCATCAGTAGTGAAAGATTTCAATCTTGGAATTTCTGGATAGAACTCCTTGAGAAGAGTGTCGCTGAAAGCTGTCATAGGATTGGAAGCAGCGTTGGTAAGTATGGCAATCTGTTTGGTTTGCCAAGATTTGAAAACTTCTGGGTCAGTACGCAAATCCGTAAAATAGAGGTAATTCAACTGAAGCATAGTTTCAAAATCTTTCGGTGTGGTGACGCCGTCAATGGTTTCGCTGTAAGTGTTGATAGCTGGGGACAACGATACCTTTTTGCCAGCAAGAAGTTTGGAAAGGTCGGTTTGACTGAAGTTGGAAACACCGCCAAGAGTGAAAACTTCGGTTGCTACTTTTAGATTGATAGCATCACTTTCTGGATACAAGCTGGTTCCACCTCTACTGAAAGCGTTCATTCTGATTTGGTCAGCTTTGAAGTCGGTCGTTTTATAGTAAACCACAACTCCGTTAGAAAGGGTGATTTTTTTGTATCCGAATAGGCTTTCTTCGGTTTTTTTCACTTTTCCAGCCTTAGGAGCTTTTGCAATAAGTGGTTCATTGGAAACTTTATCTTGGTAAGGAGCAATGTTTTCAGCGGCAACATTTGCGAAAAGCGTTTTCAATTCTGCTTCAGTAGGATAGGTAACGCCCTCTTTTTCTGGTAACATACAAGCCACAACCAAGTTGCTATCAGAAATTAAAGTATTGATATACTGATTAATAACTTGTAGAGGAATATTTGGAATAAGTTGTTGTGAAAGAGCAAATTCATTTTCAATACCAGGAATAGGTTCGTTGTCAATAAAGTGACGCACATACTCTTTGCAGTAGTTGGCGCTTTTCACTTTGTTGCGTTCGTTGTAAGCAGATTCGATGTGGGTGAGGATTTCAGCGCGAGCGCGTTCATATTCGCTTTCGGTGAAACCATTGCGAACGGCGCGTAACATTTCACGATAAACTGTTGAAATTCCTTTGGTTAGATCATTTTCATTGGTTACGGCAATGCCACAAAGCGCTTTTTTAGTTTTTGAAAGGAAGAAATCTCCATCATAAATGCTGGCTTGAATAAATGGTGGAGTTGCACTTTGTGCTAACTCTTCTAAGCGTTGCGATAGCATAATTTGCATTACATTGGCAGCATATTGATAGATGTAGTATGTTAAATCGCCTTTTTCATTGTCTGGATAAGCATCGTGTTTGCAGAAGATGTAAGTAAGTGCGTATGGTTGCTCTTTATCTTTGGCAATGGAAACGATAGGTTCTTTGTTGTCTTCTACTTGAATATAATAGCGTTCCGCAGGATTTTCAGGTTTTGCAATCGTACCGAAAATTTCTCTAATCTTATTTTCTACTTGGTCAACATCAATATCGCCAACAACTACAATGCCTTGTTGATCAGGTCTGTACCATTTGTGATAATAATCACGGAGAGCTTTGTAAGGGAAGAAGTCCACAACCTCCATAACTCCAATAGGCATGCGGGTTCCGTAACGGTTGTTAGGATAGATTTCAGGAAGAATTTTGTCAAGCATACGCATTTGCGCGTTGTTGCGACTACGCCACTCTTCATGAATTACACCGCGTTCGTCATCAATATCTTCATCTAAAAGTAATAGCCCATCAGCCCAATCTCTTAAAATCCAAAGACAAGAGTCAACAGCAGAAGGAACAGTGGCTACAGGGACGTTGTCGATGTTGTAAACAGTTTCATCAATAGATGTGTATGCATTTAAATCAGCACCAAATTTTACGCCAATAGATTCGCAATATTTGATGACACCATTGCCAGGAAAATGTTTGGTTCCATTAAAGCACATGTGTTCCAAAAAGTGCGCTAAACCGCGTTGTTCCTCCTCTTCAAGTATAGAACCTACCTTTTGGGCGATGTAAAAATTGGCTTGTCCTTTTGGCTCTTCATTGTGACGAACATAGTAAGTAAGTCCGTTTTCTAATCTTCCTATGCGTACGTTGTTGTCAATAGGAATAGGCATTTGCGCCCAAGCAAAGCAACTTAAAAAGATAGCTGCCGTCAGTAAAAAAGTTTTTTTCATTCGTTTATAATTTTAGTTATTTAGTCGTAAAATAGATGTTTATTACAATGAATGTGATTCTCTTCCAAAATAATATTGTCCTTTTCCTGCCGAGATGCTTCCATATTGAATCGCATTTTCTGGACAGAAATGGTAACACGCCAAGCAGTTGGTGCAGTTTCCGTTCCATTGTGGTTTTCCAGTTTGAAGTGTGATATTTTGCAAAGGACAAACGGTTACACATTTTCCGCACGAAACGCAACGTTCAGTGGTGTGAAAAGGTTTATCTGTCATAGATTTATTAAAACCCAAACGGATGGGATAACTTTTTAAACAAGGAAAAATACCTTTGGGAAGTTGATTACAAACTTTTTCGTGTTGTGCAATTTTTTTCGCAATTTCTGGTAGAAGTCGTTTTGCATTGTCAACTTTTCGTTGCGCCAAGTTTGGCTTATCCAAGTTCATGCCGCGCATAATCATATAGGTGTTGGGCATAATTACGCAAAATGAAGCTTGCAACTGAAGTCCAATCTCTTTTACTGCTTTTGCGAAGATTTTTTCGGTCATTCCTACATTATCTCCACAAGTTACAACCATATAAGTGTAAACATCTGTTCTTGAAAACTTCAATTTTTGAATAAAATTGAGTACTAATTGCGGTGGTGCCCACGCATACACGGGAAATATAAAACCTATGCTTTCTCCCTCTTCTAATGCGTAATCGTAATGTTGTTTCCTATCTACTTCTGGAATAAATATTAACTTATCTTTCAATATATTAGATAGACTCTCAGCTATAAATTTGCTATTTCCACATCCCGAATAATAAAAAATCATTTTCTTCTTAATTTATTAAAAAGCTCAAAGAGAAATTCCCCTTGAGCTTCTATTTATACCATAATGCATATACTATTTTATGTAGGTAAATGTTTGTGTAATAGTTTCGTTATATTGAGGATCCATCATATTAATGGTAGTCTGTTTTAATGTAAGCGGATAATTTTTGTTGTTATATGTATATTCCATTGTAGTGTTAACATTCATATCTAATAATTCATTATTCATTTCTATAGTTGTAGAAGTAATATTATTTCTGTTGAAGCAGTTAAATTGAGCTGCTACAAAATTTAATCCGTAGAATGGATTGTTACAGTTATCATACGTGTAGTTCATTTGAATAGAGGCTACCATCGGAATTTCAATATTGAATGAGGTTAAATTACCATCTGTGAATTGAGTTACACCCGAAATCTCAACCATCTGACCTTTTATATCAGATTTTTCTACAATTTTAGAGATTTGTTCCCAAGGAATTTCAGAATTGAATGCAAGATTGTAAATTCCCTCTTTATTCTTCATATAATCTCCCATAAGAAGTTCTATATCAATCAAGATATTGATATTGCTGATAACATTGTTATTTCTTTTAAAAGAGTATTTTTGAGTAAGGGTTCCGTTATCGTAATAACTAATTTCGACAATCTTTTTGTTATCATAAACCATCTCCATAACTACGCCTGTGGGTGTATTATCAGCATTATATTCAGTAATTTTATTAACCGTTCTATTATCATTATAATCCAACTCTAAATAGATGCCATTTTGATATTGAATGGTTTTTACATCTTTCTCTTCGTAAATGTATGTAACATTGCTCCCTTGTAAGTCGGCAATATCGTAAGTGATAGATGCAATTTTGCATTTTGAGTTGTAAACGTCTTCTGAAAGTTTGTCGCAGGAGGTAAATCCAATCATTGTTAATGCGATGATGCCAAATAAAAATAACTTTTTCATAGTATCTTGTTTTTTGATAATAAAATTAAACGAAAATTCGCTTGATTAATTGCATATAGAACGACAATTTTTTTCATTAGATGTGCAAAATAATTTAGTACCTTTGCCGTTTCCTAAAAAAGAATTTTTTTGGGGGGAGATAAAATTATAAAATATATTGATTATCAGTTAAATATAAGTAAAATGGTGAATTTTTTACAGAAATCAAAACCTGAAGGTGTAAAGCATTTGGTTGTTGTTTCTTCAGGAAAAGGTGGCGTAGGAAAATCTACAGTTGCCGCCAATTTAGCGATTATGTTGGCAAGTAAGGGTTATAAAACCGCTTTGTTGGACGCAGATATTTATGGACCTTCAGCTCCAAAAATTTTTGGAATTGAAAATGTACGTCCTGAAATTATTGAGAAAGATGGCAAGGAGATGATGATGCCAATCGAAAAATATGGTGTAAAAGTAAATTCTGTAGGTTTGATTGTGGATCCCAATCAAGCAGTAATTTGGCGTGCTCCACTTGCAGGAAGTGCACTTGCTATGCTTTTTAACCAAACAATTTGGGGTGAGATTGATTATATGATTATCGATTTTCCTCCTGGTACTGGCGATATTCAAATCTCTACGCTTCAACAATATAACATTTCGGCAGCAATTGCTGTAACCACTCCTCAAGTTATTGCGGTAAATGATGTCCGCAAAGGTATGGATATGTTTTCTCCCGAGAAGATGAATGTGCCTCTTTTGGGAATTGTTGAAAATATGAGTTGGTTCACGCCAATGTCACATCCAGACGAAAAATATTTCCTTTTTGGTCAAGGTGGTGGCGAACAGTTAGCTAAAGAATTTGGTACGCCACTTTTAGCTCAAATTCCTATTATTCAAGAGGTTGGAAAAACTGCTGAAGCAGGCGGAAATCTAATTGCTGCTAATATTCCAGAAATCAATATCCTTTTCTCAAAATTGGCAGAAGAGTTAGTTTATCAACTTTCCGACGTGCCAGAAGCTAACCTCTCTTATAAAATCGCTGTTCCTACTGTGGATGGAAGAGTAGATGACCATTTCGGACATTGCGACCATTATACACTTTTTGAAATTGATGAGCACGATAAAGTGGTGGCTACCGAAACTCTCCCCGCAGGACAAGGTTGCGGTTGTAAATCAAATATCGCCTCTGTACTGCAACAAAAAGGTGTAAAAGTAATGCTTGCTGGAAATATGGGCGAAGGCGCAAAAAATGTACTCAACGCTGCCCAAATTATGGTAATTAGAGGTTGTAGCGGTGACGTTAACCTGTTGGTACAGCAGTTCCTCGAAGGTAAAATCTCTGACTCAGGTGTGGGTTGCGCAGGTCACGACCACGAATGTGGACACCAATCCCATAGTTGCGGAAATCACTAATCTTAAATCAAAATAGATTTTATGAAACTCCTTGAAGTTAATGATTTCTTTCTTGAATTGAAAAACGATAATGAATGGAAGTCGATTCTAAAAGGAGTTTCTTTTTCTCTCGAAAGAGGTGAAACATTGGGAATTGTGGGCGAAAGTGGCTCCGGAAAGTCTGTAACAGCCCTCTCCATTATGCGCCTGATTAAGGAAAAAATATCTCGAATTTCACAAGGAAATATTCTTTTTTATCCATCTGAGCAGGAAAATCCTATCGATTTGATAAAATTGCCAGAAAAGGAGATGCAAAAAATAAGAGGAAATCGAATAGGAATGATCTTCCAAGAGCCGATGACATCGCTCAATCCTGTTATCAAATGCGGCGAACAGATTATGGAGGCATTGCTGCTGCACACGTCACTCACAACTAAGGAAGCTAAAATTCGCGTGATTGAGCTTTTTAACGAGGTGATGCTACCGCGCCCAGAAAAAATTTTCGATAGTTATCCACACGAACTCTCAGGAGGACAAAAACAACGTGTGATGATTGCTATGGCAATGTGCTGTAATCCAGACCTCCTTATTGCCGACGAGCCAACAACCGCATTAGATGTTACTGTGCAGAAAAATATTCTGGAACTGATGAAAAATCTCCAGAAAAAGTATGGGATGAGTATTATCTTTATTACCCACGATTTGGGTGTTGTAGCTGAAATTGCTGATAAAGTAATGGTGCTATACAAAGGTGATATTGTAGAAACAGGCTCGGCGCAAAATCTTTTTCTAAATCCTCAGCATCCCTATACCAAAGGATTGTTAGCATGTCGACCACCATTAAATGTGAGATTGAAATATCTTCCTACAGTAGAGGATTTTATGAGATTTTCACAAGAGAAAAACAGTGGAAAAATTAATGATCTGTTGCATCGTTCAATCGTAACTGATGAGGAACGGAAAACAATTCATGCTAAGATGTATGCAGAGGAACCGCTGATTAGGATTGAAAATCTTACCAAACGCTATCCAGTAAGAAAAAATCGATTGTTTGAAAAACAAACATACGTTCACGCTTTGGATAATGTAAGTTTAGATATTTATGAAGGTGAAACATTAGGTTTAGTGGGCGAATCAGGTTGCGGAAAAACAACATTGGGTCGTACAATGATTCGTCTTATTGAACCGACAAGTGGAAATGTCTTCTATAAAGGTCAGAATATCACTCAGTTGTCAGTGCGTCAGATGCGTGCTTTGAGAAAAGAGTTGCAGATTATATTACAAGACCCTTATTCATCTTTAAATCAGCGACTAACAATAGGTTCCATGTTGATGGAACCTATGCAAGTACACAATATTGGTACTAATGATAAGGAGCGCAGAGCGAAAGCGATAGCGCTGTTAGAACGTGTGGGTTTAAATGAAACTCATCTTTTTCGTTATCCTCACGAATTTTCGGGCGGTCAACGGCAACGAATTTCAATTGCGCGCGCATTGGCAGTAAATCCCCGTTTTATTATTTGTGACGAGTCGGTGTCGGCTCTCGATGTTTCTGTGCAAGCACGAGTGCTCAATCTACTAAACGAATTGAAAAAAGAGTTCCATTTTACCTATCTTTTTATCTCTCATGATCTTTCAGTTGTAAAGTTTATGTCTGATAGAATGGCAGTTATGCAAAGTGGAAAATTGATGGAACTGAGCGATGCAGATCAGATTTATGCAAATCCACAAACTGAATATACACAGAAATTGATAAATGCAATTCCCAAAGGATTTTAATTCACAGAATGGAAAAATTCAAAAAAATCGCAAAAATTATAGTTAGAATAATGCTCGGAGTCGTTTTTATACTTTCCGCAGCATTCAAAATTATCTCTATTGATGAGTTTGAAATCTATATTCACTCATTCGGCATTTTTAACTTTGTAGTCGGTACTTTCTTGGCTCGAGTGTTGATAGCTTTTGAGTTTTTGTTGGGTGTAGGTTTGATTTTTAAACTGCATTATAAGAAAGTTTGGTGGCTTTCAATACTTACAATGGTGGGATTTACACTCTTTTTAGGTTACGTGGCACTTTTTAGAAGCGGAGATGAAAATTGCCACTGCTTTGGTACTATTGTAGAGGTAAAACCATTAGCTTCCATCTTTAAAAATATAGCAATTATTCTACTTCTATTTTTAGTAAAAAATGAAGAAGAATCGATGTGTAAATTTCGTAAATGGCTGGTTATAGCTTCTTTATCAACTTCTGTGATTGTTCCGTTTGTCTGTTTTCCAATGGATACTATCTATAATAAGATTGTTTCTCCTATTCAAGATTTTAATCAAACAGCTTTTAATCAATTATTACAAGATTCTACAATGCAAAATGTTGTTATTGAGGAGGAACCACGTTTGTTTGCATTTTATGTAGCAGGCTGTAGATATTGTCGGCTAAGTATGAAAAAAATTAATTCCTTTTTTGAAAAGAATCATCTTGATAAAAGCAAAATGGTAGTGGTAATTGTAGGCTTAGATGACCACGTTGCGCAATTTAAAGCGGAAACAGGTTCCTCAGAATATCCCTTTTATGTTTTTCACAACGAGCAGGTACCTATCATTATGAAAACAACTTTTGGAAGCTTCCCCACATTTGCATTTGTCAAAGCGGGAAAAGCCTCCAAAGTTATGGATTATAGAGGTTTAGATGAAATGGAAATTGTTCAATTTCTCAACAATTAGTAGCAATCTCCAACAATATCATTGGAAAGATTTTGGCAATCTTCCATTAGAAAAGCATCAATTTCTGTAACCTCTGCGTTAGGATTTATGCAAGTGCAAGTTTTATCGCAAGATGTAAATAGTATCGTACTTGCCAAAACGATTAATACAACGAATACTTTTTTCATAACTATAATTATTCAGCAGTGCAAGTGTATGTATAACCTAATCTATTCCATTCAGAATTACTGAAAGCTTCGCAATCCTTAGCAGTCATACTACCAACCACTTGATGGTCATATCCAGGAATAACATCTTCACCATTTTTTACTGTGCAATAACATTCTTTATTGCAAGAAGAGAATAAAAAAGCAGTAAGAACTGCAATAGTTAAAGTTAAAATTATTTTTTTCATTGTTATTTTATTAGGTAAATAATAGATTATGGAATTTCATAACACTGAATACCAGTCATAGCTGTGTCTGTAGGGTCAACAGTAGAAAAATTTTCACAAGCATTGCCATCGCCTTCAAGGTCAACGGGGTAGGGGTCGTTAGAGTAACCATTCAGCCATTCGCGGCATTCACACTTTTTTCCGCAAGAACAGAAGAGCAGCGCACAAAATGCGAAAGCTAAAACTATAGGATAAATTATCTTTTTCATATCAGAAAAGTTGGACTGCAAAGATAGTGTAATTTTTTAAATCCACTATGCAAAGGAAAAAAAACTCTTCATCTTTTCTAAATTCCTATTTTTTTTGATTTTTTAGCAAAAATGAACTTTATTGTGCGCTAAATCAATGCTTTGAATCTAACACAGAAGATTCTGTTATAGTCACAAAAACAAAAAGAGTCCAGTGCTATACTGAACTCTTTTATGACTTATAATCGTGAAATGTAATTATTCAGCAATAACTTCTAAGTTAATGGTAACTCTAAACTCTTTGTGAAGGTTCACTTGAGCAGTATAAGTACCTAATTCTTTAATCTTATCTTCAGCAAGGATAATTCTTCTGCGTTCGATGTCAATATCGTGTTGTTCTTTCAATGCTTGAGCAACCGCGATGGTGTTAACAGAACCGAAAATAGTACCTTTTTCAGAAGCTTTGGTTAAAATCTTAACGGTAAGGCCTTCGATTTTACCTGCCATGAATTCAGCTTCTTTGCGGATTTTTTCAGCTTTGAATGCTCTTTGTTTCAAAGTTTCAGCTAACATTTTCTTGTTAGATTCAGTAGCTGGAATAGCAAAACCTTGAGGAATAAGATAATTTCTTGCGTAACCGTCTTTTACTTTAACGATCTCGTCGGCATAGCCTAATTTTTCAATGTCTTGTTTTAAAATAATTTCCATTATCAGTCCTCCTCTTATTGGTTAGATTTTAAATTGTCAGCTACAAAAGGAAGTAATGCAAGGTGTCTTGCTCTTTTTACTGCTTGCGCAACTTTCTTTTGGTATTTCAAAGATGTTCCTGTTAAACGTCTTGGTAAAATTTTACCTTGTTCGTTTACAAATCTTTTTAAGAATTCACCATCTTTGTAGTCAATATATTTGATACCGCTCTTTTTGAAGCGACAATATTTCTTGGTTTTAATATCAACCGCGATTGGGGTTAAATATTTAATGTCTGATTGTTGAGCCATAATTATCTCCTCCGCAATTAGTTATTAGTTTCTTTTTCTTTTCTTAAGTTACGTCTCTTTTCGCTGTATGCAATAGCGTGTTTGTCTAACGTAACAGTTAAGTATCTCATCACTCTTTCGTCACGACGATATTGAAGTTCAAGTTCTGCAACCATGGTTGGTTCAGCTTTGAATTCAAATAAATGATAAAAACCAGTAGATTTCTTTTGGATTTGATATTCCAATTTGCGTAAGCCCCAATTTTCTTGATGAATAATCTCAGCACCGTTGTTAGTGAGAATATTCTCAAATTTCTTTACCGTTTCCTTCATCTGGTCTTCAGACAAAACGGGCGTCATAATGAAAACGGTTTCGTAATGTTTCAACATAATTTTAAGTTTTTTAATTTATAAAAAGGTTTCTTTTTTAGGGCGGCAAAAGTACAAAAAAAATCAATACAAATTCATTACTCTTAAAAATTCTTTTTTTTCTTGATTAATAGATATTTTTCGTATTTTCGCATCGTTATTGTTAGTAATGTTTTTTCTCTATTTTCGATTTAAAATTACAATTATTATGAAAAAGTTGATCTACTCAATTGGTGTTATCGTTGCTTTCGTTGTGTTGTTCTCTTCTTGTAAGGATAAGCCTGTTGGTGGCGGTGGAATTAAATATAGCAACAACTCTAATGGAAAAGCAGCCGAAGTGGTGTTAGTAATCGATACACCTTATTGGAGTTTGCCAGCTCGCGAATTGATAGATAGTATCTTGCAGAAAGATCAACCCGCTATTAATCAAGTGGAACAGATGTTTGACCTTCTCCATTTTAAAAATGCTGATTTTAATGCTTTCTATAGAAAACATAGAAATATTGTCCACTTCGATTATAATCCTCAATATTCAAGCAATGTCTTTCGCATTAATAACGATATGTGGGCTTCTCCTCAGGTATATGTTCAAATTAAAGGTAATAATCAGGATTCTTGCCTTGCACTTTTCCTTGAACATCAAAATGAGATTGTTGATGCACTTTATCTGAATGACTTGAAAAGATTGCAGTTGTTTTATACAGATAATCATAATGCTGAAGCAGAAAAGCTGATTAGAGACCGTTTCGGAATCAATGTTACGGTTCCGTATCAGTATAAGGTTTTGCGTGTTGAGGAGGATTTTGTGTGGATCGGTCACCGCACCGCTCGTAATGACCGGTTCGTTATGATTTATAAATCAGCAATGAATGGCTTAACTCGAGAAAATATTATTGCCGCCCGCAATACAATTACTAAAAAGTATATTCCAGGTGCAGTACAAGGAGCATATCCAATCCTTTCCAATGTGTATGGCTATCCATCTGCTAAAGCATGTGCCGTAAATGGAAAAGTTGGCATAGAGTTGAGAGGTTTGTGGGAAAGTGTTAATGACGAAATGGGAGGCCCTTTCGTAAGTTTTTCATTCCTCGATAATTCTAAAGAGTATTGTATCTCTGTTGATGGTTTTGTATATGCCCCAGAAGAGGAAAAACGGGATTATATTCGTGAAGTCGAATCTATCGTAAAAACCGTGAAATAATTGCATATCTCGGGAACATCTGTCATCTTTTGCTGACATATTAGTATGAAAAACGCTTTAACAGACGATTTGGATTTGATAAAGGGTTGTTTAGCTAATGACAGAAACAGCCAGCGCATCTTGTACAATAAGTATGCGCCTAAAATGTTAGCCGTCTGTATGCGCTATTCTACAAGTAAAGATGAAGCTGAAGATGTTATGATTGAAGGATTTATGAAGGTGTTTACCTCATTGGAAAGTTTCGCCTATAAAAGTTCCTTAGAGGTATGGATCCGCTCTATTATGACTCATTGTGCTATTAATAGCTATCGAAAAAATCAAAAATTCAGATTCGCAGAAACTATCGAAGAGATGGCGGAGGAACCCGATGCACAAGCATGGAATTCTATTCCAGATTCTATCTCAGAAAAGGAGATATTGTTGGCAATTCAGAAAATGCCTCCCTATTTGCAAGCTGTTCTGAACCTTATAGCTTTCGATGGTTATAGTTATGAAGAGGTGTCTCAAGAACTGGAAATTTCACAAGTAACAGTTAGAACTCGACTCTTCCGTGCTAAAAAATGGTTGCTTGATTATATTTATTCAGAACATTAATTATATGGTTATGAATGATTTAAAGAATATTGTAGATAATATGACGGAAACACCTTCCGATAATTGTTGGGCAATGCTCGAACAACAATTGGAAGTTGTAATGCCTAATTCTCCGTCTGCTTCAGAAGGAGCTGCCAATACGGCTACTTCTAATTCTGCTACTATGTCGCAATCTGTTGCAACAACCGGTGTTTCTAAAGGCGCAGTTGCTTGGATTACTGCTGGCGCTATTGCTGCAGCAACTACAGTTGCGGGTATTGCTTGGACTATTTCTCGTCCAGATAAAACGGTTCAATCTAAAACAAATTATAGCAATACAAAATCAGTAGTAATACAAGATTCTGTTTATCAAGATATTGAGGTAAAAGAAGAAAAAAAGGTTGTAGAAAATATTCCATCAATTCAAGATTTTCTTGTTTCAACAACTTCTTCCCAAAATAGAGAAAATGAAAATTTGTCAAATTTCCCTACTTCTGTTTCTACCCATTCTCCACAAGTAACACCTGTTATCACAACATTACCGCTAACGTCTAATGTACCTACACAACCTCAAGCAAATATTGTGTCTTCTTCTCAAGTTTCTCAATCTGAAGAGAATTTACCTATAACGCAAGAAGAAACTGCTATATCGCAACCTGCTATATCTCAAGAATCGTTAGTCGCATCAGAAGAACCAATCGTGTCAGAAGAACCTGCCGTAGAACTTACAATACCCAATATCTTTACGCCAAATGGCGATGGCTTTAATGACCAATTTGTAATTGAAAATATAGAGTATTGTTCAGAATCTCGGCTTACAATTCGCAATTCACGTGGAAATGTTGTGTATGATAAGTTGAATTATCAAAACGATTGGACCGCAGATGATCTTCCTGATGGAATATATTATTATACTTTTACTTATATTCTAAATGAAGAAACTCAAAAGGTTAAAGGTAATATTGCAATTAAAAGAGGATATTAAAAAAGCGGAGTTTAACTCCGCTTTTTTAATAGATAAACCTTTTATTTAATGCCTAATTTTGTTTTTACAAGATTTGAAACGTCTGTTCCTCCTTCGGAATAAAGTAAAGTAGAACTATCGAAAATATAATTGATTTTTTGTTCTGCTGCTACTTCGTCAATTGCTTTTTTTAGTTTTTCTTGGAATGGCAACAATAGTTCAATTTGAAATTGTTCGATCTCAATTTGTGCATTGGTTGGAAATTCGCTGATACTTTGTTCTAACATCAAAATTTCATTTTCACGAACTTTTCTAACGGAAGCAGACATTGTACCTACTTCTTTGTCAAACTTATCTTTCTTTTGTTGGTACTCTGCAGCCATATCAGCATAATCAGCTTCTAATTTTTGTTGAAATGCCATCAGTTTTGTTTGAATTGAGTCGATACCTGGCATAGCTTTCATAATCTCTTGTTGGTTGATATGTGCATATTTGCCTGTTTGAGCTTGAGCAGTTGTTACAACCATCATGATGGCAATAACAATCATTGATAAAAGAGTTTTTTTCATTTTCTGTATTTATTTTATGCTTTTGTTATTATTAAATGCAATTGCAACGTAAGAAAGTTAATATTATTGTTTTTTTATTCTTCATCATCATTGGCAGAAATACCTAACTTCTGCATAATCTGGTCATTAATATCCCATTTGGAGTCAGCATATACGATGGTCATTGCGCCAGCAACATCAAAAACAAAGGCATAACCTTTCTCTTTAGAATATTCTTCAATAGCAGTAAAAACTCGGTCTTGAATAGGTTTGACAAGTTCTTCGCGTTTTTTGAAAAGGTCACCATCTTTACCAAAACGTTTTTTTTGTAACTCTTTAGCATCTTGTTCAGCCTTGATAATTGCCTCTTCTCTTTTCTGTTTCAAGTTTTCAGGAAGAGTAATGGCTTCTACTTGATATTTTTTGTACATAGAGTCGATAGACTTGAATTTTGCTTCAATCTCTTGTTGCCATACTGCAGCAGTACGATCTAATTCTGCTTGTGCTTCAATATAGTCTGGCATATTGCTTAATATATACTCAGAATCGATATAAGCATATTTTTGTGAAAAGGCTGCAAGAGAGAAAACAACCAAAAATAGGGATAAAAGCAGTGATTTTTTCATAGTATTACATTTTTAAAATTACAAATTTACAGACATCTTTACTAATAACAAGTTTAATCGATAGATTGATTAATAGAGATGTGGAACTGTCCTTTATTGTTACGATTTACACCTGGAATATTGTCAAATCCATAACCCCAATCAAATCCGAGGAGTCCGAACATTGGTAGATAGATTCTGACACCCACGCCAGCCGATTTATACAATTTAAATGGACTATATTCACGCTTATCATTCCATGCTTTACCTGCTTCTGCAAAAGCAAGTAGATATATGGTAGCATTAGGGTTCAAAGAGATAGGATAGCGCAATTCTGCCGTAAATTTATTATAAATAGTAGCTCCAGCAGCTAATGATGATTCAGGTTCGCGAGGGTTACAATCAGAATCGTCATAACCACGCATACCAATTACTTCTCGTCCGTCTAAACTATAATTTGACAAACCATCACCACCTAAATA
The DNA here is from genome assembly GCA_937901925.1 of uncultured Bacteroidales bacterium. Taxonomy (GTDB): domain Bacteria; phylum Bacteroidota; class Bacteroidia; order Bacteroidales; family WCHB1-69; genus JAEZOU01. Next base: position 57,220 of record CALGTS010000015.1, on the reverse strand, counting down.
GAATCTTTCAAACGGAGAAGCTCCAATGGCTTTGTTGTAATATCCCATAAATCCCATCTTGAAACGAACGTTCAATACAAGATTTTGAACAATTTTCGTAAACCAAGAGATGTTCAACTTCCATTTGTGCATCTCTAACCACTTATATTTTTCTTGGTCAGTAAGAGTGCTATAATCTTTGTTAGAAAATAGCGAATAAGGTGGTGTAAGTTGCATTGAGAACATAATTTCTGAACCCTCACGCGGATAAATAGGCGCACTAACAGAGTTACGAGAAATAGAAAAAATGTAACTGAGGTTGTTAGAAAAACCATCAGAGAAAACATATTGTCCACCACAATTTTCTACTTGGTAGCGTTGATATAACAATGTGTGTGAAATATAGAAGTAGTCGTCAGGCCATTTTACTTTTCTTGTTAAAGAGGTTGATGCGCTCAGTACTCTTAAAGACCAGAATGCTGGGTCAGTTTTTTTTGCGCCACTAGTTTGTATTTGATAACTTAAAGATGCTGAAAAAGCGTTTGGCTTTTTACCTCCTAACCAAGGTTCAGAGAATGAGAAAACGTAGTATTGATACCAACTGCCATTAGTTGCAGCCTTAAAAGCTAAGCGTTGTCCATCTCCAGATGGAACTGGAGTCCACGCATCTTTCTTAAAGAATTTGTTGAAAGAGAAGTTGTTAAAAGAGATTCCTGCACTCAATACCAACTGGGTAGCTCCATATCCTATACTTAATTCCAATTGGTCTGAAGAGGTTTCTTCAACAATATATTCAATATCAACGGTTCCGTCAGCTTCGTTAGGTTTTGGAATAACGTTAAGGGTTTCTTGATTGAAATATCCTAATGAAAGCAGTACTTGTTGCGTACGGACAATGTCTGCGCGATTGAAAAGTTGTCCTGGAATAGTTGTAACTTCGCGCAAAATAACATTATCGCTAGTTTTGGTATTTCCACTAATGGTAATTTTGTTGTATTTAGCCTGTTTCCCTTCGCGAATCCGAATTTCAATATCTATGGAATCATTTTCTACCAAAACTTCCACAGGATTGGCGTAGAAAAATAGGTGTCCATCGTTCATATACAAGGAACTAAGGTCGGTTCCATTTTCATTCATCTCCAAGTTTTTCATCAGCAAACTTTGATTGTAAACATCACCCTTCTCAATATTAAGGAGTTGTCGAAGAAATGTGGAGGTGTATTTGGTGTTTCCTGCAAAAGTGATGTTTCGGAAATAGTACCGAGGACCTTCATTTACATCAATGTAAATGTTGATTTTATCTCCTGAGAAATCAACAGAATCTTTGATAATATACGCATCGCGGAAACCATATTCATTATATTTCTCAATCAGTTTTATTTTATCTGCTTCGTAAAGGTCATTATTGAATTTAGAAGCTTTGAAAAGACGAATTTTGACACGGTCGCTGAAGTAGTCGCCTAAATGCTCTAAAAGGTCTTTTGATTTATACTCTTCTGGATTTTTGATGAAGTATCGGATAACCGTATCTGCTTTATAAAAAGGCATATAGCGTGTTTTCTCGCGAGTTTCTTTCATCGCTTTGGTCAAACGTCCACTTACTACATATTGGTTTCCGTTGATATAGATTTTTTCAATTTTTACCTTTTTCCCTTTATTAATGTTGAAGAAAAGATTGACGCCTCGATTGATAGTTGCATCAGCTTTCTCTTCAACTTCTACAGTACAATTATAAAATCCTTTGTCAATGTAAAACTCCTTGATATTGTTAATGCAAGTTTGTTTCATATTTTCATTGACAATATTTCCTTGTGAGAGTTTGATTTTTTCGCGCAAGTCGCTCTCTTCGCTTTTGTTAGCTCCTCTAAAACCAAAAGCTACCAATCGAGACCGGTCAGCAAGTTTAACTTCAAGAAATACTTTGTTGTCAACAACCTTAGTGATTACAATGCTTACATCTTCATATAAACCACTACTCCAAATTCTTTTGATGGAGCGAGAGATTTCATCGCCAGGAATATCAATTATATCGCCAACTTGAAAATAGAGTAAACGAGCATCAAAATTGGTAGTTCCAGATGCTGTAATTCCACCAACTTCATAACTTTTGGGTGCAGAATAGTCAATTTCGATCTGGTTAGTATTTCCATCTCCACCTAAAATAACTTGTGCATAACCCTCTGATAAACAAGAGAAAATGATTATAAGAAGAGCAAGAAATTGGTTTTTTATGTTAAACATTTAGTGAAATCTATTAAAGGCGCAAAGATATATAATTTTATGATTTTTGAATTTGTTCGCTGGTTTTTCCAAATCTACGTTCTCGAGATTGATAGTCAGCGATAATTTGTAAGAAATCTTCCTTTTGAAATTCGGGCCAAAATTTTTGAGGGAAGAAAAATTCTGTGTAGGCAATTTGCCAAAGTAAGAAGTTACTGATGCGTTGTTCACCACCTGTTCGGATTACGATATCTGGGTCAGGAATGTTTTTTGTACTCAAGAATGTGCATATTGTTTCTTCTGAAATATCTTTAGGATTTAGTTTTCCGCTTTGAATTACTTCAGTTATCTGTTGTATAGCAGAAGTAATTTCCCAACGTCCGCTGTAACTCAATGCTAAAATGAGTGTAATTCCTTTGTTATTTGCTGTTTTTTCGATGGCGTTTTGCAACTCTTTCTGGCATTCTTCAGGAAGAGATTTTAAATTTCCGATTGTCATCAAGCGAACTTGATTTTTTATCAAATTTTCAAGTTCTCCATCTATTGCTTTGATTAACAACGCCATAAGTGCATCTACTTCCTCTTTGGGTCGGTTCCAATTTTCGGTAGAAAATGCGTAAAGTGTAAGATATTTTATGCCAATTTCTCCAGAAATTTCCAAAATTCTTCTTACAGTTTCTGCACCAGCTTGATGACCAAAAACTCTAGCTTTCCCCTGTTTTTTTGCCCAACGTCCATTTCCATCCATAATAATGGCGACGTGCGTTGGAATGTTATTTTTATTAATATCTGAAAGATTCATTAGCTTGAAAATTAGTGTTTTTTACCTCTCTTGATACGCGGTTTTGCTTGGTATCTGATGTCGCAAGAGCGATCTTCATTTCCAATTTTAAAAGTAGCCGTAAAAACAGCAAATGAGTAAAGGTCTTTGGTTTTTATATTGCCACGCGCAGTACCAGCTTCATGTAATACTTCTGAGCGGTCAGCAAGGTCTGCTACCACATCTCCTCGTTCTCTTCTTAAAATTTGATTGTCATAATATTCACCTTTAACATCGTCTAAATAGTCAGTAAAAGTGTAGCGCATTCCCCATTCTAAGCCTAAGCAGACATGTTTTCCGATATTAACTTTAACACCTAATCCAAAAGGAATAGCAAAGTTGAAAAGAGAGTATCTTTCTTCTTCACCTTCAATCCCTTGACCTTCAGTGCCTAAAGGTTGTAAATCGTACCAAACGCTATCCAATTGTGCTTTAGGATTAAAGGAGAAAGCGGTAATACCAACGTAGATGTATGGAGAGAAACGATTGCGCGCTGGAATGTTGTAAATTTTGAAGAAATTAAGTTCAAGTTGTGCGGAAATTTCGGTTATTGGCGAACGAAAACTTAAATTTCTATCGTAATTTTTATTGTTGTTTATGTCGCTAGCGGTAACTTCAGCAAATAAAATGTCCGCTTTTAATGCCCATCTAGGTGTGAAGTTGTAACGATAAACAATGCCACCAGCAACGCGTGGAGCAGCAAAAAGCCGAGTTGGATTTAAATCTCCTAAGTAGAATGAAGTACCAATCATTCCTCCAATTTCGGAACGTTGCGCCATACCAACGAGTGATATTGTTAATAGTAAAAGAATTGTACCTAATTTTCTCACAATAATCAATTTGACGAATTTTTTAACGAGATTTTTTATTGCTTATTGTAATAAAAACAATTTTGAATCAGCTTTTTATTTAATTGGAAAATGGTTTAATCTTAAATTCAAAGTCGAAAGATTTTTTATTACTGCAGTGTAGTATGCATTGGTCACAGATAGAAAGTTCTCCGCTTAATCTTTTTTGAATCATTTCGTTAAGACGATTTCTTAATTCAGGGATTTTAACGTAATCTGCTACGTTGTTGGCAAATGCATACATCAACAACATCCGCGCATTGCGTTTGCAGATTCCACGAGAACGTAAGTAGAACATTGCCTCTTCGTCTAATTGACCGATAGTGGCACCATGACTACATTTCACATCATCGGCATAAATTTCCAAAAAAGGATGTGTTGTAATTTTCACATCATCAGTAAGCGCAATATTTTTGTTGATTTGATATGCGGCAATTCCTTGTGCGTGTGGTTTCACGATAACGTGTCCGTTGAAGTTTGCCCCTGCTTCATCATCAGCAATACCTTTATAAAGTTGATTGCTTGATGTATTAGGCTGATTGTGAATAACTTCTACTTGATTATCAACATATTGTTTTCTGTCAACTAAATATAAACCATATAACTTAGCATCTGCATATTCTCCGTTCATTTCAACGTGTATGTTATTTCGAACATATCCACCATTAAAAGTAGTAACATTAGAGAAAAATTGAGAATTAGCTTGTTGGTTTACATATATGTTGTTAGCCAATAATGATTCGGAAGATTTATTCTCCATTTTGTAATAATCTAATTGAGAATATTCGTCCATAAAAATTTCAGTAACATTATTAATGAAACTTTTCTCATTACGTAACGAGTCATCGCATTGAATGAATGATAGCGTAGCATTTTTCCCCATCACAATTAGGTTGTGATGTTGTAACATCAAGTTTTGTTCGCTTTCAATTAACGAAACTACTTGAATAGGCATTTCTGCTCGTACATTGTCAGGAATATAGATAAAAATACCATCGCTGAAAAGTGCTTCGTTCAAAGCAATCAGTCCATCAGTTTTGTCTGGACGAATTTTGGAAAAATGTTGAAGAACAAGTTCAGGATATTGCTTCACGGCTTCTAAAATAGTTCCAACTATAATTCCATTTTCAAATGTAAGAAGAGGTTGATTATCGTGAACAAACCAACCATTTAGAAATGCAAACATTTGAGTATTAATGTTTTGAACATTACATTTGAAAAATTTTTCTATAGGAATATAAGGGAGTGGCTCGCTTTGCAATGCATATTGAGGTTCTACCAACTTATCGATTGCCTTATGACGCCATTGTTCAATTTTTTTTGTGGGCAACTCTTGTTCGCAAAATTTAGTAAATGCTTCTTTTCGGAGAGTTTCAAATGGAGAAGAATCGTTTCGTGCTTCAAAAGTTTGTTTTATAAATTGGGTAAAATCTTGCATTTTCTATTTGATAAGTCCTTGTTCATACTCAGTTTTAATCCAATCGTAACCTTTTTCTTCCAACTCTAAAGCTAACTCTTTAGGCCCAGATTTTACAATTTTTCCGTCAAAAAGTACATGTACAACATCAGGAACTATATAATCAAGAAGGCGTTGGTAGTGGGTGATTACTACGGTAGCATTATCTTTGCTTTTTAGTTGGTTTACACCATTGGCAACAATTCTTAAGGCGTCAATATCCAATCCAGAATCGGTTTCATCTAAAATGGCAAGTTCTGGTTCTAAAACTGCCATTTGGAAAATTTCATTTCTCTTCTTTTCTCCACCTGAAAAACCTTCATTAACAGAACGATCACTAAGTTTTGAAGTAAGTTCAACAACTTTTCTTTTCTCCTCCATAAGAGTGATAAATTGTGATGCTGTTAGTGGAGGAAGTTTTTTGTATTGGCGGATTTCATTCAAAGCTGTGCGCATAAAATTATTAATGCTAACGCCAGGAATCTCTACTGGATATTGAAATCCAATAAAAATACCTTCTCTAGCACGATCCTCAATAGAAAGATCAAGAAGATTTTTCTCTTTATATATAATTTGTCCCTCTGTAACATCAAAAAGATCTTTTCCTGCAATAACAGATGCTAAAGTGCTTTTCCCAGTTCCGTTAGGGCCCATAATTGCGTGAACTTCACCCTTTTGCACATGAAGGTTGACTCCTTTTAAAATCTCTTTTCCCTTAATGGAAACATGTAAGTTTTCAATTCTAAGCATAGTAAAAATTTTGGGTGCAAAAGTACAAAATTTGTGTGAAAAAAAGTGTATTTTTGCCGAGCCAAAAAAATGTGGAAAGATTTGTTATGATTGCAACCACTTGAAAAAATGCTAAACCATTGATAATCCTTCCTATTTTTTTCGGCAACAGTTTAATTATTAACGTTTTAATTTTGTAAAGATGAGTTATTTATTTACATCAGAATCTGTTTCCGAAGGACACCCGGATAAGGTAAGTGATCAAATTTCAGATGCATTATTAGATGCATTTCTTGCGAATGACCCTAACTCAAAAGTAGCTTGCGAAACATTAGTAACTACCGGACTTGTGGTGTCTGCCGGTGAAGTAAAAACAAAAGGCTATGTGGCAGTAGATGATATTGCTCGTAAAGTAATTGATCAAATCGGGTATAATAAAAGCGATTATCAATTTGATGCCAAATCTTGTGCGGTGCTCACCGCTATTCATGGTCAATCTTCTGATATTAACCAAGGAGTTGAACGTGAGGAGGCAGAAAATCAAGGAGCTGGAGACCAGGGAATTATGTTTGGCTATGCATGTCGAGAAATGGATAATTTTATGCCTGTAACTTCAGAACTTGCACATATTATTCTTCAAAAATTGGCGGAAATCAGACGTGAAGGTAAAGTGATGACCTATTTGCGCCCCGATGCAAAATCTCAAGTTACTATCCAATATGCCGATGATAAAACCCCTGAAAAAATTGATGCCATTGTTGTTTCTACCCAGCACGATGAGTTTGCAGATGATGATACAATGTTGGCCAAAATTCGTGAAGATGTTGAAAATATTTTAATTCCTCAGGTAATTGCTGAATGCCCTGCCAATATCCAAAAATTGTTTGAAAAAGGATATAAATTATATGTAAATCCTACAGGAAAGTTTGTAATTGGTGGCCCTCATGGTGATACTGGACTTACAGGAAGAAAAATTATCGTTGATACGTACGGCGGAAGAGGTGCACACGGCGGCGGTGCTTTTTCAGGAAAAGACCCTTCAAAAGTGGATCGCTCTGCAGCGTACGCAGCACGCCATATCGCTAAAAATATGGTAGCGGCAGGAATCTGTGATGAGGTGCTGGTGCAGTTGGCGTATGCAATTGGTATGGCTGAACCCGTTGGCCTTTTTGTTAATACCTATAATACAGCAAAGGTAAATATGTCAGATGGAGAAATTGCAGAGAAAATCAAAACAATATTCTCTTTAAAACCATTCGATATTATTGAAAGATTCCAATTGAAAAATCCTATCTATTTGCCAACCGCTTCATACGGTCACTTCGGAAGAGACCCTTATACACAAGAGGTAGAAGTGTTCTATGAAGATAAAAATACATATAAGAAAATTTTAGATGGCCAAGAGAGAATTTTTAAAAAAGTGAAATTCTTCGCTTGGGAAGAAACCGATTATGTTGATAAAATCAAAAATTTATTCCCAATATTGAACTAAAAACAGGGAGTTGCTAATGGATAAGCAACTCCTTTTTTATATTTCTATACATAATAAAAAAACTATTATTTTTGTGGGCAGAAAAATAAATTGGCGTTTTTGTTGTTACATATTTTGTTTATAGTTTAATATGGGTAAATTTATTGACTTTTTTAAACCGAAAGGATTAGGTTTTCATCTGGTTCTTGCTGCTGTTATAACGATTGTTTTAATTTTGCTCTTTAGTTGGGGTACGCGTATCTATACTCGTCATGGAAATGAAATTGAGATGCCCACTTTTATCGGACAAGATGCCGATGTGCTGCTAAAAGATAGTTTGTCAAAAGACTTTATTATTGTAGTTTCTGATTATGTATATGATAAAGAACATGAAGCTGGAACTATTTTAACGCAAAATCCTCTTCCAAACGAAAAAGTAAAACGAGGACGAAAAGTTTATCTAACTGTGGCATCCTCCGTTCCTCCAAAAGTAAAAATGCCCGCATTGAAAGACGTTTCCCGCCGTCAAGCAGAAATAATGTTAGAAGCTATCGGTTTGAAACTCACCAATGTGATTAATAAACCAAGTCCGTATGAAGATGTGGTTTTAGAACAATTGTATAAAGGAAGAGCAATCGCACCAGGTACGGAAATCAGTATGGGTGAATCTATAACTTTAGTGGTAGGAAAAGATATTGAAGAGTTGCCCGTTGTTGGAGATTCCCTATCTGCTTCCGAAACAATTACTGCGGATAATCTGTAATTAACACCAAGAAATCAATTATAAATAATGAATAAGAAATTTTTGCTGCTTCTTACAATATTTATTTTTTCTACTGCTATATCTGTTCAGGCTCAAGAGCGTTTGACAGGTTTGCAGAGAGATGTGAAAATTCAAAAAGAAGCTTTGTTGTTGAAAGAAAATGGAGTTAAGGATGAGGTTTCGCCCGTCTCTTTGCCTTTTTATGAAGATTTTTCAAACTATTGTGGTTTTCCAAATCCTAAGTATTTTGTTGATAGACAGGCTTATGTAAATAATACCTATCCCGTAATACCGCCAACTATCGGTGCTATAACCCTTGATGCCTTAGATGAAAATGGAGAAATTTATGCGCACGCATCCTCCGATAATTTTCCTGCTGATACGTTAACATCGCAGCCTTTTCTCTTAGGCTCTTGCTCTCCCGCAGATTCTCTCTATTTCAGTTTCTATTATCAACCAGGCGGTGCTTCTACAACTTACCCATACGTACAGTGGGAAAGAATTGGAAATCAACCCGAAAGATACGATAAACTAATTTTAGAGTTTGGGTATCTTCAAGATACAGCTATGGTTTGGAGTGAAGTGTGGAGTACAGAAGGTGAAAGTGTTGATGAATGGTTAGAAGAGGAGCCCAATCATCTTACCTATTTTAAACAAGTTTTAATTCCAATTATAGACCCTAACTATTTGTCGAATAGTTTTCAATTCCGTTTTAGAAATTATGCAAGTTTAGAAGGAAATGGTGTGCAAGGTTGGGATGGTAACTGCGACCAATGGCATATCGACTATATACGCCTAAATAAAAATAGAACTTGTGAAGATAAATATCCAGACGATATTGCCTTTGTCGCTCCTACTACGACGTTTTTAAACACCTATTATACAATGCCTTGGTCTCATTTTCAATCCTCTTATTTAAAGGAAAATTTTGAAAATATGATGGCAAATCTTTCTCAAGTAACTAAAAATAGTAAATATTCCTATTCGGTTATTAAAAATGACCAAAGTGTGATTTACAATCATCCATCAAGTAACGAAAATATTGCACCCTATTTTGATAACGGACTTCAATCGGCAGCATTGCAAGTTGAACCTTCTATAAATTTCACAATAGCTCCTGATGGCGCTGAAAGTGCATATTTTACAGTAGTTCATGTATATGAGGTAGATGGTAATTCAGGCGATATAATGAAAAGTAATGATACGATTGTACATTATCAATCTTTTGAAAACTATTTTGCCTATGATGATGGAACTGCAGAAGCAGGTTACTCCATCTATTCAACAATGCAAACACCAGCAACCTATTTGGCTGTTCGTTTTATAACTTCTCACCCCGACACATTACGCGCTGTGAAAATATGGTTTAATGCTGTCAAAAATGATGAGAATTTTGCCCCTTTTACGCTGATGGTCTGGAATGATGCTAATGGAAAACCTGGTCAAATAATTTATGAACAACAAGCGCAACAACCTATGCATAATCAAGATTATTACGACTTTATCACCTATTTTCTTGATGAACCTATTGCGGTTGGCGATACTTTCTATGTGGGTTTCTACCAAAACCATAATGTGCAGTTAAATATTGGCTTTGACCAAAATACAGACGCACGCGGGCATTTCTTCTATAAGGTGATGACTGATTGGGAAGAACCTTTCTTCAAAGGGTCACCAATGGTGCGCGCCGTAGTGGGTAGTTATATAGAACCTGTTGATATTGATGATGTTACAGATGACTTTTTTGTGTCGGTGAACCCAAATCCCACAAACTCTACATTAAATGTAAATGTTTCCAGCGAATTGTATCATTCAGCAACTTATACGCTTTTTGATATTAGTGGAAAAAAACTGCTCTTCGGTCGAATAGACCAACCTCACTTCTCTTTAAATTTGAGTGATTATCCTAATGGAATATATTTATTAAAAATAGCAGATAATAGAAGACAAAAAACATTGAAAATCGTAAAATATTAGTCTATGAATATAAATTTGAAAAAGCCATTGTTGTTTTTTGATTTGGAAACAACAGGTCTTAATGTTGGTAAAGATAGAATTGTGGAAATAGCTATGCTAAAGGTATTTCCAGATGGGAAAGAGCAGGAATTGACGATGTTGCTTAACCCTGGAAAAGATCAATTTGGTAATCAGATTATAATTCCAGATGTTTGTATTGCAGTCCATAATATTACAAACGAAGATGTAAAAGATAAGCCCACTTTTGGAGAGAAAGCGCAAGAAATTCTTCAATTTATTGGAGATTCTGATATGGCGGGTTTTAATTCCAATAAATTTGACCTTCCTTTACTTGTAGAAGAATTTTTCCGAGCAGGTATCGACTTTGATTTGCGAAATAGAAAGTTTATTGATGTTCAGAACATTTTTCATAAGATGGAGCCTCGTACATTGGTTGCCGCTTACAAGTATTATTGTCACGCAAATTTAGAGGATGCTCACCAAGCATCTGCCGATACAAGAGCAACATACGAAGTATTTAAAAGCCAAATTCAAATGTATGAAGGTGCAACTTACAAAGATACCAAGTCAGGTAGAGAAATTATCTTTGAAAACGATGTTAATATGTTAAGCAATTTCTCTTCTGATCATCGAAATGTAGATTTGGCAAATCATATTATTTTTAATGATAAAGACCAAGAAATTTTCAATTTTGGAAAATATAAAGGTCAAAATGTGCGTGAAATCTTTTTTAAAGAACCTGCTTATTATGATTGGATGATGAAAGCAGATTTTCCGTATAACACCAAAAAAGTGATTACGCAGATTATGGATGAGATAAATTTTGAGAAATTACAAAATAAATTTAACAAATGAATATAGAAGTTTTAATTGCTATATTAATAATTTTATTTTCTGTTTATAAATCTTACAAAGAAGAAAAGAAGAAAGCGGCAGCACGTGCAAAGCAACAAGCAGAAGCAATTGAAGATGAGGAAATAGAAGAAAATTTTTCCGAAGAAATTGAAACTTTAGAGGAGGAAACCCATCAAAGTTTGCGGCAAAAAATCTCTAAAACTTCCGTAAATTCTCTTCATTCAGAAAGCAATACTGTTGCAAGGCATTTTAGCTATGAAGATAATTCTGGTACAAAAAATCGGATTCCTACAACAGAAAATAAAATTGAACTATCAGAAAATGAGGAGTTTGCAAATATTGAATTGACTTTTGATGAAGAGGAAATTAAGCGAGGAATAATTTATTCAGAAATATTGAAACGTCCTGATTTTTAGTATCTTAGCATTATTTATTAACAATATGAACAAAATACCCACTTTATAGTGGATATTTTTTGTACTTTTACCACCCTGAAAAAAAATCAAAATTTAAGTTTAATATAAAAAAAGGTTATGATTAAAAAGTTACTCTTTACACTTAGTGTAATTATCCTTTTCGGTAGTGTTGCTTATTCTCAGAGCACTATTAAAGGAAGTGTGAAAAACGCCAAAGGAGTTCCAAATTCTGGAGTAATGGTTGTTTTGAAGTCCGAAGATCGTGTTGTGAACGGAGCCTACACCGATGACAAGGGAGAATACCAAATTTTTGGTGTTTCAGCAGGAACTTATGACATTGTTGCCGGAGGTTCCGGTTTGTGTCTTGCTTCCCAAAAACAAAGTGGAATTCCAATTGGAGGTTCAGAAACAAAGTTTATTGACTTCACATTGGATTGTTCTTCCACAGTTCTTGAAACTGTAGAGATTGTGTATGAAGCACCAATTTTTGATGCGGATAACACAAAATCTTCAGACGTAATTTCAGGAGCTGATGTGCGTAAACAAGCAGGTCGTTCTATTTCAGCAGCATTGGCCAACCTTTCAGGTGTATCTAGTGTTGATGGTAGTATTTCTGCCGTTCGTGGTAACCGTCCTGATGGTCAACAAATGATTATCGATGGTGTGCGCGTTCGTGGTGGTTCAAGTGTTTCTATGCAAGCTATTGAAGGCGCTGAACTTATCCAAGGTGGTATCCCAGCTGAATATGGTGATGGTACCTCTTTTACTGTAATTACCACTAAAGGTGTATCAAGAGAGTATCATGGTTCTGCAGAGGTTAGCGGATCTTTAGATGGTTATAACAATTTCTTGGCAGCTGTTTCTCTCTCAGGTCCTATTATGAGAAGTAAAAATGAAACCGATCCTGCAAGAGTTGGTTTCCTTCTTGTTGCAGAAGGTAATTATAGCCAAGAAGGCGCTCCAGCAAGAGGCGGTCTTTGGGTTGCAAACGATGATTTGATTGAGTCTTTGACAAAAAATCCTCTTCGTTATGACCAGTTACAATTGGGTGCAACCTATAATAATGCAGAATACTTAACCAATGATGGTACAAACTTCTACAGAAAAAGAGTTCGCGAAAATGTAGCTTCTTGGGGATATGTTGTTCAAGGTAAATTAGACTTCCTTGCAGGTGGTAAAGATGCTAATGGAAAATCTAAAAATAATATGAAAATCTCTATTGGTGCTTCTTACCAATATGATAAAGGTCATAGTAGTGGTGGTCAAGCTTCAGCTTTGTTCAATAGTGCAAACCACCCAATTGTAACAGCTTCAACACTTCGTTTGAATGCTCGTATTAATCATAGAGTAAAAACTGCTACTGCTGGAGATACCTCTTTGCTTAAAAACTTAATGTACGATATTAATATAAATTATACATTAAATAAAGGTGTGAGTGAAGATGAAAGACATAAAGATAATTTCTTTAATTATGGTCATATTGGTAAATATACAACAAAAAAAGCAAAAATGTATTTACCAGTAGAATCACTTACAGATCCTGATGGTATTGTAATTTATGACGTAAACGTTTTATCTTCTGTTTATGATTCAATTATTACTTTCGATCCATCTACCTCTTCTAACCCTGATTTAGCATGGTACACACAAAATTTTGTGGATAATTACACTCCTGAATTCTTCTACGATTTGTATGGATCAAATATTCCTTACAATTACGAGTTGTATCAACAATTTGGTTCATTGTTGAATGGTTCTTCTCCATCTACTGTTTATGGAATGTTCTATATGCCAGGTACTGTAATGTCAGGCTATAACAAAACTTCAACGCAAAGTATTGGTGCAAAAGCAAGCCTTTCTATGAGTTTGGGTAACCACGAGTTGAAATTAGGTTTTGAATTTGAAAAATTAACCTACCGCGCTTGGGGTATCTCTCCTTACTCTTTGTGGACTTTGATGAGAGCAAAACAAAACTCTCACATGTTACAATTAGATGTTAACAATCCTATCTATCTTTCTGAAGATACAATTACTTATAATCAATTGGTGGATTTGAATTCTCAAACTAATTTCGATAGAAACCTTCGTATTGCTTTAGGTTTAGATCCTAATGGAAGCGATTGGTTGGATATTGATAGCTATGATCCATCTACTTTCGATTTGAATATGTTCTCAGCTGATGAACTATTGGTAGGTATTAGTGGACCACTTGTAAGTTATTATGGATATGACTACACCGGTAGCAGCATTAATCGTAACAAAACAAATATCTCTGATTTCTTTGATGGTGTTGCAAGAACAGACAATAATGGAAACATTATTTATGATGATGAAGGAAATCAAATTGTAGATAGAAGATATGAAATTGGTGCATACGAACCTGTATATTTAGCAATGTATATTCAAGATAAATTCTCTATCAAGAGTATGTTGTTCAACGTTGGTTTGCGTGTTGACCGTTTCGATGCTAACCAACAAGTATTATCAGACCCATTCCTTTTCCGTGAAGCTCATACTGTAAGTTCTTTGAATGGTGCTTTTGGAGACAAAATCGTTCCTAATGCAGAAGGCGATTGGGTAGTTTATGTTGATCAAAAAGGTTCTACTTTAGACCCATCTACTCAAAACATTATTGGTTACCGTAGCGGTACAACTTGGTACAATGCTTTAGGACAAGAGGTTACTGACCCAACTACTATGTTAGGTGCTAATGGTGGTCCAATCCTTAAAGAAGCTTTCGATCCAAGCAATATCTCTAAAGTAAGTGGTAAAGCATTTGAAGATTATAAACCACAATGGTCAGTAATGCCACGTATCTCTTTCTCATTCCCAGTATCAGACAACTCATTGTTCTATGCTCACTATAACATTATTACTTATCGTCCTTCTAACTTGCAATTAGATCCAATTAGTTACTTATTCATTGAAAAATTTGGTTCTAGCGCAGGTAACCAAGTAAGTAATCCTAACTTGAAACCTCAAAGAAGTATTGACTATGAATTAGGTTTCCGTCAAAAAGTGGGTAACAACGCTGCTATTAGTATCGCTGCTTACTATTCTGAAAAACGTGACCAAATCCAATCTTATCGTTATACAGGTGCATATCCTAGCACATATTATTCATACGATAATATCGACTTCGGTACAGTACAAGGTTTTACTTTAGGTTTCAACTTGAGAGCAAAGAAATTTGTTAACCTTCGTGCTTCTTATACTATTCAATTTGCAAAAGGTACAGGTTCTTCAGCAGGTTCTAACTTGGCAATTATCGCTTCTGGTCAACCAAACTTGAGAACTTTGACAAACTTGGAATTCGACCAAAGACATAGAATTACCGCTGACTTATCATTCGACTTTGAAGATGATTCAAAAGTAATTAGTGAATGGGTAAGCAAGAAAACAGGTAAGAAAAAATCTATCAATTGGTTCCAAAATGCAGGTGCTTCTATTCGTTTCTCAGCTGCATCTGGTATGCCTTACTCTCGTTCAAGTGTTCCATTCTCTACAATTGCAGGTGTTGGTAAATCTCAATTGTCAGGATCTATCAATGGTTCTAACAAACCTTGGATTTTCCAATGTGACCTTCGCATTTACAAATCATGGATTCTTAACTTAGCTGCAAAACCAAAAACAGAAGGTGAAAAACGCAAAATGAAACCAGGTAGCATTATGGTATATCTTGATGTTATGAACCTTTTCAACTTCAAAAACGTACTTAGCGTTTATACTTATACCGGAAATCCAGAAGATGACGGTTATTTATCAGCTGCTCAATATCAACAAAATATCAATCAACAAGTTTATGTTCCGGGCTACATCGACTACTACAAAATGGTTATGCAAAGTCCTTACAACTATAGCTTGCCAACTCGTGTTAGCTTAGGTGTTCAATTTGGTTTCTAATGTAAATAAAAAAAAAAGATATGAATAAAAGAAGCAAAATTATAGTTTTATTGACTCTTTTTGTGTTGGTAGCAGCAAATGCTACTTACGCAAGAAAATGGGTTGGTACAGTGCATGCTCCGATGCAAAAGGATGAGTCTGCAACCTGTTTGCCTGCCACAAACTCAAATGAGCTTACAATTAACAACGTAAGAGCCTACGTGGAAACAAATGGTACTATGTGGTTCAAAGAAATCGCACAGTATGAAGTTCCTAGAGGTTCAGGTAAAACTTCAATGTTTGCCGCTGCCCTTTGGATTGGTGGTCGTGACGTTTCTGGTCAGTTGCGTTTGGCTGCTGTTCGTTTCCGTCAAGTTGGTGATGACTTCTGGACAGGTCCTCTTACCGTTGATGGAGCTTCAACATTACAAAATGTATGTAGTTACTACGACAAACACTATAAGGTTACTCGTGCTGAAGTAGAAGCTCATATAGCTGCTCATTTAACTAATGATCCTACTTACGTTATGCCAGCTAGTATCTCTAACTGGAAAGAGGTTGCTAATCCAAGTGAAATTTTTGGTGACGATTACTCTTTGTATTGCGCACCTTATAATGATGTGGATGGAAACTTACTTTATACTCCTGAAGGTGGTGACTATCCATACTACGATTTGGATAATGAATATTGTCCTTGGACTACTGCTAATATTGAATTGGCTGCTCAAGATAGATTGCCATGGGCTCCTGAAAGAACTTGGTTTAAAGAAAGATCAGGTATTGATAATAAAATGATTTTGGCGGACCACGTTTTGAAAGGTGACGAAACCCTTTTCTGGGTGTTCAACGATAAAGGTGGCCCTCACACTGAAACTCAAGGTGACCCAATCGGTTTGGAAATCCGTGGACAAGCTTTCGCATTTGCTACAAATGACGAAATCAATAATATGACTTTCTACTCTTATGAAATCGTAAACCGTTCTACTTTTAAACTTACTAACTGTTACTTCTCACAATGGGTTGACCCAGATTTGGGATTTGCAGAAGATGATATGGTAGGTTGTGATGTTGCCCGTGGTTTAGGTTACTGCTACAATGGTAGAGATGTTGATGGTACTGGTTTGACACAACACTATGGTTCTCAACCACCTGCAGTAGGTGTTGATTTCTTCCAAGGTCCTTATATCGATCCTGATGGTAGAGATAATCCAAAATTCTATGTTGACTCTGCTTCTTTCCCTGGTTATTGTGATAGATATCTTAATAGCTCATTCGAAAATGACCAAATGGCCATTAATGGTGTGAATTTCGGTGATGATATCGTTGATAACGAACGTTTCGGTATGCGCCGTTTTGTTTACCATAATAACGACAACTCTGTAATTGGTGACCCTAGTGTTGCATTCGAATACTACTATATGTTGCAAGGTATTTGGGGTGATGGTACCAAAATGAGATATGGTAAAAATGCTCACCAATCTCAAACCCAAGGTCCTGAATGTGATTTCATGTTCCCAGGTTTGACAGACCCTTGTAATTGGGGTACTAAAGGTGTTGATCCTAACTATACTGCTGATGGTGGTTGGACAGAAGCAAATGAAAATAATGCTCCTGGTGACCGTCGTTTTATGCAATCTGCTGGTCCTTTCACATTGGAAGCAGGTGCTGTTAACTATATTACTGTTGGTATTCCATGGGCACGCGCTTCTCAAGGTGGTGCTTGGGCCTCTGTAGAGTTATTGAAAATTGCTGATGATAAATGTCAAGCACTTTTCGAAAACTGTTTCAAAGTATTGGATGGTCCTGATGCTCCAGATGTAGTTATTCGTGAACTTGATAAAGAATTGATTCTTTACATCTCTAACGATGACCCACTTAGCAACAACTTTAATGAAACATACGAAGAAGAAGATGCTCAAATTCCTGAATCTCGTACAGATGAAGAATTAGTTATCGTTCAAGACTCTATCGTTACTCCTGATTCAGTTTACTACTATGATAGAGTAGAGTCTCAACTTAATGTTGTTGAATATGACCGTAAATATAGATTCGAAGGTTACAAAATTTATCAACTTAAGAACAATTCTGTCAGTGTAGCTGACTTGGATGACCTTGATAAAGCTCGTCTAGTTGCTCAATGTGATATTGAAAACTATGATGAAAATGGTAATCCTATTGGTCAACTTGTAAACTGGGTTTATAATGATGCATTAGGAACTTCTGTAGCTACAGAAATGGTAAATGGTGCTAATAATGGTCTTTTCCACTCTTTGAAAATTACTCAAGATCAATTTGCTACAGGTTCTAATGCACTTGTTAACTATAAGACCTATTACTTTATGGTAATTGCTTACGCTTATAACAATTATCAAACTTATTCAATTGACCCTGATATTCCAAACGGATTGGTTGGACAAAAAACAGTTTACCTTGCAGGACGTAAGGCTGCTGGTGGTACTGCTATTGCTGCTCATGCTGCTATTCCACACCCTGCATTGTCTCATAATACAGGTACAACCTTAAGAGCTGAGTATGGTACACAACCTATGATTACTCGTATTGAAGGTCAAGGTAATGGTGGTAACTATTTGGATTTAACAGATGAGTCTATCAAAGAAATTTTAACCTACGGTAAAGTTAACTCTATTACATACAAAAACAATGCTGGTCCACTTTCTATTAAAGTTATTGACCCATTGAAATTGCAACCATTTGATTACAAAATCAGATTTGTTGATGCAGCTGCTGATGTAACTGATTCTACCACTTGGGTTCTTGAATTTGGTGAAGATGTTGCAGATGAAGATATCGTTGCTTTAGGTTATAAAGATAGTTTAGGAAATGCTTTGCGTGCTATTCCTTCAGACAAATCTATTACACAAAGAAATGAACAACTCTTCCTCCCATTGGGTATCTCTGTTTCTATTGAAAACTATGATTTCCAAGTACACCAAACAGAAATGAAAACCTATTTGGATTCAGCTGTTCAAGGATATGATTATCAAAATAAACTAAAATTTGCCCAAGTTGATTTCTTAGGTTCTGAAATAGTATTTGAAGATGAAAATCACCCTTGGTTAGGCGGATTGCAAGATACAGAAGGTGAATATCCATCTAACTGGATTAGAGCAGGTCAACAATCTGCTGGAGCTTGGGAAGAAGCAACAGATGTTCAAGATGGTGTTGAAGATGAATATATTAAATGGCGTGTTGAAGATTTCTTTGTTGAAACACCAAAAGGTTCTTTGAATGATAGTTGGAAATCAAGAGCATGGAAAGATCCACTAGGACAATTTGAAGGTGCTATTGATGGTACTTGGTCTCCATACGTATTGTCGTCTCCATACGATGGTGGTCCACAAGCAAAATATGTTGTTCCAGATGAACCAGATTTTGAAAATGGTGCTATCTCTTACGATGAACCACTTCCAGCATATTTCACTCATAAGTTGACTCTTTATACAAATTCTTACTGTCCTGGTTATAACCAAACAATGACTAATTTATATTCTGTTGATGTTGTATTAACACCAAACGAACCAGAATTGTGGACACGTTGTATTGTATTGGAAGCTTGTGAAGATAATGCTTTATCTATTGGTGGTGCATACAAACAAGAACCAAGAAAATCTCCATCTGTTGACAAAAATGGTAACCCAGATGGTTCAGGTACAACGGGTATGGGTTGGTTCCCAGGTTATGCTATCAATGTAGAAACCGGTGAGAGATTAAATATTATGTTCTCAGAAAACTCTGCAGATACTGCTAATAATGGTGATGATATGTTATTCAATCCAACAGATGTATATGCATATTCTCCAGAGGGCGAAGAGATTAATGAAGCTACCTATAACTCATACAGAGATTTATATATGGCATATGGACTTCCAGAATTTAAAGCTACTTTGGCTTGGGGTGGAAGACACTACATTTATATTGTAGGTAGTTCAGGAAATACGTCTGCAAACTACTATAAACTTGCTCCAACAGCGGTGCACCGTAATTGGGATGACGATGGAATTGATCGTACAGCTAATGGTGTACACCATGGTGGTGGCGGATTTATGGATGGCAATAATGTATGGCAAAACTCTTATTATGATTGTGGAGCATACGATGAATGTAGATGGTTAGTTGGTAAATTCAGCCAATTTACAGGAATTGATAATATTAACGATGCTAAACGTAAACTTTGGAAAATGCAATTGTTCAACAACGTAATGTGGACTTCAATTGCTATGCCACAACAATTCCAATCTGATTATTGGATGAGCAGTAAAGCAACTATTAAATTGCGTGTTTCTCGTCCATATATGAGATACAATTCAAGATACTTCAACGAAGCGCAAGCAGAAGCAGATGCTGATTATGCAACAGCATACGCAGCAAACAATGGTTACCCATTATATTCTTTCACAACTAAGAATATTGCTCCTGTAACTAATGATGTAACAACTCAC
Source organism: uncultured Bacteroidales bacterium (assembly GCA_937901925.1). Taxonomy (GTDB): domain Bacteria; phylum Bacteroidota; class Bacteroidia; order Bacteroidales; family WCHB1-69; genus JAEZOU01. The sequence goes on along the minus strand of CALGTS010000015.1, from coordinate 37,344 downwards.
GAAACAGTATTAGATAACATCAATATTGTTCCTAATCCATACTATGGATATTCTACTTACGAAAGCACAGCTCTCGAAACCTACGTTAAGATTACAAACTTACCTGAAAAGTGTGATATCTCTATTTACACAGTAAGTGGCGTATTAGTACGTAAACTTACAAAGGGTGATGCAGAATCTACATACGTAACTTGGGATTTGAAGAACTCTGCAGATATTCCAATTGCTGGTGGTATGTATATTATCCACGTTAAAGCAGATGGAATTGGTGAGAGAACTTTGAAATTCTTCTGTGCAATGCGTCCAACCGACTTAAATGCATTCTAAGATTATTAAATAACAAACGTAAATAATTATAAAATGAAGAATATATATAAAACATTATTAGTTTGCTTGACTGTTTGTCTCACTGTAGTATCCTTTTCAGGATATGCAGGAAATAAAGACCGTTCAGGACAAGCTGGTGCTCAGCATTTGCTAATTGACCCATGGGCACGTTCAAATGGTTGGAGTGGTGCTTGTATTGCAGAAATCAGAGGCATTGAAGCATTGTATTCCAACGTAGCAGGTATCGCATTTATCAAAGGTACTGATTTTGCTTTCTCACGTACACAATATTTTTCAGGTTCAAATTGTGGAATTTCTATTAACTCTTTTGGTATTGCGCAAGGTTTGCGTAAAACTAATAAAGAAACAGGTTCTGTTACAGATTTAGGAACAATAGGAATCTCAATATTCAATATGGGTTTTGGAAATATTCCTGTAACTACCGTAGATCAACCTGATGGAACATCAGCAATCTTCTCCCCAAAATTGAACTATATTGGAATTCACTATGCGAAATCTTTTAACCGTTATATCCATGGTGGTGTTTCTGTTAAAATCGTTAATGAAAGTATTTCTGACCTTAAGGCCAATGGCGTTGCTATTGATGCAGGTATTCAATATGTATCTGGTGCATACGAAAACTTCAAAATTGGTATCACTTTGAAAAATATTGGTCTTCCTATTAGCTACAAAGGTGATGGTCTTACCATTCGTGGGGAGGTTGTTAACACTGATTATGAATTATCATTAGAACAACGTTCAGCAGCATCAGAACTTCCTTCTATGTTGTGTTTAGGACTTTCTTACGATTTCTTGATTTTTGGAGGCGACTACAAAAATATGTCTAAAGAAGACTTGAAACAAGAAGGTTTGACAAGAAATGATGCAGATCATAGATTTACATTAGCTGGATCATTTACTGCAAATGCATATTCAAGAGATATCTTTGCTATCGGTTTAGAATATGGTTTAAAACAATTCTTTATGGTAAGAGCTGGTTTTGCTATGGAGAATTTAGCATTTGTAAAAGATGAAGCTGGTGAATTAGATCACGTTGAGTTAAGTCCAGATAATATGTATGCAGGACCAAGTGCTGGTGTAACATTTGCAGCTCCACTTTCTAAAAAAGGCAATCAACGTTTGTACATTGATTACTCTTATAGATTTACTAAACAATATAAAGGAAATCACTATATGAGTTTAAGAATAACTCTATAGTCTTCTGAATATTTCTTGGAAATTTAAATTAAGGAGGCTTAATATAAGCCTCTTTAATTTCTTTTTATAAACAAATATAGACGAAATGAGCGAAGTTAAATACTATTCAGAACAAAGTCTTCAAGCATTGAAAGATGAACTAAAACAGTTAGAATCTGTAGAAAGACCTAAAATTTCTGCAGCCATAGCAGAAGCGAGAGATAAAGGTGATTTATCTGAGAATGCTGAATATGATGCCGCTAAGGAAGCGCAAGGAATTTTGGAATTGAAGATTTCAAAATTGAAAAATGTTATTGCTAATGCAAGATTATTAGATGAATCAAAAATTGATGTGTCAAAGATTTTAATCTATTCAATAGTTAAGATTAAAAACTTGGCAAATAATATGGTAGTTACTTATACGTTGGTTCCAGAGTCTGAAGCAGATTTAAAATCGGGTAAAATCTCTGTTACTTCACCGATTGCAAAAGGTCTCTTAGGAAATCAGAAGGGTGATATTGTTACTGTGCAAGCACCTGCTGGAACTATGAAATTTGAAATATTGGAGGTTTCAAGATAAAATATTATGGAAACTATTTTTACAAGAATAATAAAAGGTGAAATTCCGTGTTATAAAATTGCTGAGGATGATAGATTCTTTGCTTTTTTGGATATTTCACCTATTGCAAAGGGACATACATTGGTAGTTCCTAAATTGCAAAATGACTATATCTTTGACTTGGAAGATGAAATGTTGGCAGAGATGATGGTGTTTGCCAAAAAAGTTGCTAAAGCAATTCGACAGAATGTAGAGTGTGCAAGGATTGGGGTTGCGGTTATAGGTTTAGATGTACCTCATACACACGTTCATTTGGTACCAATCACAAAGGCAGGCGATCTTGATTTTACCAAAAAACGTGTTGAGCTTTCTTCGGAAGAGATGCTAAATTTATCATCAGCAATTTCTGGTTCAGTAAATTTATAATATAATATAAAAAAGTCAATTATGGAGAAAAAAGAAGCCACATTAGAAACCATAGCTGCACAAGTTCGCAGAGATATTATTAGAATGGTTCACAAAGCAAAGTCTGGTCACCCTGGTGGTTCTTTGGGTTGTGCTGATTATTTGACAGCACTATTTTTTGAAATTTTGGAGGCTGACCCAGCCCATTTTGCACAAAATGGAAGAGATGAGGATATGTTTTTCCTTTCCAATGGACATATAACACCAGTTTTTTATAGTGTTTTGGCTCGTAGAGGTTATTTCCCAGTTTCCGAGTTAGCTACTTTCCGAGAATTAGGAACTCGTTTGCAAGGTCACCCTACACCTACGCATAATTTGCCTGGAGTTCGCGTTGCATCAGGTTCTTTAGGACAAGGTTTGTCTGTTTCTATTGGGGCAGCTTTGGCCAAGAAGGCAAACCAAGATAATCACATCGTTTATACTTTAACGGGTGATGGTGAGTTGCAAGAGGGCCAAAATTGGGAGGCTATAATGTTTGCTTCTGCCAATAAAGTGGATAACCTTATTTTGACAGTTGATTACAATGGAAAACAAATTGATGGGCCGACAGATGATGTTTGTTCATTGGGAAATTTAGCTGCTAAATTTGAGGCTTTTGATTGGATTGTTCTTACAATGGATGGAAACAATATGTCAGAAACGGTCGAAGTTTTGAAGAAAGCGAAGTCGATGACAGGAGCAGGTAAACCCATAGTAATTCTTATGAGGACGGAGATGGGAATGGGCGTTGATTTTATGATGGGAACTCATAAATGGCACGGAACCCCTCCTAATGATGAGCAAGCTGCAGCTGCATTGGCACAATTACCAGAAACCCTCAGCGACTTCTAATTCCTTGTGCTGTTGTGAAAATTCTGTACCGCTATATCATTAAAAAATTTTTTGGACCCTTTGTCCTTACTTTTTTATTTGCATTATTTATTCTTTTAATGCAATATTTATGGAAATATGTTGATGATTTAGTAGGGAAAGGCTTGGAAATTAGAATTATATTGGAATTATTGTTCTATGCTTCAGCTACATTTGTATCAACAGCTTGTCCGTTAGCTATTTTGCTCTCATCTCTCATGACTTTTGGAGGAATGGGAGAAAGATATGAGATTATAGCGGTTAAGTCGGCAGGGATTCCTATTAGTAAACTATTTTCATCGTTGTTGTTGATAGTTTTTATGTTATCGGGATTTACCTTTTGGTTCTCGAATAATGTGAGTCCCAAGGCTTTTTTGAAAATGCGTACACTCCTCTTTGATATTAAGGATCAGAAACCAGCTCTTAATATTGAAGAGGGGGTTTTTTATACTGGATTTGATAATTTTGTAATTCGAGTAGGAAAAAAAGGTTCTGACAATAGAACGATTGAGGATGTAATTATCTATGACCATTCCAAAAGTCAGGGAAATACTACGGTTACATACGCTAAAAGCGGTGCTATGGGAGTAACAGAAGATAAGCATTATATGTTATTTACTCTCAATGATGGATTTTTCTGGGACGAAAGCAAATCGCGCAACAATAGTGATTATTCGCATCCATTGATGCGTGCTGAATTTAAGCAACAATATAAACGTTTTGATTTATCTTCCTTTAAATTTGAAAAATCTGATGATGATTTTTTTAAATCAAGCAATCAAGTTTTACAGATAAAAGAGTTAAAAGCTAATATTGATACGCTTAAACATAAAATCATTCATTCTGAGCAGTCTGCATCCTCTGCGTTTTTAGGTTATTTGTTTTTCTTCAATAACTTAGTATTAAAAGATACTGCTTGTGAACAATATAAAAATTTGCCAGTAACTTATAAATTGGAAAATCTTCCAGTTCAAAAACAGGCAGATATAATGAATTATGCCCAAATGGGGGCAGGAACGTTTATTAATAGTGTAAACTTCTATTACGACGACGTAAAGTACAAACATCTAAGTTTGTGGTCATATCAGATTGAATTACATCGGAAATTTACCTTGGCAGTAGCTTGTATTCTATTTTTCTTTATTGGGGCTCCATTAGGCTCCATTATTAGAAAAGGAGGAATAGGAATTCCATTGGTAATTACCGTTTTATTTTTCACATTCTATTTTATTATCTCCATTATTGGAGAAAAAATAGCAAAAGGAGATTATATTCCTGTTGCGATGGGAATGTGGTTGTCAACAGCGATTTTAATTCCTATTTGTATCTTTTTATCTTACAAAGCTACTATTGACTCTTCACTATTTTCAATGGATGAATATACTAAGTGGTTTAAAAAAATCAAGAATTTTAGATTATTTTCAAAAAAATAGAGATGAAAATACTTCAAGTTTGTCATAAGCCCCCATATCCTCCTATTGATGGAGGTTGTATTGCTATTAATAGTATTACACAAGGGCTTATTAATCAGGGAAATGAGGTGAAAGTTGTTGCTATCAATACCCAAAAGCATCCATTGATGGATACGCCAAAGTTTAGAGAATATGCTGCTGCTACTGATTTTGAATCTGTATTTATCAATACCTCGTTAAATAATTGGGCAGCTTTCAAGTCACTTTTATTACAACGGTCATATCATATTGAACGTTTTGTTTCCAAGCAATTTTCACAGCTTTTAAGTGATATTCTCATTCGAGAGCACTATGATGTTATTTTGTTAGAATCTCTATTTGTAGCGCCCTATATATCCGTAATTCGAAAATATTCGAAAGCCAAGATTGTTATTAGATTACACAATATTGAGCATAAAGTGTGGGAACGTTTGGTGCATAATGAAACCAATATTTTAAAAAAGATGGTTTTGAAAAAAATGACCAAATTGTTGAAAAATTATGAGAGTTCAATTTTGTCTAAAGTAGATGGTTTTATGACCATCTCGGAGGTCGATTACAATTTTTTCCATGAGTTGTATCCTACAATTCCAGGTGTAACGATACCTTTTGGTTTAGATATTGATAATTATGAATGTGAAGAGGAATATCTGCCATCTGATAAGCCAGAACTATTTCATATAGGAAGTATGAATTGGTTGCCGAATAGGGAAGGGATAGAGTGGTTTTTAGATGAAGTTTGGGAACAGGTTTTGAAGGTTTACCCAGAAGTGACATTTACTATTGCGGGCAGAGATATGCCAGATGAATTTAGAGCAAGGGCGTCTGAAAATTTGAAAATTTTAGGTGAAGTTGAAGATGCTAAAAGATTTATGTTATCTAAAGATATTATGATTGTACCTATTCTTTCGGGCAGTGGGGTTAGAATTAAGATTATTGAAGGAATGGCATTAGGAAAAACAATTATTACCACAACTATTGGAGCTGAGGGGTTAGATGTTACAGATGGACAAAATATTTTCATTGCTGATGAACCGGAAGATTTTGTATTGGCAATTGGAAAATGTGTACAAACGCCAGATTTATGTACTATAATTGGAGAAAATGCGAAAGATTTTGTGATTGTTCATCATAATAATGAAATTATTACTCGTAGAATTGTAAATTACTTCCAAGATTTATTAAAATAGATTTGGAATAGATAATTGAAGTGTTGTAAGATAGAAAGAAAAAGATTTTCTGTATAAAATTTTATCGACTAAAAGTCGTTTTTTTATTAATTTTGCAACATAAATAAGATTAAGCGGAATCCTTACTTAGGAGAGCGTATAAAAGTATATGAATTTATTAGAGAATATAAATTTTCCTGCAGATATAAAAAAACTTTCGTTGGAAGAGTTGCCGCAATTGTGTCGAGAGCTAAGAGCTTTTATCATTGAGCAAACGGCAAAAAATCCAGGGCATTTAGGGGCAAGTTTAGGAACTATTGAGCTAACGGTTGCTATTCATTACGTTTTCAACACTCCCAATGATAAATTAGTATGGGATGTGGGACATCAGGCGTATGGACATAAAATTCTTACAGGGCGAAAAGATCGTTTTTCGACTAATAGGAAGTTAGGAGGAATTAGTGGTTTTCCGCGAGTAGCGGAGAGTGAGTATGATGCTTTTGGAACTGGGCATTCCTCTACTTCTATTTCTGCGGCATTAGGAATGGCCGTTGCGGATCGTTTAGCTGGCAATACGGAGGTTAATCATATTGCTGTAATTGGAGATGGAGCAATGGGAGGAGGAATGGCTTTTGAAGCACTAAATCAAGCAGGAGATTCAAAAGAGAATCTCTTAGTAATTCTAAATGATAACAAAATATCTATAGATGAGAGTGTGGGTGCAATGAGCCAGCAGTTGTTGCGAATTACTTCATCATACAAATATAATCAGTTTAAGGAGAAAATGTGGAATTTTTTCACCTTAAATACGCAAAAGTCAAATGCTTTTACCCGTATGATACGAAACTGGGTAAATTCTATAAAAGGTCGTATTAGCAATCAGAGCAATATGTTCAATCAGTTGGGATTTCGATATTTTGGTCCTACTGATGGTCATGATGTAATTTCTTTGGTTAAAATTCTATCCAATCTTAAAAATATCAAAGGGCCACGATTATTGCACATTATTACGGTAAAAGGAAAAGGATTAGAGTTTGCTGAGGCCAATCAGGTAAAATTTCATGCACCAGGCAAGTTTGACCCAGAAACGGGAACCATTTTAGATACCTCACACAACGATTCGCCATCTAAATATCAAGATGTTTTTGGTGAAACTATTTTGGAGTTAGCACGCGCCAATGTTAAGGTTGTAGGAATAACACCAGCTATGGCAACAGGATGCTCTTTGACTATAATGCGAAATGAGTTTCCGGAGCGAGTTTTTGATGTTGGGATAGCAGAACAGCATGCCGTTACTTTTTCAGCAGGATTAGCTATCAACGGATATATTCCGTTTTGTAATATCTATTCCTCATTTTTTCAACGTGGGTATGATCAAGTAATTCACGATATTGCATTACAAAAATTACCAGTTGTAATCTGTCTTGATCGAGCAGGAATTGTGGGGGAAGATGGACCAACGCATCACGGAGCATTCGATTTAGCATTTTTGCGCGCAGTTCCTAATCTTATTATTGCATCACCTATAAATGAGATAGAGTTGCGTCAAATGCTTTATACAGCATATTGTCAACGAGAAAAACCTTTTGTTATTCGTTATCCGCGCGGGCGAGGCGTGTTGCAAAATTGGAAAGTTCCTTTTGAAGAACTTCCTATTGGTAAAGCTCAAATATTGAAAAAAGGCGAGAAAATGGCTATACTTTCGTTGGGACCATTAGGAAATTTTGTTGCTGAAGCGCTCGAAACATTAAGTGAGGAGAATATTATGCCTGCACATATCAACATGCGTTTTCTAAAGCCATTAGATTATGATATGTTAAAAGAGATTTCATCACAATATAATACTTTAATTACGGTTGAAGATGGAACAGAGTTAGGAGGCTTATATTCTGCAGTTTCAGAATATCTTTCGGAAAATCATCTACAGAACAAACTATATAAAATTGCACTTCCAGATAAATTTATTGAGCATGGTTCAGCAGATTCTTTATATGTGCAGTTGGGGATGGATAGAAAAGGAATTGCAGATTTAATTAGAAAACATTATTAACGGGATTGCTGTTAGTTAAGCATGATGGAACAATTGATTGAACATATTACTCAAACTCAGAATATTTCACTGCAACAACTTGATTATTTGTTGAATACAGATGATAGGGATTTGATAGAAAAATTGAGGAAAGTTGCTCAAGAAACGGCACAATCCGTTTATGGAAATAAGATTTTTATCAGAGGATTAATCGAATTTACAAATTATTGTAAGAACGATTGCTACTATTGTGGAATTAGAAAAAGTAATCGATGCGTAGATCGCTATCGGTTAGAGAAAGAAACAATTTTGGCTTGCTGTTGTCAAGGTTACGAGTTAGGTTTTCGTACTTTTGTACTGCAGGGAGGAGAAGATATGTTTTTTACAGATGATTATGTTTGCGAAATAGTATCATCAATCAAAAAAAATTATCCTGATTGTGCTGTAACGTTGTCGATAGGGGAGCGTTCTCGTGAGAGTTATCAACGTTTTCGTGATGCTGGTGCAGATCGTTACCTTTTGCGCCACGAAACAGCAAATATGTACCATTATTCAATCTTACATCCAGCGAAGATGTCGCTCACAGCACGTAAAAAATGTTTGTACGATTTAAAAGAGATTGGCTTTCAGGTAGGCTGTGGTTTTATGGTAGGAAGTCCAGGGCAAACCATTGAAACGTTATATGAAGATTTGCAGTTTATTAGAGAATTGCAACCAGAAATGGTAGGAATTGGACCATTTATACCAGAACAGAATACTCCTTTTGCACAAGAAAAATCGGGCACGATGGAACAAACGTTGCGATTACTTTCTCTTATTCGTTTGCTTCGTCCAAGAGTACTATTACCGGCAACAACGGCATTAGGAACTATCAATTCGAAAGGCAGAGAAGCGGGAATCTTGCATGGTGCAAATGTGATTATGCCTAATTTATCACCATTGGAGGTACGAGAGAAATATATGTTGTACGATAATAAGATAAGTACTGGAGATGAAGCTGCAGAATCTCTTTCCGATATAAAAAATAGAGTACAAACTATAGGCTACGAGTTAGCCATTGAACGAGGGGATTACAAAAAGTAGAATCATTTATTCCAAAAATAGATAAAATGAGAAAACGAGTTTTGATGGCGATGAGTGGCGGAATTGACAGCACGGTGTCTGCCTTGTTGTTGAGAAATCAAGGATATGAATTGGTTGGTGCAACTTTTCAAACATTTGAATCACTTCCTAAAAATAGTGAATCAGAAAAAAATTGTTGTAGTTCCAAAGTAATAGAGGAAGCAGCAAGTTTGGCAAATAAATTAGGAATTGAGCATCATATTTTGAATTTTAGCCAGATTTTTCAGAATTACGTTGTAGCAGATTTTATAAATGAATATATGCAAGGGCGTACGCCTAATCCGTGCGTGGTTTGTAACTCCTCAATTAAATGGGGAATGATGTTGGAAAAAGCTGATGAGTTGGGTTGTGATTATATTGCAACAGGACATTATGCGAGAATCGTAAGTCAAAATGGGGTTCATTTTTTGGCGAAAGCGGAGGATTCTGCTAAGGATCAAACCTATTTTTTGTGGAAATTGAAAACAGAAGAGCTGGCACGAACTCTTTTCCCATTGGGAAATTTAACCAAAATGGAAGTGCGAAAAATAGCTGCCGAGAATGGTTTTGTAGAGTTATCAAGAAAGAAAGAAAGTCAGGAAATTTGTTTTATTCCAGATAATGATTATCGCCGTTTTTTATCGGAAAATGTACCCGATTTTAGTTCAAAATGTTTTCCTGGAGACTATATCAATGCTGAAGGTGAAAAGTTGGGTCACCATGAGGGTTTTCCGTTCTATACTATTGGTCAGCGTAAAGGTTTGAAAGTGGCTTTTGGATCACCGAAGTATGTAACGCAAATCTCAGCTGAAAATAATACGGTAATGCTTGGCGAACGGGAAGATTTGCTATCGCTAACCTTGAAAGCAAAAAATTGTATTTTCCCAGACAAAGTTAGGTTGGAAAAAAATCCGTGGATTTATGCGCGAATTCGTTATAAAAGTCCAGCAACAAAAGCGAGAATTGCTATTTGTGGAGATTGTGCAGAGCTAACTTTTGAAGAACCTGTTTGGGGAGTAACACCAGGACAAACAGTGGTTTTCTATCAAGAAGATTGTGTTGTTGGTGGAGGTGTAATTTTGTAAACTATTTTATGAAAATATGAAAGATAAAATTCAGAAATTAAAAAATGAGAAAAATGCAATAATTCTTGCACACTATTATACACGTCCAGAAGTGCAAGCGATTGCAGATTTTGTAGGAGATAGTTTGGCGTTGGCTCAGAAAGCCGTTTCGACAAATGCTGATATTATACTTTTTGCTGGCGTTCATTTTATGGCAGAAACAGCCAAAATTATTAATCCTACAAAGAAAGTTCTCATTCCTGATCTATCAGCAAAATGTTCATTAGCAGATAGTTGTCCTGATGAAGATTTTGAATCTTTTTTAAAAAATTATCCTGATTATACGGTATTGAGTTATGTAAATTGTTCGGCAAAAGTGAAGGCGTTGTCAGATATTATTGTAACCTCGGGAAATGCTTTAAGAGTTGTCAATTCACTTCCAAAAGATGCAAAGATTGTTTTTGCTCCAGATAAAAATTTAGGTGCTTATATCAATAAGATGACGGGACGAGAAATGGTTTTGTGGAATGGTGCATGTCATGTACATGACCAATTGAAGGCAGAAAAAGTGTTGTTGCATAAGCAAAAATTTCCGAAAGCCATTACGATAGCGCATCCAGAGTGTCCGCAAGATGTCTTACAACATGCTGATTTTGTGGGTTCTACAGCTGCTATGCTTACTTTTGTGCGTGAAAGTAATGATAAGGAGTTTTTAGTAGTTACTGAAAATGGAATTTTATATGAATTGCAGAAGCAAAATCCTGATAAGAAATTTTACTCCATTTTAGAGCAAGAACAATATTGTTTGAATTGTGAATATATGAAATATAATAGTTTGGAGAATATTTATAACGCTTTACAAACAGAGCAACCAGAACTAGTAATGGACGAAGCACTAATGAGTGCGGCGCGTCTTCCTTTGGAGAGAATGTTGACATTTTAAATTGATATTATGGTAAATATGAATCAATATGAGGCGCTTCCTTCTCCTTGTTTTGTAATGTACGAAGAGGCATTGGAAGCTAATTTGCAGTTGTTAGATTTGGTGCAACGCGAAGCCGATGTATCAATTATTTGTGCGCTGAAAGGGTTCGCCTTTTGGCATTCTTTCCCGATGGTCAAGGCATATCTTTCTGGGGCTACTGCAAGTTCGTTGAATGAAGCTCGCTTGATAGTTGAGGAGATGAATTGTGAAGCTCATACATTTGCACCCGTTTATTTGGAGGAGGAGATTGATAGTTTGATGCTTTATAGTAGTCATCTTACTTTCAATTCATTGTCGCAGTTTGAAAAATATAAAAATCGTAGGGATAAATATAAGAAGCGCGTAAGTTTTGGTTTGCGCGTGAATCCTGAATATTCAGAAATAGAGACCGATCTTTACAATCCAGCTTTACCAGGTTCTCGATTAGGTGTTTTGGCAGAACAGATGCCAGAGCAACTTCCACCTGAAATTGAGGGATTGCATTTTCATGTTCTATGTGAAAATGATAGTTATGCTTTAGAACGTTGTTTGCAGCATTTTGAAGCACGTTTTGCACCTTGGATAAAGCAGTGTAAATGGGTCAATTTTGGTGGTGGACATCATATTACACGTGCAGATTATGATGTAGCGCATCTTATTGAGTTGCTTCAAAATTTCCGTAAGCGTTATCCTAATATTGAAGAGGTAATTCTCGAGCCAGGCGAGGCTGTGGGTTGGCAAACAGGAGTTTTGGTTTCTACGGTTGAGGATATTGTTGAGAATAAGGGAATTAATATTGCGATGTTGAATATCTCTTTTGCTTGTCACTTGCCCGATTGTTTAGAAATGCCTTATAAGCCCACTGTGCTTTCGGCGCATGAACCCAATGAAAACAGCAAATTTGTATACCGTTTAGGTGGTTGTTCTTGTTTAGCAGGAGATTATATTGGAATGGGAGATTTTGCTTTTGACGAACCTTTGGAGGTTGGAGATAGAATTGTTTTTGACGATATGATTCATTATACGATGGTAAAAACTACATTTTTTAATGGTGTAAAACATCCTGCAATTGGGGTTGTAAAATCTGATGGTGAGTTTCTTTTACTTTCAGAACCTGGAAGTTTCCAAGATTATAAATCGAAATTAGGATAATTCCTTATTGGTAAAAAGAGAAGAGGCCGACTAAAAAGTCAGCCTCTTTGTATTTTGGTAGCGGGGATAGGATTCGAACCTATGACTTCCGGGTTATGAGCCCGACGAGCTGCCACTGCTCTACCCCGCAATGTTGTCCTGCAAAAATACAATAATTTTCCTTACAAACCACTTTTTTGTGATTTTTTCGTATTAAACTGATTTTTAGATAGATATATTTGATATTATACATTATACACAGCTTCTATTTCAAAGATTCATCTTTAATATACTTTAAAAATAGAAATTTTTTCTCCTAAAAATGCAATTTTAGATTAGGAAAAATAGAATTTTTATTGTATGAAAAAGTTCAACTTAGTGAATAAGATAGAAGGCAATCCAATACAAAAAACCTAATGGAATGGAAAAAAGGATTGAGTCAAAACGATCTAACCAGCCACCGTGGCCAGGCAAGAAATTGCCACTATCTTTTACGTTAACGTTGCGTTTTACCATAGATTCTACCAAATCTCCAAGCGTTCCACTTAAATTAACAACAATGGCAAATCCGATCCAACTTCCTATAGTAGAGAAATTTGCATCGTTGAAAAGTGGAATGAAGCTGATTCCAATTGCAGTAGCAATAGTTAGAATGAGTGAGATTCCGAATCCTTCCCAAGTTTTTTTTGGAGATATTCGTTCAATCATTTTGTGTTTTCCGAAGAGCGAGCCTCCGCAGTAGGCAAAAGTATCACTAAGCCAAATGAGAATAAGTGTAGATAAAATTGTAGTTTTGCAATCGAAGTTGAGATGCCAAAAAGATAAAATACCCATGGGAATTGCAATCCAAAAAATTGGCAATAGTGATATTGAAGTTTCTAAAATTGGATTATTTGAAACTTTGAACACCTTGATTGATAAAGAGATAATTATTGTTAGGGTAAGTATAATTAATGTAATAGGAATAATCTGTTTGGGAATGAAAAAAAATGCAAGGAAAAGGGAAATGGCAAAGAGAAGAAATGGAGTAGTAGAGATATTTTCAAATTTATGATGAGTAATTTTAAAAAACTCATACCCACCGATAAGAGTAAAAAGAGCAAGTAGAATGAGGAAAAGGTAGTGGGGAATGAAAAACATTCCAATCATAACTCCAGCATAAACAATACCCGTTAAGGCACGTATTATGAAATTTTTCATCTTTATTCAGCTATTAGCAATAAAATAATACGAGGGTTTTCAAACGAGAACTTATTATCACCTCCAGCATTAGGTCTAATAAACTCGAGTAAATTCCAAGCTATTCCCTTTTGTTCTTCTCTTCTATCCATCATTTCAATAGTAGTTTTAAAGTCTGGAGAAATATGCTTTTCTTTTGCAATAACGATGATATTTTTGGAGATATTTTTGATGGTAGGATAGTGAGAAAATGAGGGAGAAAATAGGATGCTTCCGTTAGAAGCAACTAAAATATAAGAATTTACAACGGCAGCATCGGGAGGGAAGTTTTTGGGAATCGATGGATATATATGAAATCCTTGTGTTTTTAATTTTTCAGATAATTTTTGACCCGTTACGATTAAGTTTTGTAAATTTTGAGCTTTGAGAAGTCGAACAAGTTTATCTTCACAATCTTCAGCAGTGCACCCGATATAAAGTCCGCCAGCAGCGCGAAAATTATTAAGAAATATGTTTTTAAGATCCTCTTTATCAGAATAATTCAGATAAGAAAAGGAGTGACGAGAAAGAGTTTCATTAGAACTATTTTTGTTTTCATTAAGGGCATGACGGATTTGTCGCTTAATCGTCTCTTTATTTGTGATATGGTCTGGTGATTCTGCATTACTTCTGCTCATAACTATTAGGATTTACGCTGTAATATTTTCAGAGTTTTCCGTGGTTTTATCCTCTTTAGGTTGCTCTATATTTTCTATTTCAAAAGCTCTTTTTCCATAGATTTTTTCCATATCTTCAGTAAAGATAACCTCTTTTTCTTGAAGTTGTTTGGCTAATTGTGTCAATTTATCTTTATTTTCGGAAAGGATTTTCTTTGCAGTTTGATAAGCTTCATCAATAATGTTATGAACTTCTCTATCGATTTCTTCGGCAGTTTTTTCGCTATAAGGTTTCGAGAAGCTGTATTCGCGTTCACCAGATGAGTCGTAGTAGCTGATATTACCGAGTTTGCTCAAGCCATAATATACTACCATTGCGTAAGCTTGTTTGGTTGCGCGTTCGAGGTCGTTAAGTGCGCCTGTAGAAACTTTTCCGATGAGCACCTCCTCTGCAGCGCGTCCGCCAAGAAGAGCAGCCATTTCGTCCATTAGTTGTTCCGTTGTAGTGATGTGGCGTTCTTCAGGCAAGTACCAAGCGGCACCTAAAGATTTTCCGCGAGGAACAATAGTTACCTTCACAAGTGGGGATGCGTGTTTCAGCATCCAACTTACGGTTGCGTGTCCCGATTCGTGGATAGCGATAGTTTTTTTCTCGTCAGGGGAGATAATGTTTCCACGTTTTTCTAATCCGCCAATAATTCTATCAATGGCAGCCAAGAAGTCACTTTTTTCTATACTTTGTTTTCCGTTTCGAGCGGCGATTAGAGCGGCTTCGTTACATACATTTGCGATATCTGCACCAGAAAAACCAGGTGTTTGTTTAGAGAAGAATTCTAAGTCAACATCTTCCGCTAATTTCAAGTTGCGGACGTGAACTTCAAAGATTCCTTTTCTTTCGTTGTAGTTAGGAAGTTCAACGTGAATTTGGCGGTCGAAGCGACCTGCGCGGAGCAGTGCGCGGTCGAGAACATCGGCGCGGTTAGTTGCTGCAAGAACGATAATTCCGTTGTTAGTTGAGAAGCCGTCCATTTCTGTAAGCAACTGATTAAGTGTATTTTCTCTTTCGTCATTAGCACCAGAAATAGAATTGCGACCCCGTGAGCGGCCTATGGCATCAATTTCATCAATGAAGATGATACAAGGAGCTTTCTCTTTTGCATTTTTGAAAAGGTCACGAACGCGTGAAGCACCCACTCCGACAAACATCTCCACAAAATCGGAGCCAGAAAGTGAAAAGAAAGGCACTTGCGCTTCGCCAGCAACAGCTTTTGCTAACAAGGTTTTTCCTGTTCCCGGAGGGCCAACTAAAAGAGCACCTTTCGGAATTTTACCTCCCAATGTTGTATATTTTTTCGGATTTTTCAGAAAATCTACAATCTCTTCAACTTCATATTTAGCACCCTCAAGACCCGCAACATCTTTAAAAGATACGCTTGGTTGTTTCTTACTATCAAAGAGTTGAGCTTTTGATTTACCTATACTGAACATACCGCCTCCGTTAGCACCTCCACGAAATGCGCGAATCTGCATTATGAAGAAAATGGTAATCAAAATCATAAAAGAGATAAAGAAGAAATCTCCACCCCAGCGGTGACTAGTATTTTGTTTAATGTCAAAATCGTAAGATTCTCGAAGTTTAGAAGCCACTAAAGTTGAATCTTTACGGATAGCATTTGCAATTGCTTCATCTTGATAACGAGTAATATCGTCAACAAAAGCTTTGTAATCTGTAATTTTTATAAAGAAATGAGGTCCTTTAATATTATTTCCCTCTTTAAACTCTTTATATTTTTCGTCATTATTGATAAGACCACTTTTGATGAAGATATTCACTCTATCATCTTTGCGGACGTACTCCATGTGGTCAATCTCTTTATCAATTACAAGTTCTTTAACCTTTGTATTATACACCTCTTTCGCAGCAAAATTGTTGCTACCCGTTTGCATATAAATGAGAAAGAAAATCAATGTGATGCCGATATACAGCCAAGCAATATTGAATTTTTTCTGATTTTTCTTTTCGGTGTTAGGGATTTTTTCTCCTTTATTTTTATTATTTTCTAAAGCCATTGAATTTAAAATTTTTGAATAGGAGCATCACTCCAAAGTTGCTCTATGTTATAGAATTCGCGAGTTTCTGGTTGAAAGATATGAACGATAATGTTAAAATAATCGAGAAGAATCCATTCACCATTTGCTCTACCCTCTACATAAGCAGGGCGAACTCCAGAGGTGCTTTTGACATTAAACTGGGTGAAATCACTTAAAGTTTCCACGTGGGTTTTTGAATTTCCTGTGCAAATGATAAAATAATCAAACAGCACATGATTCATTTTTTTTAAATCAATACAAACTATATTCTCTCCTTTTTTTTCTATAAGAGATTGAATAATAAGTTCTTCTAAATTTCCGGTAAAAACGGTATTGCTCTTTTTTACTTTTTTTGGTTTAATCATATAGAGTGTTTAAAATAACTCGCAAAGATATAAAATTTCGTAGAATATCAATAAAAATCAAGAATGAATTTTTCAATAACAATTGTTAATGTAATTTGTTTGAGTGAATAAAAAAAAATGTACTTTTGCGAGTTCAAAAAATCACAAAAATGAGAAAGATATCTTTACTTTTTATTAGTTTTATTTTTTTATCTTTACAAGGTTTTGCACAGTATTGCACACCTGGTTATCCTTACTCTTTAAAGCAAAAAAATATCTCTTTTAATGTTCCTATTCAAGAACTTGCAAAAGTGGATCAAGCCGCTTTATTAAAGGAAGATCAAGAGAGAGCAGAGAAGGGAGATTTATTGCGTGTGGGAGTTCTGCAAGAGGTAAATTTGACAATGGAAAATTCAGGCCGTTGGGATATTTTGCCTAATGGCGACCGTTTGTGGCGTGTGGGTGTAAAATCAGAAGGTGCTTTGGCCGTAAGTTTTAATTTTTCCAAATTTGAAATCCCTGAAGGTGGAGAGGTTTATATTTATTCACCAGATTTTCAACAAATTATAGGAATGTTCGATTCTCGTTCTGTATTGCCAGATGGTTCTTTCTATACGCAAGATATTGTAGGTGACGAGATGATATTGGAGTATTATGAGCCTGCAGATGTAGATTTTAACGGAGAAATTGCAATCAGTTCTGTAGATCACTCATACAAAGGAAATGCGTTGAAAGGTTATCACGGAAGTGCTGAAGGTGATTGCCATATTAATACAATTTGTGAAGAGGGTGATGATTGGAGAGACCAAATTAAATCTGTGGTATTAATTAAGCTAAGTGCTGGTGGATTTACTTATATGTGTTCTGGAGCAATGATTAACAATGCACGCCAAGATAATACACCTTATGTTTTTACTGCAGAGCACTGTTTTGAATCTGGTGCTACATGGAAGTTTGTTTTCAACTATGAAACATACGAGTGTGACGGAATGGCAGGAGTTGCTAACCGTATGGCAATTGGAGGTTCTGTAGTGGCTCGCGATAATAGAACAGTAAGTTCTGACTTTATGCTTTTGAAGATTACAGGTAACCTTACTGACGTAATCAAAAACAATCTTTACTTTGCAGGTTGGGATAGAAGTGCAACCCTTTCTCCTAAAGGAGTTGGAATTCACCATCCAGGTGGCGATTATAAAAAAATCAGTATTCCAAGATTAGTTGTTAACGGAAGTGGTGGTTATAATAAATTCTGGGGTGCAACTTGGTACACTGGAGCAGCTAACAAAGGGGTAACAGAACAGGGTTCTTCAGGTTCTCCTCTCTTTAATGCGGATAAACGTATTGTGGGTTCCCTCTGTTGTGGAAGCAGTAGCTGTGTGGCTGGAACACCAGAAGATACAAGTGGTCCTTCAGGATACGACTATTATGGAAAAATTTCCCACTCTTGGACCAACAATAACAACTCTCAATCCACAAAGAAATTGCAACCTTGGTTAGATCCAGATAATACAGGTATTACAATGTTAGATGGTAAATTTTATAATCAAGAAGTAGATATTAATGAATATATTGAGCAAATTTACTCTTTTAATGTGGTTCCTAATCCATCTAATGGAGAGGTAATGATTAAAGGTAACTTCCTTGCTGAAAATGCAATCTGTTCTGTTTACGATCTTTTAGGGAAAAGAGTTTATAATTCTAGAGTCGATATTTCTGGAGACAACACTATCAATTTTGGAAACCTTAACAATGGGGTTTATATTGTAGAATTGAATGTGGAAGGGAAAATGTATAGAACAAAAATGGTGATTGCTAAATAGTTGTGAGTAAACATGTAATATTATCGTCTGCCTATTTTCCTCCCGTTTGTTACTTTAGTGCAATAGCACAAGCGGAAAAGGTATTGGTGGATTTGAATGAATGTTATCAAAAACAGTCCTACCGCAGTAGGACTGTTATTTTATCTGCCAATGGTCCACTTTCTTTAATTGTGCCCGTAAAAAAGGTTGTGCCTTTTACAACTTCTATCTCTGAGGTACGTATAGATTATAAGATGCCGTGGCAAAGAAATCATTGGCGCGCGCTGACGGCAGCCTATAATAATAGCCCATATTTTCTTTATTATCAAGATTACATATCAGGATTTTTTGAGGAAAAACCAGAATTATTGGTTGACTTCAATAGTAATATTTTGAAGATTTTGTTGAAGATATTGAAGATTAATACGCCGATAGAGTTTTCTCGTTTGCAAACCATTGAAGAGATGGGAGATATGATAGATTTTAGGCAAAAAATCCACCCAAAGCGTGAGGCTCCAATTGTTACGCCTCCATATTCTCAAGTTTTCCAAGATAAATTTGGATTTATAGAGCAGATGTCAATTTTAGACCTTCTCTTTAATGAAGGGCCTATGGCTTCTCGTTACCTATAGTTTCATCTTCTAAAAGAAGGTCGGGGCGACGTGCTTGAGTTCTTTTTAGTTGTTGTTCAAAGCGCCAATCAGAGATCATTTTTTCGTGTCCAGAAAGAAGAATTTCTGGAACTTTGTGTCCTTGATAATCGGCAGGTCGAGTGTAAACGGGTGGGGAAAGGAGTCCGTTTTGGAAAGAGTCGGTGAGAGCAGAGGTTTCATCGTTAAGTACGCCAGGAATAATTCGAGCAATGGCATCAACAATAGTCATAGCTGCAATTTCACCACCAGAAAGGACATAATCACCAATGCTAATTTCTTCAGTAACAAATAGCTCTCGTACACGTTCATCTACACCTTTGTAATGTCCGCACAAAATAATTATGTTTTCGAGCATTGAGAGTCTATTGGCGTGTTGTTGGTTGAATGTTTTTCCGTCAGGTGCCATAAAGAGTACAGCGTCATAGTTGCGCTCCGATTTTAGTTTTTCAATACAACGAGCAATAGGTTCAATCTTCATTACCATACCTGCCCCTCCCCCAAAAGGATAGTCGTCAACTCGTTTGTGTTTGTCTAACGAGTAATCTCGAATATTGTGAAGGTGTAGAGATAAAATGTTACGATCCACCGCTTTTTTGATGATGGATTGTTCAAAAACACCTGGAAACATCTCAGGGAAAAGTGTCAGAATATCTATTCTCATAGATTAAATTTTTTCAACCATTAGGATACCATCGCGGAATGGTAAAGTTAGATTTATTACTCCTTCATATTGTTGGATATAGTCGTTAAAAGCAAGTATAGCCTGCGTATCGTAGTCGTTATGAGCTACTTCTTTCACTACTTTTCCACTCCACAAAACATTGTCAATCAAAATTATACCTCCATTTCTCAAATTAGGAAAAATAAGGTCGAAATATTTTTTGTAATCTTTTTTTTCTGCATCAATAAAAACTAAATCCCATTGATGAGGTAGAGTAGGAATGATGGTGTTTGCATCGCCAATATGAAGGTGAATTTGAGAATGAAATGAAGATTCTTTGAAATATTTCCGACTTATATCTTCTAACTCTTCATCAATTTCTATGGTATGGAGTTCACCAGATGATGTTAATCCTTTTGCTAGGCATAGTGCAGAGTAACCTGTGTAAGTACCGATTTCCAAGATGTAGGAAGGTTTGATCATTCGAGAAATCATAGCAAGGAACGTACCTTGTAATTTTCCTGACAGCATTCTGGGTCTCAATACTTTGAGGTTTGTTTCTCTGTTCAATCTGTTTAATAATTGAGATTCAGGAGTTGTATGCAACTCACAATATTCTTCAATTTCCTCAGGAATTAATGATAGTAGTGGCATTTTTATAATTCGTCAATAATTTTATTCACTTCCTCCTCAGTTTGCGTCAATTTATTTTTGCAGATAGTAATGAGAAAAGAAGCCCTTTTGATAATTTCAGAAAGTTCATCTACTGAAATTTCAGCATTTTCCATCTTTTTCACGATGGATTGTAGTTCTTCAAAAGCTTGCGTGTAGTTGATTTTTTTCTCTTTCATAGTTTTTTATTTCAATAGAATTGGGTTGCAAAGGTACATAAAATATTGGAATAGGGGATTTTATAATGCAAGAAGTGCCAAAATCCAGCGATGAGGTATATATTCGAAGTAGTAGATGGGTTCGCCCCATTTATCTTTAATTTTCAGTACATTACCATCTAAATAATAAAGAGCCTCACCCCATTTATCTTTCTGTCGAATGGTTTGTCCATCGAAATAGAGTAGGGGCGTTCCCCATTTATCCTTAATTTTCAGCACGTTTCCATCTAAATAGTAAAGTGCATCGCCCCATTTATCTTTTATGCGGATTGTTTGTCCATCGAAATAATAGATTGGTTTTCCCCATTTATCCTTGATTTTCAGTATATTTCCTTCTATGTAAAATAGTTTTTCGCCCCATTTATCTTTTTGGTAGATGGTTTGTGCGGAGAGGGTAAAGCACAAGATACAAATGGTGAATAGTAATATCAATTTTTTCATAAGCTTAACCAACGCTACCTTCTAAACTTACGGATAGCAATCGTTGAGCTTCGACGGCAAACTCCATTGGAAGTTTATTGAGAACATCTTTTGCGTAACCATTTACGATTAAACTGATAGCAGATTCTTTGTCGATGCCGCGTTGTTGGCAGTAGAAAAGTTGTTCGTCGGATATTTTCGATGTAGTAGCTTCGTGTTCTACAACTGCACTTTTGTTATTGCAGTCGATATATGGCCAAGTGTGAGCACCGCATTGGTCTCCCATAAGTAAAGAGTCGCATTGCGAGAAGTTGCGGGCATTAACAGCTTGTTTAGCCACTTTAACAAGTCCGCGGTAGCTGTTTTGACTTTTTCCGGCGGAGATACCTTTGGAAACGATAAGGCTTTTTGTATTTTTGCCAATATGAATCATTTTGGTACCGGTATCCGCTTGTTGGTAGTTATTGGTAAGGGCTACAGAGTAAAACTCGCCTACAGAGTTATCGCCTTGCAATACACAGCCAGGGTATTTCCAAGTGATAGCGGATCCAGTTTCTACTTGAGTCCAAGAGATTTTAGCATTTTCTTTACATAAACCTCTCTTAGTCACTAAGTTGTATATACCACCATTTCCATTTTTGTCACCTGGGTACCAATTTTGGACAGTAGAGTATTTGATTTCGGCGTCTTTCATTGCGATAAGTTCTACCACTGCAGCGTGGAGCTGATTTTCGTCGCGTTGGGGAGCGGTACAACCTTCCATATAGCTAACATAGGCGCCTTCGTCAGCAACGAGAAGTGTGCGTTCAAACTGTCCACTATTTGCAGCATTGATACGAAAATAGGTAGAAAGCTCCATTGGGCAGCGTACACCTTTGGGAATGTAGCAGAAGGAACCTTCGCTAAAAACGGCAGAGTTTAGGGCTGCGTAGAAGTTGTCAGCAGCAGGAACTACAGTGCCTATATATTGTTTTACTAAATCGGGATATTTTTGAATTGCTTCACCGAAAGAGCAGAATATAATTCCCTGTTTTTCAAGCGTTTCTGAAAATGTAGTTTTTACAGAAACGGAATCCATAACTGCATCAACGGCGACGCCAGTTAGATTTTTCTGTTCTTCTAATGAAATTCCTAATTTATTAAAAGTTTCGATTAATTCTGGGTCAACTTCATCTAACGACTGTGCAGTTTTCTTTTTAGGAATTGCTAAGTAAATAATATCTTGATAGTTAGGTTTTGGAAAATCGAGATGACCCCAATCAGGTTCCTCCATATTTTTCCAAATATTATAGGCTTTTAAGCGAAATTCTAACATCCATTCGGGTTCATTTTTTCGTTTGGAGATTAGTCGTACCACATCTTCATTAATTCCGCGAGGAAATTCTTCTATTTCAATATCGGAAACAAAGCCGTATTTATATTCATTTTCAGTAATATCGTTGATTATATCCTTTGACATTTTTCACAAAATTTAAGTGTGCAAAAATACATCAAATTTTCAACCTTTTCAAAGGATTTTTAGTACAATTTGGCAGTTAGATATGAATTACTATAAAGTATTGTGTATCTACAATTTATGACTCTTGAGATGATTTTAGTAATTGATTTATGGCAATAGACAATTATGACTTACGAATTTTAAATTCATTTATAGAGATAAAAAAACTGCCCTTTTGAGGCAGTTTTTTAAGTTATTGTAACGAATGTTTAGTCTAAGCAGCAAACTAAATTTCTATCGCCGAAGGCATCGTTGATTTTGCTGACAGTAGGCCAATATTTGTCGTTATGAGGAAGAGGGAATGCTGCTTGTTGACGAGAGTAAGGTTTATCCCATTCGTCAGCGCAAACCACTTGCATTGTATGAGGTGCATTTTTGATAACGTTATTTTCGCGGTCTGCCTTACCCTCTTCAATTGCTCTAATTTCTTCTCTGATAGCGATAAGAGCGTCGCAAAGTCTATCGATTTCGCTAAGAGGTTCGCTTTCAGTAGGTTCAACCATCAAAGTTCCATGAACGGGGAATGCCACAGTTGGTGCGTGGAAACCGTAGTCCATCAAACGTTTAGCGATGTCTCCTACTTGAACGTTAGCGGTTTTTTCAAATTCGTTGCAATCCAAAATCATCTCGTGAGCGCACATTCCGTTGGTTCCGGTGTAAAGGATTTTGTAGGAATTTGTCAAGCGAGCTTTGATATAGTTTGCGTTCAGAATTGCGTAGCGGGTTGCTTCTGTCAGGCCAGTACCGCCGAGCATTTTGAGGTATCCGTAAGTAATAGGCAATAGATAAGCGCTACCATAAGGAGCTGTAGAAACTTGGTTTCCTTTTTCGCCTCCGGTATTTACCAATATGTGATTTGGTAAGAAGTCAACAAGTTTTTCAGCCACGCCGATAGCACCTACGCCAGGGCCGCCGCCGCCGTGAGGCATTGCGAAGGTTTTGTGTAAGTTCAAGTGGCAAACGTCTGCGCCCATAAATCCTGGAGAGGTTAAGCCAACTTGAGCGTTCATATTTGCACCATCCATATATACTAAACCGCCGTTTTCGTGAATAATCTTGATGATTTCAGTAATTCCTTCTTCAAATACTCCGTGAGTAGAAGGGTAGGTTACCATAATGCAAGAGAGGTTTTCTTTGTTTTCTTCCGCTTTTTGTCTTAAATCTTCAATATCGATTTCGCCTTCAGCGGTTGATTTTACGACAATGATTTTGTTACCAGCTTTCACTGAGGAAGCAGGATTAGTGCCGTGTGCGGAAGCCGGAATCAAGCAGATGTTTCTATGTCCGTTTCCGTTAGCGATATGGTAGTTGCGAATAACCGTCAAGCCTGCATATTCTCCAGCAGCGCCAGAGTTAGGTTGGAAAGAAACCGCCTTAAAGCCAGTGATAACGCTCATCCAGTGTTCCATCTCTTTAATCATTTCGAGGTAACCTTCTGCTTGGTCAGCAGGAGCAAATGGGTGAATTGAGCAAAGTTCTGGCCAGCTGAGTGGTAACATCTCTGCAGCGGCATTCAACTTCATTGTGCAAGAGCCAAGAGGAATCATCGCACGATTCAAGGAAAGGTCCATAATTTCAAGACGTTTCATATAACGCATCATTTCAGTTTCTGAATGATATTTATTGAAAATATCTTGCGTCATAAAAGCGCTGTTTCTCTTAAGTTTTTCAGGAATATTTAATGCTGGGGTAGTACATTTTTGGCAAACGTAAGGAGTAAACTCTTTTTGTGCAGCTTCTGCAAAGATTTGAAGGATTAGGTTTACATCTTCAAGGTTTACAGTTTCGTCAAGGGCAACGGTGAAGCAAGAGTCGCACCAATAGCAGAAGTTTACTTTATGTGCCAAAGCAGTTTCTTTTACTTTTGCGATAGTAATACCTGCAGGAACTTCGAAGCATAAAGTATCGAAGAAATATTCATTGTATTGTTTGTATCCATATTTTTCAGCTTCTTTTGCCAAAACGCCAGCCAATACGTTGATGCGAGTAGCTTTTTTTCTTAAGCCATCAGCACCGAACCACATACCATAGAAACCTGCCATAATAGCGGTAAGTGCACTTGCAGTACAGATGTTAGAGGTTGCTTTGTCGCGTTTGATGTGTTGTTCACGAGTTTGCAAAGCCATACGAACAGCACGGTTACCCATAGCATCTACAGAAACACCGATGATACGGCCTGGCATTTGACGTTTAAATTCCTCTTTACAAGCAAAATAGCCTGCAGCTGGGCTACCAAATCCCATTGGGTTTCCGAAACGTTGAGTAGAACCCATTACGCAATCAGCACCCCATTCGCCTGGAGGAGTTAATAACGTTAATGACATCAAGTCGGCAGCAGCACCAACAAAAATATTGTGTTCTTTGGCTTTAGCAACAAATGCACTATAATCATGGATTGCACCGTGTTGATTTGGATATTGAACCATTGCACCGAAGAAAGTACCGTCAAGTTCTACTTGGTCAGCTTTGCCAACTACAACCTCGATGCCGAGAGGTGCTGCGTTGGTTTTGATAACTGCCAATGAGTGAGAGAATACATCTTCAGAAACGAAGTATTTGTTAACATTGTTCTTTACGGCTTCACGGCTTCTTGCATGGAAGAACATCAACATCATTTCGCCAGCAGCAGTGCCTTCGTCAAGAAGAGATGCGTTGGAAAGAGGCATTCCTGTAAGGCTGCAAATCATGGTTTGGTAGTTAAGAAGTGCCTCGATACGACCTTGAGAAATCTCTGCTTGGTAAGGTGTGTATGCTGTGTACCAACCTGGATTTTCAAAAATGTTACGCAAAATTACAGCGGGTGTATAGGTGTTATAATGACCTAAACCGATGTAAGATTTGTACATTTTATTTTTGGAAAATAAAGCTTTTACGTGAGCTAAATATTCTCCTTCTGTCATTCCTTCAGGAAGTGGCATAGGAGCATTCAAGCGAATAGCTTGTGGAATAGTCTTCTCAATCAGTTCGTCCATACTTTGAACGCCGATAGTTTTCAACATCTTTTCAAGATCCTCACCTTGAGGACCATTGTGTCTATGGGTAAAGTTGTCTCTTAACATATTGATTATTATTAAGTTATATTGTATTTGACTTTTCTATAATAGAACTTGCAAATCTACATAATTTTTTTTAATTCCATCTTTTTTCTTCTATTTTTTAAATCTGAAAAATAGAGGTATGTGTATAGTCGTAAATTCTCTATTTTTGCTGACTAATTTTAAAAAAGAGGATTATGTATCGATTTCAAGTTCCTATACAAATGAGAATGAGTGATTTAGACCCATTCAATCACGTAAATAATGGTGTTCAATGTAACTATTTTGATTGTGGACGAGCGCACTATTTTGAGGCGGTTTTTGGCGAAAAGATTGATTGGTTGACGATGGATATTGTTTTGGCGCACGTGGGATTAGATTTTAAGGAGCCGATTCTGTATGGAGAAAATCTAGTATGCGAAACCAGAATAGTGGAGTTGGGAAATGCAAGTATTAAGATGATTCAACAACTCAGAAATGCGGATACTAATCGAGTGAAAACAATTTGTAGCTCGGTATTGGTTTCGTTTGATAGAGAAACAGGAATTTCTCGTCCTATCAATCCATTATATCGAGAAAGAATAATTGCTTTCGAGGAGTTGTAGTTTTTTTTAATATTTATACGTATTAGTAATGGATGGAAACAAAAAAGGCTACTCAATGAGTAGCCTTTTTCATTATGCAAACTTCAAATTATTTCTTGATGAATTTTTGAGCAGCAACTTCACCGTTGTTGAAGTTAACGCGTACAAAATATGCACCATTTGCTAAGTTAGCAACGTTAACAGAAGTTGTGTTTGTTGTAGCAACAACTTGGCCTACAAGGTTGATAATTTCAACATTGTTGATATTTTGACCTTCGATGTTCAAAACGTCAGTTGCAGGGTTTGGATAAACTGAGAAAGCAGAGCTGTTTTCTTCAATAGAAGTAAGACCATCAATTACAGTGATAGTAATACAGTCGTTCTGACCATTCAAAGAAGGAACGAAGTGGTAAGTTTTGTTAGCTTCGAAAGTAACATTGTCACCTTTTGAAGGATCACATTGGTCAGAAGCAACATAAACAACACCATAACCAGTACAACCAGGATTGGTTACTACATAGTCGTATGTGCCAGCTGGGATAAGGATATCCATGTAAGCATTTACACAAACAGCTTGGTCATTAGCAGCAGCATCAAGAGGAAGAGTATATTCCCAATCAGCGTATGATTGACCGCACTCAAGGTTTGCTATGATGTTTTCAGTAGTGTTAGCGTCAGCATCGATAAGGATTTGATAACCAGTACCATCACCCCAAACATCACCAGCTTCCAAAACGATTCTTGCTTGTTGAGCATTCAAAGCGAAAACTGCAACCATTAAAGATAAAATTGTAAAAATCTTTTTCATAATAGTAGTTTTTTTGTGAATAATAATTTTAACGTGCAAAGATAATTTTTTTTTGAATACGATGAGATAAAAAATGATGTTTTTTTTATCTCATCGTATATTGCTTTATTCCAACGTCTTATATATTAGCGAAGCAGTTCCGATGCGATAACCTTCACTCTTGAAGGTTATTTTTCCATCGTTTTTTATAATCAATACCAAAGGGTATTCATCTTTAAATTCAAAATTGGCTTCTTTAATGATGGAATTCATCAATTCGCGATTTTTATCAATGGTGAAGTTACGATTTGTAGGAAGATTCCATTTGTCAATGTTGAAATCAGGAGCATTTTTATCTTCTGGAACAATGAAATTAATCTTCCCATTCCAATTTTCAAATTCAGTTTTGTGCGAAGCAATATCTTTTAGAAGATGTTTTGTAGGTTCGCGGGTTGGGTCAATGAAGCAGAATATGTTGTCGTTGGTTGGCAGGAGTTGTGAAATTGGCATAATTTCACCATTCAAAATTGCATTGTGATTGGTATTGAGCGTTGCATAAACCACATCTCTTCTTTCTAACTCTCTTATAATTAACGTTTTTTCAATAATTTCACCCTCTTTTACATTGAAAAATTCGAGACGAGAAACCACGGCACCATCGCTGTAGCGGTTGCCTGTAGAGAGCATATAATAACCAGGAGTTAGAGAGAGTTTCACGGGAAATTCAGCCACGCGCGGGTCATTTTCAAAGTCATAAGTTACAAAATCTCCATTTTCAAAGCGGGCCAAAGTGTAGTGAATCCAATATTCAGGTTTAAAGCCTAAATTTTCTGGCAAGTTTATAATTAGAGTTCCGTTGGTTGCGTTATTTTTGTCAGATTCTTCAAAGTTTACTTTTTGCCAATTTCCTTCGCCAAATGCATAAAGTTGTCCGTTGGCATTGTCTAGGTAAGCGGGTAGTCCTAACGCGCGGCAGGCAGCCACGAAGAAGATGTTGCGAGAGTGCGCATCACTAACGCGAAGGTCGAAAACGCCGCGCGGAGAGATTGGACAGCGAGAGTAGTTCTCTTCATCATTTATGGTAATATTTTTCAAAATCCACTCCTTTATTTTTATATATGTAGCGTCGTTACCTACTTCAGCTGCCATCTTTTCAGCCAAATAATTTCTCCAAGGACGAATCAACTCGTTAGAGATACGAGCAGGCAAAATTCCTTTGTTATAAATATCAATACGTTCCGTTTCAGAAATATTGTCATCTTGCGCAAAATGGGTAGAGAATTTACCGATTGGTGTTAGGTGGTCATTAAGAATTTCTGCAGGAGTATCGCGCAGGTCTTTATCTGCCAAAGCAGCTAAAAATCCTTTAAAGTCGATTTTACTATTTTTGGTTTTGTGCTGGTTCATAAACTTCACGATTTCTGCGTGGTTTCCTTCACTTTTATGCAAAAAGATCCAAACCTCTTCAGGAGTAAGATTTTCGTTGAGAATAGTTTTTGCTTTTTCTTCCGTCATAAATGTATTCATATAAGCGGTTCGGAGCGAATCCTCGTATTGCAGACGTTGAGTGTTGATTTTTACCTTCTCTTCGGAAACCTCTTTTTTGTTGAGTTTTCCCATAGGAGGTGTCATATTAAAGTTTTCCACATACTCTTTTCCAGCTTCTTTGTCTAAGGTAATTGTTAGATTTTCGGTTTCTCTAACGTTGATTTGGGCATAGTTATAAAGATTTTCTTTGGAAGCCCAAACCAAAAGATCGCCCATTCCCGTTGTTAGGGAAGCTTTTCCTTCGTTGTTGGTATTGATGGTTGCTAGAGGATAGTATTCGGAGTAGTTGTAGAGTTTAAATTTGACAGCAGCATCTGGAACGGGTTGTCCGTTTTTGTCGTTCACAGTAATCGTAACAATGCGGGTTTCTGCATAGTTAGGCATAAGATTGAGGCATGAGTAGAGATGGCTTTGTTTATTAATCTCTTCAGAGCCGTTATATTTTCCGAAAGCATTTGTATGTACCATCATTGTGCGTGTAGAGGGAAATGCAAACCAGCCCATATCGAGTTCGGGGTCAGGTTCGCAGGCGCCGAGGAAATACCATTTTCCGTCCACCCAAACTTCTACCCATGCGTGGTTGTCGTCGCAGTGTGCCCAACGTGGTGTGTAACATTGACGTGCAGGGATGCCACAAGCGCGCAATGCGGTAACCGTCAGTGTAGATTCCTCGCCGCATCGCCCTAACGAGGTGCGGATGGTTGCTAATGGCGCAGAGGTGCGAATGTCGGCAGGACGGTAAGCTACGTGTTCGTGGCACCAGTGATTTACCTCTAAAGCCGCATCGTACATGCTCATGTTTTTAATTCTATCTTTTAAAGTGTTGAAAATGAACATTCTGGCAGTATCCAAGTCTTCGTTGTTAACTCGGTAGGTAAGGACAAAGTGACGGAAAATCTCTTCAGGAATAGTTTTTCCCCAAGCGAAAGTATCGCGGGCGCGCAACGCATAGCGTGTTTGGTTGAGAAAAAACTCTCCATTGTAATCTGCTAGGTCACTAAGTGGCATATATGCATAGAGAAATTCCATCGCTTCGCGCTCTTGTAGAGTTAAATTTTCAGTTTCTAAAATATCAAAAAGCTCTTTTTCCCGATGTTGAGCCAACTCTTGTCGAGCCAAGAAATCTTGGTGAACGGTTTCCCGATAGGTTTTGTCTGTAATAAAATGTTCCTTTTTACTGCAGGAAGCAAGTAAAAGTGTAATGACGATGACTCCAAAATAGCGGAAAATGTTGATTTTTCTCATAGTTATAAACTTCTATAATGATTAATTCTTTTTATTATCAAAAATGGAAAACCGTTGCAAAAATAGTTTTTTTCTGATAATGTAGGGTGCAAAAGTTTGGAATTTATCAAATTAGGTTTCTTTACAAATAATCGTTTTTTTTTGAGCGTGCTTATCCTGAAATTTTGTACCTAATCCAACTAAAATCATTTTTAATATTTTTAAAGGCCTCATTTTATTTTGTTGATAAACGCAAGGTTTGTAGGCTTTAAAATAATTCTTTTTTTTGTTTAAAAACGTCTTAAAATTTATTGTAAACATTCAAAAAAATAATTGAATAGATGTAGTTTTTGCAGATATATTTAAAAATCATAAAAATTGTTAATACACATAAATAGGAGTTGATAAAGATGTACTTTTGCACATTAACGTGATATTAATTTAAAACATTTACTATGAAGAAATTACACTTTTTGCTGTGTTTATTGCTGATTTTACCATTAGCGATATTTTCACAAAGCAATCCGCCATCTAATGTGGTGGCAACAGCAGTTTCGCACAATAAGGTGCGAGTGGATTGGGGCGTTCCTGAAGGAACAACAAATCCTGCGCGTTTAAATTTGTTTAACCAAGCGGATATGGTTACTCATTATGGGGTCGGTGCCAACGGTGCTGATGTGAGTGCTATGTATGGCGGTCAAGGTAACTTTGGTAACAATGTCAGACACTCCTCTGGGTTTATGATTGCTGATGATTTTGAGTTGAATGCTGCAGCACAAATCAGTAAGATGACATTTTATGCGTATGAAACAGGTGCATCAATTGATACATCTACTTTTACTGCAATTTATGTGGCTATCTTTGATCATCAGCCTACAACGACCTCCACTCCAATTTGGGGTGATACTTCCACCAATGTGATTGGAAATACTTATTGGACAGGAATTTATCGTGTTCAGGGAACAACTGCATCCTACTTGGCAAATGTTGAAAGACCTATTATGGCAGTAGAAGCCAATATCAATACCACTTTGCCAGCAGGTAACTATTGGGTGGTAATCTCTATGGAAAATTCTGACAATACTAAAAGCATTTGGGTAAATCCACGTTGTGATTTGAACGAGGTAAGCACAGGAAATGCTATGCAATATGCTTATAATAGTGAGGCTGAAGTTTGGGAATGGACTGCTTGGGAAGATGGAACCAGTTTAGAGCAAATGGGTTTACCATTTATGGTTCAGGGTTCGTATGTCAATGAAAATCTTTTGGGTTTTAATGTTTATAAAGATGGAATCCAATTAAACACTTCAATGTTGGAAGGTTTTACCTATACGGATACAGCTGGAATTGAACCCACAACTGATTATTGTTATGTAGTAGAAGCTGTATATGCAAACAACGTTACGGCATCAAGTGCTCCAGTTTGTGTTACTACTCCTCTCGATCCTTGTGTGATTATTTCTTTCCCATACGAAGAGTATTTCGATACTTACGGAACCGGTACAGGTACCTATCCTGATTGTTGGTCAAGATACTATAGCGGAACTACAACTACCTATCCTTACATTAGTTCAACTTACTCTCATTCTAGTTCAGGCTCATTATACTTATATGCAGGTTCTTCCTATTGGGTAATGGGAATCTCTCCGATGTTGTCTCCAGACATTCCGATGAACAGCACATATATCAGTTTTATGTTGAGAAAAACTACAGCCTCTCATAAAATGATTGTGGGAGTTATGGATCATCCCGACTCTTTGTCTTCATTTGTGGCTATTGATACAATTTCACCATCTGCAACTTCAACTTGGGAAGAGTTTACAATCTTCTTGGATTCCTACCAAGGAAACGGAAAATATATTGCTTTCAAATCTGGAACAGGATCCTCCTTGAATTATGTCTATTTGGATGATTTTAAATGGAACCTGATTCCTTCCTGCCGCAAACCTATGGATTTGTTAACTTCTGTAACAGGAAGCCATACTGCAAGAGTCGAGTGGACGCCTGCTCCTAATACTACAACTTGGACTTTTGAGTACAGATTAACAGAATTAGACGAGTGGACAGTAGTTGAGAATTTAACAACACCTTATTATGAATTCACAGGATTGGATGCCAATACAAATTATACCTATTTGGTACGCGTGAAAACTATTTGTGCTGACGGAGAAAGTGAATACTTGGAAGGCGAAATCGATTTTACAACTTTCTGTGAACCAATCTCTCAAATTCCTTATTCAGAAGGTTTTGATGATTATGGAACAGGTACAAGTGCTCACCATCCTTGCTGGACAATTGTTCCAGGAAGCTACTCTAACTATCCGTACATCAACACAACCAACAATGGTGGTGTAGGTTCTCTATATTTTTACTCAACAACAACTGCTGTATCTTTTGCTTTAGATGAATCTATCCAAGTAAACAGATTGTATATGACCTTGGATGGAAGAGCTTCCAATGTAGCTTACCATTTGTTAGTAGGTGTGATGACCAATCCAGATTCATTGAGTACATTTGTAGTTGTAGATACGTTAACTATTACAGAAACAAACACTTGGACACCTCAAACTGTTGATTTTAGTAGTTATACTGGAAACGGACGCCATATCGCATTCTGTACTCCAGATACTACAAATAATTTTTATATTGATAACTTGTTCTTGGCAGAAACCCAAACCTGCGCAATGCCAGGCGATGTTACGTTGGTAGAATCTTTGACTAACTCAATCACTGTAGCGTGGGCTCCAACAGGAACTAACGTGGCTTCTTACGAGTTAGAAATAATGAATATGAGCGATAGTACTGTAAATAATATTACAGGTATTCAAGATACCTCATACGTGGCTACGGGCTTGTCTGTTAATACAGAATACTCTTTCAGAGTAAGAGCATACTGCGATGATCAGTCTCATAGTTATTGGACTGAAAATGTTTCTTTTAGAACCGCTTGTAATCCTATTTCTGAATTACCATACATTGAACATTTTGATGATTATGGTGTAAACAATGGCGCATTCCCATACTGCTGGACACGTCCATTAACCTATATTTCAGGTACTATCATTGCTCCTTACATTGTTAATGCATATTCTGTAAGTGCTCCTAATAGTTTACGTTTACAAAGTAATAGAGCGTGGGCGGCTACACAAGCTATTGATGCCGATTTACATGGATTACAACTCTCTTTCTATTACAATAAAGAAGGTGCAAATTCAGGTGTTTTAGAGGTAGGTGTAATGAGCAATCCTGCTGATACATCAACCTTTGAGTTAGTAGGTGTTGTTGACCCTGGTACGTCATACAAAACATGGCATTTTGCAGAATTCAATTTAGACAGTACTTTGTTGACAGGTACAGGAAATTATATTGCTTTCCGTATGGTTCCTACCAATACAAGTTGGTTTTATTGGATTGATGACGTTATGATTGATTATATTCCATCTTGTCCTCGTCCAACAAATATTACCATTGAAAATATTACAGGAACTACAGCAGATGTATCTTGGAGTGCCAATGATGCAGCAACCAGCTGGAATGTAAGATACCGTCAGTTGGATACCGATACTTGGACAGAAGTCCCTGCATACAACAACAATATATCTCTTACAGGATTGAATCCAAATACTCATTATGAGTTTGAGGTGAAACTTTATTGCGGCTCTGAAGAAAGTTACTACTCTCTTACAGAAACATTTATGACAAGTTGTGGCGCTATCGCTTCATTCCCATACACTGAAAACTTTGACCTTTATGGAACAGGAACAGGAACTTTCCCAACCTGTTGGGATAAATATTATAGTACATCTGGTAGCTATCCTTATATTTATGCTACATACAATTTCTCGGCTCCAGGTTCAGCCTATATGTATGGTACTTCAACAAATTATTCTTTAGCAATTATGCCTGAGGTGGATCCAACTATTAATATGAACACCTTGGCAGTTTCATTTATGTTGAGAAAAGCAACAGCAACCTATAACCTTATTGTAGGTGTGATGAGTCATCCAGATTCAATCAGTTCATTCGAGCCTATTGATACAGTAACAACTTCTGCAACCAATGTATGGGAAGAATTGATGGTTTCTTTTGCAAATTACCAAGGAACGGGCCGTTACATTGCATTCAAATCTCATAAGGGTGCTACTTATCTTGATAATGTGATGTTGGATTTGATTCCAACTTGCTTCAGACCTACCGATGTTACGGTTACTGCAAAAACTGAAAATAGTATCGATATTGCTTGGACTCCAGGTGCTGACGAAATCGAATGGAATTTGGCTTACCAACCAGTAGATTCTTCAGATTGGACTATTGTGGAATTTATTACCGATACATTCTACACTATCAACAACTTACAACCAGGAACGGCATATAATATCAAAGTTCGTTCAGTATGCAATGGTGATGTAACTGAATATAGTTATGCAATTACCGAAGCGACCAATTGTGTTCCTGTTGCAACACTTCCATATACGGAAAGTTTCGATACCTACGGAACTGGTACTGGATCATATCCAACTTGTTGGACAAGATACTACAGCGGAACCACTACCACCTATCCTTATATTAACACTACCAATTTCTCTGCTCCTGGTTCAATGTATATGTATGGAACCACATCTTATTATACATTGGCAATCACCCCTGAATTTGATGAGACAATCGATTTGCGTACTTTGAAACTCTCATTCAAAATGCGAACAACCACTGCAACTTACAAAATGGTTGTGGGAACAATGACCAATCCTTTGGATCCTGAAACATTCCACGAAGTGGGAGAAGTGTATGTGGATGCAACAAGCACTTGGGAAGACAAGGTGGTTTATCTGATGGGCTGCAATGAAAACGATCGCTATATCGCGTTTAAGTGCGGAGACCTTAGCGCTACTAATAGCTATTATTTTGATGATCTTGTAATTGAGCAAGCAGAAGAATGTATAACACCTCAATATGTAACTATTGACCAAATAAATTATAACAGCGCTACCTTATCTTGGAATGCAAGTGAATCTGAAACTAATTTTGAAGTACTTTATGGTGAAACAGGGTTTGCTATAGATACCGTATTCCCAATTTCTGTACTTGACAATCCGTTTACTTTGACAGGTTTGCAACCAGAAACTACTTACGATTTTTATGTGAGAACAGTTTGTTCAAATGGCGAATATAGTGCGTATTCACAAGTGATTACCTTCACTACAGCTTGTTCGCCTCAATCAATCCCTTATTATAATAGTTTTGATGATGGTGCAACGGGTACAAGTGCATTCCCAGATTGTTGGACTAAAGTAGGTGCTGGAACCTGCTATATCCACGCAACTAACAAATTTAATGGAGTTGGAGGTTTGTATTTCTATACCACATCTTCTAATTATGTATATGCAGTTCTTCCTGAATTTAATGTTGATGTTAACCAGTTGCAAGTGAACTTCTTTGGTAAATTTACTAACATGAGTTATTATGTAGATTTGGGTGTGATGACAGATCCAACAGATACTTCTACTTTTGAACTTGTAAGTCGTATCGAGCCTCGTACAACGGTTTGGAACTCATTCAGTATTCCGTTGAACAACTACCAAGGTACTGGTCGTTATATTGCTATTCGTTCTCAGGCAACAGCAAGCAACTATCTCCAAATGGATAATTTAGTTGTAGATTATGCTCCAATCTGTGTGAAACCAACCCAAGTAGCTTGTGATAACATTACGTTGACTACTGCAGAATTGAGTTGGAATTCAGGCAATGTGGGAAGTAGTTGGGAAATAGCATACGGTCCGGAAGGTTTCAATCCAAATGTACAAACTACAGGTTCTAATGTGGTTACTGCTACCTCTACACTTTATACATTGACCAATCTTCTTCCTGGTACCCTGTATGATGTTTATGTTCGTACTATGTGTGGAGGCGATGATGGAAACAGCGAATGGAGTACTGTATATACTTTCAGAACTAATTGTGAAGAGATTACGCAATTGCCTTATACTGAAAGTTTCGACACTTACGGAACTGGAACGTTAGCTTATCCAACTTGTTGGGAAAGAATTTCTTCTGTTGTTTCTACTACAGATTATCCTTACATCAATACAACACAAGTAACTCCTAATGGAGCAGGAAGTCTCTATTTCTATTCTACTGCAAATAATTATACTATTGCAACAACTCCAACTATCTCATCGACGTTGCCAATCAATACATTAATGGCTACTTTCAAGTTGAGAAAGGCGTCTGCAGCGTATGAGATTGTAGTTGGCGTGATGTCAAACCCTAACGACAGAACTACTTTCGTTGCTATTGACACTTTGTCGCCAACTGCAATTAATACTTGGGAAGAGTTTGAAGTTTATTTCAATAACTATACGGGAACTGCACAATATATTGCATTCCTTTCAGAAAGAGATGCTGCAAACTACATGTTTTTAGATGATTTCAAAGTAGAAATTATTCCTACTTGTATTCGTCCAATTGACCTTACAGTTTCCAATATAACTCAAACATCAGCAATCCTCTCTTGGACGGAAAGAAATAATGCAACCTCTTGGAATATTGAGTATGGCCCTATAGGTTTTGAACAGGGACAAGGAACAGTAGTAAGTGGAGTTACTAATCCTTATACTTTAACAGGCTTGACTTCTTCAACAATGTATGATGTATATGTTCAAACTGCTTGTAGTGCAACAGATGTATCGCTTTGGTCAAATGTAGCTACTTTCGCTACAGAATGTGATGTAATTAGCACTTTACCATATACTGAAAATTTTGATAGTTATTCAGGTACTACATATAGTACAGAAGGTCCTATTCCACTTTGCTGGGCTACCTATACAGATAACAATACTCGTCCTGCACCACACGTTGTGGGAAGCGGTAGCTATTGGTATCCAGTTTCTCAGCCTAATGCTCTTTCATTTGTCGGATCTTCACCTGCTACCAATGCGTACGCTGTTCTTCCAGAGTTTTCAGCACCATTAAACACTCTTCAAGTTGCTTTTGCTTTTAGAATGGAAAGCGCTACTAGTGGAACTTTAAAAGTGGGTTATGTTACAGATGTAAATAACTTGGCAACCTCTTTCGTAGAAGTTGCAACCCTAACAAATACTACGACTATAACCAACGATTCTGTTGATTTCACTTCAGTTACAGCTACTGCTGGAAGAATTACTTTCTTGTGGAACTATACAGGATCTTCATACTACTCTTGTAATATTGATGATGTTGTGGTTACAGCTCTTGTTACTGAAGAACCTTGCGATGCTCCTGTAAACGTTCAGGTTTCACCAACAGAAACCGCTGCTACTGTTACTTGGGTAAGCACTGCTGATGCTTGGGTAGTAGAATATAAAGAGGCTACTGCAGAAAACTGGACAGCTTCTCCAACATTGACATCTGCAACATATAATATTACAGGTTTAACACCATCTACTGATTACTTAGTTCGCGTAAAAGCAATCTGCGATACCGATACTGAAAGTGATTGGTCTGCTGAAATTCCATTTACAACCCTTGCAGGTCAAGTTACTACTTACGTGATTACAGCTTCTGCTTCTGGTCCTGGAACCATCACACCAAACGGAACCGTTACCGTTCAAGAAGGTAGCGATGTAACCTTCACCTTTGCTGCTAACGCTGGCGCTGTAGTTGACAGATTGTTAGTTGACGATGCAGAAACAGC
>CALGTS010000014.1 GCA_937901925.1 uncultured Bacteroidales bacterium | reverse complement strand
AAAACAGGGCGAATGCGATTCGCCCCAACGGTAGCTGCTGAAATCAATAAAATGCTTTTGCCCCACCAGCGCGAGTTTTGTTGTGTGCGGCATTGCCGACGGCGGTGCCAATGGCTGATGGGGTTTTGCAGTTCCAGAGGGCAGATGGGTACGATGCGGGGAGAGTGGGAATATGCGTGGCTTGGGTTGTTAGAGCATTGAAAACAATGGTACTCGGGGGCGGAGGATTGTAGGTCCGACAGAGCGAAGATCGAATATTTGACAAAATTTCTATAAATCTCTTTTAATTTTTCTGTTCAATTCTCAGAGAGTTAAAAAAGAGGGTGCTTCAAAATTGGATTTTGAGACACCCTCTGGCGGATATAGTACTACATTTAAATTAAAATCTCTATTTACCCAATAATCTTAAGCGTAAAACAACACTCTCAAGTTTTGATTGATTTATCATGTAATTCTTAATACATTGTGTGGCTATCAATAATTGCTCTTTATAAACACTATCATTCTCAGAAAAATCTAAGAAATAAGTTATTTGACCTTCATCATCCACCTTCACAACATATGGTTTTACATAAAATTGTGTGACATCAATATTGTTTTGATGATCATAGGATAATAGAGAATCTTTAATGGCATTTATAATGATTTTGTACTCATTAGAATGGTCTTCAGAATATACTGGATATTCAATATTCCCATCTTTAAAAAATAGTACAGTTTTAGGACCTCCTCCACTAAAAAAACGTCCTAAAGCATCTCCGTAGGAATTAAAATTTAAAAATTCTTTTTTCCACTCGTTCCAATATAAATCAGCGGAAAATACAACCGCTCCATCTTTCGTTGAAACACCTTCTTGTGAGAATCTATAAAAATATTCTGTTTTTCTATAAAATTCTAACGCTAGGAGCTTACTACAGAGCTGATCGGATAACCACGTGGTTGAAGTGTCTAATTTTTGAATTTCTCCTGATTTATAGATATAAAAATCCTCTTCTTTATATATAACAGAATCAACACTATAATGAGAATAAAGAATCCGAGTAATAAAATCAATATTACATTTTTTTAAAACATCCATATCGTTAGGAATACAATAATAATGCTCATAATATTCTTTAATGTCATTTTGAAATGCAACATATTCATATTCCTGAGGTACATATTGCACTTTATTACACGAAGTTAACAATAATAAAACTCCTAAGGTTATAATTATTTTTCCCATTTCTTTTTCTGTAAAACTGTTTTTTTATTTCCGCAACACTACATTAATAAAACTTTTTAAAATCCTGAGAAACAAAAAGTTACTTAGAATTTTGCTGTATCAGAAAATAGACTTGTCTTAGTGTTGCAATAAAAAACAAGTTTTTCCATTGGCACGAAACATAATATGACAAATATACGAATAAAATCCGACAAAATTACTCCTCTCGGAGGCATGTTTCAATCTATGGAGCATTTTGACACACTTTTTAGAGTTGTACGAAACGAAAAGAGTTTCGGGGTACTAACGCACGTTTCAGGTTTCAGGTGAAAACAGGGCGAATGCGATTCGCCCCAACGGTAGCTGCTGAAATCAATAAAATGC
>CALGTS010000013.1 GCA_937901925.1 uncultured Bacteroidales bacterium | reverse complement strand
AATAGAAACAAAATGCTATTTTTGCAAAAAAATAGAACTATGAAATATTGGTACGAAAAAACCTCAGTCAAGATAACATTATATTTGTTTTTGGGTTTGATTTTATTCTATTTTCATACAAACTATTCCTTCCTAAGAGCTTGTGCAGCTCCTCATTTCTATAAAGAGTATATTACTGCAGCAATATCTATTATAGCGGTCTATCTCAACTTCCTTTTCTTTTTTCCTAGATTTTATAAGCAGAATAGATATAAAGAGTATTGGATACTTGTTTCTGTAACAATCTTATTGTCAAGTGCTTTAGAAATGATGATAGTGGCTAAAGAGGTTTGGGCATTATTAGAGCCACGTATTGGGGAATTAACCCTAAAATATTTTCTTATTGAGTCCTTTTTTGTAACTTTAAGGAATGGTGGTTTAGTGCTATTCGCCTATGTTGTAAGTGTTATTCTATGGTTGCGGCGAGAGGAAGGGGAAATGTTGGTAGATCTGAGAAAAAAATATGGTCTTGTTGATGTAAAAGATATTGATCAGGAGGGAACATTTATCAATATAAAACAAGTGCTTTATTGTGTTCAAGATCGTAATGTTACATCTCTATATCTTACAGATGGCTCTGTCTTTTTGCGCTACAACTCTATGAACAATCTTGAACAGATTCTCGGGAGTGAAGAGTTTCTCCGTATTTCACGAAGTAGTATTGTGCAAAAAAAACAAATTGAGCAAATTAACGGCAGTAATGTAGTTATGCGAGAATTTGCTAACGAAAAAGATAAACTTGTTTTGTCTGTTGATATAAGCTATAGTGAAATTGTAGAACAGTTCGCCGCTAATAAAGCTTTAACTGAGGAGGATCAACCAGAACCTGTTCCAGAAGAAAAGCGCAAAAAGAATATTAATCAGGATTTTAGTCTAAATCAAAGAGCAGAAGATATTTATCACTATATACTCAGCAATCCCAATTCTAAAATAAAAGATATTGCTAATGCATTTGATATCTCTTATAGAAGTGTAACTCGTTATCTTACTTTTTTAAAAGAGAACGGGTTAATTAAGTATAGTGGGGCTAAAAGAAATGGTGGCTATAAGGTTGTTTCTCGTAGAAGAAAAATTAAGAAAAAGCAAAACCGCCAAAGTGAATAATGAAATAGGAGTTTTAATATTCCTTTTTTTTACATTATCTCCTTAATTTTGATAAAATCGTAAACAAAATCGAAAAAGAGGCATAATCTATCATTATATAGCTCTTTTTCTAATCTTTAACGCGAAATGTAAAATTAATTCTTCGCTCTGTTTCTGTATCCTTATCTAGTACCTTTCTTACTGTTGCATATCCAGGTTTTTCAGCCTTAAACAGATAATAATGTCCAGTTGGAAGTTCTGTAGGAACATCCACAGAATCTGGAATCTCAATAAGGAATTCATAATAATCGTCTTGATGGGAGTGTATTGTCATAGATAAAATATCTGTTTATGCTGATTTTCCCATTCCCATAATGGACCAGGAATATTTTCATACAATATTAAAAAGTAATCTCTCCAACATACAAAACATAATCTGCCTCTTTTTGACATGAAATTGATACAATTGAAAGCAGAAGTAGCCAAACAGAAAATACATTTTTTATAACAAATAGATCATAGACCTCTAATTAGACTTATATAATCTCACCATTTCTCCCAATTCTGTAACAAAACCGAAAGAAGGTAGTTATCTTTAGTTAATTGTTTTTCATCAGCATTATTCTATTCTCCTTCGAAGTCGAAACAGTATTTTATGATTATTTTTAGTAATTGATTGTTTAAAAAAATATGGTAACTACATTACATCAATATCTTCTACTTTTTCATACGATTGTACAAAGTCTCCTTTTGAAAACAAAATAAATCGATTAAAAGGAATATCTTGCGCCGAATCTTTCGGTATAATTTCTGCAAAAAAGCGTCTTAAATATAAATTACAATGATTTGTTCCATAATAAAAATGATTAATACTCAGCATAGGCTTTGACAAATATTTATTTTGTACCCATGCATCTGTATAATACTTTGTTAAAACATACAAACAAATATTTACACTATCACAATAATCTTGAATGGTTTTCAAAGAAACACAAACGCTACTCGAGCAATGAGGTGACCACACATATAATAACACATTTTCCTTTTTTTTCAACAAAAATGATAATTGATCTGCCGTTATAGCAATAATTCTACCATCATTTTGGCAAGGAATTTCATTAACTGAATTTATATAACAAATTTGTTCTTGTTCTTCATCAGATAGACGATTATAGCCACTATTAAAACCTGGTGTATGAATAATAACGCAAGCTTGGAATAAACCTAACAAAAGTATATATATTACGACTTTTTTCATAATAGAGTGCTATAGTGAGTAGTATAGATAATATTATTTTTTCACTAATGGAATCCTATATCCACCCAAATCACCAATTTGTTTATAATTTCTCCCAATTCTGCAAGATCTGTAAACAGAACTGAGAGAAACGGCAGGGGGGATGATATTCTAATCAATTCGTTCTTCTATTTTGTCAAACAACAGGTTACGCTCAAAACTTGTCAAGTTCCCAAACCAAATTTCAGGGTTTCTTTTTAGAAAATTGGGGGCATTTTCAATCTTATCTATATCAACTTTTACGATAGATCTTTCCCTATCAATGCAAATAATGGATGTAATAGGCAAAGTAAGTTTTTTAAACATCAGAGTATGATTCAAAACTAAAACATGAGAAGATACTTTGATTGCGTATGAATTTTGCCACTTGAGTTGCAAAATTCCTTGGTAAAGTAAAAATAATAGATGCAAAAAGATAATAGGGGAAAATATAGCATACAATTCCGTTTGAATGGCTAAGATAATAAATAAAGTAGCAAAAGACAAAACAAACCAGTTGTTGTCTTTTAACTTGTAAATACAAAAATCATTATTTTTTTTCATAACGAATAAATCATAGACCTCTAATTCGACTTTTAATATTTTTACCATTTCTCCCAATTCTGCGAGGTCTGTAAGCAGAACTGAGAGAAACGGCAAGGGTTGGTTAATTGTTTTCGTAATACGCTTCTGCGGAATAAAATAAACCCGTAAGAGTAAACTGTAGCGTTTTGCTATCGCGGTAGAGCATCTGAGCAGGTATGTTAAGGTAATATTTCTCGTTTTCATCTTCCACTGCCAACGAGCGCGCTGGCATATTGAAATAATCTAATGTGGTTAAACCAAATGTGTCGGTGGTAACAGCAGAAACAAACCGCTATCTGCAATTGCTACTTGGGATGTAACTTCACATAAGGTTCCT
>CALGTS010000012.1 GCA_937901925.1 uncultured Bacteroidales bacterium | reverse complement strand
TGCAGTTGAATGTTTGTTGCTTTAGCTTCATCATAGAAATGGATTAGTCCGTATCTAGGAAGTTTTAACTCTTCCATCAGTGCAATCATCTCTTCTGAATATAGACGACTGTATTGGTCATCTTGTTCCGTCTTGAATTTTACAGCACGAGGTAAACGCTCAGGGAAATAAGATTTGCTTCCATCATTGAATTTCAGATACCTTCTTCCCGTTTCATCATCGACCTTTGCATAATTCTCTTTTATGAATGTTCTTGTACGACGAACCAAGAATAGTTTCATTAATTCATTCCAATCATCGGCATAAGTACTTTTTTCAAATGCTTTGATTGAACGCATATGAATATCACTATGTTGACGCTGAAATTCTCTTTCTCCACCAAGTGAACGAATGTATTCTTCGGGGCGTATACCTAAATCCTGATCTTCACTGATAAATAGGCGTAATTGGTTGCTCAAATCAGAGAAGTCCTTGTTGTATGGAGTAGCTGTAAGCAATAACACTTTGCTATCTTGATGCTCAATCAAGGCACGAATATTTTGATAACGTTTACCACTTGAATTACGGAGATTATGGCTTTCA
Source organism: uncultured Bacteroidales bacterium (assembly GCA_937901925.1). Classification (GTDB taxonomy): domain Bacteria; phylum Bacteroidota; class Bacteroidia; order Bacteroidales; family WCHB1-69; genus JAEZOU01. Next base: position 1,771 of record CALGTS010000012.1, on the reverse strand, counting down.
TCAACAATAATCAATCGGTAATATCGGGCTGAATCAACATCAATAGGTTTAGCCATTGACATAATATCCGCCTTCAAATCATACTTTGCCACATACTTTCTCCACATATCTTGCAGATTGGCAGGACAAATGATGAGCGTGCTGCTTGCAAAGGTCATTTCATAAATCTTTGCAATAGCACAAGCTGTAATGGTTTTACCCAAACCAACAACATCGCCAATCATAGCACCATTGCGTTTGTCGTTATTCAAATTTTTTGCAGCAATCTTTACGGCAGTCTGCTGGAAATCGAATAACTCTCGCTTAAATTCCGGAGAAAGAGTAAATTCTTTGATACCATTACGAGCATCTTGACTCAAATGGTAGGCAGTTTTTAGATATATGTAATATGGAGGAATTTCTTTTTCTCCAGCCCAGCTTTCATCAATTATCTTAATTAGTTCTTCTGTAATATCCAAGCAGAAACGATCATTCCAACGGTCATCAAACCAATTAGCTAGTTTTTCGGCACAATCACTATCGCCAAATTCAGCATTAAGTTCACCCTGTTTGGTCAAGCCTGAATAAGTAAGATTACTACTACCCATAATAGCTTGAATCTTGTTGAAATTGTCTTGTGGTCGATGTGCTAAATAAAGTTTCGCATGCAATGGCTCTTTTAGGTAGAGTTTTACACAAACTTTACCCTCTTTCATTTGAGTAGACAATCTGCGTAGAGTCCATTCGTCAGTTTTAGTTGGAACTCCTAACAACAGTTGTTTGCGGAAATCCCTTGCAATTTGTAATTTACACTGCATAGCATACTCTGCATCAGGTAAATCATCATGCTTTGAGTAAAGAGATCTTATCAAATCTTCTTCAGGACGATGCATGCCAATAAGCAAACGGCATATGCGTAATTTGCTGTCATCATTCTCATACACATAATCACCAGGGAGTTCGTCAACTTGATTGACAATCAGATTCCAACCCCTCAAATTGAAATAACCAACACAGAAGTCAATGCGTTTAACACCTACATTGCTAATGATACCTTGTAGCCCTTCTGTGAACTTTACTTCTATATTATCATAAATTCTCGCCATTGTATTATCAATGCCTATCATAGCAGTTACGGGCCACTATAACTGCAATATAATTACGATAATAATAACTTCAAGACATAAAAAAAGCGTGAAGCCCTGCACTGTCGCTCGCTTCACACCTTGAGGCTCGTAGGAATTGCCCTGTCTGTCGAAACGAGCAACGCAGAAACCTCACGCCGATATGTATAACAATCCACCATACCGATAGTTCCATTGGTGTACGGATACACCAATGGCTATCAAGGTATAGCAGGTATGCATCAACACACCTACGGAGCATTCACGTTGCTTGGTATTTGACAGACAATTTGAAATTTTCCTACGATTTCAAGGTGTCAAAACCAAAGCGTAGTAAACGCCTTTATCTATGTCTGCTACGCTGCAAAATACTGATAGCGTATTGCAGAAATAGCAGCGCAAAAATAATAAAAAAATCTCTTGTACAAAAAAATTCTTAATTTTTTAAGAGGAGCATTTTAGGTTGAGGAGAATTGCGACAACCTCTCCCCCATTCCACCACAAATAAAAAGCGCACTCATTTTTTGAGCGCGCTTTGAGTATAGAGTGCTATAACAATTATCTCTTTACAAATCGTTTGGTTACAACTCCTTCGGTAGCGTTAATGCGCACTAAGTAGATGCCGTTTGCCAAGTGTGAAACGTCAACTTGTGCCATATTGCTTTCGA
>CALGTS010000011.1 GCA_937901925.1 uncultured Bacteroidales bacterium | reverse complement strand
GCTTTGAAGTGTGATGAAACGGAGGCTAGCCGAAGTGAAAACAGACTTCAAAACGTAAAAAATTATAAATCACTCGTAAATGTCAAAAAAAATATATCTTTGCACAAACAATTTTTACACACTTTTCGGGACAGTATCCATTTTTGCTTCGGGGCATACCAATAGGGGTAAAGAGAGAAAAAGTGAGGATTTGGAATATTTAGCAGTAATAAATTATGAGATTTTGGAATATATGTTTTGGAATAAAGCCAACTGCCACATCAAATTTTCGCCAAATGGGTGAATGAAACAGAAAATGTTGTAAAAAACACTACTGAGAAGTTCTCCTATGCAGCTGGCAGGTGTTTGTGACACAATAAAGAAAATAATACAAATCAGGTCACCTTATCATCCGTTCCAATTTCGTTTTCCACTTCTCCCAGTGGGGCATTTCTTTGGTGAGCAAGGCATAAAACACTTTGGTGTGATTATGATGTACCAAATGACAAAGTTCATGGGTAATGACGTATTCAATTGGAGTTGTATGATGAATGTTTATCTCAAAGAGGACAAATATTTTAGGGAGAATAGTGACAGAATAAGAAAAATTTTTATTTTTGCCAATTGTATGACACAAAATAAGGGGAAGACTATTATGGTGATAGACAATAAGATACTTGACGGCTTGACCGCTCAAGCCAAGGAATCGCCCCGGCTGCGGATGAATCTGAACTTTCATCAGAGTCTGGATGAGAAGTGCCACCGTTTTCTGAATGCCGTGGAACCGGGTGCCAACATCCCCGTTCATCGCCATCCGGAGAAAGAGGAGTCATTTGTTGTGTTGCGTGGCAGGATACGTGTAATCACCTACAACGATGACGGCACCATCATCGAAAACATGGTCCTCAATCCATCTGAAGGCCGCTACGGCGTGAACGTAGGAAAGAATGTCTGGCACACCGTAGAAGCCCTGGAGCCAGGCTCCGTCATCTTCGAGTGCAAGGAAGGCCCCTATGTGCCGCATGAGGTGGAAGGGATTTTAGAGATGTCTGATGTAAGAGGTAGAATGTGTTATGACACGAGACGAGTTGTGGCTTTCAAAGAACAAAGAGGAGATGGATTTCATGGAAACTAATCACAGGAATCCATCATGCCACAGAATCGAAGAACATTTGATGCTAAACTGGCTCAAGCTCAATAGAAAACTAATGAATGTAGGAAAGTTGAAAGAATATAGGGTGGAAATGTTTAAGAAGTTGTCGGAGACAGGTGAGAAATATAGATATTTGAACCAATACAAGTAATTAGAATCAAATCGAAAATATGCAAGAGACCGAAATTAAAGCAAAAAACAATTTGGCAAACACGGGCGAAAATAAAGATACGCATTCAATCATTATTTTGGGGAACGGGTTTGATGTTGCCCTTGGTTATCCTACGAAGTATTCTCAGTTTTATGAGAAAAGTGACTTATTGCGTGATTACGCAGATAACGGTAACACTTTATGCAAGCACATACTTGAGAATGTTGAGGGAGAGTTGTGGAGTGATTTGGAAAGAGGGTTATATCAATATTCATTACGCTTAACCAAAGAGTATGGCGAAGGTAATAAAGGACAAGCTGAAAAATTTGAGAAGGAGTTTAAGGAGTTAAGAAAGGCTCTCTTTGACTATTTGGATTCTGTAGCAGATAATAGTGTTGAATTTGATGTGCAACATCCAGCAATAGGTTTAAATATTGAATGGCACGAATTGCACCCGCAATACCTTACATTTAACTACTCAATAAATACGGCAATTACCGCTGATATGAATCAAAGGTATATTTTAAATGCTAATGATTCTGTAAATGAACATCGTTTCATTTATCAACATGGATCAATTTATGATTCACGAGAATGTAAGAACCATTCACCTGAAGATATTGTCCTTGGTATTGATCCTGATAGTCAATCGGTAGAATTTGTCCATTCCTTTTTATACGAGAATAAGCAAAAACTTCATGATTTGAATTCAACCAAGAATTATATCAAAGAGAAACTTTTTTATGTGGTTTACGGTTGCTCGATGGGCGATTCTGATGCAACGTATTTCCGTGCAATATTCAATCACAATCAAAACAATAAAATATTTCTCATTTATGGTTATGGTTCTGAAGCAATTAAAAGCATAAAAAGCAACATAGAGAGAATATGTGAAATTAGTATTGACGATTTGTGTACGAAAAATTATGTGGAGTTTTTTGATGTAAAAGATGTTGCTGAAACTAGAGCAAAAACTAAGAAACTCGTTCAAGATTATTTGAGAACAATATAATAAAAAAAACAAGAGATTAATAGATAACAGCAGAACAAAAGAGGTGAAGATTAAGTCATATAGACATATTATTTCAGCAATACTTGCCATGATACTCTGTTTGGGTATCATGGACAAGTTGGTAATGCTAATTGATAAGTTCTTAATGCCTGTTTTGGACCATCCGGCCAATACATGGCTAAGCATTTTCTTTTTGGCTTTTACCATTGTTGTTTTATATTGGATTTATACTGGATGGATAAAAAATAAAAAAGTCTTTACAGAAAAAGAATGGGCTTGGTTGTTATTTAGTGAGTTCGTTTATTGGTATTTTAGAGTATTTAGTCCAGACTATGATTTTGATACTTATTGGAAGACTTTCATTGCGTATCTTGATCCGATTGCTGTCATTATTGCCGTTTCAGCAATTTGCTCTTTCTTATATCATAAAAAGGCTGTTTCTTCAATAAGTGGTAATAATAGTGATGAAAACAACAATGTTGCTTTTCATCGAGATGATGCTATTGACTGTTTTGCTGATGATATTTTTGGTCTTGAAAGTCAGGTGAATCGTATTTTGGGTTATCTCAAAAATACTGATGTCAGCAAAAACGCTTATAGCATCGGGCTGGTGGGCAGATGGGGAGAGGGTAAATCATCTTTAATGAATCTTGTAAAGTCGGAACTTTCAACAAATGAATTTGTCTTTTTGGATTATAATCCACGTATATCGAAGGATGCTAAACATATTCAATCTGATTTTTTAATAAAATTAAAACAAGCACTAACACCTCAAATACCAGGATTTGATCATATTATTACCAAATATGCTGAAGCCATAAACATCGTTGATGAAAAACTTGGCATTTTAGCTCGAATGCTGAAGCAATTTCCGAATCATAAAGAAGAAGACGTCAATCAATTGCGAGAAAGTATTGAGGAGGCAATTACGACTAATGGAAAGAAAATTTTGGTTTTTATAGATGACCTTGATCGTCTTACAGGTGAAGAACTTATTGAAGTGATGAAGCTATTAGCAAGAAATGGTGCTTTTAAGAATATGTTCTTCATAACTGCTTTTGACAAGGAATATGTAAACAATGCAATAAGACATTATCTATCTGGTGATAATTCCATTAATTACACCGACAAGTATTTCAATGCAGAAATACCAGTTCCTCTACACGCGCCACATAGATTGAGATTGCTTTTGGAGCAAATGCTTAAAGAAGAATGCGAGAAAGGTATTGTTAATGTTTCGGATGATAGCATTACTTTTACTATAGCTAGTCATGCTAATAATATTTCACAGAGATTGAAAACAGTGAGGGATGTCAAGCGATTTGTTAACCAATTGATATATTCATACAAGCCGATAGAAGAAGAGGTTTCCTTTAGAGATTTCTTTCTACTCGAATTGATTAGGTTTGCCTGCCCCGGGGAATATGATAATATCCATAATAAGAAATACATCCATTTGGCTTCCTCGGTAACATCGAATAATGCTGTGAGTGAAAACCTGTGGTATCTCAATGATGAATTTAGTAGAAATGTTCAACAAAAAGATAATCTCAATAAAACTGTTGCACCTGCATCTATTGATTTAATTCGAGATTTGTTTCCAGATGAATCCGACTATGGGGTCTGGTACCCCGATAGGGAGAAACGCATTTATAGTATTTCTTCTTTTGAGTACTATTTCTATAATTATGAATATGCTCACCTGACTGCGAAAGAAGCTGTTGAACTTTTGCGTATGGATTTGCCAGAGTCTTTTGATGAGTTGGAGAGACTTAGTAATTTATATCCAAAAGATGTCGAGACAGCCTTGGTAACAAAAGATGTTACCGATTTCGATGAAGCGGTTGCCGTTAAGCGCTATTTCCACATTATTGTAAGTGCTTTGATAATCAAGGAAACGACGTTGAATTATTTATCACCCGCTTTTTCATTTTTAAGAAAAGAGGATGTTGAAAAAATAATAAAGATTATTGGTTTAAAAAACAAGTCGGAATATATTAATTGGATAAAAAAGACATTGCTAGAACTATTGGAAAAAAGTCCAAAAGCTGTGTCAACTTATACCCATCACGCCATCAACTCTTATCATGAAGGCGCATCTAAGGATGGTTTTTATTTCACAGAACAGGAAACACTGGATATTACAGTGACATTATTTAAAGTGTATTTGGACAAAGTGGATGAGCAGGCGTGGAGTGTTGATCAAGCGTTGTTAATGTCGATGGTTTTAAATGCCGAAAATCACATTTATAAGGAGGTAGCTGATTTGTTACGGGAATCTATCACCGCTCATTTCCATAAATATAGCAACAAGATTTTATATGTGGGTCGAGGAGAAAACGCAAAAGCTTCATTTAATGTTTTCTTCCGTTTTGACGATGTTTTCCCTGACAAAGATAAGAAAAACGAGTTTGAGCAGTTATTGTATTCAAAAGACAATGACACAGCTAAAGGAATTAAAGAACTACGTTCTTTTTGGCCAATCTTTAAAGAAAACGGATATAAAGAATTTTTTTTGACAACTGCACGAGATGAAAAAGACGAATCGGAATATGATTTTGAGTCTGAAACAGAATATCTGAATCTATATCATCAATATGACAAAGAAATCGATGTTTTGGTTGATAAATGGAATGAGAGGCCTTTGTTGTCAAAATGTGATAAAACAATTGAAAATTGCAAGGAATTGCAGGGAAACATTAAGGCCATTCCCTTTGATATAAAACTAAAAGAGATCTATGTGGTACAATTGGATGATATTATTGCAACCGTGTTAAAATATAAAAATCATGCGGCTGATATTACAGATGCGATTCGAAGAGGCAATTTTGTAAGGTTTAAAGATGGTAGTATTAAAGCTCAAGAACTACGATTGAAAGAAATGACAAATGTTTTTACATTCCAGGGTAGAATAGAGGATGGTTATTGTAAATTGCAGGAGTTTGAAGATCCTATTCCAACCACACAATTGCAAGCTATACCTATTGACGGGCAGTCAGATAGAATGATATATTATGACCCAGTTGTAGCAGCATCAATCGTAATGTCTGATCAGCCGATACCAGTGCATCAAACAGACTATTCATACTATATGGATAGTTTTACAAATTGCAAGCAAGGTGATAAAACATACAAACAGATTGTTCAAGAAAAGGAGTTCCAATTTGTTCATGAGGTGCAACAATGGTTAATAGAGAAAGAGGGCGCAAGCTATTTAAAAATCAGACAAAAAACCTTTGAAGAAATTATTGGATGATACATTCTATTACAATGCCGACGGCACGGAACCCCATCGTCGCAGTTTCACATGCGTGATACCCTGATTGGTGTGGTGAAATACCGTATTTGAGACGATTATTTCATAAGAAATCAAGGTTCAGAGAAACGTGCTCCTGCAGCGGTTGAATCTGAACTTTCACCAGAGTCTGGATGAGAAGTGCCACCGTTTTCTGAATGCCCCGTAGCTGGATTCCGTCATCTTCGAATGCAAGGAAGGTCCATATGAGCCGCATAAGGAGGACGGAATACTTACACTTGACAATTAGGAAGGGCTTGAAAGTGGTAGGGGAGGCTGTCGGGTGTTTGTGACACAATAAAGAAAATAATACAATTCATAAAAAAAGGCAACGGGTGTTTCACCTGTTGCCTTTTTGAATTATTGGGAATTACATATTATTTCCCTTCACTCAGCTTCTTATACCCTTCGTATCTCAGCTTAGCGAATCGTGAGGTGTTGGAGAAGAGCTGCTGATGGCTTTGAAGTGCCGAGCTTTTATTACATTCGGTTTACAAAAACCGTATGTAATGCACAACTTTGTCGGCAAAATCCTCGTAGTCGTTGTGGACGACGGCGGAGGAAAAATTGCCATATTGCATAGGTGATTCACAGACTTTGAGATTCTGCTGCCGTTCGTAATAATGGACATAATCATATCGGTCAAAAACTTCTTCTTTGATTTCTGGCAGATGTACCACAAATAGCAACGTTTTGGTTGGCGTATGGACCGAAGTCTGAATGTCATCTTTGGAAAGAGTCAGATATTTGGCCGAATTGTGGACGGAAAACTCCTCCCATTTCTGAATAGTGCCGTCATTTTTGTAATAAGGCAGTTTGTCAGGAATTATAAATATCTGAAAATAGGGAATGTTTGCACAACGAATATTCGCTGTTTCGCCCAACATATTCTCAAAATAATTATTGGAGTTCTGAGAATAGTTCTGCATTACGAACTTCACACCGATGCCTGCAATAGGTTTCCCATTTTTTAGAATCGTGATGTCAACCACTTTATCGATGTAACGACCGTCTAATTTCATTTCTTTGCCGTTTCCTACCCCCAATGACTGCACATAATAGCCAGTTCCCAAACGTTCTTTCAAATCTTTGGCGATGGCACCGTGCAGAATCTTCAGTTTCTCATTACTGCGAGAACCTGTTTCAAGGAACTTTTTAAAAGAGTTCCCGACTACTGTTAGAAATTCTTGATTGTCCATATTTTTCTGATAATTTGTAATTCAAATATTGCTCTAAATCTTTTGATGCGAATGTGTAATAACCACCGCTTTTATAATTTTTCAGAAGTTTTATGTAATTGATAAAGTCTTCTGAATAAATAAGTTGCTTAATTATTTCAAATTCAATGTCGGTAAGGATGTATAACCCACTGTAGACGCCTGCCCCTTGAGGGACACATTCTAATTTGATGCTTCCTTTATCTTTAATAAGGGTATTTATAGCATATTTCACTTTTGATACATCTTTCAGAGCCTGAGTTCGCCCAAAGAGATACCAGAACTTATCATCTTCAATATCTCTGCCTTTAGAAAGCTTATCTTGATGAGATAGCAAATGCTGATAAGCCCTATTGTGTTTCATGAAATCTTTCAAATGTAAGGGTCTCCCATTATTATCATAAGGATAAATACATTTGCTCCATTTTCCCGTAGATGCCTTCAAAATATCAATGGTGCCTTCTGTGAAATCAAAGTCGCCGATGAAAACTTTGTCCGCAAGCGTGGCAAAGCCATTTTTCACAGATACGTATGGGTAACCGTATGTCGTCTTGATATTATTCAGAAGTGAAAGGTGTGTTTTTTTTGAAAAAAAGAAGTTTTTACCTATCTGAATGTCTGAATAAGAAAGTTTTTCTTGGAATTTCGCTTTTAGTTTTTCTCCATCAAAGGTATAATAATCTATCTGACTGTTTTTCTTTGATTTTGAAAATCGTGAAATGAAAGTGTATGTTGTAGCTTCAAATGGTTGAAAGTGTTCTAAATCAATCACACCAGATAAGTTCTGATGTGTGTGAATGTATTGACGAAGATGTGTCCCAGCCAAACTTCCTAACCATGAGCTTGGAGTAATCAAGCACATTAAGCCGCTTTTTGCCAACATATTAAATCCAATTTCGAAAAAGACGATGAACAAATCCGTCATTCCTCCTTCAGCGAACTTGAATTTCTTTACGATCTCGTAACTATCTTCGAGGTTGTGGACACGCACATAAGGCGGATTACCGACCACATAATCCATTTTCGCATTGAAACGATCAACGGTTAGCGTGTCGGCATTGGTAATATCCCATTTCAATTTAGATATGCCATATTCTTCAACTACTTTGTTGAGATTTAGGATACATTTATCACATTCCGTGGCATCTAATTCTATACCATGGATATAGGTCTCCAATTCATGCTTCAACTTGGATAAATCCTGTTTCTGGGTAAGAAAAGATGCGCAATATCGCCGCACAATTTCTGTGAGGAAAGCACCGTCACCGCAACTATTGTCAATGACGTGTTTTTTGAGGATGTTTGGTTTATCATATCCTCCAAAATCAAGGATCACCTTGACCAAATAATCGGGCGTATAGACCCGCCCGTGTTGTTTGACTGCCTTTGCCATACGCTTTCATTTTGGCGTTTGGCAATTTGTCCCCTACGAATACAGTGCGTGGGCAATTTTGCCTTAACACTGCGGTCGTAGGAAACCGATTACACAGACAAAACGCCCACGCTGTGGGTGTTTACAATCTGTTCTCGGTGTAATTTTGAAATTTCCTACGTTTCAGTGTTACTCGAACAAATAGCAAACGCTATGATTAATAATATGTTAGTTTACTTTTTTTCTTCTATATGTTTTCTATTTTGTTTATATTTCAATTTTATATGTTCAAGGATAGCCACAAACGCTATCTAATATGTATTTAGTTGGTTTTTAGTCTGTTTCTTTTGTCCGTTGTTTTTTCGTTAATTTATGCGTGCACCTCATAGTCCATACACTCCCTTTTCAAATAACTTCTTCCATCGTTATAGTGCCACGGCTGAGGTCGATATTTTTCTTCTTAAAATAGATTCTTGCTCTCTCATAAGAAGAATCGCCTGTATTACGTGGAAAACTTTGTGCAACAATTCGCGCCCATCTTTTCTCTATTGTTTTATGTTGAAAAATAGGTTTATCGACGGTGGCCATAAGTTGTTCTATTGCATGGCCAACACCTTTCCCCTAGAGCTCAACAAAAATCTCCAGCCAATTGTTTTTTGATTTGTCCGTTTGAATCAAGACTAGCTTGTCACATTTATTACCCTCCGTTATGATGTTGCCATCAATTGTATAAACCGCACTTGGCTTAACTTCGGTAAATACAACCCTGTATGTCTTCCCTTTCTCTGAAGTTGAAACTATCTTGCGTTCACCTAATGGTTTTTCGGCTCCGTATGCTCTCAATTTTTCACTAATTAAGTTATCGTCAGTTGACTTTTTAGCCATATATAATATCATTTAGTTCGTTTAGTTCATTTTCCGTAGTTTCTGAAACGGAATCCAGATACTCTCCCTTTATCAATCCAGTCTTGCTATCCATCATGTTTTCCATCCTTCCATCTTGTGTGACGTAATAGGCCGAATAGTATTTCAATGGAAGAATGCACTCTTGAGGTATATACTTCAATGTTTCTTTCTTGTTTTTGCAAAAAGCTTTTCTGGCTTTCAATAAAACGTTCAGTTGCGTTAGAATATACGGACTGTGTGATGTCATTACAATATATCCTGGATACCCGGTTTTATTCATCGCATAGGAAAACTGTGAGATGATGTCTCGTAGTAATTTTGCCTGCGATGTTGGATAAAGGTGTTGTTCTGGTTCTTCAATAAAAAGTTGGGGGTAATTGTAAAAGTTCAGTCGGTTTGCGGCATTTTCTTGATTGAAACCTTGTACGCTATCTTTTTTTACCATACTTGGTGTGCGACGAGATGGCATCCCCGTAATATAACACAAATAATGAACAAGTACAGACACAGGAACTGTGGATTGAATCCCACTGGAGGTGTGCTCTAATAGCAATGAAGTATTGTTTTTCTGTAGTTTCACATAATCATTAAATCCATCATGATAGTACTCCATATCATCAGCAAATACGAGTTTCAGGGGATTCTTCTTGGAAAATACAGCGTTAGCCTCAGAAAATTCCAAAGCGCAGTTGAACATTGAATCGAATGAGGATGCTTTGTACTTATTGTCCAAATTAGGGATAACGGACAAAAGATTCCTTTCGGCAGGGATATAAGCGATTTTTGTGTTGTGACGTTTATTATCCTCTATTTTTGAAACTTTTGTTTTGGTGTTAATTCCTTTATGTGAGATGCTCACAACATCACTTGTGTATTCAACAAATGGTTCCCCATTTTTAAAGTATTCGTCGCTCAACTTATGGAATTCTTTGAGCTGTTTAATGAAACCACCGTTAACCACTATGTCATCGTACTCCCCAAGCATGGCTTTTTTCTCAATCCACCGACAGAAACTTAGCACTTTCATGAACGTGCTTTTTCCAGTACTTTGTTCTCCAATAATCAGCATGATATTGGTTATTGGGACAACACCTGTGTCCTTTAACGGGCCTATGTTTTTAATTTGGAGATGTATCATAATAGGTGAAAATAATTATAAAAATGGGGCAACAGGCAAACCACCCATTGCCCCATTGAATAGTTGGAAATCAAATCTTATTTCCCTTCGCTCAACTTTTTATACCCTTCGTATCTCAGTTTCGCGAACTGCTCGGTCTTGGCGAACAACTCCTTGGCTTCTTCTGGGAAGGTCTTCAACAATGAGTTGTAACGAACTTCACCCATGATGAACTCTTGGAATTTGCTCCAATCTGGTTCTTTGCTGTCGAGGTGGAAGCCGTTTTGACCAGCTTCTTCTTCAGCAGGATTGAAGCGGTAGAGGTGCCAATAACCGCATTCTACAGCTAATTTTTCTTCGTGTTGTGTACGTCCCATGCCGGTTTTGATACCGTGGTTGATACAAGGAGCGTAGCAGATTACGATAGATGGTCCTGGGTATGCTTCAGCTTCTTTGATAGCTTTGAAGTATTGTGCTTGGTTAGCACCCATAGCTACTTGAGCAACGTAAACGTAACCGTAGCTCTTAGCAATCATACCGAGGTCTTTTTTACGAACTTTCTTACCAGAAGCAGCAAATTTAGCTACAGCACCGGCAGGAGTTGCTTTAGAAGATTGTCCACCTGTGTTAGAGTAAACTTCAGTATCGAGAACGAGAACGTTAACATCTTCGCCAGAAGCTAAAACGTGGTCTAAGCCGCCGAAACCGATGTCGTATGCCCAACCGTCACCACCGAAGATCCATTGTGATTTCTTTACTAAGTGGTCTTTCAAGTCAACGATTTGTTTGCAGTAGTCACAATCGCATTGGCTTGCCATTTCGATGATTTGTGGAGCCAATTTTTCAGTAGTTTGGCCACATTCGCGGTTGTCGATCCATTGTTGGAAGAGTGCTTTCAAGTCTGCAGAGCAGCAGTTGCAGCCAGCAATAGCTTCTCTCATAATGCGTTCAACGCGGTCACGCATTTGGCGAGTAGCGGTTGCCATACCTAAACCGAATTCAGCGTTATCTTCGAACAAACTGTTTGCCCAAGCCACACCTTTACCGCTTCTGTAGTTTTTACAATATGGAGTTGCTGGAGCAGAACCGCCATAGATAGAAGAACATCCAGTAGCGTTAGCAACAATCATTCTTTCACCGAACAATTGAGTGATAGTTTTGATGTATGGAGTTTCACCGCAACCAGCACAAGCACCTGAGAATTCAAACAAAGGTTGTGCGAATTGGCTGTTCTTTGCAGTGGCGTATTTGTCGATAAGGTTGTCTTTGTAAGTAACTTTCTTTTGGCTGTATTCCCAATTTTCTACTTCGCCAAGTTGGCTTTCGAGAGGTTTCATAACTAAAGCTTTTCCTTTAGCAGGACAAACGTCAGCACAATTGCCGCAACCTGTACAGTCTAAAGCAGAAACTTGCATACGGAAGAACATACCTGCAAATTCTTTTGGAGCTTTGATGTCAGCAGTTGCCATAGAAGCAGGAGCAGCAGCTTTTTCTTCGCTGGTCATAACTACTGGACGGATAGCAGCGTGAGGGCAAACCAAAGAACATTGGTTACATTGGATACATTTTGAAGAATCCCATTCAGGAACTAATGTAGCCACGCCGCGTTTTTCGTATGCAGTTGTACCTGCAGGGAATGTACCGTCGATAATATCTTTGAATGCACTTACAGGAAGGTCGTTACCGCATTGTGCAATCATAGGACGCATCACTTTGTTGATGAATTCAGGGTCGTTTTCGTTATATTCGAAAGCGAAATCTGTGGTGCAGTCTAAGTTTGCCCATTCAGCTGGAATATCAACTTTGGTGATTTCTCCACCGCGGTCAACAGCTGCATAGTTCATGTTAACGATATCTTCACCCTTCTTACCGTAAGATTTTACGATGAATTTCTTCATTTGTTCAACTGCAAGGTCGTAAGGAATTACGCCTGAAATTTTGAAGAATGCAGATTGAAGGATAGTGTTGGTACGATTTCCTAAACCGATTTCAGCAGCAATCTTAGTAGCATCGATGATGTACATATTGATATTGTGCAATGCTAAATATTTTTTTACGAAATCTGGAAGGTGCTTTTTAGTTTCCTCAACATTCCATGGAGAGTTGTAAAGGAAAGTACCATTGTCTTTCAAACCACGTAAGCAGTCATATTTGCGTAAGTATGAAGGAACGTGAACAGCTACGAAGTCAGGAGTTCCTACCAAGTAAGGAGCCAAGATAGGTTGGTCACCGAAGCGTAAGTGAGAGCAAGTATAACCACCTGATTTTTTAGAGTCATAATCGAAATATGCTTGGCTATATTTGTTGGTGTTGTCACCGATGATTTTAATAGAGTTTTTATTTGCACCTACAGTACCGTCAGCACCCAAACCATAGAATTTAGCTTCGAAAGTTCCTTGTGGAAGGATAGAAATTTCTGGAAGCAATGGAAGTGAACGGAAGGTTACGTCGTCAACGATACCTACTGTGAATTGGTTTTTAGGATTTTCTGATGCTAAGTTATTGAATACTGCCAAGATGTGAGCGGGAGTGGTGTCTTTTGAAGACAAACCATAGCGGCCACCGATAATCATTGGTTTGTAAGGGCAATCTTTGAATGCTTCAACAACATCTAAATACAATGGGTCTCCGTTTGCGCCAGGTTCTTTTGTTCTGTCAAGAACGCAGATGCGTTTTGCAGAAGTTGGGAACACTTCGCGTAAGTATTTAATGCTGAATGGGCGATACAGATGAACGGTGATTAATCCTAATTTCTTACCAGCAGCGTTTTCTCTGTCGATAACGGTTTTGATAACGTCTGTAATAGAGCCCATAGCGATGATGACGTCAGTAGCATCTTTTGCACCGTAATATGTGAAAGGAGCATATTCACGACCTGTAATTTTGCTCACTTCCTTCATATATTTAGCTACGATATCAGGAAGTTCATCGTAGAATTTATTTTGCAATTCGCGAGTTTGGAAGTAGATATCTGGGTTTTGAGCAGTACCGCGAGTTACAGGGTGTTCTGGATTCAAAGAGCGTTCGCGGTATTCTTTAAGAGCTTCCCAGTTCACTAATTTAGAGAGTTCATCTTGGTTAGCAGCTTCCACTTTTTGGATTTCGTGAGAAGTACGGAAACCGTCGAAGAAGTGCAAGAAAGGAACGCGGCCTTCGATAGCTGCCAAGTGAGCAACTGGAGCTAAGTCCATAATCTCTTGTACGGAACCGGTAGCCAAAAGTGCGAAACCAGTTTGACGAGCGCTCATAACGTCAGCGTGGTCACCGAAAATTGACAATGCTTGAGCTGCTAAAGCACGTGCAGATACGTGGAAAACACCAGGAAGTAATTCACCAGCAATTTTGTACATATTTGGAATCATCAGCAAGAGACCTTGAGATGCGGTGTAGGTGGTTGTCAGTGCACCTGCTTGAAGAGAACCATGAACAGCACCTGCTGCACCTGCTTCAGATTGCATTTCCACAACTTTTACGGTTTCACCGAAGATATTTTTTCTGCCGCCTGCACTCCATTCGTCGATGTATTCAGCCATCGGAGAAGATGGGGTGATAGGATAGATAGCGGCAACTTCACTAAACATGTAAGCTACGTGTGCTGCAGCGCAGTTACCGTCGCATGTCATAAATTTTTTTTCTGCCATAACTATTTATTATTTAGGTTGTTATTGTATTTTATGAACAAATCATAATAGGAGGCGAAATTACAAAAAATAGTTTATTGGCAATATAAAAAAATCGATTATTCTCTCTTTTTTTATTCTTTTATAGATTTTAGAGGTATGATTTTTTGAGAATGAACGAAGATAAGTAATGTTTTAAAATGGTGTTTTTGTAGTTATTGATTTGATAATTGGGGATTTGCGCAAGGGATTGCAGCGGTTATGAGCGCCGGATTTTGAGTTTAGGATTAAGAATTTGAAACTTAGAAATTGGATTTAGAGGAACATTGGAGCGAGAGAAAGAGGCGCGAAATTTGAGCGGAAAGCCCGACGGCACGTGAGGTGGATTTATGCGGAGGGGAAGTGCCGATGCGCCCAAATAAAAACAAAAGAGGCAGATTTGAAAAACCTGCCCCATCAACACTATGTTTTTATTGATTATTTCTGATTTTGAATGCGCATTCCGTAGAAGGAACGGTAAACGAAAATAAGACCTATAATCAAGAAGATAGCACCGATAACAGGCGTGTAGTCGAAAGTTTTAACAGCTTGCGCCATCTGAGTTGGGTCGTTGCCGATATATTCATTGGCATCGTTGATAAGACCTTGCGCCTTGAGGCGGATATGGATAGCGATTTCGACAGCCAACATTCCGAAAAGGGTTGAGAATTTGATAATTGGGTTCATGGCTACCGATGAGGTGTCTTTGTAAGGGTCGCCTACGGTATCACCAACAACAGAGGCTGCGTGAAGTTCAGAGTTTTTTTCTTGTAAATCAACTTCAACTACCTTTTTGGCGTTGTCCCATGCACCACCAGCATTAGCCATATAGATAGCTTGGAAAAGTCCGAATACGGCAATAGAAACCAAGTAAGAAACGAAGAAGTTCGGATCGAAGAAAGCGAAAGCTAAAGTAAGACAGAAAATTACGATGAAGATGTTCCACATTCCTTGTTGTGCATATTGGGTGCAGATTTTCACTACAGTTTTGGAGTCTTCGATATTGGCTTCCTGTTTGTCGAGTTTGAGGTTTCGTTTGATAAATTCGACAGCTCTATATGCGCCAGTGGTTACTGCTTGCATAGAAGCACCGCTGAACCAATAGATTACAGCACCGCCCGTAATAAAGCCGAGTATTACTGGAGGGTCAGTAAGGCTTAAGTTAAGCAGATTGAAGTTTTTGAGCAATAAAATGATAGCAAAAATCATTGTGGTTGCACCTACCACCGCAGTACCTATGAGTACAGGTTTTGCAGTAGCTTTGAAGGTGTTACCAGCACCGTCGTTGGCTTCGAGGTAATGTTTACCTTTTTCAAAGTTAGGTTTGAAATTGTATTCTGTTTCAATCTCTTGACTGATATTCGGAATTTTTTCAATTTGAGAGAGTTCAAAAACAGATTGAGCATTGTCGGTTACGGGTCCGTAACTGTCAACGGCAATTGTTACGGGTCCCATTCCCAAGAATCCGAAAGCGATAAGTCCGAAAGCGAAGATAGAGGCGTATTCGCCAAACATGGTCATTCCGTCGGTGGCTACAAAAACGCCGCCGAGCATAAGTGCAACCATCACGATGCCTTTCCAAAAAGCACTGAAATTTCCAGCCACCATTCCAGAGAGGATGGTGAGCGATGCGCCGCCTTCGCGAGAAGCATTTACCACTTCGTTTACGTGGCGGGATTGCGAGCTGGTGAATGCTTTGGTAAGTTCGGGAATGATAGCTGCAGCCAATGTTCCTAAACTGATAATAGAAGCTAATCGCCACCATAAATCGTTGCCATATTGTGAGGTAGCAACTACGGAGTTATCAGTTAAAAGAAGGTAACTGATAATATAGGTAACGGCGATAGATATGATAGAAGTGATCCAAACTAAGGAGGTGAGTGGAGTTTCAAAATTGAAGTTATCAGCATTTTTGTATTTTGCGGAGGAGATTATGTTGTTGATGCCGTATGCAAGTATGGATGTAAATACCATCAAAATACGCATAGCAAAAATCCAAGCAATAAGAAGAGCTTGTGTGGCAATGGTTTCTGGCATAACTAAGATAATAAATGAGATGAGGGCAACACCAGTAACGCCGTAGGTTTCAAAGCCATCAGCGGTGGGCCCGATGCTGTCGCCAGCATTATCACCGGTGCAGTCGGCGATAACACCAGGATTACGAGGGTCATCTTCGCCAATTTTGAAAATCACTTTCATCAAGTCGGAGCCGATGTCCGCAATCTTGGTAAAAATACCGCCAGCAATACGTAATGCACTAGCTCCTAACGATTCTCCGATGGCAAAGCCAATAAGGCACGCACCAGCACTCTCTTTCGGTACAAAAAGTAAAATGATGAGCATAAGTAGTAACTCAATTGTGATGAGTAGAAGCCCAACGCTCATTCCAGATTGGAGAGGAATGCCAACAACTTTCCATGGTTTTCCTTGCAAAGAGGCAAAAGAAGTTCGACTATTTGCTAAAGTGTTGATGCGAATACCAAACCAAGCTACTGCGTATGAACCTAAAATTCCTAATACTGTCCATAAAAGAATTTGTGATACTTGCGCAAAAGTTTTTCCACTTAATACTCCAAAATAGAAGATGATAATGGCTGCAATGATGGCAAATAATATCAATAAAAATCTACCTTGCTGAAGAAGATAGGTTTTACAAGTGGTATATATGGTTTCTGCTACATCTGACATCGATTTGTGTGTGGGAAACTTGCGAATTTTGATGGCTTGGTAAAGGCCGAAGAGTAATCCGATGAGGACAGCAATGCCCCCCCACATCAATAACGACCAGCCCGACATTGCGCCATTAAAAAATGTGATTTCTCTGAGATTTGGCAGAATCATATCTGCTTCTCCTGCAAAAGTTAACATTGGCAATAGCAATGTTCCTAAGGATAAAATTAGTTTCTTCATAGTGTATTTATTTGTTATTCAATTACTTGAACTATTATTGAAGAGATAAAAAAAATCCTAATGACCAAAATTGCCGTTAGGATTTTCTGTGCCGCAAAGATAAATACTTTTTTTTGATTCCCAATAGCAAAATCACATTAAAAATGGTTTTTAACTTAATTTAACTAAATTATTGAATTTGAAAATTGCTCTTTTTTGAATGATTTCTCAAAAGAGGTTCAAAGATTGCTTATATTTTAGTACTTTTGCCGCCGATTTGTTGCAGAAACTGCATTATTATTTATGTAACTTAATTTCAGATGAATATACAAGAAGCAGAAGAAAAAATAATTAGTGAATTTGACCTTTTTGAGGATTGGATGGATCGCTATAACTATATTATCGAATTAGGTAAGGAGTTGCCTTTGATTTCCGATGAGTACAAAACGGAGAAATATTTAATTTCTGGATGTCAATCGCAAGTTTGGTTACATGCCGATTATCAAGATGGTAAGATTTTCTTTACGGCAGATAGCGATGCTATTATCACCAAAGGAATTGTCAATTTGTTGATTCGAGTTTTATCAGGTCAAACCCCACAAGATATTCTCAATGCACCATTGGATTATATCAACCGAATTGGATTGCGCGAGCATCTTTCGCCTACACGTTCTAATGGTTTGGCATCTATGATTAAGCAAATGAAGATGTACGCTTTAGCGTTTTCTGTTAAATAATCATTCTTTTTGAATTTGATATTGAAAGCATTTTCCTCTTTCATTCATTGAATGATAGGGGATTTGAGCTTGTTGGCAATCCTCGCGCCAACGTTTTTCGTAAAATGGAGTATTGCTTTTGTCAATGATGACAAAACCTATATCCATAATTTTCAACATCTCCTCAAGTGATTGCCGAGCATTGTTTCTGACAACAAGAAAGTCAACTTTTATCTGGTTTTCTGTTGTGTAAAGAGTTTCTTTAGCAGAGTGTAGATAGATGGTTTTTCCTGCAAAGTGAATAAAATTGCAATTCTTAAAAATCTCCATCGTAGTGAAATTACTATCAATGTCTATAATTTTCGTTGTTAAATTCCGCTTTCGTTCATGGTTCGCAGTGGCAAAAGTTCGACTTTTTTCGTCAGCTATTAGTAAAGAGTCGCACAATAAAAGGTTTTTGCCCATCCTGTTTAGAGATATTGCAGTGCTCCTATTTGTGGAATAGATAGTAATTGATTGCTCATGTTGGCAATCGTAAATGTTTATAATCCATATAATTAGAAATATAACTAATGAGGATAGAGCCGTTGTTAGTTTCCAAGGTTTTCTTTTCAGATAGAAGATAAAGATGAAAATGATGAAGCTATAAAGAAGAATCATCTGTAAATTATTGATATTTATGTTTTCTGTAACAGAGTAAGGAAGGTTTTCCACCCAGAAGATAATTTGGTTCATCAATTTAATCTCTAAAGTGAGTAATTTCCCTAAATAAAGGGAAAGAAGTTGCGAAAAACTAAAGGCTAACACAGAAACTCCTGTGACCACAACGGCAAAGGAGAGCGCAATTACGGAAAGATTGGCAATAAGGAAGTAGTTGGGAAATGTGCCGAAGTAACAGATGGTGAGTGGAAAGGTGGCAATTTGTGCCGCAATCGATACAGAAGCCAAATTCCAAAAATAGTTGAGAATCTTGATCTTTATTTTGAATAAGTTATAGATAGGAGGTTGGAAAAGAACAATGCCCACAACTGCTAAATAACTCAGCTGAAATCCCAATTCAAATATAAGTAATGGGTTGATTGTGAGTAAAATAAAAAGAGATGCAAAGAGGCTATGGAATACGTTGGTATTTCGTCGCAAATGGTTGCCGATTAACACAAAAGTAAACATTGTGGCTGCTCGTGAAACAGAAGGTGACAAACCTGTAACGTTGGCGTATGCCCAAATGAAAATAAAAAGAAGAAATGATTTTAGGTATCGAAGGAATTTGCTCCGTTCCATCGGCATTAAGAGAAAGTTGATAATCATAAAAACAATACCAACATGCATCCCTGATACGCATAATATGTGGCTAACACCTGCTGAGGAGTAAGCATTTTTGAGTTCGGGTTCCATTGTTTCGTCGTTGCCTAGTAGGATAGCAGCGGCAATGGCGTATTCATCGTTGCGTAGCCCCGCTTCAGAAAGAATTTGCAGTAGTTTCTGCTGCCAGTGATACGCTGTTCGCTTGATAATTCCTTGTCTGTTCGTCTGCTGATATTGCCATTGTTCTCTAGAAATATATCCCGTAAAATAGATCCCTTTTCTTTTCATAAACGTTTTATAGTCAAATGAATATGGGTTTTCGGGACCAGAAATAGGTTTGAGTTGTGTGTAGATTGAAATTTGATCTCCACATTGCAAGGTTGAGGAGAGAGAATCGCGTTCAAGGTATAATAAAACTTGCCCAACAATCTCTTTTCGATTTTGCATATCGTAAAGTGTGCCAATGCTTTTAATAGATTTTTCTCGAACTTGTGGTGGTTCGGTAATTTCCACTTGCCAGCAGCGGTTTCCGTTGTCTAATTGCTGTATCGCAACATTGTAACGATGATGAAATAGAAGAAAAACGTGTGTAAAACCGATAAAAAATGCAGAAAAGAGTAGGGAGGAGGCTGCTATTTTCTGCCGATAAAATCCCATTTTTGCATTACAAATGGAAGAAATTAGTAGAAAAATAGCAATAATAAGTAAGCAAAAAAGGGGATTTAGTTGACAAAATGGGAAAAAATAACCAGAAAAAATGCCAATTGTATAAGGAATGAGTAATTTTAGAATGGGGAAAGCGGAGATTTTCATCGTTTTTTCTTTTCCCAAAGATATAAAAGATTTTAAAAGTCAATTAGGGGAAAGAATTTTTGTGAAGATAAAAGAAAAAGGTGCCTTCTGAGCACCTTTTTTCGAGAATATTTTAAAGTTCAAACTATCCGCAGTGGAAATAATCATGAACCATTTCAAGCATCTTTTCAGGATGATTTTTAATCTCTTCACGGATATTTTTATCATCAAAAGCGCGAAGATTTTTGATAATATCATCAATCAATTCTGCTGGGAATACGCCGTGAGATTCGAAGATTTCGCGATGGCGTCCCAACTCTTCAGCAGATTCCCAACAAGAGGCTGGAAGTTGATCCAAGTTGTCAAGTAATTTTTTGTTTTCAGCTTTGTGAATATTAACATCAACGTAAGTTTTCTTAGCATAGTTAAGTGCGCCTTCCATTTCAAAACCATGACGAGCAGCCACTACCAAACCTGCAATCAAAAGGTAGATATCTGCAGAACCATCTGGACAACGGAACTCAACAGTTTGTTTTTGAGAGAGGTCTTGTTTGATTGGTTTTTCAAGTGGGTTAAGGTCGGCAATCATATCGTTTTTGTGTGTCCAACCGAGCGGAACGCGAACCAAAACGGAACGGTTTCTATCACCCCAACAGATAGAAGTTGGAGCTTCTTGATGAGGTACCAAACGGAAGTATGAAGTTGGATTAGTATTGCCAAATGCAGTTAAAGAAGATGCGCAAACCATATAACCTGCGATAGCAGTTTTTGCAACGTTGTTCAACTTGCCGCGTGTAACCATTTGGTTCTCTTCACCTTTTACGATGCGAGTGTGGATGTGTAGTCCGCTACCAGCTTTGCCTTCTGTAATTTTTGGAGCAAAAGTAACATCTAAACCATAGCGATAAGCCATATTACGGATAATCCATTTTGCAATTACCAATTGGTCAGCAGCTTCGAGAGCATCAGTTACTAAGAACTCAATTTCGTTTTGTTCATAAATTTTATCTCCTAATGTGAAGTTACCAACTTCTGAGTGACCATATTTAATTTTACCACCTGCTTTTGCAATTTCGTACATACATTCTGTTCTGAATTGCTCAAATTTTGTAAATGGTGAAGATTCGTGGTATCCGCGTTGGTCAGGTGTTAAGTAAAGGTCTTCTCTATCTCCAATAACGTAGAACTCAAGTTCTCCCATTGCTTGGAATTGCATTCCTGAAACCTTTTCAAAAGATGCCATTGCTTTTCTTAATACAGATTCAGGAGATTTTTCCATTAATTGACCATCTTTGTTAAAGTATGAGCATAAGAAGCTGAGGGTTGGTATAGTTGTAAATGGGTCCATGAAAGCTGTGCTGAAACGTGGCACAACGTAAAGGTCGCTAGAGCCTGCGTGGATAAAAGCAGGGAATATATTGGAACCATCAACACGTTCTCCAGCAGAAAGTATCTGCTTCAAATAGTCATGGTCGGAAATGACAAAGTTTAAAGTTTTGAGGTGACCATCGCCAGCAACGTAGCGGAAGTTTACCATCTCAATACCTTTTTCACAGATAAATTTAATAATATCTGATTTAGTGAAATCTTTAGGTTCCTTTTTTAGGAATTGTACTAAGGGATTTAAATTCATCTCTTTCATATTTTCTTTATATGTTGTGTTAATTAAGTTCTATGCGGATAGCATAACGCAATTACGGAATAATTATTTTAAAATACCTTTTTACTTCTACTCTCATTCGATTGAAATTTCCAAAAATCTCGCACTTCGGCTCTTTTCCTTTTTTCATCATCACCATTCCTGATTCTGTAGAGGAGATATAAGGTGTAATGTCAACGGTGGTAATTTCGTTCAATTCATAATCTCGAATCACTACTTGCTCAAAGTTTTGGCTTACCTCTACAAATGGAATTTGATTTTCTTCGCAGTAGGATTGAACAATGGGAATATACTCGTCCCATTCTTCTGGTTTGGAATCTTGTTTGTAATAGAATACAACAGCTTGATAATCAGGTTCTGTCTCAGTTTGAACAAATTCAAATCGTGACATTTCATTAATTTTGTAGCTATCAATTAGGAAAGAGGTTTTGTTGTAATCTGTTAGTTCGGTAGCCGAGATGGTGTCTGTATTTACAGAACGCACCCATTCGTAGTTCTTTTCCACTTGGAAAAGTCCCTCTTCAGTGCGTTTGCAAATCCATTTTTCGGTTTCCAAAACTTCACCTTCCTGAACAGCAAAGTTTACAGAAATAGGCAATGCGTCAATTATGCGCTCCGAGCCGTAACCTGCCGTAATTACTAAGTACATCCATTCACGATTTTCCGATTGCAATAGATATAATTCGCGCCCGTCAGCCATTCCTTCTACACAAACTACTCCCCATTCTTGAGGAATCTCAGCTTTGATGGTGAGTGACTGACCCTGAAAACGATTCGCGATTTCCAAAAATTCTTGTAGAAAGGTTTGGGTTACAGGATAAAGTTTACTATTGTCTGTAAGGTTGGTTTCCAAGCGAGTTGGAATGATGGAAATAGGATATTCAACGGCAGTTTCCGTTTCTATTTCAACTTCTTGATCTTGTGCTTTCTTCCCACTGCAACTCAAAAAAATGACGGCGAAACAAAGCATAATAAGAAGAATTCCGACTCCTTTTTTTAAATTTTCTATCATAAAAAATACCTCTAAATTTTTTCGCAAAAATAACCTTTTTTTGGATGTTTTCAACACTATTTTTTATTTTTAAATTACCCAACACTATTTTTATTTTTGATTATCTTTGCACGTTTAAAAATTATTATGACACAAATAGAAGTTATTCTCCTATCTATAGGATTATCAATGGATTGCTTTTCTGTAAGCTTCGCTTCAGGTGCTGTCCGTAAGTTGAAATTTAGTCAAGCCGTTATGGTGGCCTCTGTTTTTGGAGTTTTTCATGTGTTGATGCCTTTGGTAGGATGGCTATTGGGAAGCAATATCATTGAGTTTATTCGCAATATCGACCATTGGATCTCTTTTGCTCTATTAGGTATAATTGGAGGTAAGATGATTTTTGATGGTGTTAAGGGCGAAGAAGAGGTTTTTAATATTCTGAAAATTGGAACGTTATTGCTGCTCGCCATCGCTACTACTATCGATGCGTTGGCAGTGGGCGTAAGTTTGGCTTGCATTTCAGTACCTATCGTAAACCCAATGATTTGGACAGGAATCTGCTCATTTATGCTTTCTCTTTTGGGTATCTATTTAGGTAGATTTCTGATTCAATGGATGAAACCTCGTTATGCTGAAATTGTAGGAGGTGTTATCCTGATTGCTATCGGAGTGAAAATTTTAATTGAACATTTGGTCTGTTAAAACTTTTTCCCTCCAATCCAAAGAAAAGAAATTTCTTGTACCTTTGCAAATTCAAAAATAGTTAATATGAAGTTTTCAAGCAACGAACAATCACTTAATGCTCCTGTAGAAAGAGTTTTTAATTTATGTGGAAATTATAAAAAATTGTGTACCTATTTGCCTCCACAAGTTACCGATTTTGAAGCCAATGAGGATTCCTGTACTTTTACCATTCAAAATATGGTTAAAGTTACCCTCTCTGTAGCTGAAAAGGTGGAGTTTGAAAGAATTGTTTATGTTGCAAGTAATGATAAAAATATTCCTATTTCTCTCTCATTTTTCTTTAAAAATATTGATGTGAATAGCTCTACAATGAAAATAGAAATGGAATTAGATGTGCCAATTTTTTTAAGACCTATGGTGAATGAACCTTTGGAAAAATTTATCCAATTGATGTCGGAAAAAATTAAAATGGAGGTGGAAAAATAATGATACACAAAGTTTCTACCGATAAGTTGGTTAAGATTTATAAGAATCGTACTGTCGTTAATGAGGCAAGTGTTGAGTTGCGACAAGGCGAGATTGTAGGTCTTTTGGGCCCCAATGGAGCTGGAAAAACCACCACATTTTATATGATTGTAGGAATTATCAAAGCCTACTCAGGAAATATCTACCTCGACGATACAAATATCACAGAGTTTCCAATGTACAAAAGAGCACAATTGGGAATAGCTTACCTACCCCAAGAACCTTCTGTGTTTCGTCAACTGAGCGTGGAGGATAATATCCGTGCCATTTTGCAATTTACAGATCTAACGAAAGAGCAGCAAAAGGAAAAATTGGAAAGTTTAATTAGTGAATTTCATCTGGAAAAGGTACGTAAAAATTTAGGAAATAATCTCTCTGGCGGTGAAAGACGTCGAACAGAGATTGCTCGCTGTTTAGCCTCAAATCCTAACTTTATCTTGCTCGATGAACCTTTCGCAGGTGTGGACCCAATCGCTGTAGAAGATATTCAACAGATTGTTGCTAATCTTAAAAATCGAGACATTGGAATCCTAATTACCGACCATAATGTTCACGAAACTCTTTCTATTACAGATCGCTCATATCTCCTTTATGAAGGTCGCGTAATTAAGTCTGGAACCGCTGAAGATTTGGCTTCTGATGAGTTCGTGAAAAAAGTATATCTTGGAAAGAATTTTGAATTAAGAAAATAAACTAAATTTTTTTGTATGCAACCACGTGTTCGTTTTGCCCCAAGTCCAACAGGACCACTTCACATTGGTGGAGTTCGTACAGCTTTGTACAATTATCTGTTTTGTAAGAAATTAGGCGGAGAAATGCTGCTCCGTATCGAAGATACAGACCAAACCCGATTCGTGCCAGGTGCCGAAGAGTATATTATTGAGGCGTTTGAATGGTTGGGAATTAAATTCGATGAAGGTGTTCATGTTGGAGGAAAACACGCCCCCTATAAACAGTCAGAAAGAATGCATATCTATAAACAGTACGCAATGCAATTGATTGAAACGGGTTGGGCTTACTACGCTTTCGATACTCCTGAAGAACTTGACCAACGTCGAAAAGAGGCGGAGGCTGAAAAGAGAAATTTCCAATATGATGTGAATACTCGTTCCTCTTTGTGCAACTCTTTAACTTTATCTCCCGAAGAGGTGAAAGAACGATTAAAAGGTCATTATGTAGTGCGTTTCAAATATCCTGAAAATTTGGAAATTGTAGTGCAGGATATTATTCGCGGTGAAGTGAAAATTGATGCTAAATTGCTTGATGATAAAGTGCTGTTTAAGTCTGATGGCTTGCCAACCTATCACTTGGCAAATGTAGTTGATGACCATTTGATGGAGATCTCTCACGTGATTCGTGGCGAAGAGTGGTTACCATCAGCTCCATTACATATTATGTTATACAAAGCTTTCGGTTGGGAAGCACCCCAGTTTGCACACCTTCCATTACTCCTTAAACCCGATGGAAATGGAAAATTGAGCAAACGCGATGGCGACCGCTTAGGTTTTCCTGTTTTCCCTCTTCAATGGACCGACCCTAAAACCGGAGAACAATCTTCAGGATATCGAGAGTCTGGCTATATTCCAGAAGCTGTAATCAATATGTTGGCACTGCTCGGTTGGAATCCTGGAACAGAACAGGAACTGATGTCTATGGAGGAACTTATACAGTCATTCTCTTTAGATAAAGTGAGTAAATCTGGTGCTAAATTCGATTTGAATAAAGCACGTTGGTTCAATCATCAATATATTCAAAAACAACCTTCAGAATATTTTATCCAACATTTCTCAAAGATTTTGAAGGAAAGAGATATTGTCGCTTCTGATGAAAAAGTAGCAAGAGTGGTAGAGTTGATTAAAGAGAGAGTTTATTTTCCACAAGAACTTTGGGATCAAGCAAGTTATTTCTTTGTAGCTCCAGAAAGTTATAATGAACAAGTGATAAAAAAACGCTGGAAAGAGGAAACCCCAACCTATTTGAATAAGATTATCGAAATTCTTCAACAATATAAACCTTTCGATAAAGTGGCTGCTCACGATGCTGTAATGGCTTATATTCAAGGAAATGAACTAAATATGGGTCAAGTAATGAATAGTTTTAGACTTTCTATTGTTGGTGATGCAAAAGGTCCTGATCTGTTTGAGGTTGTTGATATTTTAGGCGTTGATGAGGTGGTAACTCGAATTCGTAAGGCAATAGCAGTAATTGTCAAATAAAGGCAATGACTGAAAATAAAAAAAAGTGGCTCCAAAAAGCCACTTTTTTTTATGAGAATTTTAATTGTTATTTCGTGCAAGAGCCTGTTCCATTGCCACTTTGCCAATGTAGATGTAATGGCATCTCTATATTGCAACGTACGGCTTTACCATCTTTCATACCCGGAGTCCACGCCGGCATGCGAGTGAAAATCTTCTCCATGCGCTCATACACTTTAGCATATTTGGGATTTTCGTCAATAGGTCTAAAGTTACTAACTTTACCATCGCGCTCTACAATAAAAGCAACCATTAAGTCTGCTTTTTCATCAGCTTCACCGTATGCGCAAACTTTACGCATCTGCTGACCTACATAAAGATACAACGATTTCTCTCCACCAATAAACGAAGGAAGAGAATCACAATCTGCCAAAGCAGTCGTATCACTTAAATCTGTAGAATATGGACTTTTTTGTTCTTGTTGTGCAAATGTTAAGTTTACAAAGAAAAGAACAGCAATAAATAATAATAATCTCTTCATTTTAATTATATTTTTAGACCTGCAAAAATACATTTTTTTTTTGATTATTCTAGTTCTTGAAAAAATTATTTTTCTAAATGTTTCTGAATGATTGATGCAACTTTATCTCTCAGATATTCAGCACTTTGATTAATGTCAGGATAGATAGTGTCTAAAATATCAATGCCAATAGAAATTCCAAATTTTGGGAGAATTGTATTGCGATAACAAGCTTTCTCTGAACCCGTAATGGCAATGGGTACTACTGGAATATTTAATTCTTTGCTCAAAATTGCAAAAGTCTCTTTGAATTTTTTCATTTTATTGTCCATGGAACGAGTTCCTTCTGGGAAAATTACAATGCTTTTGCCTTTCTCTAAAACAGCACACATCTCTTGCAATGATCTACGTACGTTTTTGTTAATATCCATTAGAATGATGTTATTTTTTTTGGCAAAAAATTGTGCAAATTTGCTCTTCCAATGTTTCTCCTTGGCAAAGAAGAAGATCTCTTTGTTGATTTTTCGTACAAAATTAGTCGTAATTAAAAATCCATCTATCGCACAGCGGTGATTGGCAACAATAATGTAAGGACCTTTCGGTAAATTATGCTTCCCACTGACTTTGAAACGATAGCAGATTGAGAATAAAATTCTAGAAAAATGGTAGGTAAACCAATGCATGAAGCCAGGCTTCGGAAGGCTTATTTCGGTTTTAGATGCTAAAATCTCCTTCCAAGTCAATGTGTTGCTATTTACAGAATGCTCGCTTTGTTCAATATGTTGAGAGAGTTTTGCCAATGTGTTTAGATTTTCTAATTCCTCTTCGCTCATACTTATATTGAAACTGTTTTCAATAAAGGCTAAAAGAGAAACTTTACTCAAAGAGTCCATAGATAAATCAATTTCAAAATGGTCATTCTCATTGGCTTTACACTTGGTCTCACTTTCGATAAAGGTTTTTAGCAGTTTATAAATCTCACTTTTACCCTCAAGCGATTCTTCCATACTTTCGGTGGCTGTTTTTTCTGCAAGTTTGGGAAGAAGGAAACGTTGAACTTTTCCTAATCTTGTTTTAGGCAGTTCTTCAGATATGATGTGAATCTGCTTAATTCTCTTGTATTGAGCTTGTTCCGCGTTGAAATGAGCAACCTCTTCTTTAATTAGGCTTTCCATCTCCTCAAGCGATTGCTGGCGTATAGCACACATCTGCGGCCTGACGGCAGCGTGCAAAACGTCGTTGTGTAAAAAGATACCAATCTCCTGAACAAAACTACTTCCACGCATAAAATCCTGTTCCAATAGTTCTGGATTGATATTCTTTCCATTTGAGGTAACGATAATCTCTTTAATTCTACCCGTGATTTTTAATCCGTATTGGTCTAAAATCCCCATATCACCAGTGTGCAACCAGCCATCTTTTATAATTTGTTGGGTTTCCTCTTCGCGCTGGTAATAACCCTGCATTACGTTGTCACCCTTAACGCAAATCTCACCCTGCTCAGAAATCTTTACCTCAATGTTAGGAAGCAACTCGCCTGCATATCCCACCTTTCGGCGCCCTGGACGTGTAAATGAGATCATCGGTGCCGTTTCCGTCATTCCATAACCCTCTAAAACATATAAACCTAAGGTTTTTAGTATGGTCGCTGTTTCAATGGATAGGGCTGCACCACCTGAAACTAAATATTTGAGGTGACCGCCAAATTTTTTGTGAACACTGCTAAAAACAATTTTAGAAACCGAATCGCTGCCGATAAATTTAACGGCTTTGTAAAGAAAACGTGTTATGAACGAGGCGTTTATCTTATTCATGACGCCCTTCACCAACATATCGTACAACCTCGGCACGCCAATAATAATGGAAATTTTTCCTTCGTTAAGCGTTTTAATTATCGATTCTGCATTCATAGCCTCAGCAATATGAATCGTGCCGCCTACGTGTAAGGGTGCAACTAAACTACCTAATAATGGCAAAATGTGATGCAACGGAAGAAGTACCATTACATTGCTCACCTCTTGATAAATGGGAACCGATTTGCTGACAGAATCAACGTTGTACATTACATTTTTGTACGATAACATAACCCCTTTCGGCGAACCAGTTGTGCCCGAAGTATAGTTGATAAGCATCGTCTCCTCTGCCGCTCCCATAGGAATTTCACTTGTTGGAACATTCTCACTTTCAGATAATTTTATCTCGTTAGGCGTGAGAAGTCGCGCACCGCAAAGATTTATCTCCCCGAAAAGTTCTTTCTTGTCAGCTGTTATAAAAACGATGTCAGGTTTGCAATCGTTAATCACATATTCAATCTCCTTTTTGGTAGATTGTGCGTCTAATGGAACGGCTATCGCTTTGAGTCGGATGGCACCTAGAAAGGCAAAACACCATTCTGGAGAGTTCTGTCCGCAGATGAGAACTTTTTGCGGTTTCCCCGCCGAAGCAAAACAATCAGCATAGTCTTGTGAATAGATAAGTACTTGATTGTAAGAATATTTAGTTCCTTTGTAGGAGATTGCAGTTTTGTCTCTATTGGATAATAACATATATCTATTTTAAATTCAAAATTCGACAACGTAAAAACCTCCTAATTATTGTAAAAGTTGATATTTTTTAGGGTTTTATTTGGGCGTGCCGGCTCCACCCGCGCACTGCACTATCCTTCGTATTCCCTTTGTGTTCGCTTATTCTGAGTTAAAGTTCATCTCTCTTGATAATCTTTTTCGCCCCGCCCGCCGTCGGGCTTTCCGCTCAAATTTCGCGCCTCTTTCACTCGCTTCAATCTCCCTCAAAATCTAATCTTAAAAATCCAAGTTCTTAATGCGAAGTCCTAAACCGGCGCTCATAACCGCTTCAATCCCTCACGCACGTTCGCTAAACTTGCATATTCTTGGCGGCGACAGCGCATATTATCTTCCGACGAAAAGCGACTCCGCGCCGCCTAACCTACAACTAATACCACCCCTCTTCGTCATAATTTTCCATGTACCGCGACATTCCGTTGTCCTTCATGTCATCTTCGCTGACAGGGTCGTAACCGCGAAGATTATCATTGCGATCTATTTCGTAGGCGTCGGTTTCATACTCATCATTCGAGTGGCTCCGAGAGTTCCTCTTCTTGGGTTGTGCGGAAGAGGTTTTTTCCTTGCTTTCCCAATATTTTCTTCTTTCCTCCTCTCTCTTTGCTTTTTCAATAGCCTCATTCATCTGAAACTCTCTCAAGGTCTCTTGCAACATTATAGTTTCCTCAGACGTCGGTTTATACCGATTTCGACACCCAGAGATAAGAATTATTTAGGTTTGAATCTATTTTGTTCTTTCTCTATTTGTGGAGCTAAGAGAATTCTGTAACGCCAACCCTTTTGCTGTAAGACGATATTTCTGATTCTGACTATTAGGTTTATCAGGAATGGTCTGCTCCAATATACCAGCCTCCAAAAGTGGGTGAATGTATTTTCTCCTAAATTTAGTTCTATCGGCAAGACCCATAAATGCTAGCATTTCACCAAAAGAGCGTGCTTCAGTACAGAATACAATCAGTTTATCAAGGTTTTCAATATTAGGTACTGACTGGGTGCCGACTGGGTGCCGACTGGGTGCCGACTGGGTGCCATCTTGCGCACTTATAGGCAAAGTTATACGGATAAAGTTATCCGTAAACTTGAAACAATCTTCACCGTATGCACGCAGAATACGCGGAATGCCAGAGCCTAATGACTCTACCAACTCCACATCACGATAGATACGCATCAATTCCTTATTGCGCGGAA
>CALGTS010000010.1 GCA_937901925.1 uncultured Bacteroidales bacterium | reverse complement strand
GCATCTTTGCCAAAACTTAACGTTTATGGCAAAGAGCAGCACCCGCAGGGTAACCATCTACATCAACGGCAAGGAGGTGGAGGCCTCCGTCAAGCAGATACGGGCGGAAATGAACCGCCTCGTCAACGAGCAGAACCGCATGGTCATCGGTTCGGACGAGTACATCGCCCACGCCAAGAAAATCAAGGAACTGCGCCAGTACCTCAAGGAACACGCGCAGAACATCGGCTCCGCTGCCTCCGCGTGGACGGAGATGTACAACAAGGTGCTGCAGTTCGGCACGGGCATCGGCGGCCTGACGCAGATCCTCTCCTCCCTCGACAACGTGACTAGCACCCTCAAGCAGGTGGCCACCGACCTCACCGCCATGGATGATGTCTATTCCGACGTCATCAAGACCACAGGCCTCACCCACGAGCAGATGGAGGAACTCAACGAGAGCTTCAAGAACTTAGACACCCGCACCAGCCGCGAGCAGCTCAACAACCTCACCTACATCGCGGGCAAGCTGGGCTTAGTGATGACGCAACGCTGACCACTGGAAAGACAGTGGAAAATCATTGTGGCATAGATCTTCGGAGAGTTCCACTTTATCCAATCCCGAAGATCTTGGAGAATAAGATGTAGTATTCGACTATGGATTCTCCTATCGATAAGCCATTCAGACTTATGGGTTTTCAATGAAGTTAGCAGATAGTTTGGCATTACAAACGCCGAAGGTAGGGCTAACCTATTCGAAGTTTCTGACATTTTTGGCATATCGACTACGAATACCCAAAAACAATTTGTATCAATTCTGTCTCAGATTTAACGAAAAAAGCAGCAACTTACATTGTAAATTGCTGCTTTAAAGAAGAGCGGAAAACGAGACTCGAACTCGCGACCCTAACCTTGGCAAGGTTATGCTCTACCAACTGAGCTACTTCCGCTTATTGTAACCATAAAAGATGCACTTTATCCTCTATAGTAGTTTGTGTACCTCGGGCGGGACTTGAACCCGCACGAACGTAATGTTCAAGGGATTTTAAGTCCCTCGTGTCTACCAATTCCACCACCAAGGCATCTTTCAAAGAACGTAGTGTTTCATTTGTTTTGTGCTTGCAAAAGTATAGCTTTTTCCAATACGCGCAGTCGTTTTTATCAAAAAAAATCTTTTTTTACCTTATCACACTATAAATCAAAATAATAAAATTTATAGCATGATAAAATCAGGATTAAAAATCAATATTTTTTACCATTTTTCAAAAGAAAAGAGAAATCTAAAAATTTAATTTTGGAAGAAAAAACAGAAACGATTACATTTTTCAATTTCAAAAGTAGCATCATTTCATTCTTAATCTTAGCACTAATAACATTTTTATTTCCATCAAAGTCTAAAATTCCGATAAAAATTATATTTTTGCAATTTGTAACATTAAATGTAGTTATATGAGTAAAAATTTTTTCATCGTAGCACTATTGCTCTTTTTACTTTCTCCAGCACTTCTTTCCCAAACTCACGCAAAATATTGGGTACAATTTAAAGATAAATCTGGCACAAACTTTTCTACATCTGAGCCCGAGAAGTTTCTTTCTCCGCGCGCCATCGAGAAACGAAAACGTTTTAACATACCAATTACAGAACAGGATTTACCCGTATCTGCAACATACATTTCACAAGTTCTTGCCCTCGACACTTCAACCATTCTTTTCACACAATCAAAATGGCTGAATGGTATCACTATTTATGCTGCTCACGACTCAATGCTAATTTGGTTACAGCGACTTCCCTTCGTAAAATATTGCGAAATTACCCATCGCATGAAAGAGGCGGAACCCCAAATTAGCTCCTACTATCGCAATCCGAACACCCAAACTCCGCAATATGGCAAGATGCCTAAAGAGCAAGCAAACGGTGCCCTTACAATTGACTACGGACAAGCAGAGCCGCAAATACGCATCAACAATATCCATTGGCTGCACCGATTAGGTTTCCGCGGCGAGGAGATGTTGATGATGATTATGGATGGTGGTTTCCTAAATACGGATCAAGTGCGACATTTCGACCTACTGCATAAGGAAAATCGTATCCGCGACGTCCGCAATTTCGTGCAACCTTCCGAGTCGCCTTATCGTTCTGGTGAACATGGAACTAACGTACTTTCGTGCATCGCTTCTTGGGTTCCTGGCGAACATGTAGGCTCTGCACCTTTCGTAACCGTTTATCTTGCCCAAACCGAAGATGGTCGCTCTGAAAACGCAGTAGAGGAGGACAATTGGGTGGCAGGCTTGGAATGGGCTGATAGCTTGGGCTGCGATGTTCTCAACTCATCATTAGGTTATATTCGCTTTGACGATACTACATACAAGCGCACCTACGATAACATCACTGGTAAAAGTAGTCGTGCTTCTATAGCGGCTTCCATTGCCGCTTCTAAAGGGATTATTGTGTGCAATAGCGCAGGGAACGAAGGCAACAGCGCTTGGCACTACATCGGCTGTCCTGCAGATGCTGAAAATATTCTTGCTGTTGGAGGGGTAAATGCGGAGGGACGTCGTGCAACTTTCAGTTCTTATGGTCCAACTGCAGATGGTCGCATTAAGCCCGATGCTGTAGCAGTAGGTAGAAATGCTCTTGCTGCTTCGCGACGTAGCAAAACTATTCATATCAACGGAACTTCATTTTCCTCTCCCCTACTTGCAGGAATGGTTACCTGCCTTTGGCAAGCTTTTCCGCAAAAATCTACTTTTGAAATTATGGATGCAGTTAGAAGAAGTGGTAACCAAGCAACACAACCCGATTCTTCGCTCGGTTACGGCATTACTGACTTTCTCAAGGCTTACAACCTGCTGAACCAGCCTGAATCGTCTTACTCTATCGATTTCAAAAACTATGCACTCTATGACAAGAACGCAGAAGTTGTGATTATCGCCCCCGAAGCCGGTGAAGCTTTACTAGAATTTTATGCAGATTCCAATCCTCAAAAAATATCCAGCAAAAAAATCACACTTATTTCTGGAAAAAATCAATACAAATTCTCTCTACCCAAACTCCCTAAAAAATCTGATTATGAAATATATAAAGTAAAGATAACCATAAATGGAAATAGTTTCAATTTCATTTTAGGACAGGAAAGAGCCCTTGATGTCAAAAAAATTGAATAATTTTGCCACGTTTTTCCCATGTTGGGAACATTTGAATTTAAATTGTGACATAAAAGAAAGAATCAATACAAACCAAAACTTACAAAAATGAAAAAAATTTTCTCAATCTGCTTAGTTATCATTGCCGTAGTTGCATTATCCGTATCTTGTAAAGACCCTGAACCACCCGCAAATGTTGTAGGAGATGTTCTCACTGTTGATGGCCAAAAAGGAGTTGTATTTAGCGTAGATGCTGATGGAGAACACGGATTAATGGTATGTTTGGATGAATCTGTATGTTGTTGGTCAAAAAACCACGTTACAACAGGTGCTACTAACCGCGAAGATGGACAAAAGAACTTTGACGTAATCTCT
This sequence comes from uncultured Bacteroidales bacterium, assembly GCA_937901925.1. GTDB lineage: Bacteria > Bacteroidota > Bacteroidia > Bacteroidales > WCHB1-69 > JAEZOU01. Next base: position 16,967 of record CALGTS010000010.1, on the reverse strand, counting down.
GCTCTCGGCAATTGGCGTCTTGACTATCCGGCTTTCAATGTAGCATACACTCAAGGCGAAGGTTGGTACATTCCTGCAAAAGATGAATTACAAAAACTTTTAGAATCTGCCTTGACTATTAATCCATTAATTGAGCAACAAGGTGGAACTCCTATCTCTACTATCAAAACATATTGGTCTTCTACAGAAGATAGTCATGAGAGTGCATATTCCGCTCAAGTTGACGAAAATGGAACTGTAACATGGCCAACAAATCTTAAAAACAACACTGTAAATTTGACTGCAAGACCAGTAAAAAAATTCTACAATCCAAGAGTTGTTGAATAAAGACAAAAAACGAAATAAACTTGAGGCGCAGTGATGTGCCTCTTTTTTTTTATCTATTTGGGCGTGTCGGCTCTTTCCGCGCACTATCCACGCACTCGCCGTCGGGCTATCCGCTCAAATTTCGCGGCGCAAATTCTCCGTACAAAAAAACAATCAAAGTGTACAATAATCATTTATTTACAGCTAATTATGCGCCGCTCATAACCGCTTCTATCCCTCACGCACCCCAATTGCGCACACTTCTCCCCAAAAACAACCCCAAAGGTATTGCAGAAGTTTCCGTAAAAATATATTTTTGCATTCTTCAAAAGTAACAACATTATGAGTTATATTCCTGTTCATCCCGTTAACCCGAAGGAGGAGCTTTGCTACTTCAATCCATCTACACCGCTGAATTATATTTTGGCGTTTCCCATTAGCCAAATAAGGGTCTGCTACTTCAGTCCTACAGGAGGGACACTTCGCGTGGCGCAAATCGTTGCAGAACAACTCGGGGAGGCACTGCAAATACCGATAAAGTATCACTCCTACACACTACCTTCAGAACGTCGGCAGCTACCCACATTTGCCGACAACGAACTGATAATTTGGGCCACGCCAACCTATGCGGGGCGAATCCCAAACAAGACTCTTGACTTTGTTCGTTCAGCAATGAATATCAAAGATTTACCTTGCATTGCGATTGTTACTTTTGGCAACCGAAATTTCGACAATGCGTTAGCAGAATTAGCCGCACTGATGAGAGACGGCGGTGGCAAATTACTCGGCGCTGCCGCAGTGGTAACTCGTCACGTTTTCTCCGAAATAATTGCTATCGACCGTCCTAACACGCAAGATTGTCAGCAAATTACTGCTTTTAGTATTCAGATTTTGGAGAAACTCAAAACAAGCAACAATACGCTCTTCTCTATTTCTGGTGAGGAGAATCCTACAGAATACTATACACCATTGCGAGAGGATAAAACTCCTGCAAACTTTCTGAAGGCGAAACCTCAGTGCGATCTATCTCGCTGTAATGCCTGCGGAAGTTGTTTCTCCATTTGTCCAATGGACACAATTCAAAACGAGATGGGAAAACCAATTTTCAACGGCATCTGCATAAAATGTCAAGCATGCCGGCATATCTGTTCCCAAAATGCTATTACATTTACAGACAGTGATTTTCTATCACATATTGCTATGTTGGAGAAATACCATTCTTCACCCCAATCATCAGAATTTTTCTTTTAAACTTCTAACGGGTTGTATTGTACAACGCTATCCTATTTAATATGGGCGCTGCCAATGCAGAATCGATGATAATTCGCAGATGCTCGGCTTCAACAAGTTTACCTCGAAGCAGGCGTTTATAACCGATAGTTGTACCCTCACACCAGGGAATCCAACAACTTTGGGGGTCTTCATTTACCAAATCGTGAACTTCCACTTTAAAATGGGCAACACGTTGTCCTAATGGAATATACTCTTGTAGCATTAGCAAATCGAACTTTATAGATTGTTCAAAATCGAGATAGATAGTATCGTTTCCATCACCATTAGAAGCCCAATAGGTATGGTAGGCGGTATCTAAAAGTTGGTGCGCACTATAGCGTTTTCCGCGCAAATGGGCTGCTCGTACCTTTGCGTATTGTGCGAGGTCGTGAGCGAAGATTCTGTCACGCTCGGCACGAAACTCAACAAGACGCAAGGAATCTTCTGCAGGAATCAACCCACGTGCATCGGGAGGAACATTGAGCAGCAGCAATCCATTGCGACCCACGGAGTTAAAGTAGATTTCCATCAACTCTTCGACAGATTTGGGATGTTCATTAGCGTGCCAGAACCAACCTGAGCGAATACTCACATCAACCTCTGCGGGAATCCATACTGCGCCATTCTGCATTCCGCAAGACGCTTTATCTGTACTCCGAGCGCCATTAGCAATAGTAATTGGACTCCAATTCGTCTCGTCAGCATACCCACGTTCATTGCCTACCCAGCGACAGCCTGGCCCCACATCACTAAATATCACGGCATTTGGATTCAACTGTGCTACGGTATTGTTAAACAAAGGCCAATCATACTCCTGCTTACGCCCATTCGGACCTTCACCACAAGCCCCATCAAACCATTGCTCAAAAAATGGTCCATAATTTTGATGCACCTCTTTCAAAGTATTAACAAAAACCTCGTTGTATTGTAAAGTTCCGTATGTAGGGTGGTTACGGTCCCAAGGTGAGATATAAACTCCTGCAGCAACTCGGCCACGGCAGGCTTCCACAAACTCTCGTAGCAGGTCACCCTTACCTCCTCGCCACGTAGTTTGCGCCACCGTATGCGTACTATATTTCGACGGCCATAAACAGAAACCATCGTGATGTTTTGCCGTGATGATAATTCCTTTCATACCCGCCTGCTCCGCTACCTCTACCCATTGGCAACAATCCAAGTTGGACGGATTGAAAACCTCAGCAGATTCGGTTCCACTCCCCCACTCCACACCTGTAAACGTATTAGGACCGAAATGGCAAAACATATTGATTTCCATTTGTTGCCACGCCAATTGTGCCTCCGTGGGTACGGCTCCGTAGGGTTTGGGTGTTGGTGCTGAACATGATACGCACAGCAAAATTCCGCAAATGGCTGCAAAAAGGTTCTTATTTCTTCTTTTCATACAAAAATAGGTTTATTTCCTTCTTAAAATCTAAATTATCAAAAATTACAAATTTTCTCTATTAATTCTCATCAACCTTCATTCAACGACATTTCATTCTTGCGACAACACTCCAGCATAGCCTAAAGAATCGAGATCTTGCGCCAACTTTTTAGAAAAGAGATTTGCACCTATCGTATTCAGGTGCATTGTATTGTAGAAATAGGTTGTATCATAACTCAAATTATCATAAGTGTAATCCAGAAATGGAATATCGAACTCTTTTGCAAGACGAGCAAACATATTGTGCATACCTAAGGGATCCTTCATTTTCTGAGTTCCTTCAATGTAAAAAGGAGAAGTAACGAGCACCACTTGAATTGAATCGCGACGACATTCTGCAAGAAAATCTCGAAATTGGCAGATAATAGCAGTATCTTTCCCATAAGAGATTGTTTCCTGTTGACGGAGTCCGCTGCCGTCCCATTTCTTATTATTTCCTCTAAATCCCTTATACAAAGGCGTGTCATAAGCACCATTTTCAAAGGCAAAAAGAAGTTCTTTTACAAACTCTTGTTGTCCTAAAAATCGCCAACTTGGCAAAACGCAATCGGCAAATGAAAAACCCTCTTGTTTAGAACACAATTTCCAAAGATAGAGATTGTGAAGATAAGGTAGAAACTGAAATTGCTCGTAGCCATTACTTACCTGCATAGTAGTGTGACTAACCTCATACAGAATCAGTTTCGGCTTTTTATTCCCTTGGTGGCGAAAAACTTTGTACTTCAGAATTTGGGAATCAGCCGAACGACCATTTATACCCAAGTTGTAACTATTAGTATGAAGAATGGTATCAAAAACGGCAGGATTGAACTGCACATACGCCCTCGAACTACCCATTATGAGCAGATCTGCATCAATATTTTTCTGAAAAATATCATTCCAAGTTGCTAATGGCGACGACCTCTTGCGAAATGCTTTGGAGGTAAGCAGAATATCAAATGCCGTAGCAAGAATAAAAAGGATAAGTGTGAATATAAGTATTTTCCGCAGAAATTGTTTCATATTAAAATTGGAAATAGATGAATGATTCGGAATTTGAATAAACACAAAACATTATGATAATAAGAATAAAATAGATCAGGTAACGCAATAGCGTAGAGCGGCACTTGAGTTCAAGCCCATGAGAGCGGCCACGACCTATCCATTCAACAACAAGCATTATAAACACACAAATTACGCAGGTTAAAACTCCTTGTGTATAGAATCCACCTCCGTGTGGTATCATCGTAATATACTCCCATGCTTGTGAAATAGTATCCGCCCGAAAGAGAATCCAGCCGAGAGTAACTAACATGAATGTCAGCAACATACGACACATATCCGATAGGGATGGGAAAGATCTTCCTTCTGCAATATTATCCGTAAACTTTCTATTTTTTCCCATAAGAATCAGAGGTAGGAAAAGCAGTGCGTGAAATATTCCCCAAGCGATAAAAGTCCAGTTAGCGCCATGCCAGAAGCCGCTTAACAGGAAAATTACAAAAGTGTTACGCACAACCTTTGCTTTCGACACGCGACTTCCTCCCAACGGAATATACACGTAGTCGCGGAACCAAGTCGTTAGAGAGATGTGCCATCTGCGCCAAAACTCTGCAATATTGCGACTAAAATAGGGATTATTAAAATTCCGCATTAACTTGATACCAAAGAGTTTAGATGTTCCAATAGCAATATCTGAATAGCCTGAGAAGTCACCATAAATTTGAAAGGCAAACAACACCGCAGCAACCGCTAAAGTGAGACCACCTTGCGACTGATAAGCTGCAAAGACGTGATCTACATAAACTGCACAACTATCTGCTACGGCAATTTTTTTAAAAAATCCCCATAAAATTTGCCGCATTCCATCTACAGCCTGCGAATAGTCAAAAGCGCGAGGTTTTTCAAACTGGGGCAAAAGATTAGTAGCACGCTCAATCGGACCAGCCACCAACTGAGGAAAGTAGCTTACAAAAGCAAAAAATTGTATAATATCGCGAGTGGGTTTTAAATTCTCTCGATAAACATCAATACTATAACTTAATGCTTGAAAAGTATAAAAACTGATTCCGACAGGCAAGATTATTCTTAGAAGTAAACCATCAGTTTGACCATCCAAGAAGATTGTGGCAAAAGAGGTAACAAAGAAATCGTAATACTTAAATACACCAAGAATAATCAAGTTCAGCGTAATATTGGCAATATGCACCAACTTAGCAAGCGGTCGATGTCGATAACGTTGAATCAGCAAACCGCTACCCCAACTACAAAACGAAGTAAACGCAATTAGTACAAGAAAACGCCAATCCCACCAACCGTAAAATAGATATGAAACACCAACGATAAAGAGATTTTGCCAACGCAGATTTCGCTGAAAGAGAAACCAATAAAGCAAAAATACAATGGGCAAAAATAGTGCAAATTCTATAGAATTAAAAAGCATACTGCAAGTTAAAATAAAGGTGCAAAATTACTCATTTATTTGTTTGATTACACCTAATTGTAAATGTTTCTCTCTTCATCTAAAAACAGCAATATAACATATTGAAAATAAACAAATTTAAAAGAACACCAAATAAAAATTCAGAAACCTTTTCGTATAAAGATTTACATTTAAAATAGTTTCAAGCTATTAAGGCAAGCTAATCTATTCGGGAATTATAGATTTATCTTAAAACTCCTAATTTAGAAAATCGATTAAAATCAATAATTCAGAAAAGAAAAATCATCTACCTATTGCAATTGAGAATAAATTTAATATTTTTGCCGCCACAAACTCAGCATTGATGAAAAAGGAAAAATTTGCAATTATCGGAGCTGGTCATTTTGGGTCAGCCATTGCTTTATCTTTAGCAAAAAGAGGAGCAGAAGTACTTGTGATTGATAACAATATGTCGATTGTGAACGACCTTGCCGATGAAGTAGCAGAAGCCGTTTGTATTGATGTTACCAGCTCTAAGGCTCTTGCAGCAGAAAACATACAAGATTTTGACACTATAATTGTAGCTATTGGAAATGACTTTGTTGCTCGTTTATTGTGCGTAGCCAATCTGATAGACTTAAATGTCAAAAGAATTATTTGTAGATGTATGGGGAAAAATGAGAAACTGATTTTGGAAAAGATGGGAATTAAAGAATTTCTTGCTCCGGAAGACGAAATTGGAACCCTTTTTGCAGAACGATTGATGAATCCCAACCTCATCACCTACCTGCAACTTCCCGACGGATACAAAATTGCTGAAATTTTAACCCCAAATTCATTAATTGGGCATACGCTTGATGACATCTGTTTCCGTGAGAACTTCAAGCTCAGTCTTATTACCATACGCCGTGTATTTGAAGAAAACGCACAAAAAGAGATAACTGAAGAGCATATTATTGGTGTTCCTGATTACTCTGAAGTTATCCAAAAGGAGGACGTTTTTGTAATTTTTGGTAGAACTATTGACATTGACAACTTCCTTAAAGCTAACCAATAACAATGTTTAAACATTTTTACCGGCGAAATATTCAGAAATTACGGCTTCATATTGTCAACCACAATGACAAGGTGGCTAAGATTTTACAATATATCAGCAGCATTCTTTCTGCTACCACGCTTTTATTCATCTGTTTCTACTACGGATTCTACTTTACTGCACAACAAAAAGTACTCATTCACTACCTCATCTCTTTCAGTTTAGGTTTTTATGTTTTCAAATATCTGATTAACCTTTTTTACTCCATTCCGCGGCGAGAATATCTTAGAAACTCGATTTTTGAAGCTATCATATTGGGGATATTGGTTGTACAATTTCTTCTTACCCATATCTTCAACATCCATTTTCACATCTTTAACACAGAACAATTTAGTTCGTATTACATACTTTTTATTCAAATCTACTTCTTTATTGTTTCTGGCATTGACATCTTGAAAGGAACAGGTTTTTTATCCAGAATCAGCATTAGTCCACCGATTATGCTGATGTATTCCTTTTTAATTCTAATTGTTTGTGGAACCTGCTTACTTCTGATGCCACGAATGACTCGCGATGGTATCTCCTTTATAGATGCGCTTTTCACTGCCACGAGTGCGAGTTCCATAACGGGATTGGTTACTGTCAACACAGGAGCGACCTTTACGATGCGGGGGCAGTTGGTAATTATGATTCTCATTCAGATGGGAGGTTTGAGCATTCTCTCCTTTGCCTCTTTTTTTACCGTATTCCTTTCTGGCTCAAAAATCAGTCTTCGGAATCAGCAGATGATTAAAGAACTCACTAACACGGATAGTATTACTGAATCTAAGTTCCTTTTAAAAGAGATTATCCTTGCCAGTTTTCTAATCGAACTTCTCGGAGCGATAGTTTTATTCTTCTATTGGCGGGCTCAAGGATATTTCATTACCGATGTACACACTGCCTATCAAGCTATATTTCATACTGTTGCAGCATTCAACAACTCTGGTTTTCATTTATGGAGCAATAGCGTTGCTGAAAAAGTTTTGGTCAACGACATGGGATCACAACTTTTCATTGGAATATTAATTTTGGCTGGCGGAATTGGATTTTTCACTTTACGAGATATGTTCAGCATACAAAACATTAAGGAGAGGCGGCGCAAAACGTGGAAAAAGTTGCATCCCAGCACACGAATTATTCTATATGCATCGCTCATCATCTCTGTAGTAGGTATGCTTCTGTTCCTATTTTTAGAGTACCACAATTCGCTTACCTATACGCATGGCTTCGGGCGCAAGGTAGCGGCCTCGTTATTCCAAGTAGTATCCACACGATCAGCGGGTTTCAATGTAGTGGACCTTTCACATTTTGCAATGCCAACCATTTTGATGTTTATAATTTTGATGTATATAGGAGCATCACCAGGCTCTACAGGCGGCGGCATTAAAGTAACCACAGCGTATGTAATTTACAAATCGGTGATGGCAACCATACGGGGTAAGAAGAAGATTGAATTTGGTCGCAGAACGATACCTTTTGAGATTGTGGATAAATCCTATTCCATTGTTATTATGTCACTTATGGTGATTATCTTATCACTTTTTATATTAAGCATGACAGAAAAGGAACTTCTCTTTTCCGATTTACTATTCGAGACAGTATCTGCTTTTACCACTTGCGGTCTTAGCACAGGTATTACAGACGACCTCAGTTGGTTCGGAAAATTAATCATTGCCATTGATATGTATATTGGGCGAATTGGGACGCTAACCATTGCCTTTGCGTTGAGCAAGCGCATAAAAGAAGCGCAGCATCAATATCCGAACATCTACCTCATGGTGGGTTAACGACAAAGCAAATAGGAAGTTGAACAAATTGCAACAATCTTAGCGCATGGGATTGCGTAAGGGATTGCAGCGGTTATGAGCGCCGGTTTGAGAGTTTAGAGGTTTGAACTTGAATTTTGGATTTTAGATTTTGGATTTAGGGAAGGTTGAAGCAAAAGAAAGAGGCGCGAAATTTGAGCGGAAAGCCCGACGGCGAGCGCGCGGCTTCGTGCGCAGGAAAGAGCCGATACGCCCAAATAAAAATCACTCTTGAAAAAGTTTCGGAATCAATTCTTCAATTTTTCCAATAGGGCAAAGTTCTATATCGTAGCGATTGCTAAGCCCTTTGAGGTTATATTTTGAGAAGAAAATACGTTTGAAACCTAATTTGCCAGCTTCTGCGATGCGTTGTTCGATGCGAGCGACTGAGCGCACCTCACCACTGAGTCCCAACTCGCCCACGAAACAATCTTTTGGGCTAATAGCGACATCGACGCCGGAAGACATTATAGCTGCTACTACTGCCAGATTGATAGCGGGGTCTTCGATGCGAAAACCGCCAGCGATATTGATAAAGACATCTTTTGCACCGATTTTAAATCCGCACCTTTTTTCGAGCACTGCCAACAACATATTGAGGCGACGAATATCGAAACCCGTAGCTGCGCGCTGCGGTGTACCATACACTGCACTACTGACAAGTGCTTGTGTTTCAATCATAAGCGGACGATTTCCTTCCATTATTGAGGCGATAGCCGTTCCGCTATAAATCTCATCTCGCTCAGAAATCAGGATTTCCGACGGGTTTGTAACCTCGCGTAGGCCAGCTTGACACATCTCAAAAATTCCCAACTCGGAGGTGGAGCCGAAACGGTTTTTAATACAGCGAACAATTCTATAGCCATAGTGCATATCGCCTTCGAACTGCAAAACGGTATCGACAATATGTTCTAAAATTTTGGGTCCAGCAATGCTTCCCTCTTTCGTAATATGACCGATAAGAAAAACCGGCGTTCCTGTACTTTTAGCTAAATGTTGAAATTCGGCGGAACACTCTTTGATTTGTGAGATTGAGCCTGCGCCCGAGTCGATTAGACTACTTTGCATTGTTTGGATAGAATCGACAATAATAATATCGGGGTTAACCTCTTTTACTTGTGCAAAAACCTCTTGAGTATTGGTTTCGGTTAAGATATAACAGTGAGCATTGTCACCATTATCGAGGCGTTGTGCTCTCATTTTCAGTTGAGTTTCGCTCTCTTCACCAGATATATACAGAATTTTCTTTGTTTTCAGTCGAAGCGCAATTTGTAGCAATAGTGTTGATTTTCCAATACCGGGTTCACCGCCAAGCAGTGTAATTGAGCCGGGAACGATGCCGCCACCAAGCACGTTATCGAACTCTATGGAGCCAGAAGCCAAACGTGGCAAGTCAACGGTTGAGATTTCGCTAAGCGGTTTTGGGGTAGTTTTACGTGTTACCACCGACGAATTTCCCTTCTTTTTCTCATCGCGGAGTACGACCTCCTGTTCGAAAGAGTTCCAAGAGTTACACGAAGGACACTTTCCCATCCATTGGGTGGATTGGGTTCCACAGACTTTACAATAGTAATAGGAGTTGGATTTCATAGGTTTGGAGATTTATCGGTCATTATTACAATCACAATAGTAGCTATATGGTATGCTAGTTTTGGGCAGAAGTTGTTGCATTGCCACGTGCTCGCTATCTTTGAGCGGCACTTGACGAAGGTCAATAACCTTAAGAGTTTCTGCAAGTTGTGCAATACTTTCTGGCAATATAAAAAGTTGCGTATCCCAGGCATCAATCATCTCAAGTGATTTCATATTTCCCATTGAATCAGGGAGTTCCATCAGCGGGTTTCTACTAATATCTAATAACACCAATTGTGTTAGTTGGGTAAATTCCTCTGGAAGGCGCACCAAATTATTGCGATTTAAATGCAGGAAACGCAATTTTTTCAATTTTCCAATATTTCGGTTAATAACATTAAGGTGGCAACCCGTCAGGCGCAACTCTTGCAAGTTGGTAAGTTGAAAAACCTCCTCAGGAATAGAATCGCACTTGCGCGGAAGTTTCAATTTTAATCGATAAACTTGTTCTGGATTTTGCAGTGCTTCCTTCAAAGAGGTATAAACCTTCTGCTCTTTTAAAGACTCATTGGGAAGGGCTTGAGCTTGAACCGTTAAAGAAAAGATTAAAATGCTAACGCACACCCAAAATCTTCTTAATATTTTCATAGTCTTGGTGAATTTGATTGACAAGCTGTTCTGTACTTTGAAATGCTCTTTCCTCTCTGATTTTCTCTACAATTTCAAACGTAATATGAGCATTATAAACCTGCTCATTGAAATCGAAAAGATGAATTTCGATAGTAGTTTCACTCATTTTCAGCGTAGGGCGCGTACCTACGTACAACATTCCGTTATATATCTGTTTATTTAAGCCAACTTTTACAGCATAAACCCCATTAGCAGGAACACTTTTAGGGGTATCCAAAGCCACATTAGCGGTAGGATAGCCAAAAGTTCTACCTAACTGAAGCCCTTGAACGATGGTTCCACAATAGATCATAACACCTGAGGCTGTTCTTTCTTTTGAGTTTGTTTTGCTGTGATTTTCATACTTTTAACATTATGCAAATCATACTTTCCCGACTTCTGAAGTAATCTCAACTTATAGATTCCTGTTTTGTTGAAGAATTTATAATCGTAAATCGTTTTAGTAATCGTTTTGGGGCCTGACAAATGTTCTGTTGAAGGATCCTCAGGGACGTTAAAAACAATTACGGTAGGCTTGTGAGATTCAGAGCCATCGGGGCCATAGATAGAAAAAGTAAAAGGAAGACGATCTACCGACAATCTATCCGTTAAATCTAAAGTTAAAATTACTTCGTATGGATTTTCACTTTCCTCTATTTCCACCTCATACTCCAAGATTCGTTGGTCAAATCCCCAATTATTATCAGTAAATTCCTGAGAAACCTCAAATAGAGTTGTTTTTGAAGATGAATTGCAAGAAAAAAAGAATAGTGTACCCATCAAAAGGAAAAGTAAAAAAAGATTTATTTTTCTACTATAATAATTTTTCATCATAATCGTTTACCAAATTTATTATATCATTTTTGTGTAAGAAATTCTTGGCAAAAGTAATAAAATTGTTGATATGGAAAACTCAAATCTCTAATATTAATCTAAAATAGTGTAAATATGGCAGCTAAGAAAAAATTTTATGTCGTTTGGGAAGGGAAAGTGATTGGAATTTACGACAATTGGGAAACCTGTAAGAACCAAGTTTGGGGAGTAGAAGGTGCAAAATATAAAGCCTTTGACACGATGATAGAGGCTGAGAATGCATTCCGCATAGGATATGAAAATTATTACAGACAGCAATCAACGTTAGACAAAACAAAATCATTTCATTTTTTAAGTTCTACAGATTCTCAACCCATTTTAGACAGTCTTGCGGTGGATGCAGCTTGCAACATGGTTACCAAACAGATGGAATATCGGGGAGTACATACGCGAACCCAAGAGGTTTGGTTTCACCAAGGGCCTTTTCAAGGAGCCACCAACAATATTGGTGAATTTTTGGCATTGGTACACGCTTTAGCACTTTTGAAACAGAAGCAGATTAACATTCCTATCTATTCCGACAGCATTACAGCCATTGCATGGGTACGCCACAAGAAGCACAAATCTGTCGTTTTACCTACAGAAAAAAACATGGTTATTTTTGACTTACTGCAACGTGCAGAATTTTGGTTACAGAACAACACCTTTACAACTCCTATTATTAAGTGGAACACGCGCTGTTGGGGAGAAATCCCAGCAGATTTTGGCAGAAAATAACTGCAAAAAGATTTTTTGTATTTTTGCCGCCGTTTTTTTTATAATATTATAGAATGAAGAAATTTTTATTATTAGCAACCTTTTTCCTATTTGCGCAACAACTGTTTGCTGTTATTGCTTACCCTTATCCTGTTACATTTACACAACCCAATGGCGACACGCTGACCGTAATTATGCGTGGTGACGAATTTTTTAATTACGCACACACTACCGATGGTTATACGTTAATGTACAACAATAAAGGTTACTTTGCTTACGCACAACGCAATAGTTACGGAGATTTGGAACCATCTACTTTTACTGCAAAATCACCGAACCAACGCACCCGTGCTGAACAAAAATTTCTTTCCTCTATACCCAAAAGATTACGATTTTCTGACGCTCAACTTCAGCAATTTAATCAGATAAAAAACGCTGCTAACCAGAAATTTACTCAAAGCAAAGGACTTCCTACATTAGGAGATGTAAAGATGGTGTGCTTCCTGATGGAAACCCCAGATCGTCCTTTCGTTCGCACAAAAGCAGACTTTGAAAATCTATTTAACCAATTAGGATATAATTATGGAGGAGCAACGGGGAGTGTCCGCGATTTCTTCAGAGAGTGTTCATACAACGCTTTGAACCTTACTACCGATATTCTCGGACCATTCACAGCCAATCACGATATGGAATATTATGTAAATAGAGGATATCGATTGGTAGAAGAAGGAATTGCACAAGCAGATAATGACGTAGATTTTTCCATCTACGATAACGACAACGATGGCGTTGTTGACGGTGTGTTTATGATTTTCTCTGGCCATGGTCAAGAGGCAGGTGGCGGTAGCGATTGTATTTGGTCCCACGCTTCGTACGTAAGTGGCACTTATGCTGATGGTGTTGAATTTGGGCGTTACGCTTGTGCTCCTGAATTGCGCGGAGCATCAGGTACCGGCATCACATATATTGGAGTTATCTGCCACGAACTCGGACATAGTTTCGGTGCTCCAGACTATTATGACACAGACTACGAAGAGAACGGACAATGCTCTGGAACAGGAACTTGGGACTTACAAGGTTCTGGAAGTTGGAACAATAGTGGTAAAACGCCAGCGCACCCTAATCCTCGTTCTAAAATCTTCACATACAATTGGGCTGAATGCACAACACTCACTACAACACAAGAAGTAACCCTACCCTCTTCTCTTCTTTACAAAAATGCCTTTTATCGAATCAATACAAATACCAATAATGAATTTTTCCTTATTGAAAATCGTCAATTAGAAAGTTTTGATAACAACATTCCCGGTCATGGTATGATGATTTATCATCAGCACGCCGATATCAACTATTGGGACATTAATTCTCAACATCCGCAACAGTTCTATCCAGTAGCTGCCAACTGCCAATATTCAATTCCTACCCACGCAGGTGAGTATGGTTCAATCAATTCCACATCTTGTCCTTGGCCAGGAACAGGACATAGAACACAATTGACAGACTCCACAACGCCATCTCTCAAAGCGTGGAATGGAAGCAATAGTGGAGTACAACTTCTTAATATTTCTGAATCCAACGGTGTAATCACCTTTAATTTTGTTGCTGATAGCACCTCTGAAACTGCCACTTATCAAGTATATCTTCCTTCAATAAATGGTATTACCTACAACATTATTAGTAATTCTACCACCATTGCTGCAGGTGGAAATTTCAGTTTCTCTTTCACTTTTGACGAAGCTTACCAGCAGTCCCAACCCATCGTTAAAGCCAACAATGTAGTTTTAACGCCGATACAAGGAGTTTATACAATCGAAAATATTCAAATGCATCAAGTAGTTGAAATTTCAGGTGTCTCTATAACAACCTATCAAATTTCAGCTTCCGCAGGCGAAAATGGTGAAATATCTCCAGAAGGGGTTACTACCATAAATTATGGCTATGGAAAAACCTATACAATCACTCCTGATATTGGATTTGCTGTTAACCAAGTGTATATTGATAGTGTGGGCGTGGGCGCAATTGAAGAATATACCTTTACAAACGTTACAGAAAATCATACTATTTATGCAGATTTTGCTGCTGGTGACCCAACTATTATTTATACCATTCCTGATGAGTTGGAGTTTTTTGCCAATGTCGGAGAAACCTCTGACTTTCAAAACGTTATGATTCATGCAGATGACAATAGATTAAAAATAAATCTATTAGCAACCATTACTGGTGATTTCAAAATCTCTATTAATGGAACAAATTGGGGAACTCGTTTGGTAATCAACAAAGATGACTTACCCAAACGTATTTTCGTGAAATTTGAACCTACATACGCAGGTGAACGATTTGATACACTTTCTATTATGTCTCAAGGGGCTTTAACAAAAATCCCTGTAAGTGCAACTACCAATGTAAATATTACTGAAAACAGCTTAACAAACTTCAATATATCTCCCAATCCAACAGAAGATTACATTCTACTTTCGGATCTTCCGGAACAACTTTGCAACGCAATGGTTATAGACGCTGTTGGAAATGTAGTTATGCAATTCGAAATTGTCAATAACAATAAAATAAATGTCTCATCACTTCCTGATGGCATTTACTTCCTAAAAATCACCTCAGAATCTGGTTCTGCTGTAAGAAAATTTGTAAAACGATAATTCTGAAAAATAAGAAAAATGAAGAGGATAATTACAACTGCAGTTATCCTCTTTTTTTATTTCACTGCAAAATTGTGTTTACACACTTTTCGGGATACTACCCTCGGTCACCACTCTGATGTTTACGGGTGACTGCTTGGCAAAGTACAGTTTTCCGTTTGCACTTTTCGTTTTCTATAGGATAAAAAAGCGCAAGGATTTCTGCTTACGCCAAAACCTCGCCGTAGCATTGTTTTGCTTCGCTCGTTAAATTAATTACTCTTCCATTAGATGCTTTGCGCTAACCAAATTCCAAATAGTCGGTCATACACAGAGTAAGTACCAGATTCTTCGTAGATAAATTCTTTTTCTACCAATGTTTTTATAGCACTGCGTACCGAACTGCCTGCTGGCAAATGATACTTAGTGAGGAAAGTTTGATTATTAGGCTCTGACACATTACGCTCTTTGGCAATAGCTTTAAGTGTTTCTAGCTGATTAGAAGTAAAGAGCCGACAATAATTCTGGTACGTATATTCATTTTCGTTTACCAAACACTCTATCACATTCTGTACTTCGGGAACGTTTATCTGTGCCATACCTAATTCGTAAAGTCGATTCAAGACAGATTGAATATACCATGTATGCCCATATAGATTACTATATAAGAAGTGGAATGCTTCTTGGGTAATCTCTTGTTGATGAGTGGCAAAATGTTTTGTTGCAAATTCGAAGTACTTTGTTTCTGGTATCTCTAAAATATGCATTGTTTGTGCACTTTGAAAGAATGCACGTTTGGCAGAGGAAAACATATCCATCATCATGTGTTTTTGACTACCCGCAAAGATAAAATGTACATTACGCATATGTTGGATATAACTTCGTAAAGTTTCTTCCACCTTAGTATCAGAATAGTATTGAATTTGTTGAAACTCATCTAATGCAACATACACGGGTTTGTCTGCATGTTCCATATAGTTAAATAATTGTTGCAGAGAAACTTCAGTTTGTGTTTCCACCATTGTTACTCCTATTTCGGGAGTGCCAGTGATAGGATTACTACTAAATGAAAAGCGTAATGACTGTAATGCCTTCATGATTGATTCGCGCAAGGATGGTGAACCGCAATTTCCTATTACTGATTTCGCTAAACACTCTACAAATTCACGCAGACAACTGGTTTTATATAAATCAACATAGATACAATATGCTTCTTGTTGAGGAACTTGCGCGAAAAGATGACCAATCAGTCCTGTTTTACCCATTCGTCGAGGACTAATCAGTACTACATTTCGCTCATTTTGGAGTGCAGAATGTAATTGTGCAGTTTCTGTCTCTCTATCACAAAAATAGTTTTTTGATACATAGCCACTAATCAAAAATGGGTTTTTAGGAGTTTTTTTGCTCATACAACTAATTGATTATTATAAAATTATATATAGCGAAAAAGTTGCTACAATTTTTTCGCTGCAAAGGTAATAATTTTCTGCGATATATACAAATAATTATATCAAAAAGTGCAGAAATCCGCAAATTTATTTTAACAAAAAAAACTCTGACCCCGAAATTTATTTCGCTGAAATACCCTCTGACCCTGAAATTTGGAATCTACAAATTACCGAATTGATGCAATTTTCTATGATTTTGTAGAAACAGGCAAAATGTGGTTATGGAAGTACCCAACGAGGTAGATATAATAATGGAGTGGAGAAATATTCGTCAGGATGCACATCCGAATCTATCTTTATTTCTTCTTTCTCTATGTATCTTAATATGCTATTTGACACCGCAGTATCTGGATATGCTTGCCCTGCCATGCTGAACCATTGCAAATAATCTTTCAACATATAGACATCGGGATATATTTGCTGAAGCAAATCATGTCTATCTGCTATTTTATTAAATATCCTCTGTGATCGTTTCCATGGAGTACACATCACATGCTTATTATGATATGGATCTACATCTCTGTTATGAACATAGCGACGCGAAATAGCATATCTAAGTACAACTACCAATTCTTCATCGGTAGCGTTACTCAATAAACTATCAAATCGTTGGCATTCAGCACTATACCCATCATAATACTCTTCTTCTTGGATAGGGCGATCTGTATTCTTCGACTTTTCTACCATTAGACTAATAGCAGTAATCAGAAACAGTAGCACATTCCAACCCACGATACTTATGACAACGATTAGTAATGTCTTATATTTGT
>CALGTS010000009.1 GCA_937901925.1 uncultured Bacteroidales bacterium | reverse complement strand
TAGTTTGCATATATATCATATTTGCTGGAAATTACACACTTTTTGGGATACTACCAAAATGCACTGGTGTAGGAGCGATAAAGAACGCACAGCGGCTGCGCAAGGGATAGAAGCGGTTATGAGCCGCGGATTAAGGATTTGGAATTTAGAGTTTAGCGTTTAGAACTTGGATTTTAGGAAAGATTGAAGCGAGCGAAAGAGCGGCGAAATTTGAGCGGATAGCCCGACGGCGAGCGGGCGGCTTGGTGCGGTAGAAAAGAGCCGATGCGCCCAAATAAAAAATCTAAAAATAGAAAAATAAAAAAGCGTAGCAGAACAATTGCAAATATCAAAAATTATCCTTACTTTTGTAACCTCTTTAAAGAGGAGTATTATTAACTATAATTCATTATAAATAAAACAGATAAGAAATGCAAAAGTTATTATTATTGGGAGATGAGGCGATAGCGCAAGCTGCTCTTGACGCTGGTCTATCTGGAGTTTATGCTTATCCAGGAACCCCATCAACGGAAATTATGGAATATGTACAACGTTCCAAACAAGCAGAAGCAGGAAATGTACACAGAAAATGGTCTGCTAACGAAAAAACGGCTATGGAAGCTGCTATTGGTATGTCATACGCTGGCAAACGCGCCATTGTTTGTATGAAACACGTTGGTTTGAACGTAGCTGCAGACCCATTTATGAATAGTGCTATTACAGGCGCAAATGGTGGTTTAATTGTATTAGTTGCCGATGACCCCTCAATGCACTCTTCTCAAGATGAGCAAGACTCTCGTTACTACGCACGTTTTGCTCAAATTCCTTACGTAGAGCCATCTAACCAACAAGAAGCTTACGACCTTACCCATTTCGCATTTGAACTTTCAGAGCGTCTTCACACGCCTGTTTTAATGCGTGTAACCACTCGTTTGGCACACTCTCGCGCTGGCGTTGTAACTCGCGAAAGCCGTCCACAAAACGAAATCAACCTTTGTAGCAATCCTAAACAATTCATTCTACTTCCTGCAAATGCAAGAAGACAATATGTAGAGTTGATTGAGAAAAATGTTGAATTTATCAAATCATCTGAAACATCTGGTAACAATAAATATATTGATGGTACAGACAAATCAATGGGTATTATTGCCAGCGGTATTGCTTACAACTACCTAATGGAAAACTATCCAGACAGAAATTGTCCATATCCAGTATTGAAGATTACCCAATATCCACTTCCAACTGCTATGATTGAGAAGATGGCAGACGAATGCGAAAGTATTTTGGTTGCTGAAGAGGGTTATCCACTTATTGAGGAACAACTTAGAGGCATTTTGGATCGTGGCATCCGCGTAAAAGGTCGCTTAGATGGTACACTTCCACGCGTTGGCGAGTTGAATCCTAACTTCTTAGCAGTAGCATTAGGCATGGCTGACCCACATGGTGCTCCAGTTCCAGAGATCGTAGCTCCACGTCCACCAGCACTTTGCGTAGGTTGTCCTCACATTGACTCTTACAATGCATTGAACGAAGCGATGGAACCATACGGAAAAGGAAAAGTTTTCTCTGATATTGGTTGTTACACTTTGGGTGCACTTCCTCCATTCAACGCAATCTACTCTACTGTTGATATGGGTGCTTCTATCACAATGGCAAAAGGTGCTACCGACGCTGGTCTTACCCCTTGCGTTGCCGTTATTGGTGACTCAACCTTTACCCACAGTGGTATGACCTCTTTGTTGGATGCTGTAATCGAACAAACACCTATTACAGTGCTTATTCTTGACAATAGCACAACAGGTATGACAGGCGGACAAGAGTCTCACGCATTAGGTCGCTTGATCTCTATCTGTAAAGGTCTTGGCGTTGAAGAGGAGCATATCCGTGTTATCAAACCTCTTGCTAACCAACACGAAGCAAACGTTAAGGTTATCAGCGAAGAGCTTGCATACCAAGGTGTTTCTGTTATCATTCCACAAAGAGAATGTATCCAAACCCTCAGTCGTAGAGTTAAAGCAAAAAAACAATAACAATATAAAAAAGAGAAATAATGAAAATAGACATTATATTAGCCGGAGTTGGAGGACAAGGTATTTTATCAATCGCCTCTATCATTGGTCAAGCAGCGGTAAAAAAAGGATTGTATCTTAAACAAGCTGAAGTTCACGGAATGAGCCAACGTGGTGGTGACGTACAGTCTCACCTTCGTTTAGCAGACCACGAAATTGCTTCTGACCTTATCCCATTTGGAAAAGCAGATCTTATCATCTCTGTTGAACCAATGGAATCATTACGTTATTTACCATACGCATCTCCTGAATGTTGGGTAGTTACCAACGACCAACCTTTCATCAACATTAAAAACTATCCTGAAGAGGAAACTTTGAAAGCTGAATTGCAAAAACTACCTCGCAAAGTGGTTATTAATGCTGACAAAATTGCTACTGACTTAGGTTCTGCAAGATCTGCAAATATGGTAATTTTGGGTGCAACATCTCCATTTATCCAAATGGAAGTTTCTGAGTTAGAAGATGCTATCCGCGAAACGTTTGCACGCAAAGGCGAAGCAATCGTTGAGACTAACTTAGCTTGTTTCCGCGCAGGACGCAAATTCGCAGAAGAAAATAAATAATCAAAAATTACGACTATGGCTCAAATAGAAATTGACGGCAGAACTTTTGAAGTAGATGGTGATGGCTTCTTGACCGACCCTTCCATCTGGAATGATGAAGTAGCTGCACTAATCGCCAAGAGCGATGATATTAACGAACTTACAGAACAGCACTGGGCGATTATTCGCGTAATTCGTGCGAATTTCGAGGAAACAGGTATGGCTCCGATGATTCGTAAAATCTGTAAAGAAACAGGATTGAAACTGAAAGATATTTATGAACTATTTCCGTTAGGACCTGCTCGCGGAGCTTGCCGCGTGGCTGGTCTTCCCAAACCTGATGGATGTGTATAAACTTTAGGATTAGAATATGAAAGTAATTACAATTGTGGCTCTTGTAGCCCTTGCGTTTTGCATCTTCGCATGCCTCTGTCACTTTTTCCGAATTATCCGATTGGGCAAACCTAATGACTTAGCGGAACATTCTGGAAGCGTTACGAAAGGTGTTGTTTATGCTAACACTCAAGCGATGATGCCCCAAAATAAAGAATCCGCTTATCGACATCTGCCTACTTACGCTGCAGGAATGATTTTCCATTTGGGAACTTTCCTCACAATGCTACTCTTTGTACTATCACTCTTCAAACCTGTGATGGAGTTCTTTATGAGGCAACAAATCATCTCGTTGCTCATTGGCATCTGTCTTGCAGTCGGATCTATATGCGGGGTTGCATTATTTATCAAAAGAGGAATATCAAAAGATCTTCAGCCCATCTCCAATGTTGACGACTATATCTCCAACGCATTCACAACCCTATTTCAGGCGTGTGCTATGCTAACCTTTTTCGCCATTGGTTTTGGCTGTTCCAATCTTTTCTTTTTTAAGAGTTATGCAGCATTTCATTTAGCGGCTACCCTACTCTTCCTCTACCTTCCTTTTGGAAAATTGAGACACGTTGTATATTACTTCGCAGCACGTTACCATTTGGGCTTCTTCTACGGCAGTCGCAACACATGGCCGCCAAAGAAAGCATAAACAAAGAAAAGTGAGGTCAGCAATGGTCTCACTTTTTTTATATTAGAAGTTTTATCTTATCAGAAAACTGCATAAACTCACAAACCAAGTGCGGAAAGTATCGAGAGTCACCGAATTCAGACTGTACGATAAGTTTAAATTGATTTTCCAAGCAGCTGAATTAAAAAATGTGGCTATATGAATAGGAATTCCGCTAACCAGCTCCATAATCATATTATCGCCATCTTCAAGATAAAATTCTAAACATTAAGAAAATGACGTTGAATTGAGAAGAAAATAGGTTCCATCATTAATATTCGATGTAGCATACGCGTCACAGATAGAAATTCATCAATAGGACCTATTTTAGAAAATAATTATCCGCAATATATTTCACATCAAAAGATAAGTAAAATATTTGCAATAACTTTTCATCCAAAACAAAAAAAACAGCTCCAAATTCTACAAAAAGTTGTATTTTTGCATTTTAATTATTAATTTCCCTCTGCATTAAGACAGCAAAACACTTTATGACAATCGAGCAGGAGAATATATCATCTTCAGGTTTTATCACATCTTCGTTTGAGAACATCTCAGATTCGTTTACCGACTTCTCTGAAATTCCATCACAGGGTTTTAATCAACTTTTTAAAGCGAAACGTCATGGACAGTGGTTTGTTCTAAAAGGGTTAAAGCCCGAATATCAGCAAAACACTCTATATAAAGAACTTCTTTCCAAAGAGTATGATTTAGGAATACAAATTAAGCATCCCCATATTATTCAAACATTCAACAAAGAAACCCACCATCCCGTTGTGGGGCCTTGCTTGGTGATGGAATATGTTGATGGTTGCACACTGAAAGAGTTTCTAAAACGAAATCCATCGCGCAAAAAAAGGCTGAAGATTGTACGGGAAATCTTGTCTGCGCTCTCCTATTTTCACAGCTTACAGATTATCCATCGTGACCTTAAGCCTGAAAACATTATGATTACGCACAATGGCAACAACGTAAAAATCATAGACTTCGGTTTGGCAGACAACGACATGTACGCAGTTTTGAAACAACCTGCAGGTACTAATAAATATATGCCACCGGAACAGATTTCGGGCGATGTACCGTTAGATTGTCGCGCAGACATCTACGCATTTGGCATTATCCTTAGGCAGATTTTTCCCAACGAATTTGGGGCAATCTATCGGAAAGCGACTCAAAAAAACCGCGAAAAACGATTCGACAATGCAGAAGAGATTGCCAATCTTTTAGTTCGCCGACAATATTTCAAACCGCTTCTACCTCTTTTTTATGTGCTGTTAGTCAGCATTACCATAGGTAGCCTCATTATAATACTCAATCCAAGGAGCGCAAAACCCTCTCCAGACAAACCGATTGAAACCTCTGATACAGTTAGAAACGATTCCTCAGAGAGCAATAAAGATAGCGAAATAATAGCAAAAGATAGCATTTCGAATAGTGAAATTAAGAGCACAAACAAAGCGTTAGAGACGGATATTAACAATGAGGGCGACAAACTATTAAGCCAACTTGAAAATACAATTAACAAGATTGGAGAAATTTACAATTCTCTATATGACTATTATATTGCATATCCCAATTATCAACACGAAGATATTGAAAGGCTTATTGAATTAGAAAACCAATTCAACCAAGAATGCAGCAATCTGGAAACTCTCTCGAAAAAGATTTACAGATTAAAAGATGAGGGAAAATTAACGGATGAGCAGTTGACTCAACTACATGTAATTGAAGTATATACATCACAAATTATGACTGCCTACTTAGAACTTTACGCAACCCTTGAAGGGGTTATACATTGATAAATTCTATCATCTTCACACTCCTATTATCCTCTCAACATTCTCATTCGCCATTATTATCCATTATAGAGAAATATTGGTGTCCGATAAAAATTTCAAAGGGCATAAAAGTGAGTCTCAATCGCAGTA
>CALGTS010000008.1 GCA_937901925.1 uncultured Bacteroidales bacterium | reverse complement strand
TTTGTTCGGTGAAATTGGTGTTTTATCAAATTCTTTTTTCCAAACAGATTTTGTTTTTGATGGCAGTTTGGGAATTAGGGTTTCTTTTACGTAATTTTCTATCCATTGCCAATCTGGTTTGCTGTTGTTATCAATGGGTAGTTTTAACCTTGTATTTGAGATTAAATCTTTCTTAAATGCTCTACCATAATTATATCTGTAACGCTCTTTGTTAAGTAATGAAATAATGAATAGGCCTCTTACTTTGTTCAAATGATGAGAACGCAATATAACCATATGGTCGCCACAAATAAATTCATTTTCTTGATAGAATATAGTTGCGGTAGTATCACCTATTGTTATTGCGTTGCAAGTTTCTATGTATGCAAAATCTTCATTTATCACAAACCCTTTACAACCATTATCAACATCAGTTCTTGTTACATAGCGTACAGCCATCGGATGTTTGAAATCGCAAAAGGTCAAATTTTGAGCGTTATAAGCGAATCCCTTATATGGCTTATCAAATAAATCGCTTATTTTAAACCACTTCCAATTCTTCGTTTCCATAATCAAATCTCCTCGTTTTGAACTAAAAAAGCTGCATAATCCCTCATCTTGCGAATGAAATCTTCATCGCACAATGTACTATAATCAGTTTCCATATAAGCTTCTGCACACCATTCATCTTCTGCAATAACTTCTTTTCTCACAGATAAACCTGGTATTTCATCAAGATTATGATAAGCTGAAATCCAACGTTCTTTTATAGCAGTGTAGCGGTTTCGCGCGTCAATACGCCCAAGATTTTTACGTTTTTCAAATCCATCGTCTTTGAAATAGCCAAACCATGTTTTTTTGCCTTTGTTTGGTTTGTTTGCTTCAAATACCATAATGCAAGTCACAACGCCAACGGGATAAAACAAATCGTCTGGCATACTCAAAACCGCTTTGAGATGATGTTTTGCAAGCAAGCGTTTTTTTACTTCAATAAGATCTTTTTCATTCTTGATGCCACAACTCATTTGCACAATTGCCACAACACGACCGTCTGCTTGAGGATTTATAGTATTTAGAGCATGTTCAACAAATTCCATTTGTCGAGCACAACTTACGGTTTTCCCGTATGGTGGATTGAGGAACGCAAC
>CALGTS010000007.1 GCA_937901925.1 uncultured Bacteroidales bacterium | reverse complement strand
AACAAAATCTGTTTGGAAAAAAGAATTTGATAAAACACCAATTTCACCGAACAAACTACAACTGAATACAGTGGATTGGAAGTGGTTTCGATACGATGAAGTTTTTGAAATTAAAAAGGGATTTTATAATAAAAAGCCTGAAGAAAATCCGAATGGAGAAATTCCTTTTATTGGTGCTACAGATTCCAATAATGGAATAACTTCTTTCCATGATTTGAGTACTATAGAAAGTTCTTCTAAAACAGGAGAAATACCTAATGCACCATTGAAAGAAAAAATATTTTCCAAAAATAGCATTACTGTGTCTAACAATGGTTCTGTAGGATACGCCTTCTATCAAAAAAAAGAATTTACATGTACTCATGATGTAAATCCGTTATATCTCAAAAACAGAATAATAACCCCATATATTGCTATGTTTTTGTGTACAATCATCGAAATGGAACGTTTCAGATGGGCTTACGGACGTAAGTGGAGACCTGTAAGAATGCCCAGTTCTAAAATCAAACTTCCCGCAATAAAAAACGACAAAGGAGATTACGAACCAGATTGGCAATGGATGGAAGATTATATTAAAGGGTTGCCGTATTCTGGGTGTTTGTGAAAAACAGTTTCCTATTCTGGCGTTCCTGCACCTTTCCCCTACATCCGTCCGCGCGGCAAACGTTGCGGGCGGATAATTTCAAAATTTCAAAAAAGGAAGGTTTTATTCGCCTTCCTTTTTATCATGATTTTGAAGTTGATTTATCGCAAAGCTTCAATTTCCTCCTTAGAAAGTCCCGAAATTTCAGCAATCAGGTCGATGCTCATTCCCATATTTAGCATCTTTTTAGCGGTTTCAATCTGATTTTCTTTTATCCCCTCAGCATGACCTTCAGCGAGCCCTTTTGCATGACCTTCAGCATGTCCTTCAGCATGACCTTCAGCGTGAGCCTCTGCGGCGATTTTTACCTTTGCCTCTTCCAGCATCTCCTCGAAGTCGATTTCATCCTCAATAGCTTTCAATCCGGCTTCATAGCGCGCAAGTTCATCATCTGTAAGGTTACAGAATTGCGCTCGCTCGATCAGCTCCAATAGGGCTGGATCGGCTTTCTCATATACAGAAGGACTAATTTTGTACATACGCTCTCCTAAGTTTTTGATAATTTCTATCCAACAATCTTTTGATGAGGGTTGTTCGATTTTTGCGAAGTCGAAATTCTCCAAAATGATGAAGTATTTCCGCATTCTATCCCAAAACTGGACTTTGTCGATTCGGTCGAACTCTTCCGTCTCCACAATGGATTTTCTCTCGTTACCAAACCTTTTGTTGAGGAAGAAGACCCCAATCAGATGGGGAATATCTTCTTTCATCTTGTTCCAGTTGTCGCCACGATTTAAAACCTTGCTCATCAGGGTGTAAAGGTAGTAATTTGCCCGTGTTTTGAAAAATAATTGCGAATAATTTTGCATCTCGCGGGATTAGTTGGATTGGGGAGAGAAAATGGATGGAAGAATTAATGATTGGCCGTAGTTGTTGGATTAAAAAAGAATTTGGTTGATGGCAGTGCGCAGCAAAATATTGTTTGGGTTTCATGTTAAGAGAAGCCTATCATGTTAAATTATGGCTATAAAAGTGTTATAATCAGAAGAAAATAAATATAAAACAAAAAAAAACTTCTGATAAATTACCAGATATGGGAATTTTTGTATAATTTTGCAGCAGAAAACAAAAGCTATTGACGCTTATGAAAATTATTTTCAAAGATGAAGCGTTATCCGAATTGTATTCAAACGGTAAAACCGAAGACCGAAAGTATAAGAAACTTTGCAAGAACAAAAAGTTGGTTGAAGGTTACCAAAGAGCTGTCTCCATCATGTACGATGTGGATTCAACAGAAGAACTCAGGCCTTTCAGTTTTCTTCACTACGAAAAACTGAAGTACATGAAAGAGCCTTTAAGCTCTGTGAGACTGGTGAACGGAATGGTTGAACGATTGTTATTTACAGAAACGGAGGACGGCATCGAAGTTGAACTTTTAGAAATAGATAGCACTCATTATGGCAACAAGAAGTAACCGAATAGTTCCTGCCAGGGCAATCCACCCGGGAGAAATCTTGCGTGAAGAGTTGCAGGAACGTGGTATCAAACAAAAAGATTTTGCCCAAGCAATTGGCGTACAAGCGACCCACTTGAATGAATTCATCAAAGGGAAACGGAACCTGAATGAAGATTTGGCCATGAAGCTGGAATCTCAGTTAGGTATTCCATACAAGACTTGGATGAATCTGCACAACGGCTACATGTACGAATGCAAGGCTTTGGATGAAAAGAGAACAGAAGAACAGTATGCTCTTCAATTTGAAGATGCGTGCGCAAACATCTTTAATATTCAAGCCTTGTATAAACGTTTGGGGCTTATGATGTTGTCTTGTTCGGAAAGGGTGAAGAGACTAAAAGAGTTGTTTTCATTTGACTTGCTCTCATCCAATGAACTCCGATTGCAGGTCGCTGGCATGTACAAGCACAGCGAAAAGGTGCAGATGGATGAAAAGAACATGCTGACTTGGCTCATCCTCAACAAACTTGAAATCTCCCGTATCCAGTCATTGGACAATTACCAGAAGGGAAATGCCATAAAAGCGGCTGAGGTCATCGCACGCATGGCCAACGAAAGAGCGCTTACGACTGAATCCATCAAAGAATGCCTGAATGGCTATGGCATATCTTACATTAAGGTGGAGAAACTGGACAAGACTCCGATTGATGCTTATTCAACTTTCACAGGGGACATGCCGGTCATCACCGTAACTTACCGTTACAACGACATGGACAAGCTGGCATTTGACATTCTTCATGAATTATGCCATATCGATCGCCACTTCTCTGACGAGAACAAGGCTTTCATTTCTATTGAAGGCATTGAATACTCTAATGACCCGAGAGAGAAAGAGGCAAACGAGTTTGCCAGACAGATGCTCATACCGAATGAAACATGGGAAACCATCCTTAAAGTGGGATGTACAAGCCTTTCACCTTATAAGATTGTGAAGACCATTGCAAAAGAAGCCGAACGATGCGGTGTCAGTCCGTCCATCGCCATTTCGCGATATAAGCATGACACCAATTGGTATCGCACATCCGCTTATAAATCTCCAAAGATATTCTGACAGGAGAATCTCATCTGCAGAGATAATCGATAAAGTAACAAATCCGACAAGAGGTATGGACGGCAGTTCATACCTCTTGTCGTCTATTCTGCAGGTCCATGAAACAAGAATTCTCCTTTATCAGGCTTGTCCATCTTGATGAATCCTTCATTTGCCTTATGGGTCAGGTTCTTCGCCGAGTAATTTGCTTCTGCGTTGCGGTAGATGTCAGGAAACAAACGTGTAAATTTTATTTCGAGCATATTTGAGAGAGATTTTTAAATCTATTTTTAATCTTC
>CALGTS010000006.1 GCA_937901925.1 uncultured Bacteroidales bacterium | reverse complement strand
CTTCGTCAGTATACATATTTTTCCTGTTTTCGTGAAAACCGGTAAAATAGGTGGTAAAATCTTTAAATTCTTCTACTAACTTTCGTTCTTCTTCTTTCTTAACAAAACCCAACAAATCCTTTTTGATAAGTTCTTTTTTATCTATGCGCTTAAATATATCCTCTTTTGCAAAACAATCTGCAATTTGCTTACGTAGTTTATTCTGAATTCCTTCATACAATTTTCGTTGATTTTCATCTTTCGATTTAATCATATAGTATGTATAAAATTCTTCAAGCGAATTGTTTTTGTTTTCATTTTCATACTGCAAACTAAAATTATCAAGCGTATTTTCAATGAATTTCTTATGATACTCATCGATAATCTTTTTCACTTCCACATAACTATTAGCGCGATGTTGATCTTGGGTTAAAATTCCACTACTCTCAATGTGCTCAAGAGTTTTACCAATTGGCTTTAGTTCAAAACGTAAGGTTTTAGATAATGGATATAACCTTTTAAATTCTTTCATATTCATTTAATTTTAAAGTGCAAAAATATCAAAATTTCCCCTTCATTTTTCCACCCTTTCGCCAGTGGGGAGTGCTGGCAAAAAAGGGACTATGAAAAACTAACAAGCATGTAAAAACAAAAGCATAACTAAAGCCGCATATTCTCGATACGCGAACGTATAAACGACTTTAAATCTTCACTTTGCAGGATTTCTACGTCGTGGAATAGGCCTAAAATAAACCTTCCGACACCTTCAAAGTTACAGACTTCCGTCGTTAATATCCAACTGCCCTCCCCTTCGCGAGTTAGATATTGTGTGGATAAAGGGTATTCCTCTTGCAAAAGATTAGCGGCGCGCACGGTTAAACGCAATTTTATGGGATGGCGCTCGCTACTATTGATGCGGAAAATATCAACATAGTCTTGCCGATGCTGCTTCTGAAATTGCCACGGCTGCTCCAATACTTCTACTGAACCAATTCTGGAAATTTTAAACATCTTAACTTTCTTTGATTCAACTTCATAGCACCAAATTTGGATATAGTTGGTAGTAAAAGCAAATGGCTCAACCAAACGTGTACTTACACTATTGCTATGCGCCGAATGGTAGTTGCACAAACGAACCGTACGTTTCTCCTCTATGGCAGTAAGCAAGTTCTGAACGTTATCACGATGCTGAGGACGCACTACCACATCTGCTACCAACTTGAAATCATAAACTGAATATAATTTCTTTTTCAAATTCTGTTTCAAGAGATTATTGTTATCAATACTCTCTATAGCTGATTTCAAAATATAGGCTTCCTCCTCTGTAAAATGGACCAGCTGACTAATATCTTTAAAATATGGAGAGTTTTTTCGAATTCTATAGATATTTCCTCGCTTTTCAACTAAAAAACCTACCGATTTTAACGTCTCGATATAACGGTAAATCGTTCTTGTTGAAGTTCCTAAGCGTTTACTTAAATCCTCTACCGTCATATAATGATTGTTCGTTAAACAGATCATTATTTGTAATACTCTTTCAATTTTAGCTTGGTCCATAATAGAAATTTTGGGCAAAATTAGAAAATATTTTTGACAACTTCCGTCACAAATAAAGAAAAATCACTTTCTACGAAATTATTTAACAACTAAAAAAAACTTCAATATATCTCAGATATAGAAACTGAACTCATAATAGTAGTGTAAAAGATAAAATCATCAGCTTTTTTAGAATAAATTTGTTAATGTAGTTTAATAATTCTTTCCATTTATTTGTGCTATAAACCACACAACGCCCCAACAAAGACCACAGATATAAATTGGTAATGCTGCAAAAATCTCAAATAACATAATATAATCACTAATCCGTGTCGTGAGCAACCTCTGTTAAACTTATTTTGATGGTGCAAAATAGTAGCTATTTTTTGACAATTCCCGTCACAAAAGAAAAAAAATTTAAAATAGGTGTTGAACGAAGGGGATATTGCTCGGTTCTTCGGTAAGGTTGCGGCGGTAGGTCGCGTTAGGGATTGCAGCGGTTATGAGCGCCGGTTTTAGAACTTTGAATTAAGATATATTGAAACTTAGAAGTTGGTGATTAGAGGGAGATTAAAGTGAAAGAAAGAGGCGCGAAATTTGAGCGGAAAGCCCGACGGCGTGCGCGCAGCTCCGTGCGTAGAAAAAGCCGGAACGCTCAAATCATAATAAAAATGATTAATGAATGAAGAAAACCACTACAATTTTATCAATTTCTTCCGAATTTGTTGAGCCTCATGAGTAGTAATCTGCAAAATGTATACCCCTGATGCCCAATGTTCTGTCGAAATTATCAAACTTTCACCTGAAATGAGATAATTAGCGACACGATTCCCTAACGGATTAAAAACTTCGACCGATTGGAGATTTTCACCTTTTACGACACAAAATTGCGTTGCGGGATTGGGGAAAACAGAAACCGTAACTTTCTCTTCATCACAAACTTGCGTATTCTCTGTAAACACAAATCGGAATGGATTTGCAGCACCAACTAAGGGATAGAAATCGCGGCGTCCGCGCTCGTCTTGCGCCGACAAATAATACTCAACCGTATCGCCAACTGACGCAGCCGAAGCAAACGCCTGCCAACTATTTCCGCCTTGGTAAGTCAGATTCTCGAAAATCCAATCGCCACGATTCACCCGATAAATAAGCATAACAGAGTCTTCCACCAAATTATTTCCTGACAAAGAGACAATTTCTGCCGAGATAGGTGTATTAACTATAACATCTTCTAAGAGAGGATAATGGGAAATAAAAATCATTTCAGAATCGGCAAGTTCATGCGTACGACAATGTAGGGCATCGGTGTTTTCCCACGGAGTATAGGGAGATTCCATCACTGGCACAATCGTATAACCCGGCATCGCCATACGATAAACCTCAAGAGCATCCTCGTCCCATGGGCTTCCTGTTTGCGGAACAAAGACAAAATTATTGAGTATCAACGAATTTGTATAAGGTGTAACCCCAGAAAACGCTCCTGGAGTATAAACTCGAAACACCTGATAGTGATTTCCCCACGGAGTCAAACTATTCTCAAAAAAATCTGCAACCGACTCATAATCCGAATAACGATAATCATTGGGATCCACCTGTCCAATTAGCACTTTATCAACTGCGAGAAACTTTCCCCAGCAATCGATGTGCTCAATATAATCGCCAAGTGGGTCTTCAATAAGATGATACTCTTCAATACCTAAATAGTTGTGCGCTATTGCGGAGAGCGATGACGCGCTTTCGTACGGATTTTCATCCAGTAACAACGTTGTAGAAGCTGCTGTACCATAGCCATCTGCCATAAAATTGCCGCCTGTATGCACCATGGGCATATTGTAGTAATCTAAATTCAGGAAATTAGCGACGGCAGGCAGCGAGGCATCGTCGTTAATGCGAGCAGGGCGATTATAGATAAAATCGATTACAGATAGGTTATAATCGACATCAACGATAAACCAAGGACCATAATCACGGGTCCAGTAGGTATCGTGAGCGACAGTATGGAAGCGAACTTTTTCGAGGTTGATTGAGTTTTGTAAGAAGTAGTTACGGGCGGAGATGGTATCGGAAGAGTGGTTTACGATAACGTGAACGGTTACGGTCTGTGTCATCTCGCGAATTAGGGCGACAGGGATTCCGAGCGGGTAAGCGACAAGCACGCCCGACATGGGTTGAAATTCGGCAATTGATTGCACTGGGGCGGCTGGTAAGGAGCGGATTTCACTAATCTTACTTGCACGAGCACCCAATGTTGGTATTAATTCCTGCTCTTCAGCGGTAGGTTTGTGAGGAAAGCGCGGTGTACAATCGTAATGTTGCGATTGCGCCATAAGCATTTCGCCCCCTAAAAGGAGAAGAATAACCCAAAGTAACTTATAGATTCTCATAAAGCTATGATTAATCATAGAATGGTTTCTCTAAAATTGGAAAATGTTCTGCTAGTTCGCCTGAGAAGTAGAAATCGTTACCAATAACGCCGAAGGTGTACCGTTTGCCACACACCTCAATAGTGGAGCCGCCGCAGCGAGGCGATGGACCAGGTTTAGAAGCTTGGAAACCTAAATTAAAGAGTGTAAAAAGAATATCGGGACGGTTTGAGATATCGTAACCCGAGCGCTGCCATTGCAACATTGTTTGCTTCAAAATACAAGCTGTATAAAGATAAGAATAGAGATGATTATGATAATCGACTAATCTATTAAATCTTTCTGTAGCAACATCTTCTGTTTTAAAATCAAGAAGATTTTCATATTTTTTGCCCATATAATAGATAGAAAGAGAATCTTTCAGATTGCGTTCTACAGCCATAGCTGTAAACTCTTTAATTCCATTTATTCCCCACGAAAACTTAGATTGCACCGAAAGCACTTTCATCGGTCCCAAATATTTTTTATACATCTCACGTTTCGAGTTAAAAAGACGGATTTGCTCACCGACAAGACAACTCACAATCATACGAGGCTCGACTCCTGTCATCTGAGCAGCCTTTTCAATCACTTCTTTATCTCTCAGAATTGCGTCCTTCAGTACCACCCAAGCAGAATCGTTCATCCAAGGAATCAGATTTTGGTCTGAAGAGGAAATTGGATTTTGCGCAATACTGTTCTCAACTGCACTTTTCAATTGATTATAATGATCCCCAATAGAATCCACTTGCAAGTACATATTGGCAGCATAAACCATACGTTTGATACAATCGGGACGTTTACAATGCTGACTTGCCTCATAAATCAAGTGTGCGTTCAACGGATAAGCCTTATTCAGCAGTGCCAAATCGATAAAGCCATCCATCATATCGTTAAATTGTTGTGCAGAGTCGGCTTCTCCAACGGGCTCACGATAATTTGCCAAGTAGCGATTGTTATCGTCAACCTTGCCGCCATCGTTGGTCAATCCCAACTGATAAATTGCCCAAGCACCTAAAATTGCCATTCCCGCAAAGGCAAAAAGATGAAGAAAAATTTGACAAATCCGAGTTCGCCACTTCATCGATTTCCATAAAGAAAACAAACACTTCTTCTCAATCTTACTCTCTTGTTGCATAATATAACCATTTATAATTTAAATATTAACCAATTAGTCTGATATTGTGAAAATCTTGAATACGGAAAAATAAGGTGATGTTTTTTATCGTCACCTAAATACCAGGAATGATTCCAACCGGGGCCCATATCCATATAAATAGCATTTTTAGCGTGAATTTCATTTTTCAGAGATTGCAAGAAGCTCCCAAAAGTATGTTTCTTTTTACTCATAACAATGTAAAAATCTCCATCTTGCATTTCACATAGTGCGCGATAAACCTCACGTTTCTCTATATTCTTATATAAGGTAGGATAAAAGATGGTATCAGAAACGATTAATGCGGCTTGTTCATAAGCAGCAACGATATTAGAATCGCTCTGAATCAAAGTATTATATTGTTCTGAAGGCAGAATTTGCTTCCGTCCATCGCGATAGTAAACAAAGCCGACAAAGTTTTTATCACAAAGATAACCATTATAAAACTTTCCTTTAGACACGTGATTTCCTGCAATATTTTCGTGATAAAAGGTATCCAGAATTTTACCAGTAAAGGCCGCAGGTACGCAAAGAACGATATTGGTATCTAAGGTATCGGGACGTGTTCCACAAACCAACTCTATGTCACGATATTTAGGCAAAAAAAGGTATAGATTTTCAGTAGAATCGATTTGGATATAAACTGAATCTGTAAAGTGAAACGGCGGCTGTTCAGGCGTTGTTTGTGCTTGACAAGATATGTAAAAAGGAAGAAGCAGAAAGAGCATCTGCACAATAAAAGGGAAGATTTTTTTAGAATATAATAGTTTCATATTATGACTTTATAATTTTGAATGACAATCATTTTGATTTAAAATTTCAGCAGAATTGGGGGAAGAATTTGAAATTTGATTTCCTATTTTACGATTTTGAAAAAATGGAAAAATTAAAATAGAGTAAAGAAGAGGGAAAAAATCAGCGCCAGCACGAGTTTCAAACATTGATTCTACCAATAAATTTAGAGCAACAACCACAAGAAAGAGCAGTAATAGAAACGAACGCTTACGGAGCGCCCAAAATAGTGTCCAAATCAAGATTGAAAGAAGAGAAAGAAGTCCGCAAATTCCCAACCCAACAGAAGTTTGAAGATATTGATTATGAGAATTATATGCTTTTTGAACCACCAGATCTAAATCATCATCTTCGCAAGCATCCAGCAAATAATCTACCACATCACCTGCCCCAACACCTATCCAAAAATGCTCTTTAAACACCTCAAGTGAGTTATCCCAAACAGCAAATCTCATTCCTACACCATGCTGATTATCGATATTTTCATTTTTACGATTAAAGAAATCCTCATACGCCAACTTCAAACGATTTCCATATCCTGACGAAGAAGATAGAATGACAAATGAAAGAGTAACAACAGCAAACACAGCGGAAATTGTAACAAAAATTCGCTTTTTTCTTCGGTTTAAAAGATAGACACTTACTACCAAAAGCAACGGAAAATAGATGAGCAACCCTGCCTTAGATTGGAGTAAAAATATAAAAATGGAGAAGAGAACAACTAAAAAAAGGAGCCCCCATTTAAGGATTTGTTTTGCACTTGAAAATCTTTGTGACAGAAAGAGAAAATAGAGAGTAATAAACGACGCAAGAGTCATATACATAGCCAAATAGGAAGGATGTGTTGGATGTGAAGGAAGAAGATGTGAAACCTTCACATAGTAGAAGTAATGATAAAAGTTCTGAAAATCATTTTGACTCCACAGCACGCCAGACCACACCAAATTAATAAGAGCTACGCATGCGGAAGAGAAGGTAAAGAGCAGCAGCAGATTTTCAATTTTAGAATTATTAAACTTTTCAGAATCAGCAGTTAATAGCGTAAGTGGCATTAGCAGGAACCACATTTTACATTCCAAATTACTGAGGGTTTCCGCCACATTGTGACTATAAATTAGGGAGAAAGCGTGAAGCAAAAAGAAAATTAAGAGTAACGAGAAAGCAACAGCGCTCAATGGTTCCTGGCGCAGACGAGAAAATTTCGTTTTAAAATTCCCTTCAACAAGCCAATTCAAGAAGATAAGAATAGCAATGGGTAGCATTAGAAAAATTGTAAACGGCAATGATGCCACTGCCATACAGAGTAGAAAGTAGAAAATTGAGAAATGAATATCGCTTCTTTTAGCCATTATATATCTAGTTTCAGTAGAGTTTCGATAACTGCAAAATCTTCAGGCAGAGTTACTTTCATATTTTTCCGTTCTCCCTCCACAAAGCAAATGGGCTGCTCGGGCAAATAGTAATGTATTACGCTACAATCGTCAGTAACTGCATGATTAGGAGTTTGCAAAAACAATTGGAACGCACGCTCGATCAACGAGATATGGAATGCCTGCGGAGTTTGGACAGCATAACAATTGGAGCGATTGGGATATCTGAGTGTAGGCATAGATGAATCATATTCCGCAATAGTATCTACCGTAGGAATTGCTGTACACACGGCATGACTATGCTGTAATGCTTTGATAACACGTGAGATAATTGCTTGTGACAGCAACGGGCGCGCAACGTCGTGTAGCAACAGATTAACATTCTGACCTGCATAATGGGTTACTGCCGCCAGCGACGACTCGTAACGTTCTTTCCCTCCAACAATAAGATCTTTGCACTTAGAAAATTGCGATAGATCAATATAATCTGAAATTTTATCAATTGTATCTGCTGAAAGCACCAACAAAATCTCATCAATTTCTGGATGGTTCTGAAATGCTTCTAACGAATAGAATATCATAGGTTTACCGGCAATCTTGACAAATTGCTTAGGCAACGCACTTTGTGTCCGTTTACCAGAACCAGCAGCTAATAAAACGGCTACATTTCTCATATTTTAGGCTTAAAAAGTGAAAGATATTGTTGTGCAATCGCACTCCACTGGAACCGAGATAAATCCAAATTAACTACAGACTTTTGCACTTCTGCATACTCCTCGAACAACTGCGCTATGGAAGTTGCTACATTTTCTGCCGAATCAGAATTGACTGCGACGCCTATATTCTCTGAAAAGAAACCATCAATGCCTTGATTTTTCGTAAAAACAACCGGTAAACCTTGCGAAAGTGCTTCAACATAAACTAAGCCAAAAGTCTCTGAATGTGAAATCATTGCAAATAGATCATTGCTTCTAAAAAGTGCTTTCAGTTTTTCTTTATCATATACGCCACCGTGCATAGTTATCCACGACCTTTCTGCAGCCATTTTTTTGACTTCAGTTTCGCGATTTCCACCCTCCCCTACTAAGTTTAGATGCAGTTGGGGAAACCACTGGCGCACCAAATTGCATGCTTTAATAAGCGTTTCCACATTTTTATTTCTATCCATTCTTCCAACATATAAAACATTATAATTCAATGTTTTAATATCTAAAAATCGATTTTTAATCCAAAACTTGTCTATTCCATTACAGATAACAACACTTTTTTCTTGCAGCATTTTTGCCATTTTACTAAAAGCCGAAGAGTTTAAGAGTTGTTTTTTGATAGTTTCAGACAAAAAGACAACGGCACAGGCATTTTCAATAATTTCACGTCCTAATTTCCACAAATGGGGCATATATTTAAGATAGAAATTTACGTCAGAACCACGCACCGCTACCATATATGGAATCTTGTAATCTTGATGAATTTGGTATGCCAACGCACCTTCGGAGAAGAGAGTAGCAGCAAAAATATAATCCTGAGATTTAACATCTACAGACTCTTGCAGCAAAGCATATTTTCTTTTAATTTTGTATGGGAATAGATATTTATAAAGAAAAGGAGAACTATTTAGTTTATTTTCAGCGGATTGAAGCTCTCTTATAGAAACAAAATAATCCACGGGAGAATAGGTCCCGTGGATATCTTTACATTGATTATCTCGTTTGATAGAAAATACCGTTGTTTGACAATCAGGCTGCAATTTTGCAATAGTTTGCAGCAATTGATGATGCACTTGCGAATTGATATAATCCTCTGAGATATAAAGGAGTTTCATAGATTAGGAAGATTATTCTTCAGACTCTCCGCTTAACATCTTTTTAAAACCTTCATACATTTCAGGATCAGTACGTACATCTGTTGCATCTGGAAGAACAAAAGCAACAGGTTTAAGTTTCTTATTAGGAGCAACTTCTGTACATTCAACCACTACCATAACGCCATCGCCCAACTCTGGAGATGCAACCTCTTGTCTCAAAGGATAACCTTTTAAGCCTGGGAATTGAGTAAAATTCAATACAGAAGGCAACTCTTCAGTTACAAAAACAGTAGCTGTTGATTCATCATCAGTTTCATTATTTACCATTGTCACTACAACTTTCTTACAAACATAACCTGCAATAGTTTTGGTTTCATCAGTGTAGTTATAATTAAAAGTAATATTTTTAAAAAGTTCTTTCACTTCATCTTCTGGCATAGTAAGGAAATAATTTCCCATAGGAGTTTCAAAGAGAATAGTTTGAGAAAGATTATCGCCATCGGTAATGATAGAGATAGTTGCCCCTTGGTCACCCTGAACCAATTTGGTTTTGTTTCCCAACATCAAAACATCATAATTGCTTTTTCCTTGACTTGCGATATTAGGATCTGAACTGCCTTCAATAGAAGTAGCAAATTTTAAAGTTACCTTTGGAGATTGAGCCAAAGCGATAGTCGATAGGGATAAAAAAGCGACTAAAAAAAGAACTGATAATTTTTTCATTTTCATCTATATTTAATTAAACTAACTTTTCAAATTAAGTGCAAAAATATAACAATTTCACGCACCTTCAATCTTAAAAATCAATAATTTTTACAACCTTTGAACATTCTGTCCCAGCGGATTTTTCCTTCAGAAAAGGTTTTAAATTTATCCAGCGACAACCACACGAACCAAACCTTTCCAACTATATGATTTTCAGGGACGAAACCCCAAAATCTCGAGTCTGCAGAATTATGACGATTATCCCCCATCATAAAATAATAATCCATTTGGAAAGTATAAGAGGTGGCTATTTTTCCATTAATATAAACCTTTCCATCCTTAATTTCAAGAGTATTATTTTCATAATTTCGGATAATTTTCTCATAAAGACAGATTGTTGAATCATTAATATCAACAGTAACACCTTTGGCAGGAATCACAATAGGTCCAAAATTATCTTTATTCCATTTATAACGAGGGTCGTGCGGAATGATACTACTTTCATAATATCCTTCAGGCGTAATTGTGGATTTAATCTGAAAACCCATCTTTTTAATCTGCTCCACTTGCTCATTATTGAGGCAATATTGAGTACATTGGGCATTCCGTTTCCACATATCTTCCTCATTAATATCCAAAGACTTACGTTTAGATCTTGTCAAACCAATTTTATTGGTATCAATAACATCATAAAGAAATTGGATTCGTTCAGGATTTTTTGAAGGTTCATCATTGATATAGAGTTGTGCATTAATAATTTCCAATTTATCGCCTGGCAGTGCCACACAACGTTTTACATAATTTTCTCGTTTATCCACAGGTCTATCGGTTACAGTATATTCACGATGAACAATTTCGCGACCTTTTCCTGGGTAATAACCATTTCCATATTTAGAATAGAAATAGTTGATACCTTCTGGGGAATATTTGGATTGCAGGCGGACCATCTCTGCTGGCGAAGTATTCGGATTAAACATCATATCGAACTCACGCACAATAGCATAGTAACTTTCGCTTTGGCGTTCTAAAGCCACAGTATCACCATCCGCATAGTTAAACACCACAACATCGCCACGTTCTACCTCTTTAAATTTCGGGAAGCGCATATCGGGCAACTTAATCCAATCTAGATACGATTTCATCTGTGTTCTTGGGATTGAATGGTGTACGAAAGGAATAGCCAACGGGGTATTGGGAATACGTGCTCCGTAGCTCACCTTATCTACTGCCAAATAATCACCTACCATCAAAGAACTCTCCATTGAAGAGGTTGGAATAGCGTAGAACTCAAACAAAAACGTTCTGATAATATAAGCCGCAGCAACAGCAAAGATTAGTGCATCGCCCCATTCACGTGCCTTGCTCTTGTTAAAAACGGGAAGCTCAGAATAAGGGATAAACTTCTCATTTTTAGCAATTCCTAAATATGGAAGATAGAGAAAGAAGAAGAAAGTTCCGGGAATCAATACCCAATAGCTTCTCTTTCCAAATTGACGAATGGTTTTCCACACCATCATCAAAACCATAAAAATTGTAATAGGGAAAAAAATGATAAAAATCATCCACCAAACAGGACGATCTAATACCTTACGCAACCAAATCCATAAGCTATAAACAGGAATAAGGCTTAACCATGGTTTCACCTGCGCTTTCCTAAAAATAAACCATAAACCTGTATGGAGGCCAATAATTGAAATGATTAATAGAATATAAACGGCAGTTTTTGACAATAACATATTATTACAATTATTTATTATTCAACAAATTATACTAAATTAAAAATTTCAGCGAAATTATAAACACCTGGATTTTTCACCAACCATATCGCAGCTTTTACAGCCCCTTCTGCCAACATAGCACGAGAATGCGCTGTATGAGAAATCTGAATATCATCATTTGCAGAAGTATATGTAACCTTATGAATACCGGCAACCTCACCTTCACGATA
This sequence comes from uncultured Bacteroidales bacterium, assembly GCA_937901925.1. GTDB lineage: Bacteria > Bacteroidota > Bacteroidia > Bacteroidales > WCHB1-69 > JAEZOU01. The sequence continues at coordinate 16,710 of CALGTS010000006.1, read as the reverse complement.
TGCTACAATGGGCAATAAATCTGGTTTAGGTGCAATTGTAGTTTCACATAACTTCCAATCCTTTACGCTATCTAACTCCTCCAGTATCACTTTTGCGGTAGTAATGGCAGTACCACTTGGTGCATCTTTTTTAGCGGTATGATGAGTTTCCTCCACTATAGCGCGATATTGAGGGTGACGATTCATCAATTGAGCCGCAAAACGGTTCAGTTCAAAGAAAAGATTTGCGCCAATCGAAAAATTGGAGCCATAGATAAACGAAGTTTCTTTTTGACGACAGATCTCTAAAACCTCCTCCAAACGATTGTGCCAACCCGTTGTTCCGCAAACTGTCGGCACGCGCATTTCGAAACAGCGGAAAAGATTTTCCAGAGCCATATCGGGTTGTGAAAATTCAACAGCTACATCACAATTTTGAAGAAGTTGCAACTTTTTAGCATCTTTCCAATCTTCCTGATTATCAATAACAACAGCAACCTCTACACCTTTAGAGAGCAAAATTTTCTCAATTTCGCGTCCCATTTTCCCATATCCTAAAATTGCAAATTTCAACATAACTATTTTAAATTAAAAGTAATACCTACCGAAGGTGTAAATGCGCTATGTGGCATAACTTGAATTTGTGGCTGCCACTGCAGAGAAAGATCATCAGAAACATCAAAATAGAATAGATGTGCATCGACGCAAGCATCAATAATGTTAAGCATATAAAGAATTGAGAGTGCAGCAATAGAGATCTCCATTCGAGAGCGATATTCATCTCTAATTCCTTTAATTAGGTCATCAGACTCGCGCGCATACTCTGGCAACAATAGTTCTGTATTTCCGTTCACTCTATTGAAATACTCTTTCTTCATCACCACATATTTCTTACCATAATCGCAAACAAAATAGGTTGCAACGCCCATTGTTCCATAAACGATAGGTAATTTCCACCATTTTCGGTTATAAATTTGTCCTCCACCAGGAATAATAGAGAGACAAGAGGCGATTTTAGGACTATGAAGACGTTTCTTTTTAGGAGTGACTGAATCTGACACATTAACAGTCTCTTGCACTAGGGTATCGATGGGCAAGACCGTACTTTTTTTGCGCGAGTAGAGAGGAGGTTCTGACATATCAGGAACTGTATCAGGGACAATTACAGCACTATCTATCTGAGCCCAAACAGAAATAGGCAAAAGAAGCAATAGAACCAGCTGTAATATTTTTTTCATGATAGTACCAAAATAAAAGAACGAAACGACTTGAAATTTATTACTTCAAGTCGTTTAAAATAGTTATAATTTTATTGAGTTCTTCATCAGAGTTAAAGGGTATCAATATTTTTCCTTTTCCAGTAATCTCTTTTTTTACTACGACCTTAGAATTTACTTTTTTGGAGAGATTTTTGGCAAATTCGTTAACATGTTCCGATAATTTGATTTTTACTTGGGTTTTGGGAGATGGGGTAGGTTCAAGATATTTTTTCACCAAGGCTTCCGTTTGTCGGACGGAGAGTGCTTTTTCCTCCACCTCTTTCAGGAGTTTATTTTGCGTATCGGGGTCATCGATTGCAACGATTGCGCGGGCGTGTCCCATAGTAATTTTCTTATCACGTACTGCGATTTGGGCTTCACGAGTTAAGCGAAGTAGGCGCAAATAGTTAGCGATAGTGGAGCGATCTTTGCCGACTTTCACACTCAAATCCTCAACCGTTAGGTTACATTCATTGAGCAAGCGTTGGTAAGAGGCAGCCACCTCAATGGCGTTCAAGTTTTCGCGTTGAATATTTTCCACGAGTGCCATCTGCAACGAATTAATTTCATCGACCGTACGAACGAAAGCGGGAATTTCTGTAAGACCCACAAGTTTGCACGCACGAAGGCGACGTTCCCCAGAGATCAACTGATACTTTCCGTCACGAACTGGACGAACGGTAACAGGTTGAATCAATCCATACGTTTTGATAGATTGTGCCAATTGTTGAATAGCCTCCTCATCAAAATCGACACGAGGTTGATATGGGTTTATCTCAATAGAATCGATACGAATATTGCTAATTGCACTACTTTGCACATTGGCAGGTGAGGTTGGAACAACGGGCAAATCGTAGCTTCCTAGCATTTTACCCAAACCACGACCTAACTTATTTTGGGGTTTTTTCTCCATAATTTATCAATTTATTGGGTATAACCATTCTTTTGAAGTACCTCTTTTGCCAAGTTCAAATAATTCACGGAACCTTTTGACTTTATATCATAAAGAATAATAGGTTCACCATTACTATGAGCTTCACTAATTTTCACATTTCGAGAGATTAGTGTATCAAAGACGATATTTTTACAATATTGTCTTACGTCAGCCACTACTGCATTAGAGTGTGCCGTACGAGAATCATACATAGTAAGTAAAATACCCTCAATTGACAAATGTGGATTCATGCCACTTTGCACAATTCGTATAGTATTTAGCAATTTCCCTAAACCCTCCAAAGCAAAATACTCACATTGCACAGGAATAATTACAGAATCTGCAGCTACTAAAGAGTTTACGGTGATTAACCCCAAAGAGGGGGCGCAATCAATGATAATAAAATCATATTCATTTTTCACTGCCTCTAAGCAATCTTTTAGGCGAAACTCTCTTCTATCCAATGTAATCAGGTCCAATTCAGCAGCTACCAAATCTTGAATAGCAGGAACAAGGTCAAGGTTAGGAATATGAGTAGGTTTAATGATGTCATTGATGAAAGCATTACCCATTACGCAATCGTAGATGCAATATTGAACATCATTTTCTTCGATGCCCACTGCACTTGTAGCATTGGCTTGCGGGTCAGCATCCACGAGTAGAGTTTTATGCTCCAACACAGACAAACAAGCTGCCAAGTTGACAGCTGTTGTGGTTTTTCCTACCCCACCCTTTTGATTAACGACAGCAATTATTTTACCCATAAATTATGCCTCCAAATCTTCAAAGGTCAAATCTATTTTGCTAGCATCTTCAAAAAGTGCATCTTCAGGAAGATTTCCTGTTTCGATAAACTCTAACATTCCGCGAAGTGCATTTTGGAACTTTTCAAAATCTTCTTTATAAAGGAATAATTTATGTTTTTCGTAAAAAAAGTTTCCATTATCAGGATTGAATTTACGTTTACTTTCCGTAATTGTCAAATATTTTTCATCGGTTTTAGTAGTCTTAACATCAAAAAAGTAAGTACGTTTCCCCGCTCTCACTGCTCTTGATAACACTTCATTTTTTTCTAAATTTTCCATCTCACAACTTTTTTGTTAATATTAAATTTGACTCTGCAAAGATATTAAAAAAGCAAAAGCAATTTTTCTCCTTGCTAAAATTATCTCTTTTTATTTTGTTGCATTTGCTGTTGCTGTCTCATAGCCTCTTCCATTTTCAATTGGAATTTGCTCTTCTTAACTGGTTTTTGCATATTGGCTTTTAATTTAGCACGCACTTTATCCTCTTTCACAGCCAATCTGAAAATAAACATTTGCAAGAAAGTGATTAAGTTAACCAATAGGTAATAGTAAGTCAAACCAGACGCAAAACTATTGAACATACCCAAGAAGAGAATTGGCATAATATACATCATCACCTTCATCATCTTCATTTGGTCATTATTTCCAGTAGTCATCAACTTGTTATTGAGCCAAGTATAGATCAAAGTAGCTGCTGTCATTAGCAAGCAAAACAAACTAACGTGATCACCATAGAAGGGAATATTGAAACTCAAATCCAATATAGAATCGTAGGTTGACAAGTCGTCTGCCCACAAGAATGGTTGTTGACGCAATTCGTAAGCTGAAGGGAAGAAACGGAAGAGAGCGATTAAGATTGGCATTTGCAGTAACATTGGAAGGCAACCTGCCATTGGATTTACGCCAGCAGACTTATACAATTTCATGGTAGCCTGCTGCTTTTTCATCATAATCTCCTGACTATCACCCTTATATTTTTCATTAATTTCATCAAGTTCTGGTTTTAATAGACGCATACGAGCTGAAGAAAGATAGGTTTTATAAGCAATTGGGAAAAGGACAAGTTTAAGTATGATGGTAAGAATCAAGATGATAATACCATAATTCAATCCATAACTTTCGAGCCAATTAAAGATTGGAATTACAGCCAAACGGTTAATCCAGTGAAGAAGGAATCCCCAACCGATAGGAACTTGGCGTTCCATATCTAAGTTATATTCTTTCAATAATTTATACTGATTAGGACCTATAAACATAGACATATCAAAGGTTGCATTGTCGAGATTTTCGATGCGGAAATCCAGATCGGCACGCATACCTTTGAGCCAACCATTTATTTGATAATTATCTGAAACATCGGTTAATACAGAAGCTGATTCAAAAGGAATAGAATCTGCAATCAACACTGCCGTAAAGAACTGTTGTTTAAAAGAAACCCATTTCAAAGAGCCAGAAATTTGCTCATTATCACTCTTCATTGGGTCTAAACTTTCCACATCTTCACTATTATCGCGATAGAAAACCGTAGAGTTATCGCGATTCATTTTATAGTTCTTCTCTACATTTTTCAGAAGGCTTTCCCAACGGAGGTTAAAATTATTCTTATTTAAATATAAGTAGGAAGACATATTTACAAAATTCACATCGAAATCGATTCTGTAATCATCAGCATAAAAAGTATAAACATACTCTATATAGCTTGAAGAATCAGGAACTTGCAAGGAATCGCCCACCATTTTATTAGGATACATTCTCAGTGCAAGCTCTTGTTTATCGGCAGTTACAGTTAGCGAGTCTGAAGTTACATTGAAGAAATGACAACGTGCCGTTTGAATTGGTGTTTGGTTAGTCATCATCAACTCGATATTCATATTATTGTTCTCACCATCATAAAGCACCAATGGTTGTTTGGGTTCCCCTTTGGGTGTGTAACGATATACATCTTTCAACTCCACGTAAGAAAGGTAACCTCCAAGAGAAGAGAAGCGATAAATTGCCTTGTTGGTTTCCACATAATAGTCGTTCACCTGTTGTTGCGGTTGCGCAAAATAGGTAAATTTTAATGGATTAGTAGGTTGCACTTCTGGTTTTACAATTGCATTTACCGAATCTTCTGGCAATGAATTTACCATATTCTTCGCAGAATCCAACGTAATAACAATATCTGTTGAATCCACTTTCTCACTTTCAAGACGAGCTAATTCTGCCGCTTTTTCTGCATGTAACTTCTTGGTTTTCGATGCATTATAAAAACTAAAACCTAAACTCAAACACAAAACCAACAACAATGCAATAATCGTATTTCTATTCATTTCTCAAGTTTTAAAAATGGGTGCAAAAATACAAAAGAAAAATGAAATTTCAGTCAAGATTTTTATATTTACATTTATTGTTGACAGATTAAAAACAGAGATATAAAATCCTCCTTCTATAAGTTGTTTTGGAGGCTTTAAGTATAAAATTGTAGGCATAAATTATTGGGATTCGGAAAAATCAACTTTGTCGTAAAAAGCAATTTGATAAATCAATTTATTTATATAACTTTGCAGTTTATGAATTTGCGAATCATAAAAATGAAGAGAACAATTTCAACTATTTTATTTACAATATTTTGCACTTTATTTACTTTTGCCCAAAAGAGTGAAGAAATCTCCATCATATCCTTTAACATTCGTCTTGACTATCCTGGTGATAAGTTGAATAATTGGCAGTATCGCAAAGAACATATTATTCGTATGATACAAATTGAGCATCCTTCGGTGCTTTGCACGCAAGAGTTATTAAACAACCAGCGACTTTATTTAGCGGAATCGCTTCCTGAGTACGAACACATTGGCGTAGGGCGTGACGACGGAGAACATGGTGGCGAGCACATGGCCATCTTTTACCGAAACGACCTTTACGAACTATTGTCACACGGTAACTTTTGGCTGAGCGAAACTCCAGAACACGTGTCTTGTGGTTGGGACGCGGCTTGCAATAGAATTACCACTTGGGGGTACTTCAAAAGCAAAGAAACAGGCAATACCTTCTACTGCTTCAACACCCATTTAGACCACGTAGGAAAGATTGCCCGAGAAGAATCTATAAAACTGATCATCAATAAGATTAATGAAATATCAACCGACAAATTCGCTGCTATTTTCTTGGCTGGAGATTTCAACACAACCTGCAACGATTCGATATTCTCTCCCCTATCAATCTTGTTAAAGGAAACAAGAACAGAGGCTCCACAAAGCGACAACTGCGGCACGTATCACAACTTTGGTAAAGTGAACGACAACATCGTGATTGACCATATCTTTTTCAAAAATGCACAACCTAAAAACTTTCAAACTTTAAACAAAAACATTTATGGAACTCCCTACATATCAGATCATTTTCCGGTAAAAGCTATTTATCAAATCGACCCCTATCCTATTGGGTGCTCTGTAAACTTTAACTTTAGAGGTAAAATTTACGAAGGAACTATTGTTGACAGGAACGATAAAAGTTGCACTATTAGTTTCTACTATAAACAGAAAAATGAAATGCCATTATCGGCACTTTTCACTACTTCTACTTTTCATATTATCAATCGCATTGAATCTAAAAACTAAAGATAATCAACTATGAAACAAGCATTAACACAGAAAAGTATCTTGAAGCAGCAAACTTCGCAGCAAACTATTCAATTGATGCGGATGTTAGAAAGTAATACGGATACTTTGGAAACTGAAATTTTGAAAGAGGTGGAAAACAATCCCGTTTTAGAGATTATTGAGAATCCGCTACGCGAGAACAAAGAATATAGCGAAGGATATGAAGATGACTCATACGAAGAAGAGACAACGGATAGATTTGACGAGAGATACAGTTATGACAACGACTATTCAGATCGAGAGCTTGACTACTTAATCAGTACGATTAACCGGTCAAAAGATGATGAATATTATACACCAGGAGCTGTTTTTGAAAGTTCCATACAAGAGCAATTACAACAAAAGATTCAGGAATTTGATCTTTCTGACGAAGATTTAAAAATTGCGCAACAGCTTGTAGGTAACATTGACGATGCGGGTTATCTTTCCATTCCTCTACCTGATGACGATAGCAAGACCATACGTTACGCTCGCGACCCCATTCTCAGCATAGTCAGCACACTTTCCTCATACTACAACATACAAACCACCCCAGAGCATGTTGAATATATCTTAACACAATATATCCAACAATTGGACCCGCCAGGCATTGGTGCGCGAAATCTGCAAGAGTCACTACTACTTCAAATGAAATATGGAACTTTCAATCTTTCAGAAGAGGTTAAAAGACTAACTATAAAAATATTACAAGATAATTTTGAGTACATTTCCAACAATCAACATGAGAAATTAATTAAGAAAATGGGAATCAGCAGAGAGGAGTTGGAACAAATAATTTCTGTTATCAAGCATCTTTCTTCGCGTCCACTTGACGCATTACTTCGGAGCGAAGAATCGATGAGCCAGATTACCCCAGATTTCACCATTACGATTGAAGATGACCTATTAGTTTTACAGCTAAATTCCAGCCAAAGACTGCCTAAGATTCGCATCAGCAAAGAGTACGAAAATCAGTATAACTATTATGCTAAGAAGGAGAATCGGGAGAAGAAAGAGCAGGAGATTGCGCGTTTCATTCGCGAAAATGTTGATAAAGCAAACTACTTTATCAGTACGCTTACCTTACGAGAAACGATGCTCTACAACACAATGTATGCCATTATGCAACATCAGCGCACATACTTCTATACAGGCGACGAACGAGACATTAAACCAATGATTTTAAAGAATATAGCAGACAAAGTAGGTTTAGACATTTCCACAATTTCACGCATCTCTAATAGTAAATATGTACAAACGCACTTCGGCATCATTCCATTAAAGCAACTTTTTTCAGAATCTGTAGGCGATAGTGACATCTCAGCCAAAGAGATTCAATCGGTATTAAAAGAGATTATTCAAAGCGAAGACAAAAAAAATCCCCTTTCGGACCAAGAGTTAGAGACTGCTCTATCGGAAAGAGGATATAAGATTGCGCGTCGAACCGTTGCTAAGTACAGAGAACAACTTAGGATTCTACCTGCACGACAACGGAAAAGCGACTATTAATATTCAGCATTTTGTGGAGTTCTTGGGAAAGGGATCACATCTCTGATGTTGGTCATACCCGTTACGAACATCAACAAGCGTTCGAAACCGATTCCAAAACCTGAGTGTGGAGCGGTTCCAAACTTACGAGTTTCCAAATACCACCACATATCTTTTTCAGGAATATTAAGTTCTTCGATTCTATTTTTCAACTTCATATAATCTGCTTCACGTTCAGAACCACCAATAATCTCACCAATTTTAGGGAAGAGAACGTCCATTGCTCGAACTGTTTTTCCATCCTCATTTTGCTTCATATAGAAAGCTTTAATATCTTTCGGATAGTTGATAAGAATTACAGGCTTTTTAAAGTGATTTTCAACAAGATATCGTTCATGTTCTGATTGTAGGTCAACGCCCCATTCCACTTTATATTCAAATTTTTTACCTGATTTCAAAAGAATATCAATTGCATCGGTGTAATCCAATCTTACGAAGTCGTTCTGTACCACAAAATTTAAACGTTCAATCAACTCTTTATCAAACATATCGTTCAAGAATTGGATATCATCCATATTGTTATCGAGAGCATATTTCACCAAATATTTGATAAAATCCTCAGCAAGATTCATATTATCTTCCAAATCATTAAAAGCCACTTCGGGTTCAATCATCCAGAATTCGGCAAGGTGGCGTGGTGTATTACTATTTTCGGCACGGAAAGTGGGTCCGAAAGTGTAAATTCCACCGAGTGCCATTGCGCCCAACTCGCCTTCAAGTTGACCAGAAACGGTCAAGTGGGTTGCTTTTCCGAAGAAATCTTGGCTATAATCGGCCTTATTTTCAGGAGTTTTAGGCACATTATTTAAATCGAAAGTAGTTACATTGAACATTGCCCCAGCACCTTCTGCATCAGAACTTGTAATAAGGGGTGTATGGAAATAGAAGAAACCTTTATTATTAAAATATTGATGGATTGCGAAAGACATTGCGTGGCGCAAACGAAGCACACAGCCGAAGAAATTAGTACGTGGGCGCAAGTGTGCGATTTCACGCAAAAACTCCAAACTATGTCCTTTTTTCTGAAGTGGGTACGATTCTGGATCTGCAGTTCCGTACACCTCAATATTTTTTGCCAAAACCTCAACAGTTTGTCCTTTACCCTGAGATGCAACTAAAGTTCCCTCAACACAGAGACAAGAGCCTGTGGTAATCTGTTTCATTATATCTTCAGAAAAATTTGCCAAATCCACAACTACTTGTAAATTGGTAACGATAGAGCCATCATTCAAAGCGATAAAAGCCACTGCATTGTTACCTCTTTTGGTTCTTACCCAACCTTTTACACAAATTTCATTCCCGAATCCTACTGATTCTGGTTTTTTAAGTACATCTTTAATTATTGATCTTTTCATAATAAAACTTCTCGAAAAAGTTAATGATAATATTAATCCAAATATGATTTCAAATTTCTGCTTTTAGAGGAATTTTTCAGACGACGGATTGCCTTCTCTTTAATCTGTCGCACTCTTTCGCGTGAAATATCGTGACGTTCTGCAATCTCCTCCAGCGTTAACGGGTGTTTAATACCTATTCCATAATACATTTTAATAATATCTGCACTACGTGGATTCAAAATCTCCATCAATTTAGAGATTTCCAATTGGAGAGACTCTCTCAGCAACTCTCTATCGGGCATTGGGGAAGACTCTGACTTCAGCACATCGTAGAGGTTGTTATCTTCATCTTGTGTCAACGACGCATCCATAGATAGATGTCGGGGTGAGTTGCGCAGTGATTCCTTCACATCTGCTTCTGACATATCCAATAGGTTTGCGATTTCCTCAATTTTAGGTTCACGACAAAACTCTTGTTCCAAATGGGCGTAAGCTTTATTAATCCGATTAATCGTGCCGATTTTATTAACAGGAAGTCGCACTATACGAGCTTGTTCTGCCACAGCTTGAAGGATAGATTGCCGAATCCACCAAACTGCATACGATATAAATTTAAAGCCACGAGTTTCATCAAAACGTTCTGCAGCCTTAATTAGGCCTAAATTTCCTTCATTAATTAAATCTGGAAGGTTAAGTCCTTGATTCTGATATTGTTTTGCTACTGAAACCACGAAACGCAAATTTGCTTTCGTCAATCTTTCCAAAGCTTGCTGATCACCTTTACGGATTCTTCTTGCTAACTCCACCTCCTCTTCCGCCGTTAGAAGCTCAACCTTGCCTATATCATGTAAGTACTTCTCCAAGGAAGCAGACTCACGATTCGTAACTTGCTTGCTAATCGTTAATTGTCGCATAACTTATCATTATTTGTAATTAAAAATCAAAAACCTAATTTGTTACGTTTTTTCTATTGAAAAAGTTACTTGAAACATCATTTTTTCTTAAAAAAAATGAGTGGCAAAGGTAATAAAAAAATCTATGCAAATTGCGCAGCTTTTTCACATTAAAATGTAGTATAAAAAAAAGATTTTTGATTACACTATAGTAAAAAGATTTTTATTAATTTCGCCAACGCGAAAAACGGAATATTTTTTAGCTTAAACAACTGACAATCAAAATAATAATAAATATGAGTTTGCAAAAAAAAGAGAAATTTCTTTCTAAAGAATGGTGCATTGCGTACCTTTACCTTATTGTAGGTAGCCTTCTGTTTGCAGTAGGCGATGTAATGTTTGTTAACCCTTATCGCTTGGCTCCAGGTGGAACTTATGGTTTAGCAAACGTTTTCAACACTATTTGGCCATGGAAAATCAGTTACTATGCTTTCTGTATGGATATTCCTCTACTTCTTATTGGAACTTGGATTTTAGGGCCACGTTTTGGGGTAAAAACTATCGTTTCCACTTTCCTCATCTTAGGATTTGTATTTGTTTTGGAAAGCACTTGGGGTTACGACCCTGTTATTCACGATGGACTTCTCCCCAATGCACCTGAAGGAGAACTCGGATTTGTTCCTGATTACTTCCTAAACACCTTAGTTGCAGGTTTGATATATGGTTTAGCTATTGGTTTGATTTTCAAGTCTGGTGCAACTTCTGGCGGTAGCGATATTATCTCAATGATTCTCAACAAATACACCAAAATCTCTTTAGGAACTTTGGTTATGATTGTTGACTCTGCAATTACGTTATCAACCTTAATCGCTTTTAAAGAACTTCGTTTACCAATCTATTCTGTACTTCTTATCGCTATCGAGGGTAAAGTAATTGATATGGTTGTAGATGGCGTGAAGAGATACAAAACTTTATTTATTATTACCGACAAAGAGGAAGAGGTTCGTAAAGCAATTATTGAAGACTTGAATCGTGGCGGTACCTGTTTCAAGGGCATAGGACTTTATGCTGGTTGTGAACGAAAAATGATTTACACAACCATTTCTCGTAGCGAATTTATTCGTTTAAAGAATGGAATCCATCGCATTGACCCTAACGCATTTATCAATGTAATTGATAGCAGTGAAATTATGGGTAAAGGGTTTAAATGTTTACCAGAAGAGGAATAGTTGAAATGCCTTATATAAAAAAAGCTGAAATCGTTTGATTTCAGCTTTTTTTGTGCATATAATTTACATATTAAATTGCTTTACCTGCAAGATAGGCTTGTTCCACTTTGTTACTACCGAAAGCATAAGGCATAAATTCTAAAGTAGGGATTGGCTTAGTAATAAAGAAATTCGCCACTTTTCCACGTGCAATCGAACCTACAATATCGCTTACTCCCATTGCGTATGCAGTATTAAGTGTTGTTGCATTGATAGCTTCTTCTGGTAACATCTTATATTTTACGCAACCCATTGAAAGGATAAACTGCATATTTCCTGATGGAGAGGAACCGGGATTGTAATCGGAGGCAAGTGCCACTGGAAGGCCTGCTTCCATCATTTTGCGAGCAGGTGCAAAAGGCATTTCCAAGAAGAAAGCGGCTCCAGGAAGAATCGTTGGCATAGTTTCACTATCTAGAAGTGACTCAATCTCTTCGTCTCCAGTATATTCCAAATGATCAACAGAGAGTGCGTTATATTTCACGCCCACTTGGATACCGCCTGAGTAATCTAATTCATTGGCATGAATTTTAGGACGCATACCGTATTTAATACCTTGCATTAAAATTCGTTCTGTTTCCTCTGGAGTAAAGAAACCTTTATCACAGAACACATCAACAAAGTCTGCCAACTCTTCTGCAGCAATAACAGGAATCATCTCATTGATAATCAAGTCCACATATTCACTTTGGCGACCGATATAATCGCGAGGAACGGCGTGAGCGCCCAAGAAGTTGGACCGGATAATCATCGGAGAATTCTCACGAAGACGTTTGATAACTCGCAACATCTTCACTTCACTTTCCGTACTTAATCCGTAACCGCTCTTGATTTCCACTGCGCCTGTTCCAAACGATGCCATTTCTTGAAGACGTGCCATTGCGGATTCGTAAAGTTCATCTTCAGAAGCTTGCGCCAAACGATCGGCAGAGTTCAAAATTCCACCACCACGTTTGGCTATTTCCTCATAACTCAACCCTTTAATTTTGTCGATATATTCAATCTCACGACTTCCTGCGTAAACGATATGGGTATGAGAATCGCAGAATGAGGGGAACACCATCTTTCCAGTTGCGTCAACGACCTCACAATGGGGGTCATTGGCTACAATTTCTGCTATTTTTTTATCATTTTCAGCATTATGTTGACCAAAATCAAAGATTTTATCCTCTTTTACAATCAAAAAGGCATTTTTTATTGTATGAAGAGTTTGCATATCTTTTCCAGCACGCAACTGTACTGGTTGTTCTTCAACTTGAACTAACTCTTTAATATTTTTTACAATCAAAGTCATATCTCTACAATATTTATTACATTTTTTCTGGGACATCGATTCCTAACAAATTCATGGCAGTGGCAATAGTGCGAGCGCAGCAGGCAGAGATCAGCAGACGGAACGCACGCAACGCCTCATTCTCTTCGCGGAAGATTGGTGTTTCCTGATAGAATCTGTTAAACTCTTTTGCCAAGTCGTAAGTATAGTTCGCAATCAACGCAGGGCTAAGGGTTTCGGCAGCGGTTTTCAGCACATTTTTATACTCATAAATCTGCTTAATAATCTGTTTTTCTGCCTCAGAAAGTTGGCTTGTATCAACATCAGCAGAACTAAAATCTATACCATTTTCGTTAGCTTTACGCAACATAGATTTGATACGAGCGTGCGTATATTGGATAAAAGGAGCTGTATTTCCGTTGAAATCTATAGATTCATTGGGATTGAAGAGCATATTTTTCTTCGGATCTACCTTCAAGATAAAATATTTAAGTGCGCCCAAGCCCACCATTTCATACAATTTTTTACCTTCTTCTTCCGAAAACTCAAATTTTCCCAAAGCTTCGGTACTCTCTTTCGCTTGCAAAAACATCTCCTCCATCAAATCATCAGCATCTACAACTGTTCCTTCTCGCGATTTCATCTTGCCGAACGGAAGTTCAACCATTCCATAAGAAAGGTGGAAAATACTATTACCAAACTCTTTTTTCAACTTCTTACCCAACACCAACTTTAACACATCGAAGTGATAATTTTGCTCATTTCCAACCACATAAATCATAGTTTTAGGGTTAAACTCGTCATAGCGAAGTTGCGCAGTTCCCAAATCTTGTGTCATATAAACTGATGTCCCATCCGAGCGAAGCAACAATTTTTCGTCCAATTTTTCATCGGTCAAATCCACCCATACAGAACCATCTTCGCGACGATAGAAAGCGCCCGATGTCAAACCTTCTTCCACCAAGGATTTACCCAAAAGATAGGTTTGTGATTCATAGTAAGTTTTATTAAAAACGATTCCCATACGCTCATAAGTTGCATCAAAGCCAGCATATACCCAATCGTTCATCATTTTCCAAAGATTTCTCATTTCTGGGTCATTATCTTCCCAACGTTTCAACATAGATTGAGCTTCGAGGAGCAGCGGAGCTTTCTTGGCAGCTTCCTCTTCGTTCATTCCCTGCGCTACCAATTCTCCAATCTCTTTTTTGTAGTGTTTATCAAACTCCACATAATATTTTCCCACCAAATGATCGCCCTTCATGCCTGAACTTTCAGGAGTTTCTCCATTACCGAAACGCAGCCAAGCCAACATCGACTTGCAGATATGGATTCCTCTGTCATTCACCAAATTAACACGAATAACCTTCTTACCTGAAGCGGCTAAGATATTGGCTACAGAATTTCCAAGCAAGTTATTACGAACGTGACCAAGATGTAATGGTTTATTGGTATTGGGAGATGAAAATTCAATCAATGTAATATCCTCATCATCAACAGGATAGTTATAATTTTCATCTTGATTTCGCTCTTTGATGTAGCGAGTCCAGAAATTGTTTGCAATACTTAAATTCAAGAAACCTTTAACCACATTGTAAGAGGAAAGAAGTTCTGGCAATAGTGCACACACTTTCTCTCCCAATTGATTTGCCAATGCATCTGGGGAGATTTTGGCTTGCTTTACGTATGGAAAAACGACGAAGGTAAAATCACCCTCAAACTCCTTTTTAGTTCGCTGAATAGCCGACTTATCTATCTTTGTATCAATATTATAAAGTTCAAAAAGCGCAACTTGAATTGCATTTACCAATTGATATTCCATAATTTTAAAATTTAGGTTGCAAAAGTACAGAATTTTCGGCAGAAAAACAACAAAATTCATAACCGAAAATAGTCATAAAATCTACCTAAAAAAATAGAAAAATAGGATAATTTGTCGGTGCTGCAAACCTTTTGCTTGACCCATAAATCGTCCTGATTCATCGTATAGATATTCACCACTAATTCGACCAATATAATGCCCTGAACCGTCATACAGATTATCGCCAATAATCTGTCCTATCAGTTGCCCAGAACCATCATACAGATAGTTACCACTAATTCGACCAATATAATGCCCTGAACCGTCGTAGATATTTTCTCCGATAGTTTGGCCGATATAATGTCCCGATCCGTCATAGAAATATTGGTTGTTCACACGACCGATTAGATGTCCCGTACCATCGTACATATATTGTGCGTTAGCAGAGAACAGAAGCGAAAAAAAGGCGATTAGGATTAAAAATCTTTTCATAATACACTGATATTAAAATTATTATTTCGCATTTTTCCAAATTTCTTCAAAGCATCTCTGCAACTTTTCTTCGTCGTCGATAATCTCGTGTAAAAGATTCAATTGCTGCGCTTTATCTCCTGTAGGAATCCATAGTTTGAGGTAACCATTTCTTGCATATTTATCGAGCAGATGAGCACGAAAACGTTCATAATGGTCCGATTTATCCAATTCGGGATAGTTTTTCAGACCGAATTGCAGGCAACGTATCATCACAGTTTGTGGATCAAGTTGGCGGTCGCCATCTGCAACAATTTTACCGTAGATGGAACGTGGCTCTGATTTCCCAGATGCGCGGTGGTCTTCAACAGCCTCCTTAATCAGTATAATTTCATCTACCGAAAACCATCGTTTTAAATTAGCATCTTTTTCCACAATTTTTCCAGAAGCAAGATGATGAAATTCGCGTCCTTCAACCATTCCCGTATCGTGATAAGCTGCAACAACGTACGCCATATTAAGATTGGCTCCAACAGCTTCCGCTATCTGCAACGAATCGGCAATTACAGCGTGAACATGAGACCTTCCGTGCCCCGAATCAAAAGCGTCGTAAAGTGGAATAATTTCAGTTTCCACGTATGAAACAATTTCTGAATCAATTTTTTCAATTAAGTTATTCCGATTTTTCACAAAGCAAATTCTTATTAATCAAATATATACCTAATTCCAAAATTCAATCCCCAATCAAAACAATGTTCTTCAAACTTTCCATTAAATGCGCATCTGTATCCAGGACGAAAATCAAGTTGCAAGAGAATTGAATTGGGAAATTTATACTCTAAACCGAAAAATCCGTTTAAGCCAGCCTTAGCATTATTGCGCGAGTATTGCTCTCCTTCAACAGTGAAGTAGGAATATTTTTTCCAGCAATAGCCAATACTACCACCACCGCCTATCAAACCATAAAAATTGGGTGCCAGTTCTCCTTGAAAAGCAAAGTTGGGTGCCAATTCAAACGACCACAAATGGTTTCCATAAACATAACAATATTTTGTACCGAGGTCAAGTTGAATAGCGAAATGTGGCGATGCAAGGGTTTTATATGTTACACCTTGCGTTGTACCGATTGTTATACCCAAACTATTTTTATATGGCGATTGGGCATTAATGTAAAAATCTCCACCACATAAAAATAGAAAAATAAACAGAGAAAAAATAGTTTTTTTCATAATAATTACTCTTATACAACTAATACACAAGCGATTAAATTATTAAAACACAACTTTAAGTAAGTGTGTAAAAATATAAAATAATCAATACACTTTTTCTTTTCAAGTATTATTATTGAAGAAAATCAATTTAAGATTTCATCTTTAAGATTAACAGGAAGGAGATTTGTGGATTTTGCAATCTTCTGAAAAGAGAACTACAAAACGCTTAGTATATGACAAAAATTTCAGTCGGGGGTAAGTATTTGATTAACAATTGCAGAGAAGTCAAAAATCGGTATTTTGTATTCAT
>CALGTS010000005.1 GCA_937901925.1 uncultured Bacteroidales bacterium | reverse complement strand
AGATAATGTTTTGAGCGTGATTTCATAGAGGTGTAACAAAAATTAATGAATGAGGAGTTAGGAATGAGGAATTAGGAATTAATGCTTTTGCCCCGCTGGGCGAGTTTATGTTGTGGGTATTAATGCCGAGGGCAGTGCCCACGGCTGATGGGGTTTGCCCTTTCAGGGCGCAGGTAGGTGCGAAGCGTGGAGAGTGGGAATGTATATAATCTTGGTTGTGGTGCATTGTGAATGATTATATTCGGGGCGCGCGGATTGGAAATCCGAACGAGCAGGGTAAAACTATAATATTGCTATATTAAACTTCGTACTTTGAAATATAATACAAATATCCAGAATTCCAATCCAACACAAAAAGTTTTTCTCTTTGTAAACTATCCGATAAAATAGTATAATAAAAATTTCCGTTCTCTATTATCTCGTAAAAAAATTTTTTTCTTTCGAATTTATAATTAATTCCCTCTAATTCAGCGATAAATTCGTTAATCTTTGAAGAATCTTTCTTCGTATATATACGCCAAGAAAACTCATTATATCTATTATAGACACTATCTCGTAACACACCTTTTGTCATGTTATGTAGAATATTATTCAATTGACATCTATCAACTTTATATATTTCATACGTAACACCATCTTCTTCCTCAAAAAAGGGTTGATTTGAGTAAATCAAGTGAATGTTTACATCTGGTGTATTTAATAACATGTCGAAAAACGAGTCCCTAAATCCCAGACTTCTACAACTTGTCATTACGTAGATGAAAAATATAGAAACGATAAGACTATATGTTGCTGGACTTTTCATCTCTGTTCAACTTTTGTGCTAATTCATAAAAACCCTGATCAAAAACAATGCCAAAAGCAGTAATTTACACCCACTCCTCCAAATACTTCTCAATGTTCCTCTTCTCGCCACTGAAGTTCGCGCCAATCAGGGCTATCTTTTTGCCGCTTGCGAGGAACGGTTGGGCGTAGTTTTTCTCCTTGATTTGAGCCATTGCCTCTTCTGCAGTGCCATTGTATTTGAACTCGAAAATATAGACATAATCGGGTGTCTCGATGGTCATATCTACACGTCCGTTGGAGGTGTGAAACTCAGCTTTCGTGTAGAGTCCGCAGAGGTTGCACAAGATGAAAAGCACGTTCTGGTAGTGGTTTTCAGTGT
>CALGTS010000004.1 GCA_937901925.1 uncultured Bacteroidales bacterium | reverse complement strand
AGAATGTGGATGAACTTGTTTTGGAAATAACGGGTAGAGTGGATACTATCACAGCACCTACGCTTGATAAAACAATCAATGAAAATCTCGCTAACGTTAAAAGCTTAATTCTTGACCTTAAGGGGCTTGAGTATATTTCTAGCGCGGGACTTCGTGTTTTACTTGGCGCTCAAAAGAAAATGAGTCAAATAGGTTCTATGAAAATTAAAAACGTTTGCGAACTCGTTATGGAAGTTTTTGAAATGACGGGTTTTGCCGATATTTTAAACATTGAATAAAAAGGAGAAAATAAAATGAAATCCAATATTTGTAGAATTGAAAAAGGAACTCTTGACCTTGAAGCAATTTTAAAAGAAAGCGAAAAAGTTGCAACATACAATGAGTTGAACGAAAAGCAAAAGTTACAATTGCGTTTACTCTGCGAAGAAATTGATGGAATGCTTCCCAATATTGTTGATGAGTTTTATGGCGATTTTTGGATAGATTTTGAAGAAGGTATTTGCAAAATAAACGTTTTGATTGAGTTTGATGAGTTTACGGCAGACAAGAAAAAAGAACTAATTAAAATCGCAAAAAACAAGAAAAACGCACAAGCGAAAGGACTTTTTGGCAAAATTCGTTCTGCATTAGAAGACTTGTTTCTAGATAGCGACGGAAATAGAGCTTACGATTTGGCGTGGCAGTTTAATTATGCAAACGAATATTGCGTAGGAATGGATTATTCTTGCTTGTGGAGTTTGAAACAATACAAGAATGATGCTCCAGAAGAAGAAAAACAAGAGTGGGATGAATTAGAAAAATCTATAATCGCTTCTATCGCAGACGACGTTATAGTTGGCGTAAAGGGAAAAAGCGCAAACATTGTCGTTGTTACGAAATTTGCGTAGGGAGAAAAAATGAACTTAAAATGTAAACTTATTTTAGAAGATTATAGAAAACAACGAGAGCATTTTATAAAACTTGGCGACGTTGTTCACGATATACTTTCTAATATCGCTAAAGATTTAGGATTAACCGTTTTAGCAGTTGAACACCGTGTAAAAGAAGAAAAAAGTTTAGCGGGAAAACTTGAAAGAAAGGGCGAAGGATATAACACTTTAGAAGATATTACCGATATTCTTGGTTGTCGTGTTATAACCTTTTTATCTGACGAAGTAGATAAAATAGGCAAAAAAGTTGAAGAATGTTTTGTGGTTGACTGGGAAAATTCTTCTAACAAAAAAGACTTGTTGAAAGAAAATGCCTTCGGCTATTTATCCTTGCATTATATTTGTTCACTTCCGTTTGGCGATAAGTGGCCCGATGAAATTTGTGGCAAGAAATTTGAAATTCAAATTAGAACGATACTCCAACACGCTTGGTCTGCAATACACCACGATATAGGTTACAAGAGCGATTTTGGTGTTCCAAGAGATATCAATAGGCAATTTGCCCGTCTTGCAGGACTTCTTGAACTTGCCGATGATGAATTCGTTCGCGCTCGTGATAATATGCTTTCTTACACCGAAGATATTAGAAAACGTATTATTACCGATGATGCAGACGAAGTTATTATCAATATGATTTCGCTTAACGAATACGTTTTACATAATAAAAACATGCAAAAGTTAATTAAGGAAATAGCGAATATTGCAGGTGCTGAAATTAGCGTTATTGACCCTGAAAGTTATATCCCTCAACTTGCGTATTTAGGAGTGAAAAAATTAGGCGATATTGAACGCATGATTAAGGAAAATTACGACCTTGCGATAGCTCTTGCGAATAAATCTTTATCCGTGGCTAATCTTGATATCGTATCTTCTAGCGTTGCTCTTCGCTTTTTGTGCCGTGCGGAACTTTTAAACAAGAACTATGATTTTGCTAAAGTCGTAGAGTTTTTGAAAATGTCTTTAAGAGACCAAGATAAAGCCGAAAGGCAAGCAAAGCTTTTGCTTAAACAAAAGGAAGATATTTAATGTGTACTAGCGATAAAGTTAAACGTGCTATAGAATTTGCAACCCAAAAACATAAAGGGCAAAAGCGAATCGGTGGCAACGATTATATCTCTCACCCTATAGCCGTTTATGAAATGGTAAAAAAACAAGGCTATGATGAAGATTTTCAAATAACGGCACTATTTCACGATTTGCTTGAAGACACTAATGCGACTGAAGAAGAAATTTTATTTTATGGAAGCCAGAACGTTCTAACTGCCGTTAAACTTTTAACTAAAGAAAAGGGTTACGATATGAAAACCTATATCGACGGTATTAAAGCTAACCCTATCGCTTTTGCAGTTAAAAGTGCGGATAGATTGCACAACTTACAGTGCGCGCTGGTAACTAGTAATGAATTTAAGAGAAAATACATTTTAGAAACGGTGGATTGGTATTTAGATTTTTCTAAAGAAATTAAAATAGCAGTAAAAACATTGGCAGATAGCCTAGATGCACCTATTTTAGAACTATCTTTTTTATACACACCAATTGAAAGTTGGAAAATTTAAAAATTATATATAAAAGGAGAATTATTATGAC
The DNA here is from genome assembly GCA_937901925.1 of uncultured Bacteroidales bacterium. Classification (GTDB taxonomy): domain Bacteria; phylum Bacteroidota; class Bacteroidia; order Bacteroidales; family WCHB1-69; genus JAEZOU01. The sequence goes on along the minus strand of CALGTS010000004.1, from coordinate 7,878 downwards.
TATTGAAAAAGTATTAAATGGAGAAAACGCAAAAATTATAGTAGTTGGTAGACTTGACACCCAAACTGCACCCGACCTTGAAAAAGAAATTGATAACGTCGTTTCTAATTTAAAAGAACTAGTTTTTGATATGACCGGACTTGAATACGTTTCTTCTGCAGGTTTAAGAGTTATTTTAAAAGCGCAAAAAATAATGAATACAAAAGGCTCTATGAAACTTACCGGCGTAAACGATAGCATTATGGAGGTCTTTGATATTACCGGTTTTTTAGATATTTTAACTATTGAATAAAACTGCGTTTGTATAAGCACGCTTAATATTTTAAACGCAACTATAAGCAGGGGGAGAAATGAAAAAAATAATTAGAAATTGTTTGTCAATTATAATTGTTTGCGTAATGGCTTTGCAGTTAATTTCGTGCGATACGACTGAGCGTGAAGACGATAAATTAAAAACCGTTTCCGCTACCGTTGTTGAAATTGAGAAATACGGACACGCTGTATTAAACGTTACTACTAAAGATTTTATGTCGGTAGGCTATGAACTTGGTGACGTAGTTTTGATAAGTCTTGAAAGTGGCGAATACACTATGCCTTTTTACGATGGATACTATTCTAATCCCGGAAATCTTTTATTGCGTGGCACTAATCAAGAAGATAATATTGCTATATGTATTAACTACGGTGATTTTTCTGCTATAAATAACGTAAATATTGGCGACCGTGTAAAAATTAATATATTTGAAAAAGCGGGCATGCGCGCCATACAGGAACTTTACGCTTTACAATACAGCAATGACCTAAACGATTACCCAAACACTGCAACTTTTACGAATTTTCGCGCCGTAACGGCGGGGCGTATAAAGGAAGGTAAACTTTATAGAACGGCTTCGCCTATAAACAATGAGAACGGGCGAGCTAATTTTGCCAATAATTTCATTGAATCGGTTGGCGTAGCAACCGTATTAAATCTTTCGGATTCTTATCAGGACGTTGAAAAATATTTGGCTAATACTAATTGTAATTCAGAGTATTATCGTAATCTTTACGCTAACGGCAAGGTAATTGCAGTTGATTTAACGGGGAATTTTTATTCTGACGAGTTTGCTTACTCTGTTGTAGAAGGACTTAATTTTCTAGCCAAAAACGAACCGCCATATTGTATTCATTGTACAGAAGGGAAAGATAGAACTGGTTTTACGGCAATGATTCTTGAAGCTTTGCTTGGCGCAACCCTTGATGAAATTATAGACGATTATATGCTCAGTTTTTACAATTATTACGGTATAAATAAAGATAAAGAGCCTAAACGTTATCAAGCAGTACTCAACGTTAACTTAATGGAAATGCTTAGTCACGTAACGGGTGAATCGGTTGAACGACTTTATGATATAAATTTAGAAACAAGTATAACTTCATACTTAATAGGCGTAGGTATGGCGCAAAATGATATATTAACGTTAAAAGAAAAACTTAGTTAAACGTTTAATATTTTAAAAGTTCGTACATTTTAATTTTAAAAAAATATATAAATTATTATTGCATTAACACTAATTCTTGTTTGTTTAAGTGGTTGTTCTAAAGAAACAAATTATATTTTTTAACTAAAAGGGGTTTATCCAAATGAAAAACAAAATAATAAGTATAATAATTTGCATATTAATGTTTATCGGTGTTACACCGATATCGGCTTGCAATCCAACCACCATCGACAATCGTAGTGATAACATCGTTATTCTTTACGAAAACGACGTGCATTGCGTAGTGGAAGGTTACTCTAAACTTTCAGCAATGAAAAAAGAATTAAATGAAACGTATAAACACGTTGGCGTGGTTTCGGGCGGTGACTATATTCAAGGTAGTAGTCTTGGTGTTATTTCACAAGGTGAATATATTATAAAACTAATGAACCTTGTGGGTTACGATGCTGTAACTTTGGGAAATCACGAGTTTGATTATCGTCTTGAACGTTTAGAAGAGTTGGTCAACATGATGGATACTAAGCCAATTTGTTGTAATTTTAACGCAATTGGCGAAGATGAACCATATTTCGAGCCATATTCTATGGTTAGTTATGGCAACGTAGATATTGCATATATCGGTATAACAACACCAACTACAATATCATCTTCTTCGCCTACTCAATTTAGGGACGAAAACGGAGAACCTATATACACGTTCAATCCTAACACGCTATACGACATCGTGCAAAACAATATTGATTCGGCAAAGTCAGCGGGTGCTGAATACGTTATCGCCCTATCTCATATCGGGTATGCAGACGATGCAATATATGGTGAATTGGAAGACATTGAAACTTTAATTAAAAATACAGATGGCTTTGACGTTGTACTTGATGCACATTCGCATAGCGTTATTGAAGAAAAATTGATTATTGACGAAGGTGGAAACGAAGTTGTACTCAGTTCTACTGGGACAAAATTTGAGTATATCGGTAAACTCGTTATTTCTGACGGAGAATTTGATACTCAACTAATTAAAACGTCAGAGTACCAAAAGACTGATACAGCAGTTGATACTTATCTTGAACAGATTAATTCGGAATATAGTGAATTAGGTAACCGCAAAGTCGCGTATAGCGAGGTGGACCTTATAACGCACGATGCTGACGGAAATCGCTTGGTTCGCAAGGCAGAAACCAATTTGGGCGATTTATGTGCAGAGGCTATGCGCAGTTCTGTAGATGCTGATATAGGCTACGTAAACGGTGGCGGTATTCGTTCAAATATTTCTGTCGGCGACGTTACTTTTAATGATTTGCTTGCCGTTTTTCCGTTTAATAATACGGTAGTACTAGCACAAATTAGCGGTCAAGACATTAAGGATATGTTAGAAATGGCAATTATGAAATGGCCTAGCGAAGATGGGTGTTTTCCTCATCTTGCGGGAATTACCTTCTCTGTAAACACCAGCATTCCTTCATCCGTTTTAACAAATGAACTTGAAGAATTTCAAGGCGTTGAAGGAGAATATCGCGTTTACGATATAAAAATATTCAATCGCGAAACTGAAACTTACGAACCAATAATCCTCGATAAAAAATATACCATTGCGGCAGCCAATTATTATCTTCTCGATTGCGGAAGTGGTATGACAATGTTTAAAAATGTTGAAATTTTAAGAAATGATGGTATGTTAGATGTAGAAGCACTTGAGCGTTATATCGTAGAAGAGCTTAATGGAAATATTGGTCAAGAATACGCTAACGTGGAAAACAACATAACTTTTACGGAGTAGACGTTATTTAAAATAACTAGTATTCCTTTTTTAAGGGAACTTCCAAATATCAAATTATTTATAATGTTAAGCATGCGGTGAGAACGGCAAATTACTTACTGGAATGCCACAAGAGTTATTAATTTTTCATATTCCTAAGTATGTAATAGACAAATCGAGTCCACGCAGTCAAGAGATTCACTATTATATTTCACAAAGATTATGGTGCGCAGGAGTTTATCCTATTATTGTTTTAGAGGATAGTTAAACTAATAAAAAAGGATTATAATGAAAACTAACGATAAAAACGAATTGCTTAAAAACATTGATAGATTAAAAATAACTCTTAACGGAGCGATTAGAATTAAGAAGAATCTAAAGATTAATTCTGTTAATCCTGTTGAATGGTGTAAAACTCAAATTAAGAGCAAAAATTCTACAGCTCACAAAGAAGGTAAGAATTACTACGTTAAAGCAAATGGCTATGAAATAACCATAAATTCATCCTCTTTTACAATAATTACAGCACACGTTTTATAAAATCTTTTTCAAAAAAACTTAAAATGACACAATAATGACACAAAAGTGATACAAAATTGAGTTTTACATAGAAATTAATATATGTTATAATGCTATTGTCAAAAATTGTAATCAAACGAACGCACCGCTTAGGAAAAATATCCTAGACGGTGTTTTTGTTTGGTAAAAAAGGAGGCTTTATGAAAAGAAAAAAGAAAAAACAGTTAGAACAGGAAAGGCGTGATAGAGATTTTGGTTATGACGGTTATTATAATGATGTTGAACCAGTAGATATCAACGAGCAGTCAAGTGAAAAGAAAGATAACAGTTCTACAGCAATTAAAGTAAGCGCTTTATTATTTGGTGCTGTTCTTATTATTTCTTTTATTATTGTTTTAATGGTTGCATTTTAAGGAGGATGTATGATTAAAGATAATTTTAAGAAAATCCCTGAGGCTATACAAAAAGAAATCCTAAAAAGAATTGGATATACGGCACTTGTTATTATAGTTTCGCTTATATTAATTTTAACAACAAAGGATTGGATATTGTGTTTTCCGTGTTTCTTTATATCATTATATTTATGTGTTACTGCTATAACATTATATATAAATAGTGTTAAAGGCAAGATTATCTGTATAACGGGTATATGCGTTGAAATTGAACGTTCACGCTTCAAGAGGAACGGAAAGAGTATTTCCTTGGACGTTGATGGAAAGTGCGTTAAATTGCCGTTTAAGCGTCGAATTAAGGGTATCCAAGTAGGTTCAACGGTTTCTGTTTATATGAACGAAAAAACGAAAGTATATAACAATCAATTTGGATTTGTTATATGTGACTACTATATTTTGGAGGTGGAAAAAAGATAATTCCTAAATTTTTTGTCAAAAGTTACGCAAATAAAACTAAAATGAATTGACTAATGTAGATTTGTATGCTATAATTTTTATATAGAGTATCAGATTTTCCTTGAGGGAAGAAATAGTTATCAGAGTTACATAGTGTCATTTACCATGGGGTAATTGGCACTTTTTTCATTTACGCCAAAACAATTTAATATTTTGGAACATTAAGACAGTAATCAGTTGTGGGGTTACTGTCTTTTGTTATATCGAGGCGGCGATATCCGTCAAATAATTTTAAGGAGGCATTAAAAATGCAAAATTGTCAGGACAGTTACTACACAACATTCAGTTCTTATCTAACGATTCTTGATTGTCATGAAGAGCAGTCGAAACAGAGCCAATGGAAACGTTCTCAAGTTAAAGACTTGGAAATATTATCATTGAGTAAAGATTCGCCACTGTATAATGATATTCAGGCATTTGCGGTAGGAACAAGTCAAGACGCCGTTAAAGACACGGCAGAGAATTTAGGACTCGCACTACGAGTAGATGGTGAGTTGTATCCTATTAGAGATACAGCATATAAAACCTTGCTTGATAGAGCGAAAATTGGAGGTTCGGCGTTGCCGAAATTAAGCAGGGATATTCTTGCTCAAACCCTTAATGCGTGCTTGCATTTATCAAATTCGGATGCGCTTTTGCTTATTCGAGACGAGAAAGTATCAGCAGTACATTCAGGTGATGAAACAGATTATTCCGTACTACCAATCGACGAGTTATTAAAAGCGTTGAAAGGTAAACTTGACGATAGGTTTCCAGGAAACCAATTTGTGTCTGGGTATAGCGACCATTCTGTTACAAGCGGACTTTGGACGATGCCAGACCAAAAGGATGATTTGATGGGAACATACGTTAAGACTTTAGAGGCGAACGGGCAAAAAACGTTGGCGTCTAAATTAATGCCCGGTATTAGGTTTATGACTTCGGACACAGGCGTTGCTTCGGCAAAGATATCTGCTATGTTTGTTGGCGGACAATATCCAGTTGCTATTGGTGGTTGTATTGCGGTTGACCACAGACATAAGGCAAAAGTTCAAGATTTTGAAAAGTCGGTTGACTTGTTGTTTGCTAAGTTTAGTGATAACGTTAAAAAACTTGAAAAATTGCTTGACGTTTGGTTGGATTATCCCGTAAATGCAATGACGAGGATTTGCAAGAAACTTGCTATGCCGAAAAAAGCAGCTATTGAGGCAATTGAAATGTATAAGATGGCATATGGCGGAAAAGGTGCAAGCGCTCACGAAGTTTATATGGCAATGCAGGAGATTTTGTTTACGTTAAAGACTCAGAATACTCCAGAAAGTAAGCTTCTTTCGGTAGAAGAAAATCTTACGAGAGCGTTGTCGCTGGATTGGTATGACTACGACCGCAAAGGTGAGGTGGAATATTAATATGGCAAAACCTAAAATACTTTGTGATACAGCTGGTATGACCAGAGAACGCTGGCTTGAATGTCGTATGCATGGACCGAACGGAGATATTCCTTACACCATAGGCGGAAGTGACGTTGCAGCAGTATTTGGTTTGTCACCTTGGACAACACCTCTTGAGCTTTGGATGATTAAAAAAGGTAGGATGAAACCACCAGTAAAAGATAATCCAGACCAGCTTGAGATGGGACATTTTTTAGAGCCGATAGCAGCACATTTTTATGGTAAGAAAACAGGTAATCTTGTTATGGAAGACACGAACATGTATCAACATGCCGATTTCCCTTATGCGCTTGCAGATATTGATAGAAAATATATTCGTAAGTCAGATGGGGAAGAAGGAGTACTTGAATGCAAGAGTTGTACTTATCATAAAGCAGGCGATTGGGCAGATGGAGCATATCCGATTTATTATGAGCTTCAATTACGATTCTACCTTGCGGTAAAGGACTTACAACACGGAGCCTTTTCAGCAATGTGGGGCAATAATCCCGATAACGATATGGCTATGCCAGAGTTAGAACGTGATAGAGCAAAAGAGGATATGATATTCGATAAGCTTGATAGGTTTATTTGGAGTTTGGTTCATGATAAACCACCGACAATGGACGACGTAAATGCAAAGCTTGCGTTAGAATCTCTTGCAAAAATTTACAAGGGTAATTCAGCGTTGCCATCGATTGAGTTTTCGGGTAAGTATGAAAGACCATTGCGCAGAATCGCAGATTTACAAGGAAAAATCTCGGATTATAATGGTGAGATTAAAAAAATGGAAGAGGAGGTTGAAAAGCACGCAGTGCGAATTGCGGAGGCTATGAAAGAACACGAACACGGTATATTGGAAACAACTACCGATAAGATTCTTATAGACTTCGTTACTAAAACATCAAAACGTCCGGATTCTAAAGCGTTAAAGGAAAGATATCCTACGGTTTACACCGACGTTATTAAAACAACGGAAAGCCGTAAGCTTAAAGTATCCGTACATGCAATTTAATTGTAGGAGAAACATTATGGAACAAAATATTTTTATAAAAGAGTGGGAAACTCTTTTAATAAAGCAGTGTTTGGAACGTAATGCTCATAAGAAAAACATTTATATTTGTTCACCGTTAAAAGCGGATACAACAGAAGGAATATTTAATAATATGGAAAAGGCAAGAAGGTATATGTTTTACGCTCAAAGCAATTTGGACGTAGCGGCACATGCGCCACACGCATATCTTCCAATTATCCTAAATGATAATATCCCTTCAGAACGTGCAACGGCGCTTCAATTTGGGTTAAATGTTCTCGATAAATGCGATGAACTCTACGTTTGTGGGGACCGTATAAGCAACGGTATGCGCAATGAAATCAGTTATGCGGCAAAGCATAATATAAAGATTAGGACGTTTAACGAACAAATATATAAAGAGGTTACAAACCTGCTGGGAGATAAAGGAACGGTTGTTCTTGATACTGAGCAAAAATTCTTTTATAAAGAAGATGATGTAGGGGTATTAGAAAACAACGTTCAAGTTTATGTAGGAAGGGCTTAATTATGGTATGTCAGTTTGAAAGATTAATATATCCTAACAATGCCAAGAACATTGATATGAGTAGCTTTATGATAGCAGCATACCGTCCTTGCGAAAAGATCTTTGACTTGGATGGTAATTTGGTTACACAAATTAAAGCTGTTGGATATTGTTTACCTATATCAGGCAGTCTTCGTTACGATATGCGTGGGAAATGGAATAAAAATTCCAAACACGGAGTTCAGTTTGAGGTTGAAACATACGATG
>CALGTS010000003.1 GCA_937901925.1 uncultured Bacteroidales bacterium | reverse complement strand
TGGCGCACGCTATTACACCAGCGACCTGTCCATCTGGCTCAGCGTGGACCCGATGAGTGACAAATATCCGTCGTTGAGTCCGTATGTGTATTGTGCGGATAATTCTGTGAAGCTGGTGGATCCGAATGGGGAAGAATTTAATCCTATTATAAGTATAGAAGGAAAGTTGTTAGGAACCGACAATAATGGTTGGATAGGAACACCGATTGTGATGGATAAAAAGGATTTTAAGAACGGAATGAAACACGAGGATGCCTTAAAAAAAGGAATTGAGTTAGATAAATATGGAAAAGGCATAAAGATTTCTGACAAAGATTGGAAAACTGTAGAGGAAAATGGAGGGAAACGAATGTCTCCATATGTTGAAAACCACAGTGGTGAAACGATCTATTTTAAACCAGAAACCACTTATGGTGAATATAAGAATGAGGGGGCATATCCGTTAGAAGCAGGAAAAGATCTGTATATGCTCGTGGATGGTGTCGCCACCTCAAAATATAATGATAATGTAGGTAAAATACCTACGGGGGCCACTATTAAAATCACAAAGGAAGGCGGTCTCAATATAGATTTTCATGGGTTTGGTGGACTAGTCAGATTATTCCCAGATTATGGATGGGTTAATAAAAAATGGCAAAGAAAACAACAAAAAGCCGGAGACCATTCGTGGAACAAATTGTTTGAAATAGCTGGACAAATAGGAAGGAGGCCATATTGATGAATAAGGATAACTTAAAAAAAGTGACGAGATGTTTTTTTTCAATACTTACTTTAGTCTATAGTCTCGTTTTAAGTATATTTCTTATGGTATTAGTTGTTACTAAAATGTATAACAATGAATTTCTTGTCCCAATGGTGTTTAAAGTAATATTGCTCTATTGTGTGTTTGTTTGTTTCTTGTTAAGTATTGTTTATTATGTGATAGTATTCATAAAGAACGAATATTATAAAACTAAACTATTACTTATTTTATGTGCAAATAATTTGTTATTATTGTTGGTCTGTTTTTGGGATCCATTCTCATTATTATCTTTTTTTCTTGGATGAATGTTTTGAGGATTATATAACACTAATTGATTTCTATATATGAGGAAATAATCACTATTTTGACGTGCAAATCATCTTTACAGGACATCTGTTAAGACAGTAACTTCATCTATAGCAAAGAGGTAAAGGTCACAAGCAAAGAGAAAAATAGGTAGTATTCCCAAAAGTGTGTAATTTCCAGCAAATATGATATATTTGCAAAAACAAAACAAAATTTCTCTACAATCTTCTCAAAATCAAATGCAATAGCTCCTCCCATCTCCAACTTTTTTCCTACCTTTGCACCCAACCAATTCGCAATGCACGTTTCTTCCACATATCGACCACAAAACCAAATACTTCCGCAGGGAAACTTGTCGGCAACTGCGTCTTACACCTTCTCCGCGAAAGAGAAAGACTCGGAAACCGACCTATCTTACTTTGGCGCACGCTATTACAGCAGCGATTTGAGCATTTGGCTGAGTGTGGACCCGATGGCAGACAAATATCCATCTATTTCACCATACACGTATTGCGTGAATAACCCTATGAAGTTAGTGGATCCGAATGGGGAAGATGTCTGGAAACTTGATGAGAATGGGAATATTCTTTCTCACACAAAAACGAAACAATTTGACAAATTTGTTGTGAATGGTAAAGAAAAAGAATTCACATATGGCACAGTTGAAAAATCAAAGACCCAAACCTACTCGGATGATGGCAAAAACACAAAATCGTACGATTTTTATCGCATTAGAGGCGATGATAATGGCACAGAGTTGTTTGAATTTTTAGCCAATGAGACAAAAGTTGAATGGTCTCAAGCTAAATTGGGCGTTGAAGGTGAAAAGGGACTTAACTATCTAACAACATCCCATGACAATAGCACAGAAAAGGGAATGGGTCTGCTTATAAACGGACAACTGAAATACGGATACACGGCCCGTGAATTTAACCATAATCATCCTGGAGGTACATGTTATCCTTCAGGTTCGTGGGATAAAGATGGTCTGTCAACTGGGACATGGGGTGACTTGAGATTTGCAAATGCCGTAAACAAGATTTTTGGGAACAATGTCATATTCAATATTTATATTGCACCAAATAATACCGCTGAAAGCCAGGAACAGTATATTAATTATAATTCTCATTCAAAACATAGTGATTATGGAAAAATGTTTCACACCTCTATTACTAGAGATGTTTTCCAAACGCTGGACTATACTCCCTTTATTTTACACAAGTACATATTTAAGGATTCTATTAAATACGAATATTTTGTACAAATGTTGTCATATTTAAAAAAAGATATCAATTCAATTGTAAATGAATATTTTGTTTTGTCAATAGAAGATGAGAACGATGGTCGTGGTGTACACTCATCATACTGGTCTATCATTAAGGATAGTGAACTTTTTGCCCAATATGACCCTGATGAATTTGTTGGATTTTTGTTGTATGGTGATACATATTTCATGCTACGTGGAAAAGAGGAGACTATAAAGCGTTTCTTTGACATAACAACGAAAACGGAACGATTTTATCATATTCCTAATGAATTCCCATCAACAGGAGGATTCGTGAAATGGAATTTTGAAATAACAAATAATTTGCTGGAATACGATGGGATGGAATATTGTGAATGAAATTAAACACTACTACGCCGAGAGCGAGCGCATCACCTCACTGATTGGTCGCGGCAACTTCTCCACTTTGGCAACGCCCGTGACGGATACCGCCACGGCCAACCGCAAGGTACGCCTCGCAGACAGCCTCGTGCTGGCGCTCAATCCCGCCATTACGGACACTGTTGCGCAACTTTCCTACCTCACTACCCTTACCAACCGTCAGAAGGACACCTGCGAAGCCTATTGGTACCATCCCGACCACTTAGGCAGCAGCAGCTGGATTACATTCTCTGACGGCAAAGCTGTAGAACACCTGCATTACATGCCATGGGGAGAGGATTTTGTAAGACAAAGAAGTACCGATTGGCATGCCATGTACACCTTCTCCGCCAAGGAGAAAGATGCGGAGACGGGTTACTCGTACTTTGGTTCACGCTACTACAACTCTGACTTGAGCATCTGGCTGAGCGTTGACCCGATGGCGGACAAGTATCCGAGTATGAGTTCGTATGTGTATTGTGCGAATAATCCGGTGAAGTTGGTGGATCCGAATGGGGAAGATTGGTACGAAAATGAAAATGGACAGATTCTGTGGGATGACAATGTCACCAAGGATTCTAAGTTGTCTCCAGGTTGTACTTATATAGGTGCAGAAGACAATGACATTGTAAATCATTATGGTTTCCAATCTCACCAAACTCAAACAACTACCACATACGGTATGATTTGTATGGGAGAAGAAGGATATCATTGGACAAAAGCAACAACAAAAACAGACCTATATGTAAAAGCAGAGGTGAGCAATGATGGGTCAGGAAAAGTATTCAAAGGAATTTCAATTTCGGCAAGTACCTTGACCTCTTCTCCTGGTTCTACCGAAGGTCCTATGGAACTAAGAGGAGGCCTTGAGGTTAAATATTGTGGAGAAACTTTTAAGGATGGTCTCAAAGAAGATAACATGCCTCATTATTTAGCTTCTGGTACAGAATACAAACAAGCTTCAATTAACATTTCTGCTGCACAACTTATTAAGAGTCGTAGTTATATTCAACCTATCCAGTCTATTAGTGTTAAAGGAGGATATTCTGTTACTGGATTTGATCAGCAGTATCGCCCGCTAGTTCTTCATGGTCTTCTCCCTTATCCAAGACGTTTAAAGCAAAACTTTTAGTAATATGATAAAATCATTCAATAACAAAATTAAGATTGTATGTTTTATTATTTGCATTTTTATGTGCAGTTATTCGTGTAAAAGTCAAGAAAAGCATGGCAACCTGCCGTCAAAACATCCGCCATGGAATCTCAAAGGCGACACCTGCATCTTGGCAACTCTCGACATCGATTATTATCTTATAGGATACAGAAAAGAAAAGAATCCTGAAATCTTGAACAAAGTGGATTCTTTGATCGACAGATATTGCAGTGCTTGTGAGGAACAACAAAAAGATTTTGTTAAATACAAATTTCTGACTTGTATGTTCACACGACAATATGACGAAGGTGTTCGATTCATCGTTGAGCACCCAGTTAACGATGAATACGAATTTGGTTTAGACTTATTAAATCGAGAATTCTACACAACCACCTTGTTAAGTGCAAAACACTTGAATGACAACAACTTGTTGTCATTTGACAGTGTTAATCGCACCCTTTTGCAAAAGTATGAAGATAATATCAGGGTTCAATCAGCTTTGGGTGGTGACAAAACGGTGCCTGTTAATGAAATGGCTCAAAAACACTTTTCGGAATTATGGTCCCCCAGTTTGGACAACTTGATTGTGACCTATTACCTGTTAAGAGCACGTATAGAGAACATTGATGTTGTTCTGTCCGAACTATATATTTGTGAAAATAAATTCCCTGACAAGTCATCAATGGGTTACTACAGGTTGCTTGGATTAATAGAAACCATTGAAGATATGAGTCAAAAATCATATCACTTCGAGTATGAACTTTAGAACCATTATTTTAGAACAATTCACCATTAAAAAACTTCAAAAAATGAAAAAAGTATTTTTTATCCTGGCGATGGCATTCGCCGCAGTAACCGTAATGACCTCTTGTTCCGACAAAGAGGTGACCCGAGAGTCTTTCATCGGGAAATGGAATGCAGATTACAAGTGGGAACCTGTAAATGGAGCCGCTCCGACAAATCCGTTTGAGGGAGTCACTATCACGTTTACCATAAACGCAGATGGCACCTATGACGAGAATTGGAGCAACGGCACACATGAGTAAAGCGCCTGGTCCTATGACGAGACGACTGGAGACTTTTTCTTCCACCACACCCATTGGACAGTGGAGAAATGCACCAGCAAACAAATCAATCTTTATTACGACAAGGATTCCCAGTACACTGGATATTCTGAACGTATGACGTTGAGGAAAACCAAATAGGATCTTTTTGGGCGACCGGGCACGCTATCCGTTCAAACTTCGTGGCAGGCCGCTCGTAACCATTCCTATCGTTGTCGCGGTATTGAGGAAGATGAAAACGCAGTCAAGCAATATAACGATCCCTGAATCTAAAACAGCAAATTAAAACCAACATGAGCGTAAAACCGACAAACATCCCCAAATGTCATCTGCGGATTCTGCAGGAAACATTTCCCGTCACCGCAAGTTGGGCGAACTTACCGGAAATATCCGTACTTTTGCGCTCCCGAACGAGAACCGGACCTACACTTTCATGATGCAGTACCAGTACGATTCATACAACCGCATACAGACCATGACCTACCCCGACGGGGAGGTGGTGAGCTACGAATAGGTAGTATCCCCAAAGTGTGTAATTTCCAGCAAATATGATATATTTGCAAAACGTAAAAAAATAAACAAATGGAAATTACACAAGCGAAAAAGTAAGAAATTTTAGAACACGAATTGCTCAACGGAGCAGGATTGGAAGAGATTTTGAAGA
>CALGTS010000002.1 GCA_937901925.1 uncultured Bacteroidales bacterium | reverse complement strand
AAGAGGCGCGAAATTTGAGCGGAAAGCCCGACGGCGGCAGGGTAGGGCAGTGGCGTGGTGGTCGCCGGAACGCCCAAATAAAAATCTGCACGATAAATATAATATACTAATTTTGAGGCTATTGGAATAGTCCTTGAATGGCCTCTAATGTGAAGATGTGCATAATCTTCTTGCCAGAAGGTGAGGTATAGGGCAGGGAAGTGCTGAAAAGTTGACGGAGTAGATCTTTCTGTTCAATGTCGCTATGGGGTGTTTTGTAGAAGTGGCGTTTTTGCTTTGCCAAACTCAAAGCCAAACTCTGCTGTTTGCTGTCGCGGTGAAGCATTTGGTGCGATTGATATGAAGAAACTAAATTTTCGATAATGAGTTGAATATCATCCTCTTCTTCATTATTTGGAGTTCCGTTTACAGCAAACGAGGTGTTATCAATTTGCTCCAAGTCATATCCCAATTGCAGAAGTTCTGTTTTGATTTCTCGCACCACTTCAGCAGCAGATGGGGAGAGCTTTATGGTTTCAGGAAAGAGAGATTGTTGTATTATAACAGGGGTATTTTCCATTGCGTTCAGGTAGTTTTCATACAGAATTCGCTCGCGTGCATTGGGAATGTTTACAAGAGCAATATTTCCTTCGTGCAGGAAGATAAGAAATTTGTTGGTGTAACAGAATGCTGAAAAGTTCTCCTCTTCCCAAAATTTCACTTGCTCTTTTTCTGGCGATGACGCCTCATTCGTTTTCTCTTCCTCGTAATTAAAGGTTGGGGTACTCTTTGGTTCTATAGGCTTGACCTCTGTTGTTTTTAACTCCTTTATAAATTGGTCCCAATTTCCGAAGGATTGCTCTTTGGGTGGAGAGTAACTTCTTGATACTGTTTTGTTTCCAGTTGTGTTAAATGGATTGTAGTTTGGATTAAGTGTAAGTTTGGGTGGAGTGATATCAGTTTTTTCTTTGAATTTGGAAACATCAAGGCCTGGTTCAATATCAAAATCGATTTGCGGAGTCAGTGTGAGCATTCCAATAGATTTCTTTACAGTTGCTTGCAGAAATCCATAAACTAAACGCTCATCTTGCAATTTTACTTCAATTTTAGTTGGACTGATATTTACATCTATAGTGGCAGGGTCAACCTCAATTTTTAAGAAAAATGCAGGTTTATAACCCTCTGGAATTAGGTCTTTGTATGCACTTTCTACTGCATGTGCCAAAAGATAATGGCGCACATATCGGTTGTTGATAAAAAGATATTGTTCGCTCTTTTTTTTCTTAGCATTTTCTGGTTTTGCAATAAATCCACTAATTTTTATCGTGTCAGTATCTTGTTCAACAGGGTAGAGTTTCTCTTTAAAATGAGAACCCATTGTGTTGATAATTCGTTGCTTAAAGTTGCTTTCAGTTAATTGATACAGAAGTTTTCCGTTGTGATAAAGAGAAAAGTTAATTTCATTATGAATCAATACAATACGAAAAAACTCTTCCTCAATATGTCCAAATTCAATGGCATCAGATTTTAGAAAATTACGGCGAGCAGGAACGTTAAAAAAAAGATTTTTCACGGAGATGCTTGTGCCATTGGGCGTTGCTGTAGGGGCGTGTTCTTTAATTGTGGAACCTTCAGCAATGACAATAGTGCCGAGATCTTGGTCAGCAGGCTTAGTTTTGAGTTCCACTTGCGCAATTGCTGCAATAGAAGCCAATGCTTCACCTCTGAATCCTTTTGTTCTCAGGGTGAAAAGGTCTTGGGAAGAGGTAATCTTAGAAGTTGCGTGGCGGTCAAAACAGAGTCTTGCATCATTAAAGCTCATCCCCTTGCCGTTGTCCACCACTTGAATCAAAGTTCTGCCTGCATCTTTGATAATCAGTTGGATTTGAGTTGCGCCAGCATCAATGGCATTTTCTAAAAGTTCCTTTACAGCAGAAGCTGGGCGTTGAACAACCTCACCCGCTGCTATTTGATTAGCTACGGCATCTGATAGAAGATGAATAATATCTTGCATATATTCTACTTTAAAATGATGTATAGAAGAAGTGCTAAAATAAGCACAGCCCAAAGCATCGTTTTGCGGTTACTGCTGCGCTCTCTATTTTTTGTTGATGGTCTATTCCGATTCCAAGATTCGTGCAAGTTTTTAGCAAATTTTCCCTTGTCAAACTCTCCTTCTGGAGTTTTTGTATCCGTTTCAGGATTATAGTAACGGGGTTTATAGTTGTATGTTCGATGTTCTGGTGTATGAAAAAAACTGAAGCCCATTATTGTTAGTTTTAAAACTACAAAAATACAATATTCTTTTTATTTATTGTACTTGACAAACTCATTTTTTTTTTCTACTTTTGCATTTTTATCATCTCAATATTAAATTAAGTTAAAACAAATTATAAATTCGTAAATTTTAAAACAAGAATGTCACAAGGAGTATCAAAATTAAGAAACATTGGAATTGCAGCGCACATCGACGCAGGAAAAACAACCGTATCAGAAAGAATTTTATTTTTTACAGGTGTAAATAGAAAGGTGGGTGAAACGCACGATGGCCAGGCAACGATGGATTTTATGAAGCAAGAGCAGGAACGAGGAATTACGATTGCATCTGCTGCAATCACTGCCCAATGGAGAGATTGTCAAATCAATTTGATTGATACTCCGGGTCACGTTGATTTTACCGTAGAAGTTGAGCGTTCGTTGCGCGTTATTGATGGAATGGTAGCCGTTTTCTGTGCCGTAGGTGGCGTAGAACCTCAAAGTGAAACCGTTTGGAATCAGGCAGATAAGTATCGCGTACCACGAATTGCTTTCGTTAATAAAATGGATAGAACGGGAGCGGATTTTAATGAAGTGGTTGCGCAAATGAATAAATATTTAGGCGCCAACGCTGTTCCATTACATTTGCCAATGGGGTCAGAAGCCGATTTCGAAGGTATGATTGATTTAGTGGCAATGAAAGCAATCACTTTTAGGGAGAAAGAACGTATAGTTAGCGATATTCCTGCAGAGTATGCTGAACAAGCAGATGATGCACGTCGTAACTTGATTGAAAAAATTGCTGATATTGACGACGAAATTGCAGATCTATATCTCGAAGAAGCCGAAATTAAACAAGATGTGTTGATGGCAGCAATTCGCAGAGCTACAATTAAGTTGTTGGTAACTCCAGTTTTGTGTGGTGCAGCATATAAAAACAAAGGTATCCAACTTCTATTAGATGCTGTTGTGGATTACCTTCCTTCGCCAATGGATTTGGGTGCAGTAATTGCGCAAGATCCTGATGATGAAGAGAGAACAATTCAGAGAAATCCTTCAAGTAATGAGCCATTTGCGGCGCTCGCTTTCAAGTTGATTAACGACCCGTATGTAGGACAACAGACTTTTATCCGTATTTTCAGTGGTAAGTTAACCAGTGGAATGAGTTTCTATAATACAAATAAGATGAAGTATGAGCGCGCTGGTCGTATTTTTAGAATCAAAGCAAAAGAGCGCGAAGAGATTTCAGAAGCAGGCGCAGGTGAAATCGTGGCTTTGGTAGGAATGAAATATACCAAAACGGGTGATACTTTGTGCGATGAAAATCAACCAGTACTCCTAGAATCTATCCAAATTCCACCTGCAGTGATTGAAATGAAGGTGAATATTGAGGATAAGAAAAATCGTAATAAATTAGGCGAAGTGTTGGCAAAACTTTGTAACGAAGACCCATCTTTCCAATCTCATTATGATGAAGAGACTGAAGAAACGATTATTGCAGGTATGGGCGAGTTACACTTGGAAATTATGGTAGATAGAATTTCTAACGAGTTTAAGGTGCCAATAACAGTCGGAGAACCTTCTGTTTCATTCCGAGAAACCATTACAAGTTCAACAGAAAGTAATTATAAGCACGTTAAACAAAGTGGTGGTAAAGGTCAATACGCTCATACAGTTATCCGTTTTGAACCTAACCCAGGTAAAGGATTTGAGTTTGTGGATGTAAGTAAAGGGGGTGTTGTACCGAAAGAGTTTATTCCTTCTGTTAATAAAGGACTTCTCAAGGCAATGGATAATGGTCCTTTTGCAGGCTACCCCGTTGTAGATGTGAAGTGTGTATTGTTAGATGGTACTCACCACCCAGTGGATTCAAGCGATATGGCTTTCCAATTGTGCGCAGCAATGTGTTTTAAACAAGGTTTTAAGAAAGCAAATCCTGTTCTATTAGAGCCAGTTATGAAAGTGGAAATCAATACTCCAGATGATTTTATAGGAAACGTTACTGGCGATTTGAACAAACGTAGAGGTAAAATTGAAAGTATGAGACGTTTCAGAAAAGGATCTCAAAAGTTGAATGCTTTTATTCCGTTGATGGAGATGTTTGGGTACGCAACTACCTTGAGAAACATTACTAGCGGTCGTGCAAACTATTCTATGGAGTTCTACAACTATATGCCAATGCCTGTTGCAAAACAAGAGGAGATTGTAAAGAAAAGAAATACAGAGAAATAAAACTACTTTAAAAGTATTGTAATGCAAATCTTTCGGGAGATAATAGCGAAAAATATAGGAATGCGTTTCCTTTATGATTCTATTGAAATGAATTCCTCTTTGGGAAGAGAATTACTATTAAATTCCCCTTTTGAGAAAGATATTGATAAGTTGACCTGTGAATTTGAGAATATTGAAATTCTTGTTGAGTTGTTGAAAAATGAAAGTTATAGTCTAAATTTCAATAAGATAAAACATGAGTTGTTTCAGATTCACAATATTCTAAATACTTTAGCAAGATTGGAAGATGGTGCCGTTTTAGATGATATTGAGCTTTTTGAAGTGAAGAAAACGGCACTCTCGCTCCAACAAATTAGAGCGCAGTTGGAACATCTTCCGCTAAATGACCAGTTCTACTTTTTGGATATGTCGGAGATTATTTCTCTTCTAGACCCAGAAGGAAATCGTTTGCCTCATTTCTATATTTACTCTTGTTATGATCCGCGCTTGGCACACCTTCGCGCTGTGTTGGAGTCTGCCCAAACGGAGGAAGAACGCATTAACGCACAGCTGAATTGTGTGGCTGTAGAAGATGAGGTGCGGAAGAAATTAAGTGAACAATTGATACGCTATGCAAGAATTTTGCGCGGAAATTTGGAATTATCAGCTTATTTAGACTTGCTGATTGCCAAAGCAGAATTGTCCATTCGTTGGAACTGTACACGCCCCATAATTTCCGAAAGTCAACTTTCATTTGTAGGATTGGAAAATCCATTGGTTAAAGATCGTCTTGTAAAGGCTGGAAAATCGTTTCAACCTATTGATATTGAGTTGAAACAGCAACCCGTTTTGATTACAGGTTCCAATATGTCTGGAAAAACTGTCTTTCTGAAAAGTGTTGCACTTGCTCAACTGATGTTCCAATACGGTTTCTTTGTACCAGCACAAAATGCAGAGATGGCCCTTGTTGATGAAGTGCTAACAAGTATTGGTGACCAACAATCTGAAGTGAGTGGACTTTCCTCCTATTGTGTTGAAATCTTAACGATTAATCACATTATTAAGGAGGCTAAATCGGGGAAAAAACTCCTCGTTTTGGTTGATGAGTTGGCGCGTACTACCAATCCCTCAGAGGGAAAAGCATTAGTGGCAGCTTTCGTTCGTTTGTTGTCCGATTATCATCTATTTACGATTGTAACTACACATTACGATATTCATGAGGTGAATTGTAGAAGATTACGTGTTAAAGGTTTAGATGTGAGTAGAATTCGCGAAAAATTAACACCATACAACATTAATATGTATATGGATTATGCATTGGAGGAAACCGATGAGGTGACCGTCCCAACTGAAGCTTTGAATATTGCCAAAATCTTCAGAGTTGATGAGGAGTTTCTACAGATTGCTTCATCTCTTTACGCCATTTCAGATAGCCTAAAATCGCCACAATAGTATAAATACCAAACAAAATAGCTGTAAAGTAAAGCCCAATTTGGATATTTAGGATAGTATAAAAAAGATTTACAATAATCCACAATATCCATTGTTCCACATATTTATGTGCCAATAACCACATCGCAACGATGCTGAGAACAGTGCTGATTGCTTCACCGATAGGAATAGGGCTATCGGGAATGATTTTCTTTGCAAAGATAGCAAGGAAACCAGAAAGTAATGCGCAAATTACAGTGATTTTTATACCCAGTTTTAAACTGCACTTCTTTATACCTTCGTATGGTGATTCGCTTTGATGTTTTCTCTTCTTCCAAATAAAAATCCCATAAATATCTGCAAATAAGTAATATAGATATGTGCCTGCCCAGAAGTAGCAATGTGAACTTCCAAAGATGTAGATGTAGAAAAGAGACATCACAATTCCTGCGTACCAAAGGTAAATAGATGCCCTATATTCTAAAAAGATATAGGTGAGACCGATAATGGCACCCAAAATTTCAATTATCTGTTCTGTAGTCATATCAGAAGCCGTTAAATGGAATATATAGAGGTATTAGCAGTAAGAAAAATCCGATGATAATGAGCGCAAGGATAAATTTCCAGATAAATTTGAACCATTGGGCGTACGGAATTCTTGCCACGCCCAAGCAGCCGATGAGAACGCCAGATGTTGGGGTAATCATATTGGTAAATCCGTCACCAAGTTGGAAAGCAAGAACCGTAAGTTGACGTGACACGCCGATTATGTCGGAAAATTCTGCCATCATTGGAATTGTTAGAGCTGCTTTTGCAGAACCCGATGGAATGATAATATTCAACACATTTTGTATCATATACATAGCACCTATTGCACCCTCCTTTCCTGTATTGGTCATTGCCATCGAAATACCATGTAGAATGGTATCAATTATCTTTCCTTCTTCTAAAATAATGATAATGCCACCCGCCATTCCTACAACGAGTGCCGCTACCATTATATCTTTACACCCCTCTAAAAAGAGGCGGATAATTTTGTCAAATTTATAGCTGTATGCCGCTCCTGAAGCAATGCCCATAGCAAAGAAGAGTGCAGCGATTTCCATTACGTACCAATGATAACCAAGAACGCCTACAACCAGCATTATAATGGTGAGTAGTAGTAGGGAAAGAATAAAAAAATGTTTCGATTTATATGCACAATAGCCTCCAAGAAGAAGAAAACCGCCAGCAATGAAGGGAAGAAGACAAAGAGTGTGCTGGCTTTGTCCAATTTTGATTTCCGTATGCGGATATTGAAATGCGAAGAATATCATAATTGCGGATACGATAGCAAAAACTATCCATGTTGCAATAGTTGATTTTTCGCATTCAGGTTGAGTATCTTCGTTCATCTGTTTTTCCCGCCAATAGCTGTCGATATTGTAAGTAAGAGATTTTTGGGGTTCTCTTTTAACCTTGTTGGCATAAAATAGTGTGAATGCAATGGCAATAGTTGTGAGAATTGACCAACAGATAAAGCGGTACTCTATTCCAGAGAAGGTGGGTAACCCCGATAGCCCTTGCGCAATACCAATAGTAAACGGGTTCAGAAGTGCGCCCGCAAAGCCAACATGTGCCGCAACATAACACATTAAAACTCCTGTAATTGAATCATACCCCATTGAAATGGCTAATGGTACAAAGATAATAATGAAGGCAATAGTTTCTTCGCTCATTCCAAATATCGCACCAAAAAGACTGAACATAATCATAATCAGTGTGATAATGATGTTGTTTACGCCAATTTTCTTGAAAAAATTAATGTTTTGAAGTTTCTGGGTGCTTCTTAAAAAGGAGAAAATTCCCACGTTAATAGCATTAGTTTCGTTCATAATCCAAAATGCCCCGCCAATCATTAAAATGAAAGCGATAATCTCAGAGGTGTGGTTAAAACCTTTAAAGAATGAGGTGAAAATTTGCCAAGTTTGGGGCTGATTTTCAATGTTATGAAAAGTATCTGCAATAACAATGTTGCGCTCTGTTCCGTCAATAGTTATGGTTTGTCGTTCATATTCGCCGCCAGGAATAATCCAGGTGAGAATTGCACACAGAACGATAATTGAGAAAACAATAGTGAAAGTGTGGGGAATTTTGAAACGTGTACTCATAGTCTATTTTCTTTTTAGTTTGCAAAAATACATAAATGTTGCGAGTTTTTCTCTCTTAAAATGTAGATTTTCTATTTGCTTTGAAAATTGATTTTGAAACCAAGATGGGTCAACGTCTGGAAAGAATATCATCAATTTCTTAATGACTGATGGGTAGTGCAGTTTTACTGTTTCAACCTTAATGCGGATTGAAATGATTTTAAATGCCAAATTATCTATATTGTAAAATGTTAGTGTTTGTTTTTTTATTAGTTTAATTTTTAAAGTTGCTGAATTTCAGGAGTTTTTTGAACTGATGTGTAATAAAATTTTGAAAGTTGCGTTTTCCTTTTTTTTAGTATTTTTGCAACTTAATAAAATTATGAAAGTGAAGAACTTTTTTCTGTTGATAATGCTTACTTTTGTCGTTACGATGGGATTTTCGCAACGATTTATCGGCTCGGTAATTGCTGGTGGAAATATGTCTCAAGTAGATGGTGACGAGGTGTTCGGATTTAAAAAAATTGGGGCTAATGTAGGGGCTTCGGTAACTTTGCCTATAGATAGGAAGGAGCGTTTCTTTTTTACGATTGAATTACTTTATAATCAGAAAGGTTCACGTATGAGGTCGAAGGTGGATACGATGGATTATACAGGCCACACTCCGATTAATGAATCTGTGCCCTACGATCCCACTTTTAAATATAAGTTGAATTTGGATTATGTTGAGGTGCCTGTATTATTTCATTTTGAAGATCCCTATTCCAGAATCTGTTTTGGTGTAGGAGCATCGTGGGGGCGTTTAGTATATGCTCGGGAAATAGAAAGTGGTTATCGCTTGATAACAGATGTCCGTTCAGGAATATATTCTAAAAATGATTGGTGTGCTATTGCAGATGTGAAGATTCCTCTTTACAAAGGGCTTAGACTAAATATTCGCTATCAATATTCCTTTATAAAGTTAAGAACACGCGACTTTGTTACGGGTGCAGGTACTCCGAATGAACAACATAATGTTAGAAATCAATATAATAATGTAATTTCCGTTCGATTAATTTACTCTTTCAATGAAAAATTTACTGAAAATATGAGAAAAGATAAGGATGGAAAACGACGTGGACCGAAGTGGGTGCGTGTACCTAATGAATATTAATGAATACTCTGATGAAGAAGATTTTATATCCTATTTTTATAACTTTTATTGCTCTATTATTTCAAAATTGTGAGCCTGATTTTGATATCTATGCTGATAATCGTGATATTACTATTGCGTATGCTCTGTTAGATGTTCACGATTCAATCCATTATGTAAAGGTTTACAAAGGATTTCAATCTACGGGCAGTCCGTTAGACGATGCGCAAAATATGGAAAATCTCTATTATTTTGATAAAATTACTGTGACTTTAGAGGAGTATCAAGGTAAGGAGTTAATCCAATCAATCGTTTTGGATACAACAACTTCAATACCGCGAGAGAATGGGACTTTTGCGGCTCCACAGCAGTTGCTATATACCAATAACATCCCTTTTACTCTTGATCCTACAGCAACTTATAAATTGAAAATCGTTAATAATGAAACTGGAAAAGTAACGGAAGGTAAGGCAGATATTGTTAATGATTTTGCAATCCGCTATCCATACGCAATGGCGCCGATGAATCTTTTGGCAAGTTCAGCTGAGATTCAATTTGATGCAGCCGTTAATGCTACGGCATATCAGGTGTATTTCAAGTTTCACTATTTGGAAAAGAAAAAAGCAACTGGCGAAATAACCCGCAAAACTATTGTTCGTGATTTAACTTCTGCGGGATTTGTCTATGCAGGAAATGCGCAAAATGGGAAATATGCTAAGAAATTTTCACCCTACGATTTCTATAAGCACCTTTTAAATGAATTAGAAGTTGACGAATCGGTAGTTCGTTATAAAGATGGTGCAGAGTGCATTGAGGTGGAAGTTTGGGCAGGAGGTAGCGATTATGTAAAATATTTGGAAGTGAATAAACCCTCTACAAGTTTGGTTCAAGATCGCTTGGAATATACAAACCTTACCTGCCCAACAGATGAAAATTTCGTTACTTCGTATGGAATTTTCTCCTCTCGTACAATGAAAGAGCGATTTTATGATATGACTAACTTTAGTGAAGATACGTTGGTAATGGCTACTCGTATGCGCAAGTTGGGCTTTGATTACTATCGTAATTTGTAATGCTGGAACATAACAATTGCGGCAGCTATAGAAGCATTTAACGATTCCGCACAGTTGTTAGGTGCAGCAGAAATGTGGATTTTCTCTGATAGTAGTTGCATAACTTCAGGTGATATTCCATGACTTTCGCTTCCTACTACAAGAATATCGTTGTTTTTAAAGTTGATATTGGTAATGTCAGTTCCATTCATACAAAGTCCATAAATCTTCCGATCTTTCTCACTTTTAATAAATTCCGTAAGGTTGCAGTAGTAGATCTTGCTCCTGCAGAATGAGCCCATACACGCTTGTATTGTTTTAGGATTGGTAAATTCTACACTATCAAGTGAGCATACAATTTGCTGGAACCCAAGCCATTCTCCAGTTCTGATAATGGTGCCCAAATTACCTGGGTCTTTGATCCCGTCAAGCAGTAATATGGGTGCGTTTTTCTCAATTTTCTTTAAGTCAAAATGGGGAATTTTTACTGTACAGAGAATCTCTGGTGGTGTTTTCATACAACTAATCCTCTCCATCTCTGATTCAGAAACTGTAATCACATCAAAATCTACAGCATTTTGATGTTGCCATTTTTCTGTAGCAAAAATCTCATCAACTTCTAATTTAGAATTTAGAACTTCTATTACAGATTTTGTTCCTTCAACAAGAAAGAGTTGCATCTCTTCTCGGTGTTTTTTCTGGTGTAATAATCTGATTTTTGATATTTTAGACTTGCTAATCATCTGGAAAATAATTATGATTGATGGTTGAGAATAAGTTGTTTGTAAATGTTACCCCGTTCTTCAAAGTTTTTAAATTGATCGTAGCTGGCTGCGGCTGGCGACAAAAGGCAAGTGTAACCTTTAGGTGTGTGCGCAAATGCAAAATCTACAATTTTTGCAAAATCATCTTCTATAATATAGTTGATTGTTTGAAGGTAATTTGTGTCAATTTCTGACAACATTCTTCTGCCTACAGGCCCTGTAAATACAATATTCTTAACCTCAGATTCTTTAAGAAAGTTGTATAACTTTTGATAATTAAGGTTTCGCTCAAAACCTCCTATAATCAATGTTTTAACGCGATTTACAGCTTCCATTGCCGCAATAGCTGCTTCTGGAATTGTGGAGATACTATCGTTGAAAAAATGGATTCCGTTAACAGTTCCAACAAATTCAATCCTATGTTCAAGTCCTTTGAAACTACTAACCGCTTTTTTTATCTCCTCTTCAGAAATATTTATTGTACGGCACGCTAAAATGGCAGCCATATAGTTGTTGAAATTGTGCCTTCCTGGTAGGTTCTCAAAAATGGAGAAATCATATTCTTCAATAGGTTCTCCATCATTGTTCATAATGATTTTATTCTCAATGGTATATAGTCCCGTTTTGATAATATGTTTTCTGCTGAATGAAAGATATAATCTTTTGTAATCGTGATTTTTTAAAATCTTAAGCGTTTGTTCATCATCGTTGTTGAAGATGAAATAATCTTGTTCATTTTGGAAATTGACGATGTTAATTTTTGCATTTTGATAACTACTAAATGAGTTGAAGTAGTCTAAATGTTCTGGAAATAGATTGAGAAGTACTGCAATATGAGGCGAATAAGTCATAAATTGTAGTTGATGGGCGGAAAGTTCCACTACGACAGTGCTTTCAGTCGTGATTTGATCCATTACATCAAAAAATGGAATGCCAATATTTCCTGCAAAAACTACATCTTTTTGGCTTTCTCGTAAGATATGGTAGATAAGCGATGAGGTTGTACTTTTGCCCTTGGTGCCTGTTACGCCAATAGTTTGTGCACCAAAAAATTGCATGAAAATTTGTGCCTGAGATGAGATTTTATTACTATCAACATAGTAGTTTAAATGCTCTATGCTGACTCCAGGCGATTTGATAATTAAGTCGTAATCGTTTAAGTTTTGGTTATATTTTTCTCCCAAAATTAGTTTTACCAACTTGGGCTTTCGTTGGTCAGGAAGTGTTAATTTTTCATTTTTATCAGCAACGGTAAATGGTTGTTGGGGAAGATATTTTCGCAAAAATCTGTATGTTGATGCGCCCTCTCTTCCGAAGCCGAGAATGATAATTTTTTTCCCTTGAAAAATATTGAGAATCTCTTCTTGATATAACATAAGTTTCTGAATTACTTTTTGTTGAGCAATTTTTTGAATAAGTTTAATTTACCTTTGTATGGAGGATATTTAATTTTCAAATCAAAGAGAAATGTAGATTTTACGACAGCTTTCTGATGGCTCATGGCGTCGAAGCCGAACTTTCCGTGGTATGCACCCATTCCGCTGTTGCCTACCCCTCCAAAAGGTAGATTCGGATTAGTGATGTGAAGAAGTGTGTCGTTGATGCAAGCCCCGCCCGAGGAGGTCTCATTGAGAACCTTTTCTGCTTTCCCCTTATCTTTTGTGAAGTAGTATAGCGCCAGCGGTTTCTCATGCTCTTTGATATATTGAATTACAGTTTTAATTTCTGAAAACTCTATCATAGGAAGAATAGGACCAAAAATCTCTTCTTGCATAATGTAGGCGTTTTCAGGAACATTGCAAAGAAGTGTCGGTTCGATGAAACGCCCGTAAATGTCGTGGTCGCCGCCAACCAAAATAATCCCACTCTTCAAGAATCCAGCTAAACGGTGCGTGGCTTTTACAGAAATGAGCCGAGGATAATCAGGCGATTTCTTTATGTCTTCTCCAAACATCTCTGTAATAGTCTTTTTAAACTCTTTTGCAAATTCATATTTCACATCGTTGTGAATGAAAAGATAGTCGGGAGCAATACATGTTTGTCCGCAGTTGATTGTTTTTCCCCAAGCAATCCGTTTAGCAGCAAGTTTGATGTCAGCGTCTTTGTCAACAATGCAAGGAGATTTTCCGCCCAATTCAAGAATGACTGGTGTGAGATGTTGGGCAGCAGCTTCCATCACGACTTTGCCTACGGTGGGATTTCCTGTGTAGAAAATTAAGTCGAAAGGGAGTGTGAGGAGATTTTGAGTTACTTCCCGATTGCCGTGAAATAGTGTAACGTAATCAGTAGCAAAGGATTCGCAGATAATCTTTTCTAAAATTTTAGAGGTATTCGGTGCGTATGGTGCAGTTTTGAGAATTGCGCAGTTGCCAGCGCTGAGCGCACAGACTAACGGATTGAAAAGCAGGTGAAACGGATAGTTCCAAGTGCCGATAATCAGAACAACACCATAAGGTTCGTTGTAAATGTATGACTTCGATGGAAAAATAACGAGTGGAGAACCTTTTTTCTGTGGTTTTGCCCATTTTTTTAACTTCTTGATATGCAACGCAATCTCCTCAAGAACAATATTGATTTCGGTTGTGTAAGACTCAAAATCCGACTTCCCTAAATCTTGATGTAAAGCCTCAATGATTTGAGATTCATATTTGAGAATTGTGTTTCTAAATCTTTCTAAAGCCTTGATTCTGCTATCAATAGGCTTGGTTTTGTTGCTGTCAAAAAACTTCTTTTGCTGCTGAAATTGTTGTAAAATAATATTTTCGTTCATAGTTTGATGAGATTCTAATTGTTTTCCTGTTTGATGTAGTAACGTATGGGAAGCATAAAGATAGCTGTAATGAGACAACCCAAAAGAATTCCGCCTAAAATGTCAATAGGGTAGTGTACTCCTAAGTAAATTCTGCTATAGCAAAGTAGTAAAGTCCAAAAAATAAATGGAATAAGAAGCCATTTCCGTTTCTTGTAGAGAAAAAGAAGGACAATCATTGTAAATGCAGAAGCGTTTGCTGCATGAGCTGAGGGGAAACCAAATTTTCCACCTTTGTATAACTTTCCGTTAGGTTGGGTAACTAAATGAATGCTCTCTGTTAGTGTGGGTTCGTGACTGGGACGGAGGCGCTCAACACTATTTTTGATTAGATTACAAGTTTGGTCTGAAACCAAAATTGTTAATGCAATCCCTATAATGATAGGAATGAACTTTTTCTTATAATCTTTTATCAACCAATATAATATGATTAAATAGAGAGGTAGCCAGATAAATCGGTTCGATACCCAATAAAAGAAACTATCAGCCCACGGTGCATGACAGCTGTTGAGAATTGAAAATAGGGAAGTATCGAAAGTAAGTAGGGCGTTCATCTATTCAAAATCGTTGTAAAGCAGATATTTTTTTCTTGTTTTTTTAAATTGTTGAAGTTTTTCCTGCCAAGAGTTGCGGATAGTCGCTTCATCTCTTCCGTAGATGATTTGCCAGCGGAGCGTTGAATTTCCTGCCAATTTATCAAAAAAGTTCGCATTTGTGAAGAATTTATCCTTCTCAGGGAACGCTTTATATGCTTCGATAAGATATTGGATGTCAAATTGATTGCCATTTTTAATGATCTCAATTCCTTTTTCTGTAAGATCTCTTCCTCTGCATTTTTCCCCTTTTTGAGGTGGATTTTCCGAAACTCCCGCGATAGGCTGTGGGGTGAAGTAGAATTCTCCAATTTCTAATTTTGGGTGACCAAAGCACATAAAAGGAATGTCTGTTCCGCGTCCTATACTGATATCTGTGCCTTCAAAGAGGCAGAGTGAAGGATAAAGGGCTATTGCTTCGTCGGTCTGAAGGTTCGGCGAGGGCGCAATCGGTAACGAATAACGCATAGTATGGTCATAATTCTCCATTGAAATCACTTGTAACTGACATACAACGCTATCTTTCAACCATTTTTCTCCCGCAATCATCATGCCATATTCGCCAATGGTCATTCCGTGAACAACCGGAATCGGATGCATTCCCACAAACGACTTGTATTTCTCCTCCAAGACTGGACCATCAACAAAGTAACCGTTGGGGTTTGGACGGTCGAGGATTAGTACATCAACGTTGTTTTCTGCCGCTGCTTCCATTACGTAGTGTAGTGTAGAAATGTAGGTGTAAAAACGACAGCCAACATCTTGTATATCAAATATTATCAGGTCAATACCTTTCATCTGTTCTGCCGTAGGCTTTTTGTTTTTGCCATAAAGTGAGATGATAGGAAGTCCTGTTTTGCTATCTGTTGAAGAGGAGATATGGGCACCAGCCTCTGCATTGCCTCTAAAACCATGTTCTGGTGAGAATATCTTCACAACGTTAACCTTTCGGCTGATTAGTGAGTCCACGAGGTGGGTTTTGCCAATGAGTGAGGATTGATTGCCGCAGATAGCCACTCGTTTCCCTTCTAAGAGAGGAAGATAAATTTCAGTACGTTCTGCTCCTGTAATGATTTGTTTGTCAGGATTTTGTGATGAATGCAAGGGGAGTTGTTGAGCTTGCTGTTCGAGGTGTTGCGCCCAAAGTACAATGCTCAATATGGTAAATAGAAGCAATAGCGTTAGTTTTCTCATTGTAAAATCGGTTACTCATTTTCCATTAAGAAGCGTTCTGCTTCAACAGCAGCTTTGCAACCCGATGCGGCAGCGGTAATGGCTTGGCGGTAGAGTGGGTCTTGTACGTCGCCAGCAGCAAAAACGCCTGGGACATTGGTGAGCGGACGGTTACCTTGCGTGATGATGTAACCCTGTTCGTCTAAGTCGAGTTGTCCTTTGAAAAGGTCGGTTACAGGAGTAACACCGATGGCTACAAAGACGCCGCGAATCTCAATGGTGTTGAGTTCATTAGTTTCTTTATTAAGTAGTTGTAATCCGGTAACGCGCTTTACAAATCCTTTTTTCTCTCCTAAAATCTCTTGCGGAATGCTGTTCATAACAAACTCGATATTTGGAGTTTTTGCTGCTTTATCTTGCATAGCTTGGGAGGCGCGGAATTTGTCACGACGGTGTACTAAATATACTTTATTGCACATTTTTGCCAAGTAGCAGGCTTCTTCCAATGCGGTATCGCCACCACCGATTACGGCAACGTCAAGACCTTTGAAGAAGGCACCGTCGCAAGTTGCGCAAGCGGAAACGCCGAAGCCACGGTATGCTTTTTCGCTCTCGAGACCGAGCCAGCGCGCAGTAGCCCCCGTAGCCACAATAACGGTGTCAGCCATAATTTCGTCCGTTCCATCAATAACGCAGCGGAAAGGACGTTTGCTGAAGTCCACTTCGGTAACTTCGCCAGCACGCATCTCCGTGCCTACGCGTTGTGCTTGTTGGCGGATTTCGTCCATAATAACAGGACCACCCGCTCCTTCTGGATAGCCGGGAAAATTCTCCACTTCGGAGGTGATCGTGAGCTGTCCGCCAGGTTGCATACCTTCAATTAATAGCGGTTGTAAACCAGCGCGGGATGCGTAAATGCCTGCAGTGTAACCCGCTGGACCTGCGCCTATAATTAAGCATTTTCTGTTCTCTTTCATCGTTTTATCGTTTTTGTTAATTTATTCTGTTAATGAGTTCGCTTTTCACCACCAATAAGGAAAACGGTGGGCTTTTTGTGTAGGTCGATATTGCTCTTTTTCCACTTGGCAACGGTTTGTGTCTTTATAAATTGTTCCGGAGTGGAAACATTGCAGGCAACGCACACTTTCAAGTCGTGGCCACATACGGAAAGTATGGAGTTCAAAAAGTGGTTGTTGCGATAGGGCGTTTCTATAAAAATTTGGGTTTGGCCATTTTTGCGGTATATCGATTCGTAAAACCGAAGTTCCTTCTCCCTACTATATTGGTCAACAGGTAGATAGCCGTTGAAGGCAAAGCATTGTCCGTTCAATCCAGATGCCATCAGGGCGAGTAGAATAGAGTTGGGGCCGACCAATGGCACCACCTCAATCTCTTCACGTTGCGCGCGGGAAACCACGATATTGCCAGGGTCTGCCACGCACGGAGTGCCCGCATCGGAAAGTAAACCGACGTTGTGACCTTCTATACAAGGTTTGATAAACTCCTCGATTTCAGTCTGTTTAGTGTGCTCGTTGAGCTCGAAGAAATGAAGAGCATCGATAGGTTTGGTGATTCCTAACCTCTTCAGAAATCGTCTGCCCGTACGTAGATTTTCTACGATATAATAATCTATTTCTTGGATGATTTCGCTGTTATAGGTTGGAAAAATTTGGGAGAAATCGGTTTCGCCAAGGGGAGAGGGAATGAGAAAAAGTTTTCCTTTCATACATGTATAATTTAGAATGCAAAAATACTATTTTTTTTTATTTTTTGCGAGCGCAGATAGCAATATTCATCCGTTTCTTGGGGAATCTTTCTGCAAAGGAAAATTGAAATAGAAAATGCTGAATTGGAATTGGTTTTGTGCCGATTTTGGAGTGAATTTTTACGGAATTCGCAATTTTCTTCTTTTAATAAATCCGCAGATACAAGGAAAATAGAGGAACTCCAAAAATAGGAATTAAACGGAGTATCCCTCATTGGGTTTTATAGCGTAGTAACCTCCCAGTTTTTTCGAGCCTCTGTACTCGACGCGCTTGTTGTGCTTTAGTACAGTCAAATATCGCTTTAACGTTCCTTCTGCTAGGTGACAACCGTTACAAATTTTTTCGATTTTGCAGTTTGGGTGCTTTTTTATGTATTGGTAAACTAACTCAATCTTCGGATTCCTTATCTCAGCTTCACTCCAAAACCTTTCGGAAATTAGTTGTTCCATATATTCTTCCACCATTTCCATATAGGATATTCCTACCTCAAGAGAGATACTCTCGCCGTCATCATTTCCCTCCATCTCAACATTGATGCCGTTGAGCTGTAGAATTCTTTTTTTCTGCACAATGACATTGCGCGAGATGCGGAGAAACTCCTCACTACCGAGCAACTCCTCAAGGTCGTTCATCGAGTTGTAGCGAAGGTAGGTGGAGCCGTCGGTGAGATGTATCGAGGTGACATTTCTCTTCTGTATGCAGTAGAGCACCTGCTTGGTGTTGATAAATGTGTTTCCTCGCGTGTGCCCTTTTACATCCAGCAACCCAAACTGTTTTCGTAGATCAAACTGTCGCTCCTCCTTGGTACGCTGCAACCATAAGATGGTGTTTAATGCGTAGGCAAACAGTACCAATCCGCCATTACGTAAGGTGACAAGTAGGAACGTATGGAGTAGATAATACGTTGACATCTCTTCATAGCCCCAAGATTTGTACATTGCCAATAGGTTAGGTGCCACCATTACCGTCTCTGCCGCTCCCGATATAACCACGCTCAAAACACTCAGGCACCAGTAGGAACTGTATTTCCGCTGGGTGTAAAATTTGGGAAATAGCAGATAATAGTTCAGATAGATTACGGAGACCGCAATTACTCCGCTTAAATACTCTTTATAACCGTCAGGATAGGCAATAGGTCTCAGATGGCAATTAAATACGAAAAAATACAACATTACCAATAAGAAAAGCAGGTGGAAAATCACCTGAACGGATGTTTTGTCGTACCAATGTTTCATAGCATAAATTTTGAGGCAAAGATATTATCTTTTTCGATAATCTTCCATTTCTCTCTTTGAAAAGTTGTTTTTGTCTCATTTTTATAGTCTCAATATTCTCTGTTTCGTCCTAAAATGAGGAGAAAGTGAGACGATAAAAAAAATAGAGGTGAGATGATAAAATTATGTTATTTTTTTACAATACTGTAATTCAATAGATTAAATTATTTTTATCATCTCATTTTTACAAAATTCGTCCTAAATGGTGAAATTTTACTTTTTACGCAAAAAATCGATGATTTTCAATGAAAAAATTTCCTATATTTGCTGGTGAGAATTGATAGGAACGGATACTATTTTGAAAATAGCACCTGAAATTATGAAAAAAATAAACCTCTTTTTCTTGATTTTAATTCTACTCTCTCTTTGGACATTTTCGTGTCAAAAAGAGGAGGTGGATGTTGTAAACACTCTTAATGAAGTAACGATAGCCAATCCTGCCAAAGGAAAACAAACTGGTACCATTACTATTAAAGTAGGCCATAGTGCAAAGGAATGCAACGGATGCATTCCCGTAGGCGATAAACTTGTTCATGTAGATTGTCAAGGTGCAGGAACCTTATGTGAAGTTACATCCCAAGTAGCAATTGCAGATAGCGGTTTGTTTGTTTCTGCTGTTACTACCGACACATTTGGTTTAACCACTTTAGATTATTTCAATATGCCAGCACGCTCGTTGACAGTGGAAGATGAGAACGAGAAATATTACCTTAACATACCGGCACAGATGCTCTACAGAGATAGCAAAACGCAACAATTCACTATCTCGGGGTTATTCTACTCCACAAACGCATATTACGAGAACAATTAATATAATGTCTTGCTGTTTCTCTCGGTTTTGCATTGTCCCTACAGAATTGGGAGAAATGGTGAGATTATATAAGTCTAATTAGAGGACTATTTTTTAGTTATGAAAAGTATATTTTGGCTAGGTAAAAACAACTTTTTTACATACCCTGCAAAAGTAGTGTTATAAAGAGGTTAGATTTTGGGTTAGAAAACCTTTTGATTCTATTTTATTGAATCTCGGCAAAATAGATAGAAAGGGAAAGAGGTTTCTAAATTTAATTTAATATGAGAAAAACAATATTCATTATTCTCTCTGTTTTGGGAATTTGTGCTTTTATTTCGTGTAAAGAACAGAAACATCTTACTACAGACGAACCTTCGCAATCTACTACAGCCAAACCTTCACGCCCCGTTACAGATGGACCTTCGCAACCAGTAACCGATATAGATGGCAATGAGTATAAAACGGTGAAATTGGGTAACCAAGTGTGGATGGCCGAGAACTTGCGTACCACTCGTTATGCAGACGGAACCCCAATTCCATTAGGAACAGAAGCGAGTCTCGATGTAGCTTACCGCTACTATCCTAATTACAATAGAGCCAATGTTTCTAAATATGGTTACCTCTACAATTGGCCCGCTGTAATGAATGGTTCACTTAGCAGCAGTGCCAATCCAAGTGGTGTGCAAGGTATTTGTCCTGATGGTTGGCACGTTCCGAGTGATGATGAGTGGACAGAGATGACCAACTACGTAAGTAGCCAAAGCCAATATGTGTGCGGTGGAGATGAAGACAATATTGCTAAAGCGTTGGCAAGCGAGGAGGGATGGAGCAGCAGTGCAGATAATTGTAATGTTGGGTACAATCCAAGTGCAAACAACGCCACGGGTTTCTCTGCCCGTCCCGCTGGCTCCCGCTCCGCCTACTACGGCAACGTCGGCTACGACGCTAACTTCTGGAGTGCTACGCAGAGCGATAGCAGCTCCGCCTACTACCGCATCTTGTTCTACTACAACGCCTCCGTGGGCAGGAACTACAGCAACAAGAGCCGCGGCTACTCTGTCCGTTGTGTTCGCAATGAAGGCGGCGATCCAGCACAGGCATGCCCGGGCGCACCTACCGTTACCGATGTTGACGGCAATGTGTACAACACCGTGCAGATTGGCGAGCAGTGCTGGATGCGCGAGAACCTAAAAACAACAAAATACGCCAACGGAACTACTATTTCTTTGGGGACAACAACAAGCGCTACAACCGCTTACCGTTACTATCCTCACAATGATAGCGCTAATGTTACCGATTATGGTTACCTATACAACTGGGCGGCAGTAATGAATGGTTCACTTAGCAGCAGTGCCAATCCGAGTGGTGTGCAAGGCATTTGCCCAGATGGTTGGCACGTTCCGAGCGATGCAGAGTGGACAGAGTTGACGAACTACGTAAGCAGCCAAAGCCAATATGTGTGCGGAGGAGATGAAGATTATATTGCCAAAGCGTTGGCAAGCGAGGAGGGATGGAATAGCAGTGCAGATAATTGTGATGTTGGCAACAATCCTATTGCAAACAACGCTACGGGTTTCTCTGCCCGTCCCGCTGCCCGCTCCGGCGGCTTCGGCTACTACGCCAACTTCTGGAGTGCTACGCAGAGCCATAGCTACAACGCCTACTCCCGCAGTTTGAACAACAATACCGCCAACGTGTACAGGAACCACAACGACAAGCTCTACGGCTACTCTGTCCGTTGTATTCGCTATTAATCAAAAATGGCAAAATTATCTCCTGTCCCGCAGGGCAGGGAGATGGTTTTACCGAATAGAGCCCGCCCCCGCGGAGCGCAGGCGGGCAGCAAAAAAGCAAAATCCCGCCTGTGGCGGGTCGCGAAAAAGAGAGGCAAACAAGGGTTGTCTCTTTTTTTTGTTATTTCACTTTTAATCTTCTCTGCCCTCAGGAGTTAGGAATTATGAATTAGGAGTGGTAAATTGCATGCTCGGGATATCTAAAAAATGTTTTTTGTGTTTTCTTTTGAAGTTTTAGGTTTGCGATAGCTTTCGTGCGC
>CALGTS010000001.1 GCA_937901925.1 uncultured Bacteroidales bacterium | reverse complement strand
AAAAAAAATATATCTTTGCACAAACAATTTTTACACACTTTTTGGGACAGTATCGGTAGAAAAGAGCCGATGCGCCCAAATAAAAAATCTAAAAAACTTTTGCATATTATACAAAAAAATGTAACTTTGCTTTTCTGTAAATTGTTTTAGAAAATAATTTATTTACCTGTAAATTAATATGTTATGAGTTCGAGTGAGCGGAAAATTAAGGGGAGATATAATCCAATGTTCTTCCAATTAGTTCAGAATTTTGTTTTTCTGCTGTTTTTTCTTTCCACTTTTTCGCTTTCGGCACAGGTAGATACAGTTTATGAGAGTCGTGCGGTGTGCGAGTATGATTTACCTTATGTTTGGCGAGGTGTTACTTTTCGCGATGATAGTACTGCACAAGTTTCGTTTCAAGATACGCTATGGGTGATGAATGTGGCAGTATCACGCAATCCGATAACATCAGTTACTTTGCCGACAGAGGTATGCGCAGGAGAACAGTTTTTTGTTACCTATGGCTATAATGAGGATATGTCGGTGCAGTTGGGATATTTGGAAGCGCGACAAACTTTTGGAGATGTGATATTTATCCCCGATGGAATTCCTTGCGCACCATACGGAACTTCCTATATTTCAAACGCTAATTTTGCTAATTTTCCACCCAATTCCGTTATCGAATCGGTAGAGGATATACTCTATTTGCGTCTCAAGATTGAGCATTCTGCGATTGAGGATTTGGAGATTTCGTTGGTTTGCCCCAATGGAAGTTCAAGTGTTATTCTGCCAGATTATCAATCTAATAACTGGGATGGTGAGTCTCATTATTTTCGTACAAACTTTGGTATGGCCAATCGACAAGAGGAGGTTGTGAGTTGCGATAGTACGCTCAATTCGATTGGAGTTCCCTGGAACTATATCTGGTCGAATAATACTACGCAAGGTTATGACTATGCCGCTGGAGCACACGCGTACTGCTTTGAAACGGCCAATATTCACTCCCGTCCAAATCCCTATTGGGATGCTGGTTCTACTTCTTATATGGTGGACTCAAGTAATGTTGCAACCATGCAAAATCTATATCATCCATACCAGAGTTTTTCCAATCTGATAGGTTGTCCGCTCAACGGAACTTGGTCGGTCGAAATTCACGATCTATGGGAGAACGATAATGGATATTTGGTGGAATGGGAGTTGGCATTGAGCCGAAATCTTCATTCAGGTGTTCAATTTCCTATCACGCAGCATATATTAGAGGGGCCTTGGGCACAACAAGTTCTCGATACACTTCACTCTGTCTCACACCATACGAGTTGTCGATCGATACACTAGCAACTTATCGGGTAGCAGTGCAAGATAGTGCAGGTTGTACTTACGATACGTTGCTGAATGTTCAGATCCACCCTAATCTAAATATCGACCTTTACGATACCGTTTGTTCTGGTGAACTTCCGTTGGAGTGGGACGGACTAACTTTTACCTCAACAGGAGTACAAACGCAAAGTTTTACTACCGAATTGGGTTGCGATTCGATCGTAAATTATCACCTTTTAGAGCAAATTGATTTCATAACTTATCGAGATACAATGGTTTGTGCTGCTGATTTACCTATCGAATGGCACGGAAATCTCTTCTCGGAAGCGGGTGAACTGACGCAAACATACACCTCTGTTGAGGGCTGTGATTCAATAGTAACTCTTCGGCTGCGACTGAAAGATTGTATTCGCGATTTCTATTTTCCTAATGCTATTTCTCCAAATGGAGATGGATTGAATGATTATCTGTTTATGCCTGAGGAGATTATAGAGTCTATTGCCGATTTCGACATCTTTATCTATAATCGTTGGGGAAAATTAATTTTTCATTCGCGCGATAAATATTTTCAGTGGTTTGGAGAAGAAAATGGCAAGGTTATGGAAAATAATATAGTTTCCTACGTGATTGTATTTTACAACCATTCTGGAAGAAAATTTATCTATAAAGGAAGCTTGACAATTCTGTAATAGCCTTTAGTCGTTTACAGGTGTGTTATATTGTCTTTCGCCAAAAATAGCGCTGCCGATACGAATTAGCGTGCTGCCCTCAGCAATGGCGATAGGATAGTCGTCGGTCATTCCCATTGATATTTCTTTAAATTCTTTATTATCAGAGAAATAATTGGATTTTAGATGTTGAAAAATCTCTTTCAAGTGATGAAATTCTTGGCGTACTTGCTCGCGATTGTCGGTAAAAGTTGCCATTCCCATTACGCCAGCAATCTGAATATTTTCTAAAGTGGCAAATTGCGGGTCTTGTAGCATTGCTTCACACTCGCCCAAGTCGAAGCCAAACTTGCTCTCCTCTTCAGCAATATGAAATTGTAATAAGCATGGTATCACGCGATTATGATTCTTCGCAATGCGATTAATCTCTTGTAAAAGTTTAAAACTATCAATGCTATGAATCATCGAAACAAATGGAACTATATATTTGATTTTGTTGGTCTGTAGATGTCCGATGAAGTGCCATTGAATATCTTTGGGTAAAATCTCATACTTTTCCTTTAGCTCTTGCGCCTTATTTTCTCCAAAAACTCGTTGTCCTAATTGATATAAAGTTTCAATATCGGAAGCCGGTTTGGTTTTTGAAACAGCGATAAGTGTAACATTTTCAGGAATTTCCTGTAATATTTTTTTGTATTTTTCGATATTCATAATTTCTATAAACTTAATCGTTAGGTTGGAGTTGCAAAAGTACAAACTTATTCAATGTAAACGTCCCGAAATTCTTACTGTTCATCTATTTTATTTTTATTTGGGCGTTCCGGCGATTTTCCGCCCGCGCTTCTGCACACTTTTTTGAAAAACCTCTTTTAATATGGTTACGCTCTCATCTTCCTCAGCTGGAAAATGGCCACGCACTCGCCGTCAGGCTTTCCGCTCAAATTTCACCCGCTCAATCTTTCGCTTTAAAATCTCTCAAACATAAACCTCTAACTTTTAAATTCTTGATTCTAAATTTTAAGTCCGCGGGCTCATAACCGCTTCAATCCTTAACGCGCTGGTTGCGTCAGCCTCAACGGTGCAATGCGAATTTCTCCTTGCGAAAATTACCTCCTTTCATTTTCAATAAGTTATGAATAAAAGATTTTTTTCTTCAATTTTTTCGTGTGAAAGTGGCAATCCCGCTCGTTTGGTTTTGAAAATTGATATATTTTTGCTACCTGAATTTTGAGACAATGGAACAGGTTTTCTTGGCCTTAGGAAGTAATATAGGTAATCGTGCAGAATATCTGCGCAAAGCTGTTGTATTGCTTACACAAAAAGTTGGTGAAGTAGTTGAGAAATCGGAAGTTATCGAAACTGAGGCTGTAGGCTTTGATGCGCCTCCGTTCCTGAATCAGGTGCTGGCAGTGCGCACGACCTTATCTCCGATGGAGTTATTACAAGTGACGCAGGAGATTGAGAAAACTTTGGGTCGAGATAATAAAACCCACTATCAAGATGGCGTGCCAATTTACCATAACCGAACTATTGATATTGACATTCTGGAATATGGGAATCTTCGTTATCAGAGTGAGCAACTCGAAATTCCACATCCGCGAATATATGAGCGCGAATTTGTTTGGAAACCGTTGCTCGAAGTAAAGGAAAAACTGAAAAAATGATTATGAATCAACTTAGCTATAATTATATTGTAATAGAAGGCTGTATCGGCGCTGGAAAAACGTCGCTATCTAAGATGTTGAGCGAAGATTATAATGCTCAACTGATTTTAGAGCGTTTCGTTGATAACTCCTTTCTACCTAAATTTTACAAAGACCCTATACATTATGCTTTCCCTGTAGAGATGGCGTTCTTAACCGATCGCTATCAGCAGTTGAAAACATTACTTTCTCAACGCGACCTTTTTACCAATTTAGTTATTGCAGATTATTTTATTGATAAATGTGTAATCTTTTCTAAGAATAATCTGCAAAGTGATGAATATTCTCTCTTTACCAAAGTATATGATATAATTGCGGCGTATCTTCCTCGTCCCGATTTGTTGGTTTATCTTTATAATAATTCTGAGCAATTGCTAAAAAATATTGCACATCGTGGTCGAGAATATGAAAAAGATATTACAGCAGAATATCTCAATTCTATCCAGAATCGATATATCACATACCTAAAAGAACATGATAATATTCCTATTTTGATTGTAGAATCTGACAAACTTGATTTTGTTCACAATCCTGATGATTATCTTAAAATCAAAGCACTTTTTGCACAAAAATATCCAACAGGAATTACAAGAATAACTTTTTAATTTTTTTTTCGACTGTTGTTTATTTGTACCGATTTTTTTTCTATTTTTGCTCTCCTGAAAAGAAATTAAAATTAGTAAAACAAAAATAATTATGAAAGTACAAAGTTTATTTCGTATTGTGTTGGTAATCATAATATTATTTCTTACTTTTATGATTTTTAGAAGTATTATGAGACCAGGTAAATTCAAATCAGTTTATGAACAAAGAGAGGATAGAATAGTCGAATGTCTTGAAATTATCCGTAATGCACAGAATGTTTATAAGCAAGAAACAGGAAAAGTTTCTGGTGATATTGATGAATTATACGATTTTGTTCAAAATGGAACCATAACTGTTGAGCAAACAAAGATGTTGAAAGAAGTTCCTAAGAATATGTCAGAAGAGGATGCTTTTGCTCAAGGTTATCTTGAAAAATCAGTTGTTAAGATTCCTGCTAAGAGAAGAATGATGGAAAATGATAAAAATTTGGTTGAAAGTTCTTTGAAGAATTTTAATTACATTGCAGAAACTGGTAATAAGTTTAAAATTGATACAGCTTCTGTAGAATCTGCTGGTGTAATAATTCCAGTATATAGAATCTATTTAACAGTAGATGATATTTTAGCTAATATGCAACAAACTATTATTCCTGAAAATAGTTCAGCTATTGCTAAATTTTGGAATAAATTGTTATACAGTGGGTTAGAAGAAGAAACTCAATATCGTGTACAATATCGTGATATTTGGATGGGAGCATTAGATAATGCTTCTGTATCTGGAAGCTGGGAAAGTAAATAATTATGATTGAAAATCGCAATCTTGATATTTTGGAATCCATTTGTTTAACAGCAAATGGATTCCATTGTTTTAAAGATAAGGAGCTTCTGCCCGTTTCTGAGAAGGAGATGGTTGCCAAGATGGTAGTTGTTGCAAGTTCCGTACCTGTGCTTGTTCCTGATGTTGCAGAGTTTGCGCAACCTGCGGAAAAGTTTCTCTTTTTGCAAAATCCAACTGCTGAAGTTGGTGATGTTGTGGAAGAGAAATTTCAAAACTATCGAGTAATCTATTCCGTACCCACCTCAGCTGCAGAGAAGTTAGCATTGTTGAATATCCAACCTCACTATAAACATATTCTAACGGCTTCCTATACTTTGCTAAATACTCGTTTTAGTAATGCTTTTGAGCAAAATGCTTTGGTGATTTTTCCTACCCAAAATCATTTTCTCTTGATGCTATTTTCTAAAGGAGAATTGCTTGTGGTTAATCAATTTGAATATCATTCTGATGCCGATATGCTCTACTATTTGCTGAATGTAATAGCGCAATTTGAACTTAATATTGAAGAATCGGTTCTATATTTCCTATATTCGGATAATAATCGAGATAATTTTTTGAAATCATATTTCCCCATCCGAAATCTATTATAATTATGAGAATTATTAGCGGAAAAAATAAAGGACGTCATATTAATGCACCTACCACTCTTCCTGTACGCCCCACTACAGATTTGGGAAAGGAAAGCCTTTTTAATATCTTAAACAACTACTTCTACTTTGAAAATTTGACTGTTTTAGACCTTTTTGCAGGAACTGGAAATATTACATACGAATTTGCTTCACGAGGAGCTATTTCTGTTTTGGCTGTTGACCTGCATCAACCTTGTGTAGATTTTATAAAAAAGACGGTTTCGCAATTACAGTTCGACAATGTTTCTGTGTTGAAAGCTGATGCTTTTCAGTTTACTGAAAAATGCCGTCAGAAATTTGATGTCATTTTTGCAGATCCTCCCTATAATTTAGCGGGTTTTGAGAAAATTGTGGAGAATGTTTTTACTAATGGACTGCTAAAACCTGATGGTTGGTTGGTGATGGAACATCCTAAAGAGTATGATTTTTCTCAACATCCTAATTTCTACGAACATAGAAAGTATGGTAAATTGAATTTTACCTTTCTTGTTGAAGGAATTGATAAACAAGATTCAACTGAGAAAGAAGAAGAATAAATAAAATTGCTGTGGAAGATAATAAGAAGTTTATCATTATTGGTCTTGGAAATCCAGAAAATCAATATGCAGGCACTCGCCATAATATTGGTTTCGAGGCGGTTATGTCATTAGCAAAACGGTTAAATGTAACCTTTTCTACGGAGCGATTCGCTTATGTGGCGCGCGGAAAATATAAAGGTCGTACCCTAATTTTAGTAATGCCTACAACCTATATGAACTTGAGCGGAAAGGCTGTGAAATATTGGATGGAAACTGAAAAGGTTGAACCTCAAAATATTATGGTAATTTCTGATGACTTAGACCTTCCTTTGGCATCATTGCGAATACGACCTAAAGGTGGCGGAGGTACTCACAATGGTCTTAATGATATTATTGAAGTGTTGGGACATAGTAACTTTCCCCGTTTGCGTTTTGGAATTGGAAGAGATTTTCCTCAAGGAATGCAAGTGGACTATGTTTTGGGAAAGTTCAGTTCCGAAGAGTTAAAAACCATCGAGCCAGCTTTGGAAAGATGTGCGGAAATATGTATCTCTTTTGCCACAGCAGGATTACAAAGAACAATGAACCAGTTTAATACAAAATAGAATAGATATGAAACGATTATTATTCTTAATTTTAATCTGTTGCTCTTTAAGCGCACTTAATGCGCAACGATATTTTCATGACCAACCTTCTTTTATGTATGGTTTTAAGATAGGTTATAATCTACCATTCCAGAAACAGTACTCCTTTTCCGACTCCTTGACAAATTCTATTTCTGCAGAATTTGGTGCCTTTTTCCGTGCTGGAAAATATGTGTATGGTGAAATTGGATTTAATTATATGTTTCACAAAACCACATTCAATACCTTTATGGATGGCGCTCCAATTGATGCCTTTGCTGAACTTCGCTACCTCCAAATTCCAATTAAGGCAGTAGCTTACTTGCCAGTAGGTGACGAAATAGCTTTTATGCCCAATGTCGGTGTTATTTATCAACCCTTGGTAGCATTGAAAAATAATGATGCTTTTTATAATAAAAGCACCATTCAAACTAATCAATTTGTATTAACGGCAGGCTTGGGTTTTCGTTTACACTTTTTCTCGTTTGAGGTAAATTATCGTCATTTGCTCCGAGATTTTTACGTTAATAAACCTGGAAAACGACCAAATTTCTTAAATTTAGTCTTAGGATTTCAGTTTTAATAATTTATCTTGTTGATAATCAGTGTGAAAATAATTTTGCAAAAAAATCATTTTTTAGGCTGAGCATATTGAATAAAAGTGTACTTTTGCACTCGCATTCAAGCAAGGGAGCATAGCTCAGTTGGTTTAGAGCATCTGCCTTACAAGCAGAGGGTCATAGGTTCGACTCCTATTGCTCCCACAAGATGAGGTTTCGGACAATCCGAAGCCTTTTTTCATTTAAAAAATTCCACATGAGCGGAATCTATATCCACTTCCCATTTTGCAAAAAAAAGTGCCTTTATTGTGCTTTCTATTCCATAGGGAATTTTCAATTTTACAATTCATACCTTGAAACTCTTCTCAAAGAGATTGACCTAAGAAATAATTATTTAGAAGATAAAACTATCAATACACTCTATTTAGGTGGCGGCACTCCTACCCTACTTAAAATTAATGATATCGAAGCGATAATTAAAAAGATTAGGAAATACTTCACCTTTTCAAATAACTTTGAATTTACTATTGAGGGAAATCCTGACCAACTTACATTAGATTACATATGTGATTTAAAGAACTTAGGAGTTAATCGTGTTAGCATTGGAATTCAATCATTTAACGACAATATTTTAAAACTTTTAGGACGCACCCACGATGCACATCAGGCACATTTGGCCATAGAAAATGTGATTTCAGCAGGAATTAACAATATCAGTATTGACTTAATTTATGGAATTTATGCAAGAACACTTTCTGATTGGCAAAAGGAGTTGCAAATCATAAGCAATTACCATCTTCCTCACTTTTCAGCTTATAGTCTTACCATTGAGGAAAATAGTCAATTAGAACGAAAAATTAAGACTCAAAAATTCCCTCAACTCAATGACAACCAATCCATTGAAGAACTGCAACTTCTTATCAATTTCGCACAAGAATTTGGTTACGAGCATTATGAAGTTTCCAATTTTGCGCATTCTGGATTCAGATCTCAGCACAATAGTCACTACTGGGACGGCACTCCTTATCTCGGCTTAGGACCATCAGCCCATAGTTTTGACGGTAATTCTCGACAATGGAATTGCGCTTCTATCAAAGCATATTGCGAGGCAATTGCGCAGGGTAAATCATTCTTCTCGACAGAACACCTCACCACGACAGAACAATATAATGAATATGTATTGCTCAGATTACGCACATCTGAAGGTCTTTCTCTAGAAGAACTAAAGCAGCGATTTGGGGAAAAAGCACTTCAATATTTCCTTCAAGAACTGAATAAAATAGATTCAACATTATACAGCAAAATGGGCAATTACATTCAAATCACCCCCCAAGGAATTGCCCTAACGGATGCCATCACCGCCGAACTATTCCAAACATCAGATTTTTAAAAAGTTACAATCCAGAATTTAAAATATCTGCAATATGAATCACCTCAATTCCTAAATTGTGAGATGACAAATATGCTTCAATATGTTGCAAACATTCAATATCAGTAGAGGTAATATACTGAACTCCTTTCTTATAAATGTTCTCAACAATCTGCTCTAAAAGTTTATCAGAAGCTTCTGGATTAGTAGTTGCGAAATTTCCATTTGCACCACAACATAGATTTAGCGATTCATCCACTAAAAGATCTAAACCTTTTGTGTTTTGCAATAGTATTTCTGGTTCATTCTCCAACTTATAATAGTTACGTGCAGAACATGATTTAAAATAGAAAACACGATGTTCAAAATGGTTACCCAAACAAGTAATATTCTTAATTTTAACCAAATAGTAACACAATTCATAAACCTGTTGAACAAATGTTCTACACTCAGAAGGTACTGCAATATTTTCTAACAAATCCTTATAATGACTTCTTATAAAGCTAACACATGCTGTGGTAGGAACAATTGTTGGATAAGTATAATCCATTTGAGATAAAAGATTGTTTGCCAAAGGTTTCACCAATTCCGTTTCACCTTGCATATACAAACAACGTCCACAACACGTTTGATCTTTATTATATAGAGGTTCCACACCTATTTTCTCCAAAATATTAAACACACTTGAAGATACCATAGGAGAGAACATATCCATTTGACATGGAATAAACACATTAACTTTGTTACCAGTTTTACTCATAATCAATCCAATAGAATATTAATTTACATTTTAGAAGAGATATCCCATTT
The DNA here is from genome assembly GCA_937901925.1 of uncultured Bacteroidales bacterium. Classification (GTDB taxonomy): domain Bacteria; phylum Bacteroidota; class Bacteroidia; order Bacteroidales; family WCHB1-69; genus JAEZOU01. The sequence continues at coordinate 24,539 of CALGTS010000001.1, read as the reverse complement.
TTATGTAGAAATTCGCTTTACTAGCACCATCGGCAGGTTTGAATGGCATAGCCCAATCTACAGAAAGCACAAAATTTTCATTCATAGCAATTTTGGCACCAACACCGGCAGAAAAGTGCGGTAGATAAACCGACTTTGAATCAAAGTTAAAATAGGAATCTAATTCTGACATATCAAATGAAGGATCATACAATTCAACATTCTCCTTCACCAAGTTTTCATCTAATTCATTAGGTTGTAGCACTAACCCCATATCTACAAACGGATTAAATCCGAGGTAGAAATGCTGTCTTCCAATATCAAATTTCCATACTTTAAAACGAAATTCCACATTGGCATAGCCAAAACCATCAGCAAGTACACGATTTCGCAAAATTCCACGAATTGAATTTGCACCACCAACAGCCTCATACATAACACGTTGTATATATAATGTATTCAAATAGCTATCCATATAAAAAGGACTTTCTCCAGCTAACAACGTTTGAAATCCTAAACGATAGGCAAACGTTATATAATCCTTATATACAGGAACATAGTGCTGAAACACAAAATTTAGTTTCAAATTATTGTATGCTTTTTGTTCACCAAAAGCAGCTGTATAGGTCAAAAACAGATCGGAATACATACCTTTTGAGGCGTTAGTCAATTTATTACGACTATCATAGACAAATCCTGCGCGCACGTAAGGGTGCATACCACCTTTTGCTTCCGCTTGATCTATCAATTTCCAATGTACATATTTTTCGTAAAGACCTGGAATATCGGGCAAACGACTCTCTTCATCTTTATTCTTATTGAGCATATTCAAATTTACTTGGTCAGCCCAATACCCTAAAAATCCTGCCCCTGCGCTCCATTTCCAATTTTTATGGATAGTTCCTTGAATATCTGCAGCTACACGCAAAAGATCTCGTTTAAACTTGTAAAAAGCTCGAGATTTATATCCCTCTTCCACACTATATTTTTTAGAATTTCTCCAATTATCATTAAAAATAGAGGAATAGCCATTAAAACCATAGAAATCACACATTGCATCCGGTAGATAGGTAGCATCAAACGAAAAACGATGCTTTGGAATTAGATATTTTGAATCATAATTGAATCGAAAAATTCCATAACGTTTTGTAGTATAAGCTATTTCTACATATAAGGAATGGAGATATTCGGGATAAGTAGAACCATCACCATAATAGAAAATATTACTCAACGCTCCAAATTGAAATCCTAAATCTGCATCAAAGGCAACACTTGGAAGAATTCCAAAATTCCAACCTTTTTTCACGCCAGTTGTATCTTTTTCTCTCTTTGGTTTTTTGTCAACTTCATCATTAACATCAAGAGCATATACCGAAAACCCTAATAAATTTAATATCAAGAAGAAAAGAAGATTTTTTTTCATATTCATAAAACAAAAAAACAACTAAAATAATTTCAAAAGATAAGCCAAACCTACACCCAAATAGGTTCCTACGGCATAGCCGACCAATCCAATTGTAATACCACTAATTAGCACCTTTTTATTCTTCATTGCACTAACAATGTGGTGGAATAAATGGTGGTGAGCACAACATACCAACGATTGCCACAGTAAATAAGTCACCATCAACTTTAAAGATTCGACATAAAATTAGATGGATCGTTACAGCGAATAATAATACTGATAATACAAAAAGAAGCAAGCCTACAACAGAACCATCAATAGCGGCAATATTAAATTTAGAAGCCACTACCACACTAAAAATCAGTACAAAAAACATTCCTAACTCAAAAGTTTTGGGCAGTGTACGAATCTTATCTACAAAAGAAAGAGCAATTGCTAAGGTTGTAATTGTAAGAATTACAACCAATTCGTTCAAAGTTCCTGTCAACAGCATTGACAACCCCACACCAACGGCCAAACATCCCAACGAAAGCAACAATCCCAACATCATTTTAGGAAAATTCTTTAGCGTAAGCATATCAGAATATTTTTCAAAAGTATCCTCAGCTACTTTGTCTGCATCAGGAGTATCAATTTGTGAAATATTTTCATCTTTAAACGGAAGAAGTTTTCGGAAAATCTTAAAACCGCCAGCGGTCAAGAAGATAATAAATGGGAAAGTAATTAGCATTTGGAAAGTTAATACCACTACAATCAGAGTTTCGTCAACTGACAATGCTTTTCCAAGTGCATAATAGTTCATTGTTCCGCCTGTATATATACCCGTCATCATTGCGGCAACACAAGGCATATTCTCAATTTGAACATTTGAAAATTTAAAAATAAAGAAGGAAGCAAAAACAGCAACAACAACGCCAATTAGTCCAGATATTAATGCTTTAAAGGTTTTTGGCAATGACTTCGTCCAAAGTTTAAAATCGGAATTAAATAGCATTAGGGGAATAGCAATTAACACCGTAATATTTTGAAGCATGGTTTGCGTCTTAAACAATGAATCTCCCTCAATAGGAGTTGTATTAGTAAACGACCACGTTAGAGCCATAATCACACCAATGGCGTATGCTAAAATAACGGTTCCCACCTTGCGCGCAATCTTAAAACGATTGAATAGAAAAATCACGACAAAGGGAGAAATTAAGTAGATTAAAGGAATAAAAATATTCTGCATAACAACAATTTAATTACACATAAGATTGATTAAATCAATAAATATATGGAAATATTTTCCAACGATTCAATTTTGTAAACTCTTCTCCCCAAAATTGAGTATATCTTTCATAAACAGCTTTAGAACGAGGTAAGATATTGGCAATGCTCCAAATTACAAACACCAACCCAGGAATTGACCAAGTTAGGATTGCAAAGCCAATCCACTCGATAATTTCACCGAAATAATTTGAGGAATTAATATATTTAAACAGAAAACCTTGCGGAAGGTAATAGTTATTATCATCACGAGATTTTCTTAACTTTCTAATGATTCTATCCGACTTTATATTAATCACCATTCCAATAAAAAAGAGCACACAACCGATAATAAATTGTGGTGACCAAAACCAACTAATTGGATAAGCATTAGCGGGTGCGAACATAAAGAGCCAACCACCTTGAATAAACGCATTGCTGGCATTAAAGAAAATTCCAGCAAACATAATCGACAACGGCATTCGGCTCTGCCCTTTCATTAAAGCTGGAAAGATAAAAGAACGCTGTAAATAGTGAGTTTGAAATATCAGTAGAAATATAAAAGTAACTATATTAAAGGGCTTTACTCCTGTAAGTAGCGAATTTAGGTAAATAATCAGCATAATTACAAAAACTGGAGTTTCCATAATTAGCCACCCCCAGCGACTTGAAATAGAAGCTCCCCAACGATTGTTATAGGTCATTCCGTATGCAGGCGTAATAAATTGCAAAGTGATAAAAATTCCGACACCCAGAATCACCATTCCCCACAAATAAGCATAAAAAAAACTTTCTAAGGTCATATCTTACACATTTTAAAATAGTTTTTTCCCATCAAAATATTTTTTTCTCAAAAAGTAGTGTGCCCAAACTATCGATTTAGGATATGTCTGTGCGAATGCTTGTTCTGAAATAACATCTCTTTTCTGTTTCATCTGTTTTCTATTTTTCCAGAAATGAAACATAGCACGATAGACGGCAGTAAAATCTTTCCTATTTCCTTGCAATAAGAAATAGACTGCTGCAATTTGATCCAGAAAAAACTTCACAAAGAAGGTAATAAACACCCTATTTTGTGGCAAATTTTTCTGAAGCAGATAGAGATTGTTTCTAAAGTTAAGATAAGTTTTTAAAGAGTTATTTTTGGGTAAAGTACCTCCTCCAACATGATAAACTTTTGATTGTGGCACAACACAAATCCGATATCCTTGATTTTTAACTCGCCAACAGAAATCAATCTCCTCCATGTGGGCAAAAAAATCGGAATCTAACCCTCCCAAACGATGATAGACTTCACTACGCACAAACATAGCCGCACCTGTTGCCCAAAAAACATCCATCGGCGAGTCATATTGCCCTAAATCCTTTTCCAAAACCCCAAAAACTCGTCCACGACAGAACGGAAAACCATACTTATCGATAAATCCACCAGAAGCCCCTGCATACTCAAACATATCTTTCTCACTATACGATAATAATTTAGGCTGAATTACAGCAACATCTGGATTTTGCTCAAAACACTCAACTATCGGTTCTATCCAATGTTCAGAAACCTCAATATCAGAGTTTAGTAAACAATAAAATTCTGCATCAACTTGTTTCAAAGCAGTATTATATCCTTCGGCAAAACCCTGATTACTTGGATTTTCAATCACCCTAATAGAAGGGTAATTCCTTTGCATGAACTTCAATGAATCGTCAGTAGAGTTGTTATCAGCAACAACGACTTCTGCGTACGCCGGAAGACTCTTGATTAGCGGCAATAAAAATGTTTCCAAAAAACGTTTTCCATTCCAATTCAGAATAACAACTGCAAGTTTAACCATATTTATGCAATTAAACTACAAAAATACACTATTTTTCAATATCAACAAACAAAGATTTTATCACGAAAAATAAACACAACTGTTTTAAAATCAACATATTAAAAGAGCATCTAAATTCATCTGACCAAAAATCATATCAAAAAAAAGAAAGGAAAATAAGAAAAATAGCAATAAAACGTTTTTATGAGAAAAGTTTATATATCTTTGCACCCTAAAAAAAAATGAAGATGAAAAAAATTTTAGTATTCACATTATGTTTGTGCTTTATTACACTTAGCACAACTGTAAAATCACAAGAACAGATGACAAAAGAGACAATGACAGAACTCCAAAAAACAAGCTATGCTTTAGGCGCTAATGCTGGTGAAAGCTTTGCGGCTTCAGGTATCACCGTTGATTTCAATGCTTTTCTACAAGGTTTACAAGATGCATTTAACGGAAAAAATATGTTTAACATGCAAGAGATGCAACACGCATTTGATATTTTAAACAAGCAAGTAGAAGCACATCAACAAAAAATGCAAGCAGAAGCAATGGCGCAAGCAGAAGTTGAAAAAGCAAACGGCAAACAATTCCTAGAAGAGAACAAGAAAAAAGAGGGTGTTGTTGAAACAGCATCAGGCTTACAATATAAAGTGATAACTATGGGAACGGGTGCAAAACCAACCGCTACTGACAAAGTAAAAGTTCATTATCACGGAACTACTATTGATGGAACCGTTTTTGATTCATCAATTCAAAGAGGCGAACCTATTACTTTCCCATTAAATGGTGTAATTCCTGGTTGGACAGAAGGTGTACAACTAATGCCTGTAGGTTCTAAATTTATTTTCTACATTCCTTCTGATTTAGCATACGGAGATAGAGGTGCTGGAAATCAAATTAAACCAGGTGCAACCCTTATTTTTGAAGTAGAACTTTTAGAAATTAACCCTAAGTAATAACTCAAGCGGTGCTCTTGCACCGCTTTTTTTCTATAACAATGAAAAAGCTATTTACCGTTATTTCCATTCTCTTTATGTGCATCACCAGTCAAGCACAATATAATCAAGAATTTGTCGAGATTCTCTCTCATTTTAATGCAGATAGTATTGGAAAAACTATTCAAGATTTAGAAAATTTTGGCAATCGATATTGCAACGAAGATAATGGAAACAAAGATGTTGCAGAATATGTAGTTACCCGTATGCAAAGTTACGGCATAGAGAATGCAACGGTTGACTCATTCTTCCTTAATTTAGATTTAGGATGGTTACCATCCATATCTCGCTACTGCTACAACGCAAAAGGGAGCCTTGAAGGCGTAGGTTGTCCTGACAGCATAATTATTATCGGGGCGCACCTTGATGCCATCACATTAGATGACTATTGGACATTACAAGCAACAGCACCTGGCGCTGACGACAATGCTTCTGGTGTTGCAGTAATGTTAGAGATTGCTCGTATTATACATCAGTTCAATCTCGAATCGAGATATACCCTCAGTTTTGTCGGCTTCGATGCGGAAGAGGTTGGCTTGCGCGGTGCTGGTCACGATGCTGAACAACGATACCAACGTCAAGAGAAAATTTTAGCAATGCTTAATAACGATATGGTTGCCAATCAACCAGAGACACTTCCATACAAATTAACGTTACATTGGTACGAAAATGCTACAGATTTGGCTGAAAGAGCTGCCTTCTTGTGCGAAACATTTACCTCCATAACTCCTGTTATTCCGAGCGCTAATGAAAATACTCTCTGCCAAAATAGCGATAGTTGGACATACGCACAATATGGTTATCCTGCTGTTTTTGCAATCGAGTATTACTTCTCTGATTACTACCACACAGAGGAGGATCTATTTATCCATTGTAACCTAAACTTTGCCAAAGAGGTTGCTCAAATGAACTTTGCTCTTCTATACGAAATGACGTTTGGCCCTCTCGGTGATGCTACTAATATTACCGAAAATCCAAAACTTGCAATACGTTGTTATCCGAATCCTACTTCTAACATTATTAATTTTCAATCTTCTGAAGCTATAAATGGTTTTAAGATTACCCTCTACGACCTTACGGGACGCATTGTTAAATCTACCTTCTCCAATAATGATAAAATCTTGTTAAACATTAGCGATTTAGAAAACGGAATTTACATTGCAGAGATTGAGATAGAAGGAAAGAAAACTACCGAAAAAATTATTAAAAATTAGAATTATCGAAAGATAATCTCAATATTTTCTCATCAACAAACGCAAATCCGTATCTTTTTAGGGTACGGATTTGTTTTTATGCTTCTTAAACAAACTATTCAAAGGAGCCTCCAAAATATCTGCAAATATCGTAATTGATTTGTCAAATATCCACAATATTTACACTAATTGACAAATTAATTCTCAACAAAGTCTCCAATATAGGATTAAAATTCTCCCAAATTTAGGTTATATTCATATTGAGAATTACTTTTTTCAGACTAAAAATTATAAACAAAATGAAAATAATGAAAAAACATGAAATCAACCCAACAGAATATCATTCAATCATTTACGATGAAATAAAAAAAATGATAGAAAGGGAAATTTTAAATTCGAAAATATTGATACATTTGCAATATAATTTTGCTAAAGGACCTTAGCAAATTATAACCAGTAATAAGGTCCCTAAAAAAACTAACAACAAATTGCCTATGAAAAGATTTTTTACAATTTTAGTTGCATTCTTTTTAACCTTTACGGTTAATGCACAATTTAACCAAGATTTATTGAATATGCTACCTCACCTCAATGCAGATAGCATTGGAAAAACCATCCAAGATTTGGAAAATTTTGGCAATCGATATTGTGACTATGGTAACGGAAATAAAGATGTAGCGGAATACATTGTTTCACGTTTACAATCATACGGAATACCAACGGCTCATATTGATTCATTCTATCTTGACACAACATTCATTTGGCTTCCTCACATTGAACGTTATTGTTACAATGCGGTTGGATTTATTCCTGGCAAAGAAAATCGAGACAGCATAGTAATTGTAGGTGCGCACCTTGACGCCATCTCTTTATCAGGTAGAGTTCTTCAAGAAGCTGCACCTGGCGCTGACGACAATGCTTCAGGAGTAGCTGTAATGTTAGAACTTGCCCGCATAATCAACAAATTCAAACTTCAACCTCGCAATACAATTTTCTTTATAGGATATGATGCGGAAGAAGTAGGTTTCCAAGGTTCAAGGTATGATGCGCAAAAAAGAGCTAATAACAATGATAATGTAATTGCTATGCTCAACAATGATATGGTTTCTAATCAACCAGATTCTTTACCCTATAAGCTAACTTTGCATTGGTATGACAATGCTACAGAATTAGCAGACAAAGCAGCTTTTATGTGCGAAAACTTTACAACTATTACTCCGGTTATTCCTGCAGCAGGTGCAGAAAACAAAACTCGTCAAAACAGTGATAGTTATATGTACGCACTTGCTGGTTTTGAGGCAGTTTTTGCTATTGAATATAACTTTTCTGATTATTACCACACTGTAAATGACCTTTATAGTTATTGTAATATTGACTTTGCAAAAGAGGTGGCAAAAATGAATTTTGCGCTTCTTTATGATTTAGCAATTGGAGACATTTGGGACCACAGTGGTATTAATGATCATAGTGAAATTATTTCTGCACAAATCTCTCCAAACCCAAGTTCAGATCAAATTCTAATCCACTGTGGAGAATTTAATAACGGTTTTAACTTTGATTTATATGACATAAGTGGACGAAAAATTAGATCAGAAAAAACTATGGACAGCAATTTAACGCTAAACATCAGTAGCTTAGAAAGCGGCATCTACATTGCAGAAATTCAATCTGGGGAAAGAAAAATCATCAAAAAAATCATCAAAAAATAGTTGGTTTCTATTAGATATTTTTATATTTTTGCCTTGTCTTAAAAACAAGGCATTTTTTATTTAATAAACTGACTAACAAACGATTATAGATTAAACAATTCACATATACCATAAAAAAAATTCTAAAAACAAAAAAACAGTATGACAAAAGAGCAAATTATTGAAAAAGACAGCATTGTTGTGAAGTTTGTCGGAGACTCTGGCGACGGCATGCAACTTTCAGGAACTCTTTTTTCTGATGCAGCAGCATTAACAGGTAATGATATTGCAACATTCCCTGACTATCCTGCTGAAATTCGTGCTCCACACAACACTATTGCTGGTGTATCTGGTTATCAAGTTCATATTGGAAATCACATTTACAGTTCAGGCGACAAATGTGACTTCTTAGTAGCCATGAACCCAGCTTCATTCCGTTCTAACCTTAAATGGGCAAAAAAAGGTGCAACAATCATTGTAGATATTGACACTTTTACCGAAGATGCCATTGTTAAAGCAGGATATTCTGCAGACCCATTTACTGATGAGTTAGAGCATTCATATAATATTGTAAAAGCTCCTATCAGTTCTTTCACCAAACGTATTGGTGATGAGCATGGTGCAGACAATAAAACGGCTGAAAAATGTAGAAATATGTTTGCTTTAGGTATCATATTCTACGCTACACATAAAACATTAAAACAAACCGAAGCATATCTTGAACGCAAATTTGCTAACAAACCTGATATTATCAAATTAAACGAAGCTGTGCTTCATGCAGGATATGAATTTGCAGATAAATTTGAGATGATTCGTTCTCATATCATTGAAGTTTCTCATGCAGATATGGAGAAAGGACGTTATCGTAACATTACAGGTAATGTAGCTACTGCTTGGGGTTTATTAGCAGCTGCAGAACGCGCTGGTCTTAAACTTTTCTTAGGCTCCTACCCTATCACTCCCGCTACTGAAGTGATGATTGAGTTAGCAAAACATAAAGCATTAGGTGCACGTGTTTTCCAAGCTGAAGATGAAATTGCTGGTATTTGCTCTGCAATCGGTGCTTCTTACGCTGGTGCATTAGCTTGTACATCAACCTCTGGCCCTGGTCTCTCATTGAAGAGCGAAGCTTTAGGATTGGCAGTTATGACCGAACTTCCATTGGTAGTTGTTGATGTTCAACGTGGTGGCCCATCTACAGGTTTACCAACCAAAACTGAACAATCAGACCTTGCACAAGCACTTTTCGGAAGAAATGGTGAAGCTCCATGTATTGTTGTAGCCGCTTCTTCCTCTGCAGATTGCTTCTATTGGGCATATATGGCTGCAAAATTAGCATTAGAGCACATGACACCAACTATCTTATTGACAGATGGTTATCTTGGTAATGGCTCTCAACTTTTCCGTATTCCTAAAGTTGCTGACCTCCCAGAAATTAAACCTCGTTTTGCAAAAGAAAACGATCCTAACTATCAACCATATCGTCGTGATGAAGAAACGTTGGCTCGCGAATGGGCAATTCCAGGAATGGCAGGCTTACGTCACCGCGTAGGTGGTTTGGAAAAAGAAAATGGTAAAGGTAATCTTTCTACAGACCCTGAAAACCACGCTAAAATGGTTTATTTACGCCAAGAAAAAGTAAATCGCGTAGCCAACTATATTCCAGAACAAAAAGTTCAAGGTAACCCTGATGGTGACCTATTGGTAATTGGTTGGGGTGGTACTTCTGGTGCATTGAAATTGGCTGTTGATGAGATGAACCAAGAAGGAAAGAAGGTGGCATACGCACACTTCAACTTCATCTCCCCACTTCCAAAAAATACGGAAGAGATCTTGAAAAAATACAAGAAAATCGTTGTTTGCGAGTTGAACAATGGTCAATTTGTAAATTACTTAAGAATGAATTTCCCACAATACCACATGCATCAATACAACAAAATTATGGGATTACCATTCGAAGTTGGTGAATTAAAGGAAAAGTTTAACGAAATTTTAGGAGAATAAGCAATGAAACAGATGGAAAGACATTACGTACCAGAAACGGACGTAGAATTAACAAAAGCAGACTTTACCAGTGATCAAATGGTAAAATGGTGCCCTGGTTGTGGTGACCACGCTATTTTGGCTTCATTGCTGCAAACATTCCCAAAAACTCACCATAAAAAGGAAAATATCTGTATGGTTTCCGGTATCGGTTGCTCATCTCGTATTCCTTATTATGTTGACACTTACGGATTCCATGGAATTCATGGTCGTGCTTGCGCTATCGCTACTGGCGTTAAAATTGCTAATCCTGCATTAAGTGTATGGATTAATATGGGTGACGGTGACTCAATGGCTATTGGTGGTAACCACCTTATTCACATTGTGCGTCGTAACTTAGACGTAAACATCACCCTTTTCAATAACGAAATTTATGGTTTAACAAAAGGTCAATACTCTCCTACTACAAAATTTGGACAAGTTACTAAAACATCTCCATTCGGAACTATTGACTATCCTTTCACTCCTGGTGAATTGATCATGGGAGCACAAGGTACTTTCTTTGCTCGTTCTATTGATGTAAACGCAAAATTAACTACTGACGTTATGGAACAAGCTGCTAATCACAGCGGTGCTTCTGTAGTTGAAGTTCTTCAAAACTGCGTTATCTTCAACAACAAAGCACACGATGCTATCACAAACCGCGAATGGCGCGAAGACAGAACTATCATTTTGGAACATGGGAAACCAATGATTTTCGGTAAAAATCGCGATAAAGGTATCCGTTTCAATGGTACTAAATTAGAAGTTGTTACAATTGGCGAAAACGGAATTACAGAAAACGACCTTTTGATACACGATGAAACTACTGAAGATAATGGTATTCACACAATGTTAGCACGCATGAAAGGCGATATGCCTATTGCTTTAGGTGTTATCCGTGCGGTTAAAAAAGCTACATACACTGAAATGTTTGAAGATCAAATGAATGAGGTTATAGCTAACGCAAAATACAAATGTGTTGATGACCTTTTGAATAGTGGAGATACTTGGGAAGTATAATTAACCTATACCCTATCAAGAAAAAGCCGAATTTTAAAATTCGGCTTTTTTAATTTAACACTTAAGAAATATTTGTAAGATAATATAAGTAATTATTCCTTTACTATTTTTACAGATTTAAATCCTTCAACCTCAAGAAGATAAACTCCTGATGGCAAGCTTGTTAGATCAACCTGAGCCGATGGTTTGATGATCGGTTGAGAGAATATCTTCCTGCCATACAAATCGTACAATATACAATGTAAGATTTGAGATGAGGTTTGAGGAAGTTCTATCGTAAGTAGATCTGTAGTTGGATTAGGAAAAACCCTGAAAGTTGGAAGTTCATTTCCCGTATCAATCTCCACCGGAGACACTACCTCCATCGTAATTGGCACTAATAACTCATTACCCTCCACGGCTTTGAGATGAAGATTTGCATTACAAATCTCGTTATTATGCTTTCCCACAGAAGAGAGCGTTATCTCAAGATTTTTTGTATGTGGTGGATTTATACTTCCGTTGGAGATATTGAGAAATGCCCAATTAACAAAATTCAAATCTTCATCTAAAATTTCAGCATTAAAGAGTATTGAATGTGAATTTACAGATTGTAATTCCACAAGCGATGTCGTAATAGTATCACGGGAGAGAATTTCATAAATCTCATTTTGAAAGGAGGTTAAAATAGGGGTTTCTAATGATTTCTGTCGAATACAGATAGACTTTACCCAAGCTTTATCCTCTCCGCCGTGCACACTATAATCCTTCTCATAACGCCACTCAAAAGTATGGAATCCAGCAGAAAAATCGTAGTTCAGCGTTGTCCAATTATGCTCCCCTGACCAACGTAAAACCCGAACACTATCCACGTAAAAGCTAAGCCAATCGTAATTATTTTCCGAAGAGATTTTATAGGAGAAAGTAATCGTACCTGGCAAATCAAAATTCTCTGAATATGAAAAACTTGTAGAATCACTATGAGATATATTATCATTAACCAATGCAAACTCATCTTCATCAAATTGCCAATTAGTAGGTTGAAACGCTTCCGGAATAGAATCAGAAAAATCGAAACAATTCCAATCCACATAAAGTGTAACTACTTTGGTAAAAAGGAAACGATTCCCATCATAAAAATCTAAGTACGCATCGATAAATGATTGTTGCTGATAATTTTCATTAATAAAAATCTGATAATCAATATTTTTTGTCTCATCAATCATCCAATTTTCAATGGAATGTGCTTGCTGCATAACAGAAATATCGGGCAAGTCGAAACGTAACAAACAGCAAATACTATCCAGGGGTAAAACGCCAACATTTTTAATTTCAAAACGACAAACATTCCATTCATTAGAATCGAAATGTTGATTATCGCCAATAATTTCATAATTTACGATAGAGACATCTGGTCCTAAAACAACAAATCTCTGTTCACCTTCCACCATAAAATTCTCATCATTAATAATTTGTGTATCAAACACAATAGGATAATTATTGGGTGTTCGTTCATCAACGACAAAAGAGATAGAATTATTCAATCTATACTCATTTCCGCCAGCAATATAACCGAAATATTCGACAGAATCTAACATTGACACATAAGGATCATGTGTCGAAAATTGCATTTGACAACCATTAAAAGCGATTGTATCTACATTTCTAACTGTTAGCGCGAGCGAAATTGTATCTCCGCTGCGGATCACTCCATCTTCAGGACGTACAGCCACGGCATCTGTAATAACAAGTGGATTGGGATAATGAGCTGTAAAATCGATTGTTTTCCGACATTTTACATCATTATTATCGTAGCAGACAACATCCAATGGTGCGTGCGTAACGGGATAAGGCACATTACCTGAGAGTATTCCGTTTGCATTTAACACAATCCCAGGCACGCTATTTGGGGGAGTAAAACGAAAAGCGCGATTCGCTACCATAGAGGCAGGTTTTGCCGAGATGGGCAACTCTTCGAAATAGATACCATCGCCACGCGAAAGTGCTGAATAGAAATTGGTGCCCGTATAGGTCATATTTCCATAATAGAATTCTATCATTCCTGATGCATACAATGCAACAGAAAAACGCAACGAATTGTTAGATTGCCCTGAAATTTTCCCTACGAATGAAATTATCACCCGATTATTATCCGATTGCATCAAAACTTCTGAAAGCACTAAATTCGCACGAAAAGGTGCAATCATCCGAGTGGTGCGCTGTTGCCACTTAGAGCTCTTTAGAAAGGGCCAATTATAAGTATCATAACGAAAAGTAAGATAGCCATCAGCATAGATTACAATTTGATTATACATATCACCGAAACATGGAAAATCGAATGGCAAATCAATGGTTGCATAACCCGAAGCATTGTCACTAAGTATCACGGAATTGCCCTCTGCTGCGGGTATGGAAACCGAATCCGTAATCTCTGTAATAGCATATTCTGAACTCAACTCCCAGCGATAACCAGGCTTTCCACCCTCCGCATAAAGGTGCCGATTAAAATCTTCAAGAGCGCTAACCGACAACGAATCGGTAAGCACTATTGGCTTTGAAAAATTCATTATCTTATTAATTTTCAACAATGTAGTACCATTATTTACAATTGAAATAGGCACTCCTGAACAAGTTGCTTCTACCACATTCCCCGCTGTGTAATCCATTAGCGAAAACTCCAAAACTTCACCAGTTCCAGTTCCGTTTTCATCATCTTCATTTACAATTAAAAAATAGGTAGCTTCTTGATTGGGGTCAACAAAATTGAGCAATGGAGATAGGTCCAAGCCAAACTCTAAAATATCGGAAGAAGTTTGCGGACTCTCACCCTGCATAGGCCATTCGCCTCCTTGATAATTAAAAGCGTAAAGGTCGAGTTGATATTCGGGCGCAGAAGCGTTAGCCACAGAAGCAACTCCCGCAGTAATTTGCAGCTTATTCCGCACATTATGGCGCATTTTTACCTTTGCCGTCAGTTGTGGAAACACTTCATCACGAATTTTTACAGCATAAACCGATTTGTTCCAAATACCACCCTCGGAGGGATAGGACGCTAACAATCTGTAGGGCATATAACAGAAACCATCAGTTCCATAATTTGATCCGAAAGAGTTGCAAAACAGCACTCCACCAATCTCCCAATCTTTTACATCAACAATTCCATCATTATTAATATCCACATCATTTGTATAAACGCCATCACCATTAAAATCGTAGCGAATCGAATCGTTATAACCGACAATAGTAAGTGTATGATTAACTGTAGCAGAAAATGTTGTCAAAAAGGAAAATCCTGCTTCTGGGGTTCCCGCAGGCAATTCGGCATCTGCTTGTTTATGTTGAGCGTAGAAATTTACCATTCCACCTGGTTGGTCACCACAAGCGTGGTCGTACAACCAATGTTTCAGGGCAAGAATTCCCTCCTCTGTATCGGTAGGAATGGCAATCATCTCTGCAATACGGTTTCGCATTGCGTTATAATACTTTTCGTATCCAGATACCCATTTCGTAGGGCCACCATCGTGGTACGCTGCGCCCCAATCTGGAACAAACATGGCTCCGACACTACGAACATTCTGCCAACTATCCATCACGCTAACGCCAGCACTTTGTCCACCATTACAGAAATTCCAATTAAAAAATCCTGTATAATGGTGTGAATAGGTATAATTTAAGTCGGAATAACCTCGCCGTATTGCAGTTTCGTACGAAAATAGATAGGTTAACGAAGCCGCTTGACCGCACTCCAACGCAGCCTGATAAAAAATAGGCGGAAAACAACTAAGCACAGCATTGTTAACAGAAGTGGGAAGCGCAATTGCTCGGCGCACTGGCGAAAGTTGAAATTTAGGTAAATTTTTTAGTTGAGCCTCGGCAGATTCTGACAAAATAGTTGGTGTGAAAAAATAGAGGGAATCTAAACGCTCAACGAAAGAATCACATTCTTGTGCTCTAAGAGGAACAAGAGATAATAATAAAAGAAAATGAAGTAAAAATTTGTTCATCGTTTGGTGCATTAAAAAATCGTTGCAAATATAGCAACTTTTATTCAGAAAAAAAATGGTTTCTTTTAATTTTGTAAATAAACATCTCAAACTAGATATAAAAAAGGTATAAATATAAATTTTGACATTGATATTTATCGCATGAATATAATACGAAATTGGATAAATATATCATCTAAAAATTGAAAAAAATGCAACAATTCTTAAATCAAAAATCAACAAACAAATGTTTACAATTTATCTCAAATTGATTGATTTTTTCCCAAAAGAAAGTCTAAACAAAATTCAAATTCATACTTCATCTATCTTTATTTTGATAAAAAGTATTCCTTTCTATTTTATAACCACCTTATTATCAACACATAAAAAAAATCAAGAAAAAAATGCATTTTAAGATTGCTTTTATTAAAATTATCCTCTATATTTGCTACTCTTTTTTTTATAAAAACCCTATCTATTCATATTAACCAAATTTAATCTTATGAAAAAAGTTTTATTTTTATGGTTGGCAGTATTGCTGATGCTACCATCGGTAATGCGAGCCCAAAGCACAACCTATGTAACAATTGGAGATAGTTCCGTTCAAAGTGGACTTATTCCATTCCAACATTGTTACGAGAATTCGTATTGCCAAATGGTTTATCCAGCATCAATGTTGAATATCTCAGGAACAATTACATCAATTGCGTTTAAAAGTGCGGTCATCGGTTCTCAGAACTTCTCCTCAATGAGAATCTATATGGGAACAACTACATCGGCTACTACGGCAACAACATTCTTGCCAGATGCGCAGTTGACACAAGTATTCTCGGCTACAAATGTTGCCGCTGGAACATCGTTGGGTTGGGAAACTTATCAATTATCAACACCTTTCACATACGATGGAACAAGTGATTTGGTAATTGTTGTCGCTAAAGACCAATTTGACTATGACTGCAGTGTTGCGTTTTATGGGTTTGCAACTTCAGCACCTTCCTCTATTATCTATTATGAAGATGGTAACACGTCAGCTTCTTTAAATCCTGGTGGTTCAAATTATGAGGAAGCAGCCTCTTTCCTTCCAACTTTGAAATTAGGAATCTCTTTGACTACTATTACGTGTCCTTTCCCTACAAATGTTGTAGCAAGCAACGTGGATGAGTCTTCTGCAGAGATCTCTTGGACTCCACAAGGTACTGAATCATCTTGGGATATATATGTTACTACATCAAGCACTGATGTTCCAGATGCAACAACAACACCATCATTCACTAGTTCAGCACCTTTCTATGCATTATCAGGATTGAACTCAACAACCCCTTATTATGTATATGTGCGTGCGAACTGCGGTTCTGGGGATGTTTCGTTTTGGAGAAATGTTTCCTTTATGACAAGCCAGTTGGCAGCTCAACTTCCCTACCTTTGTGATTTTGAAGATAACACCGAAAGTAGCCAATGGATTATTTCTGGTTCTGGTGTAAACCAATGGGTTTTGGGCACGGCTGCTAATAATACCACAACGGGAACAACAGGTCTGTATGTTTCCAATAATAATGGTACATCCAATGATTACACTAACACTTCAATTTCAACATCTTGGGCTTATCGTGATATCGATTTTGGCACATACGCAGAATATAATCTTTCGTTTGACGTGAGAATCAATGGAGAATCTCAAAGTTATGACTATTTAAAGGTGTACTTGGGACCGCCAGCAGCACTTCCCACTTCAGCAGGTATTTCTGGAGCATTGCCAGTTGGAGCAACACTATTAGGCACATTCTCTAAACTTAATGATTGGACAAGAGTTTCAGGTGTGGTAAATTCGGAATACCAAGGTATTCAACGTCTTTACTTATTGTGGTGGAATGATGGTTCCGGTGGTTCCAGTCCAGCTGCTGCCGTAGATAATCTCTCTATTGTAGGTACCAACTGTGGAAGACCTTTTAATTTAGCTGTTGATTCTGGTGCGGTAACCCAAACCTCTATCGAATTCCACTTCACTCCTGCTTTGGCAACTGATAACGCTTGGGAAGCTATCATTTTAGCTCCTGGTGATACTATTGACGAAACACAAGCTGTAATTTTAAGTGATACTACACACACATTTACTGGTCTTACCGCTGATACTCCATATCGCATCTATGTAAGAACCAATTGTGGAACAGAGTATAGCAACTGGTCGGAAGTTCTAAATATTAGAACCGAATGTCCTCAATATATGTCTATTCCATACGCTGAAGGTTTCGACACGTACGGAACTGGATCTAATAGTTATTTCCCATCTTGCTGGACAAGACGATATACATCTTCCTCCGCATATCCATATTGTAGTTCAACAACTCCAGCTTCTGGTGCAGGTTGCTTATATTTCTATAGCTCCGCATCAAGTTCATACTATTCTTGTGCAATAGCTCCTGAAATCGATACGATTACTAATCCTTTGAACTCTTTAACTGTTAGTTTTAAAATTAAGAAAACTTCAACTACTGCAGGTTATGGTGCATTAGAAGTTGGTGTTATGACCGATCCTAATGACATGTCCACATTTACTTTGGTACAAGCATTCACTGGTGCAGAGTGGACAAGTGGTCAATGGCACGAAGTTGAAATTCAACTTACTGATTATCTCGGCTATGGTGCTTATATCGCTCTTCGCAAGGCTTCTACCTCTGCATATTATACTTACATTGATGATTTTGAAGTTTTCACAACCCCATCTTGTTTAAGACCTTTGGAAGTGGAGGTAACTTCAGTTACAGATAATAGTGTGTCTGTATCTTGGTTGGCACGAAATAATGAAACAGCTTGGTTAGTTGCTGTAGTACCCGCAGGTTCTGATGTCACTTTAGCAACTCCTGAAACTGTTTATGAAAATCCTTGCACAATCTATAATCTTACCGATAATACAGAATATGATGTATATGTAAAAGCTGATTGTGGTGGAGGCGATGAATCTAACTGGTCTTCTCCTGCAACTTTCTGGACTCGTTGCTTACCAACCAACGTAATCCCATTTACTGAAAGTTTCGAAGGTTTGGCGGCATATCCTAATTGTTGGGATCGTATGACAAACAATACCTCTACTTCTTATCCATACGTATCAACTACATACGCTTCTGATGGATCAGCATCGCTCTATTTCTATTCAACAACTACATTGTATTCTTTGGCCGTATCACAAGCTCTTGACTTATCAACATTTACAGCAAATAGTCTGCATTTAACTTTCAAGGCTCAGAAAACGTCTGCAGCTTATGGTCGTTTGGATGTGGGTATCATGACGGATCCAAGCAATATGAACACTTTAACGGTTCTAAAATCTATCTATCCTGACAACTATAGCGCTACCAATACTTGGTATGATTTTGACATTCCTTTGACTGAGGCATACGAAAATGGCAATGTATATTTGGCATTCTTGGCACCTACTGGCGCAACAAACTATGTTTATCTTGATGAAGTAACTTTGGATTATCAACCAGAGTGTTCCGCTCCTACTAATTTGGTAATTAGCAATGTGGCTGGTGCTTCTGCACTTGTATCTTGGGAAGCTGCTCCTTATGGTGCTGTTGATTACATGGTAGAATATTCTGAAGCTGGTATGGATAACTGGACTGTTGCTGAATATGCTATCGCTAGTACCTCTTGCTTCATTTCTGGTTTGAATCCTCAAACTCAATATAATGTGCGCGTTTCTACAAATTGTGCTTCTGGTGAAACACAATCTATTTCTGCTACATTTGTGACAGGTTGTTTGGCTGGTGGAGATATCGTTATTGGCAATGGAACTACTACAAACTCATACGTACCTTCCTACACGCTTTATAATTATTCATTCTCTCAACAGCTATACACTGCTGCAGAAATGGGTGGTAGTAACACTTTGACTGGAATGAAGTTCTACATTTCAACTCCAACATCTCAAACTCGTAATTGGGATATTTATTTAGGTAACGTAACGGCAACCTCACTGACTGGTTATACCTCTGTTGCAACTCATACAAAAGTGTTCTCAGGAAACGTATCTATGGGTACCGAAGGTTGGTTAGAAATCACATTTGACTCCGCTTTTGTTTATACAGGAGGAAGCCTTGTGGTTAGTGTTGATGATAATACTGGTTCATATTCTTCTACAACCTATTTCCAAGGCCATAGTGGTACTTCTTATAGTAATTATAATGATCCAACAAACTACAATCCTCTTTCTCCTGGATCATTGACATCCCGTTCTTTCAGAAATAATGTGATTTTTATGGGCGCGTGCGATAGTAATGCGACTTGTATAGCTCCTAATGTGATGGTTTCTGATATCTCTTCACAATCTATTACTTTGAGCTGGGCACCTGGTTATCAAGAAAGTTCTTGGGAAATGGAATACAAATCTGCTACCGATGCTGCTTGGACAAGCAATGGTTCTGTAACCTCATCTCCTTATACCATAGATAACTTGACAGCTAATACGTTCTATCAAATCCGTTTACGTTCTGAATGTGGTGGTGAATATAGCGAATGGGTAATAGTTGATGCACAAACTGAATGTGAGGCTATCTCAACTTTACCATATCTCCAAAACTTTGATGCTGCTACAGCTTCTGGTGCTGGCAACTTTATCGATTGTTGGTTTAAAGGTACTAATAGTTCAACATCATATCCATATACTTCAAATTCTCAATCTTTTTCTCCAAATTATTCTATGTATATTTATGGAACTTCCTCTACATATAGTTATGCAGCAACTCCACGCATCAGTGAGGATATTGATGTAAACACATTGCAAGTTTCATTCCAAGCAAGAATTTCTACCGCTAACTATCTTGTAGAAGTAGGTGTTATGTCTGATCCTAATGATTACTCTACTTTTGAAGTGGTAGGTTCTTTCACTCCAACAACCATCAACACATGGGAAATTGCGGATATTAACTTTGACAACTATACAGGTACAGGCCGCTACATCGCTTTCCGTGCTCCACAATGGATGACAAATATAGTTTACATTGACAATGTGGATATTCACCTAATTCCAATGTGTGACCGCGTTGATGATATTGCGGCAAGCCAAATCACAACTAACTCTGCAACCATTTCTTGGATTCCTCGTGGTACCGAAACTTCTTGGGAAGTACTCTATGCTCCAGTAGGAACTATTGACTATGAGAATGCAATTCCTGAAATTGCGTATGGTACACCTTCTGTTACCCTTTCTAATTTAAGTGCAAGCACTCCATACGAAGTTGCTGTTAGAGCGATTTGCGATAACGGTGAGTATGGTGCTTGGAACTGGGGAAGCTTCAGAACCGAATGTGGTACAATATCAGCTTTACCATATACCGAAAACTTTGAAACTTTCTCTACAGGTTCTTCGAATCCAGTTTTCTGCTGGACACGCAACTCTACCTATAGCGCTAGCTATCCATACGTAAGCACTACATACGCAGTATCAGGTGGTAAATCACTCTACTTCTATAGTGCAAGTTCTAACTATAGTGCAATTGCAATGCCTCAATTAGACGCAACTATTCCAACAAATAGTGTAGAAGTATTATTCCAAATGAGATCTGGACACCTTGATAATAAAATGATTGTAGGTGTTATGACTAACCCTGCTGACATCTCTACATTTGTAGGTATTGATACTGTGGCAGTTTCTACAACTAACACATTTGAATGGTTTAGTGTTTCTTTGGCTTCCTATACAGGAACTGGAACTTACGTCGCATTTAAAAACCACAATGTATCTACATCAAGTTATAATATCTATATGGACGATGTGATGTTGAATCTATTGCCAACTTGTGCAAGACCTTACGATGTGGAAGCTGTTTCAACACCAACAGATATGGTTCAGCTCTCTTGGACTGACCCAACTGGTTCTATGTGGGATGTAATTTATGGTCCTATTGGTTTTAACCCTGAAACTTCTACCGAAGCAATCTTGCTTACTGGTATTTCAACTACTTCTGTAGATATTCAAGGTCTAACGGCTGGCATTCTTTATGATTTCTACGTTCGTTCTGATTGTGGTGGCGATGTTAGTCCTTGGTGTTATATACCTGCACAAGGTTCTCCATATATGTACACAATGAATACCACAACCGATACTATTACCGCATGCGGTGTGACTATCGTTGATGATGGTGGAATGAATGGACCTTATTCAAATAGCAAGGATTATGTATTGGTGATTTATCCAACTAGCGAAGATTCTTTATTGACCATTAATGGCACCTTCCAAGGAGAATCTACTATTGACTATTTAAGTATCTATCAAGGTGTTGGCGTTAATGAAGATATGTTATTACAAAAAATTACCTCAGGCACCTCTGGTACACTTATCAATTTCGGCCCACACACTTCTGAAGTAGGTCCGCTAACTCTTAAATTCCATTCCGATGGTTCTGTAGTTTATGATGGTTTTATAGCTGCTGTAAGTTGCGTGGAAGCTCCATCTTGTAGAAGAGTTGTTGACATGAGCACCGATGCAGTAACTTCAAACACTGCAGATATCTCTTGGACTGCATTAGGCGAAAACCAAGTAGGTTATAACTTGGCTGTTAGTACACAACCTCAATTTAACCC
This sequence comes from uncultured Bacteroidales bacterium, assembly GCA_937901925.1. Classification (GTDB taxonomy): domain Bacteria; phylum Bacteroidota; class Bacteroidia; order Bacteroidales; family WCHB1-69; genus JAEZOU01. The sequence goes on along the minus strand of CALGTS010000001.1, from coordinate 2,637 downwards.
TGATACTTGTACTATGACATTCACTTCTGCAACAAATACCACTCAATTGACTGGCTTAAATGCGAATACTACCTATTACATTATGATTCAATCTGATTGTGGTGGTGGCGATGTAAGCGAATGGTCAGATGTACATTCTTGCATGACTGCAGGAAACGCTGCACAAGTTCCTTATTATAGCGACTTTACGAACACTACTGAGGTTTCTGATTGGAATCTTTTCAATGGTACTCAAACCAATAAATGGCATATAGGTATGCCAACAGGAGCAACTAATCCAGTATTATTTGTTTCTAACGATAATGGAACAAACAATAATTATACAATAAGCTCTACAACTAATGTTTGGGCTTGCCGTGATATCGATTTCGGTTACTTTGCAGAATATGAGATTTCGTTCAAATGGTCTGCACAAGGAGAAAGCTGCTGCGATTATATCAATCTTTACATTGGCGATCCTTCTTTACCAAGCAATTCTTCTAACACGATTGCTGATGCAGTGAAATTGACTACAACTAATCTTAATCAGAATACCTCTGGTACATATTTTAGAACTACATTAGATGCTTCGTATGCTAATACTCTTAAACGTTTGTACTTCTTATGGCATAATGATAGTAGTTTAGGAACGAACCCTGCTGGTTTAATTGACTCTATCTCAATTGTGGGTATAACTTGCGGAAGACCTTACAATTTGCACACAAACAATATTACTCAAACCGCTGCAGATATTGCATTTACTCCTGCTTTACCTACTGATATGGCTTGGGAATATGTTTATGGTCCTATTGGAAGTGATCCTGCAACATTAACGCCTAATGCATTAACTGATACTTTGATTCAGTTAACAGGTCTTAATCATAGTACGGGCTATGTTGTGTATGCAAGAACTGCATGTGACGGTGGTGAGTATTCAGAATGGTCTAATATGTTAACATTCTATACGCTTTGTGCTTCTATAGCTACATTGCCATATACCGAAAACTTTGACACTTACGGTACAGGTTCCTCTGCTTATCCGTTATGTTGGGATAAGTATACGACCTATTCTACCTATCCATATCTCAGTACAACTAACCATTCTGCTCCAGCTTCTGTTTACTTCTATGCTACTACTAATACTTACAATATTGCAATCTCTCCTGAAATTGATACCGATATTAATCCGATGAACACTTTGGAAGTAAACTTCTGGTATAGACCTAGCAATGCAACATCAAGAATGATTGTAGGTGTAATGACTGACCCAGCAGCCCCAATGACATTCGTTCCTGTTGATACCGTTTGGGGTACATCTACGACTTGGGGTGAACATACTATCTATTTGTCTTCTTATACTGGTACAGGTCGTTATGTAGCATTCAAAAACGAATATACTACAACAACTGGTTATGGTTATATTGATGATGTAACTATTGATGTGGCACCAACATGTCTCCCAGTGCTTAACCTTCAAGTTTCTAATATTGCGCAAACTGAAGCCACAATCTCTTGGACAGACCAAACCAATGCTACAGCATGGAATATAGAATATGGTCCTGCAGGATTTACTCAAGGCCAAGGCACTATTGTTCCTAACGTTACCAATCCATACACATTAACAGGTTTAACATCTGCTACAACATACGATGTATATGTACAAGCGGTTTGTAGCGCTACAGATATGTCTGCTTGGACAGGTCCTGTATCCTTTGCTACCGAATGTGATGTAATTAATACCTTCCCATATACCCAAGGATACGAAAATGGTCCATCACTTCCACCATGTTGGTCTCAAGAGTATATTTCTGGTACTGTTAATTGGAATATCACTGCAGGTACAGGTTATTCGCTTTCACCTGTTGCTTCTGCACATTCAGGAAGTTCAAATGCTTCCTTCTATGGAGGTTCTTCTAATGGCTACTCAAGCTACTTGATTTCTCCAATTTTCGATTTGACTCAAGTTACAGATCCATATCTTTCATTCTGGTATGCAATGCCTGATTGGGGTGGAGACCAAGATCAATTAGTAGTATATTATAGAACTAGCAATACAGCCGCTTGGACACAATTATTATCACACACAAGTGATGTTTCAGTTTGGACAAAAGACTCAATTGCATTGCCTAATCCATCTGCAACTTATCAAATTGCATTCAAGGGTATTTCATACTACGGATATGGCGTAGGTATTGATGACTTTACTATTGGTGCTGCTGTTGCTGCAGATCCTTGCGATGCACCAACTAATGTTCAGGTGAATGCAGCTTCAAACTCTGCTAACGTAAGTTGGGTAAGTTCAGAAAGTGCTTGGGTTGTTGAATACAAATTGGCTACTGCTTCTAACTGGACAGCATCTCCAACTTTAACAACCACAACTTACAACATTACAGGTTTAACCGCTTCTACCAATTATGTAGTTCGCGTTAAATCAGTATGTGATGCTTCTAACGAAAGTGCTTGGTCTGCAGAAGTACCATTTACAACCTTAGCTGGTGATGTTACCACATACACCATTACAGCTACTGCTACAGGTCCTGGATTCATTACTCCTAACGGAACCGTTACAGTTCAAGAAGGAAGCGATGTAACCTTCACTTTCACTGCTAACGCTGGCGCTGTAGTTGACAGATTGTTAGTTGACGATGCAGAAACAGC